>NZ_JBIWAK010000005.1:0-774326 GCF_044759995.1 Streptomyces sp. NPDC098781
CGGTCGGGGGTGGCCCGGGCGGGCCCCCCCCCACAACATCACGCACCCCCCCCCCCGGGGGTGTTGGGCCCCCCGGCGGGGGGGGGGGGGGGCGCCCCCGGGGGGGGGGCCCCCCCCCCCCCGGGCCCGGCCCTTTCGGGACTTTCATGCTGAGGAGTACGTGAGATGGGACTGACCGCGAGGATCCGTACCCGGGACGGTTGGGCCGTGTCGCACGCGGTGGTCACGGTGACGGACATGACCGGAGCACAGGTGCTGCGGGCCGAGGCGGACGCGGAAGGGGCCGTACGGGACGCGAACCCGCTCGCCCCGGGGGCGTACACCGTCATCGTCACCGCCGTCGGCTACGCGCCCGCCGCCGCGAGCGCGATCGTCACCGCGAGCGGCCGCGCCGAGGTCGGCACGGTGACGCTGGCCCGGCAGGGCGGTACCGAACTGCCGCCGCCCGGACCCTGGACCGTCGACCCGGCGCACTCCAGCGTGGCGGCCGTGGCCCAGCACCTGGGGATCTCCAGTGTGCGGGGGCGGTTCACGGACTTCACCGCCACCCTCGAGATCGCGCCGGACGACGTCACCAAGTCCCGGGTGGAGGCGGTCATCCGGGCCGACTCGATCGACACGGGGAACGGGATGCGGGACGGGCATCTGAAGTCGGCGGACTTCCTGGACGTGGAGCGCTACCCGGAGATCACCTACCGGTCCACCGGCCTGGTGGCGGCGACCGGTTCGGACCGCTGGACCGTGCGCGGCGAGCTGGCCATGCACGGTGTCGTACGGCCCGTGGACCTGGACCTGGCCTACCTCGGTACGGGCGCCGACCCGTGGGGCGGTACCCGGGCGGCCTTCCGGGCCACCACGGAACTCCACCGGGACGACTTCGCCATGAACTACAACCAGGTGGTGCAGGCGGGGATCGCGGCCATCGGTACAACGCTGCGGGTCGAGCTGGACGTCCAGGCGGTGCAGGGGGAGTCGCTGCCGCAAGGGTAGACACGCCAGGGTCAGGCTGAGCGGGCCCGTCTGCCCCTAGGCTGACGCCCATGGCACCGAACATCGCGACGAACACCCGCGTATCGCTGGAAGAGTTGCTGGATTTCGTACGGCCCCGCCACCGGGCCCTGCTGCTCACCCGGCGGGCGGACGGCGGCCCACAGGCGTCGCCGCTGACCTGCGGGGTGGACGACTCGCGGCGGATCGTGGTCTCCACGTACCCCGAGCGGGCCAAGACACGGAACGCGAAGCGGGACCCGCGGGTCAGCCTGCTCGTGCTGAGTGACGACTGGAACGGGCCCTGGGTCCAGGTCGACGGTACCGCCGAGGTGATCGACTCCCCGGAGTCCGTCGAGCCGCTCGTGGAGTACTACCGGAACATCGCCGGCGAGCACCCGGACTGGGACGAGTACCGGGCGGCGATGCTGAAGCAGGGGAAGTCGATCATTCGGGTGACACCGCAGACGTGGGGGCCGGTGGCCACCGGTGGGTTCCCGGCGCGGCTGGTTCAGGGCGACTGAGTCTTCTCGACCATCGCCTCGATGCCCGCCACCAGCAGGTCCAGGGCGAACTCGAAGTCGCGCTCCCACATCTCCTCGACCGTGTCGCCGCCCCGGGCCTCCATGAGTTCCGCGGAGTCCTGGACGATGTCGGCGGCGTCCGGGGACTGCGTCACCGTGCTCATGGCGTGGTGGAAGTAGTCGTCCGGGGTCATGCCGAACGCCGTGCTGCGGGCGATGAAATGGCCCTCGATGGTGCCGAATCCGTACACGAACTGGAAGACCGCCGAGATGGCCGCCACCAGACCGTGCGCGGGCAGGCCGGTCCTGCGGATGATGCGCTGGACCAGCCGGGAGAAGGCCAGGCTGTTCGGACCGATGTTGACGTAGGTGCCGATCAGGGGTGACAGCCAGGGGTGGCGCACCAGCAGGCCGCGGTACTCCCGGGCCAGCGCGCGCAGCTGGTCGCGCCAGTCCTCGTCGGTGTCCGGGTCGGGGAGGGTGAGCTCGCCGAAGGCCGCGTCGAGGGCGAGTTCGAGGAGGTCGTCCTTGGTGTCGACGTACCAGTAGACGGACATCGCGGTGACGTTCAGCTCGGCGGCCAGCCGGCGCATGGAGAACTTGGCCAGCCCCTCGGCGTCCAGCAGCCGTACGGTCGCCTCGGTGATCCGGTCCCGGTCGAGCCCCGAGGGCTGCCCTCCCCCGCGCCCGCCTCGACGCTCCTTGCCCTCCAGCCAGACGCTGGTGCGCCCCGCCTGTCCGGCTGCCCTCACCATGGCGCACCTTCCTCGACTCCGCTGACTGATCAAGATGCTAGGCGGCAACGCCCTTCGCGGGCGCCCGCCCTCCTAGGCGGACTGTGCCCGCTCGGCCCGCCGCAGCAACGCCCCCGCGACCAACCCTCCGAGCAACACGGCCAGCGCCCCCACCGACAGACTGGTCTCCAGCCCGGCCGAGAACGCGTCCGTGATCTGCGCTTTCTCCTCGGCCGAACCCGCCGCCGCCAGCGCCCCCGGCAGGGACGTCGCCGCCACCGGAATCAGCGCCGCGAACCGCGAGTTGAGCAGCGCCCCCAGCACGGCGACCCCCAGTCCGGTGCCGAACTCCGCCACCGTGCCGTTGATCCCGCCGCCGACGCCGGCCTTCTCCGGCGGAATCGCGCTCATGATCGCGTGGGACATCGCCGGACTGGCCACCGCGGCACCGCTGCCGATGAGCACCAGCCCCAGCAGCGTGCCGGTGTAGCCGCCGGAGGCCACCGTGGCGATGGAGAACAGACCGGCCGCCATGACGGCCATGCCGAGCCCGATGGCCAGCGGGGTGCCCAGCCGGGCCGCCCACTTCGCCGCCACACCGGTGAAGTTCAGCGCCACGATCATCAGGGCGAGCGGGGCCGTCCGCAGACCGGCTTCCAGGGGCTCGTAGCCGAGCACGAACTGCATGTGCTGGGTGAGCAGGAAGAGCGAGCCGCCCATGCCGAAGGTGATCAGGACACCGCCCGAGACCGCCCCCGTGAACTGCCGGTTCCGGAAGAAGTGCATATCGATCATGGGATACGGGATCCGGCTCTCCCAGTACGCGAAGGCGGCCAGCACGACGATCGCCACGACAGCCGTGATCAGTACCCGGCCCGACGTCCAGCCGTGTTCGGGCCCGGAGATGATCGCGTAGACGAGGGAGGCCATTCCTATCGTGGAGAGCACCGCGCCCAGCAGGTCGGGACGGTCGCCCTGCGGGTTCTTCGACTCGGGGACGAGCACCACGACCGCCACCAGCGCGAGCGCCGCGACCGGCAGGTTGAGCAGGAAGATCGCGCCCCACCAGAAGTGGTCGAGCATGAAGCCGCCGAGGAGGGGTCCGGCCGCGAAGCCCAGCGAGTTCACCGCAGCCCAGATGCCGATCGCCTTCGGCTGCTCCTCCGGCGTGAAGATCTGGATCGCCACGGCCAGGACGGTCGTCATCAGCAGCGCGCCGCCCACACCCATCCCGGCGCGCGCCGCGATCAGCTGGGCGGTGGAGTCGGCGAGGCCGGCCACCAGCGAACCCACGCCGAACAGCGCCAGACCAGCCACCAGCAGCTTCTTACGGCCGTAGCGGTCGGCCGCGCTGCCCGCCGTGAGCAGCAGACCCGACTGCACCAGCGAGTAGGCGTTGATCATCCACTGGATGTCCGAGGTGGCCGCCCCCAGTTCGCGGGTGAGCGAGGGGATGGCCACGTTCAGGACGGTGTTGTCGAGCACCACGGTGAGCACCACGAGACAGAGGACACCGAGGATCAGCCAGCGTTGCGGGTGACCGGCCGGGGCCTCGGGCTGTGGCTGGGCCGGGGCCTGTTCCTGGGGGGGTGTCGTCATGTTCTACACCGTAGAGCAATTCCTATACGGCGTACAACGGAGGTACGGCAAGGGGCGGTGGCCCCTTGCCACCGCCCCTTGTCGCCGGGACCGTCAGCTGTCGCTGGTCGGCTGCGTCAGGTCGTAGAAGGTCGTACCGTCGACCGTCACGGACTTGAAGTTCTCCTGGACCCAGGAGCTGATCTGCGAGGACGTGCCGCTGCTGCTGCCGCCCATGCCGCCGCCGCTGCCACTGGCGATGAAGTAGTGGATCTTTCCGTCCGCCACGTACTCCTTGAACTCGGCCAGCGTCGGGGACGGGTCGGTGCCGTTGAAGCCGCCGATCGCCATGACCGGGTCGCCGGTGGAGAGCTGGTAGCTCGCGGCGTTCTGGGCGCCGATGGCCGCGGCCGTCCAGGTGTAGTCACCGGCGTTCTTCTCCAGGAGTGCCTTGGCCTCGTCGCTGACGCTGGCGCCGTTGAGCAGACCGCCGACACCGCCGCCCATGCCGCCGCCTTCGCCCATCCGACCGCCGCCGGGCATGCCGCCCTGCTGGTTCTGGCCCTGGTTCTGGCCCTGGCCCTGCGTGGTGCCGTTGCCGTTCTGGCCGCCGGGCATGCCGCCGCCGGGGAAGCCGTTGCCGCCCTGCTGTTGGCCCTGACCCTGCTGGCCCTGACCGGGCATGCCGCCGCCACCGGGACCGCCGCCCATGCCGCCGCCTCCGCCGGGGCCGCCGCCCCGGCCGCCCGCGACGGCGGGACCGGCGGTGACGATCGAGCCGGTGTGGCCCTCGTTCACCGTGGTGAGGGTGTACGCGGCCGGGCCGGCCAGCGCCGCGGCGAGACCCAGCCCGACGACCGCCATGGTCAGTTGACGGCCGAGCTTCGACGCGAAGATCAGACCCAGCGCCGCGGCCAGACCGCCGACCAGCACGCACCACTTCAGCCACGGCAGGTAGTCCGAGGAACGGTTGAGCAGGACGTAGCCCCAGACCGCGGTGGCCGTCATCGCGCCCGCCAGGGTCAGTGCCGCCCACACCTTGTCGCGCCGCTCCCACAGCAGGGCGGCGCCCATGCCGATCAGCGGGGCGATGTAGGGGGCGAGGGCGACCGTGTAGTACTCGTGGAAGATGCCCTGCATGTAGCTGAAGACCAGCATCGTCGTGACCAGCGCGCCGCCCCAGACCAGGAACGAACCGCGGGTGACCGACGTACGGCGTGCCTTGCGGGTCGCCACCAGGCCCGCGACCAGCAGGATCAGCGCGGCCGGGATCAGCCAGGAGATCTGGCCGCCGATGCTCGAGCCGAACAGCCGGTCCCAGCCGGTCTCGCCCCAGTTGCCGCCGCCGTTCCCGCCACCGCCGCCACCGCCGACGCTGCCGGTCTCCTCGCCGTTGAGCCGGCCGAGGCCGTTGTAGCCGAAGGTCAGCTCAAGGAAGGAGTTGTTCTGCGAGCCGCCGATGTAGGGGCGGGAGGAGGCGGGCCACAGTTCGACGATCGCGACCCACCAGCCGCCCGAGACGACGATCGCGGCGAGGCCCGCGGCGAGCTGACCGATCCGCTTCCTCACCGACACCGGCGCGCAGACCGCGTACACGATCGCGAGCGGCGGCAGGATCAGGAAGGCCTGAAGGGTCTTGGCGAGGAACGCGAAGCCGATCGCCACTCCCGCCCACACCAGCCACTTGGTACGCCCGTCCTCCACGGCCCGGATGACGAAGTAGCAGGCCACGGCCATCAGCAGGGCCAGCATCGCGTCCGGGTTGTTGAACCGGAACATCAGCGCCGCGACCGGGGTGAGCGCGAGCACCGCGCCCGACACCAGGCCGGCCCCCGGGCTGAACCGGCGTCGTACGGCCGCGTACACCACGGCCACCGTGCCGACGCCCATGAGGACCTCGGGGAGCAGGATCGCCGACGAGTGGAGGCCGAAGAGGCGGACCGACAGGGCCATCGGCCACAGGGAGGCCGGGGGCTTGTCGACGGTGATGGCGTTCGAGGCGTCCAGCGAGCCGAAGAAGAAGGCCTTCCAGGACTGGCTGCCGGCCTGGACGGCCGCCGAGTAGAAGGAGTTGGCGTAGCCGGAGGCGCTCAGGTTGTAGAGGTAGAGGACGAGCGTGGCGAGCAGCAGGCCGAGGAAGGCCGGGCGGGCCCAGCGCGGGTCCCCGGGCCGCCCGCGCCACAGCCGCCGCAGGAACGGCTGTACGGGTTCACCGGCGTCGGGCGCCGGAGCGGCGGGCGGGGTGGCCGTGGGTGGGCCCCAGGTGCCGGGGCCGGTGTCTCTGGCGTGGCTCTCGTGGGTCTGCTGGTCGTAGTGGACGCTCATCGGGAGTCCCTCGGATCGGTGTCGTGCGGGCGCACCGGCTGCAACTGCATGGTGGCGTCCCTCCAGGTGCCGTCCGCGGCTTCACCGGCGCGGAACTGAGTGGTGTCGTAGGAGTGTTGGGGCGCGCCCTGGATCACCGGGCGCTGCGGGAGCGGGCCCTGGTGGCCGGGGTGGGCCATGGAGTAGGTCGGGGAGGACGGGGTGTGCACCGGGCTGTGCGAGGCGACGACCGTCGACCCGGCGTCCCGGCGGTCCGGGAACACCCACGCCCGGAAGAGCAGGAAGCGCAGCACCGTCGCCGCGAGGTTGGCGGCGATGAGCACCGCCAGTTCGGTGGAGTGGGAGGGGTCGGCCGAGGCCGCGTTCAGGGCGGCGAGCGAGCCACTGGTCAGGGCGAGGCCGATACCGAACACGACCAGGCCCTGCGCCTGGTGCCGTACGGCGCCGCCGCTGCCCCGCACCCCGAAGGTCAGCCGCCGGTTGGCCGCCGTGTTGGCGATCGCGGAGACCAGCAGCGCCAGCGCGTTGGCGACCTGCGAGCCGGTGAAGACGCGGAAGCCGCTGTAGAGGAGCAGGTAGAACAGGGTGGACAGGGCGCCGACGACGCAGAAGCCGACGAGTTGGCGGGCCAGGCCCCCCGGCACGTCCTCGATCTCGCGGTCGCGCGGGTCGTCGCCGAAGGGGCGGGCCAGCCGGTCCAGCGGCAGCGAACCGCTCGCCAGGGCCTTGCCCACCCGCCACACGCCCTTGAGGTCGTCGGTCGCCGTCCTGACGATGTGGACCGTGGAGTTCGGGTCGTCGACCCAGTCGACGGGGACCTCGTGGATCCGCAGGCCCGCGCGCTCGGCGAGCACCAGCATCTCGGTGTCGAAGAACCAGCCCGTGTCCTCCACCATCGGCAGCAGGATCTGGGCGACGTCCCGGCGGATCGCCTTGAAACCGCACTGGGCGTCCGTGAAGCGGGCCTGGAGCGAGCCGCGCAGGATGAGGTTGTACGAGCGGCTGATGAACTCCCGCTTGGGACCGCGCACGACCCGTGAGCTACGGGCGAGCCGGGAGCCGATCGCCAGATCCGAGTGGCCCGAGATCAGCGGTGCCACCAGCGGCAGCAGCGCGTTGAGGTCGGTGGACAGGTCCACGTCCATGTAGGCGAGGATCGGGGCGTCCGAGGCGGACCAGACGGTCCGCAGCGCCCGGCCGCGGCCCTTCTGCTCCAGCCGGAAGGAGCGGACCTCCGGGAGCTCCGCCTCCAGCCGTGACGCCACCCGGGGGGTGGTGTCCGTCGACGCGTTGTCCGCGATCGTGACGCGGAACGCGTACGGGAAGGTGCGCTTGAGGTGATCGTGCAGTCTCAGCACACACGGCCGGAGGTCCTTCTCCTCGTTGTAGACGGGGATCACTACGTCCAAAACAGGCGTACCGGCGTCGCCGGCCGGGAGGTGCTCCCGCGCCGGCAGGGTGCCGGGAGAAGAGTCGGTTCGCATGACACCGACTTTTGTCAGGCGCCCTGTTCCGCCCATGTGGTGACACTGTGCTGTGCCTGTGAGTGCTGTTGCCAGCTCATTTCGGCGCTCGGCGGCACCGGCAGGGCCGGCAGATGCACCGTGAACATGGTGCGTCCGGGCACGCTGTCGACCGTCACGGCACCGCCGTGCGCGGTCGCCACGGCCTGCACGATCGCCAGGCCCAGGCCGGTCGAGCCGGTGGCGCGGGAACGCGCGGAGTCGCCTCGCGCGAACCTCTCGAAGACGTGCGGGAGCAGATCCGGCGGGATTCCCGGGCCGTTGTCCTCGACGTCCACACACATCCACGGACCCCGCCGTTGGACACGCGCTGTGACGGTGGTCCCGGGTGGGGTGTGGTTGCGCGCGTTGCCCAACAGGTTGACGAGGACCTGTTGCAGACGTGCCGCGTCCGCCGACACCAGGGCCGGCTCGTCGGGGAGGTCGAGACGCCAGTTGTGGTCCATGCCGGCCGCGCGCGCGTCGCTGACGGTGTCGACGACGAGCGGGATGAGGTCGGTCTGCTCGAACTGGAGGGGCCGGCCGGCGTCGAGCCGCGCGAGCAGCAGCAGATCCTCCACGAGCAGGGTCATGCGCCCGGCCTCCGACTCGATCCGGCCGAGGGAGTGCCGGGTGTCCGGTCCGACCTCCTCCCGGCCGCGTCTGGTCAGTTCGGCGTAACCGCGGATGGAGGCGAGGGGGGTGCGCAGTTCGTGGCTGGCGTCGGCCACGAACTGCCGTACCCGCATCTCGCTCTGCTGGCGGGAGTGCAGGGCGGCGTGCACGTGGTCCAGCATCCGGTTGAGCGCGGCGCCGACCTGGCCGACCTCGGTGTGCGGGTCGGTCTCGGACTCGGGGACGCGCTCGCTGAGGTTGACCTCGCCGGTGTGGAGGGGGAGTTCGGAGACCCGGGTGGCGGTGACGGCGACCCGGCGCAGGGGGCGGGTGGCTACGCCGACGAGGACGGAGCTGGCGATGCCGGCGGCGATCAGGCCGGCGCCGGTCACGCTGACCTCGACGAGGATCAGGGTGTTGACGGTACTGGTGACCTCCTCGGTGGGGATGGCCACGTAGTAACTGCCGTTGTCGCCCGTCTCGTACAGCACGCGGTACTCGCCGAGGGAACCGAGGTCGACGGTGTGCTTGTCGCCGTCCTGGGAGACCCCGTTGAGCGCCTGGGTGGCGGACTCGGTGAGGTCGTAGGACTTCATCCCGAACGGCTCGGTGCTGTTCTCGACCTTCTTGCCGACCTTGGCCTCGGTGATGGTGCCGTTCTGGACCTTGGCGATGATCGTGCCCGGCGGCTGCGGGCCGCGCGTGACGAAGTCGTCGAGGGTGAAGTTCTTGAGGCCCTTGGTGCTCGCCCCACCGCCTTCTCCGGGCGCACCGCCGGGAGGCCCGCCGTAGCCGACCGCCCGCCCGACGGCCTCCTTGAGCTTGCCGTCCAGTTGCTCGTACAGATGCGAGCGCAGCGCGAGCGTCGTCACCGTGCCGATCACCGCACACACCACGGCGATCAGCACCACCGACGCGACGACGAGCCGCGTCCGCAGCGTACGCGGCTGACCCGCCCGCCTCTTCTGCGCCCGCGGCCGTCGTCGCCCGCTCATGACGCCGCGGGCTTGATCAGGTAACCGGCACCACGCCGGGTGTGGATCATCGGCTCACGGCCGGCGTCGATCTTCCGCCGCAGATAGGAGATGTACAGCTCGACCACGTTGGCCTGTCCGCCGAAGTCGTACGACCACACGCGGTCGAGTATCTGGGCCTTGCTGAGCACGCGCCGCGGGTTGCGCATCAGGAAGCGCAGCAGCTCGAACTCGGTGGCGGTGAGGTGGATGTTCTCCCCGGCCCGGGACACCTCGTGGCTGTCCTCGTCCAGCGTCAGGTCGCCCACGACGAGCACGGAGTCCGACCGCCGGTCGGCGGCACCGGAACGCCGGATGAGCCCGCGCAGCCGGGCCACGACCTCCTCCAGGCTGAACGGCTTGGTGACGTAGTCGTCGCCACCGGCCGTGAGCCCGGCGATACGGTCCTCCACGGCGTCCTTGGCCGTCAGGAACAGCACCGGCACGTCCGGCAGCTCCCGGCGCAGCCGCCCGAGGACGGTCAGCCCGTCCATGTCCGGCAGCATCATGTCCAGGACGACGGCGTCGGGCCGGAACTCCCGCGCGGTCTGGACGGCACCCTGGCCGTCTCCGGCGCTGCGGATCTGCCAGCCCTCGTAGCGCAGGGCCATGGACAGCAGTTCGGTGATCGACAACTCGTCGTCCACCACAAGCACTCGGACGGGGCTCCCGTCCGGCCTCAGCAGTTCGGTGCGCCCCTGGGGCGAGGTCGTGGTCATAGCGGACACGTTGTCCTGGTCCTCTTAGAACACGCTTTCCGGAGCCTGTGAATCTCCTAAGAAACGCACAGGAGGCTCTCAGGCGGCGCCTTGGAAGCCGTCGGCCGGTGTCGGCGCGGGCAGCTCAGAACAGCCGGCCCTGCACACTCAACTCCGCGGCTCAGAACGGCGTGTCCCGCAGGCTTGCGCCCGGCGCTCAGAACAGCCCGTCCCGCGCGCTCACGTCCGCCGCCAGAACAGCCCGTCCTGCACGCTCGCCTCCGCCGCTCAGAACAGCCCGTCCTGCACGCTCGCCTCCGCCGCTCAGAACAGCCCGTCCCGCACGCTCACGTCCGCCGCCAGAACAGCACGTCCGCACGCTCGCGCCCCCGCTCAGAACAGCCCGTCCTGCACGCTCGCCTCCGCCTGCCTCAACGCCCGTACTGGCACGCTCAGTTCCCCCTCCTCACCCGCAGGCACCAGCTCCCACCCCGTCATCAACCGCGTATCGACCACGACCACCCCGCCACCCCCCGTCTCCACATGCAGATCGGGCCCCGCGGCAGCCACCAACCGCCCGCTCACCGCCCCGCCCGCGACCAGCTCGGCCACCTCTCCGACGGCGGCCGGGAGAGCCGTGAGCCCGAACGCCCCGGCGTGGTCGACCGGTTGGCAGGGCTCGCGGGTGAGGGACTCCGGCCAGGCGTCCAGGGCCACCGCTCGGGCGTGCAGCTCCTCCACCTCGGCGGCACGCTCCGCCGCCGACTCCGGCAGGGTGGAGCGCACGGCGCGCTTGTCGGCGTACGGAATCCGGTCCGGGACCCGGAGTGCCGCCCGCAGCAACTCCTCCGTGCGCCGTGCCGCCATCAGCGGGCCGGCGCCGAGCCAGGTGAAGCAGACCGCGCCCTGCTCCAGCAGCCGTGCCGAGCCGCGCTCAACGGCGGTGATGCCGACCTTGGTCATGCCGGGGCCGAACCAGGCCAGATATACGTGGTACGGCCGCGGGTCGTCCGCGATCGTGTCGGCGGCCACCGAGTGCGCCCGGTCCAGCCGCGCACACTCCTCGCACCGCGCCCCCGTGCTCCGCCCCGGCACGACCGCTCGCACCGGACACGCATGCCCCCGCGCTCCCACGCATGTCCGCACTCCCCCTTCCGCGACCCCGAAGGCCACGCGCTTCCCCCAGGTCAGCGTGGAGCGCCGACCGCCGTCCCACGCCAGCTCGGGGCCCTGCGCCGACCAGCGCAGCCCCTTGCATCTCCATGCCTGTGCCATCGCTCTTCGAGAGTAGAGGCAGGCACTGACAACGCCCCCTCAGCGACCGCCCCGACCGGCCTCGGCGACAACGGGTTCGGGCTCCGGCTGCGCATCGACCACGGGGACCAACTGGGAACCCGGCTCGGACCCCGACTCCGACGCCGGCTCGGACCCCGACTTGGACGCCACGACCGCCGTACGCCGCCCCCGCCCCGCGAGCCGGCACCCCCAGCAGTCCGTATGCCCGCCCCGCGCGGTCAGATCGCGTGCCCCCATCCGCCACTCACGACGCGGCCGGACCCCCGGAGGCTTGCCCCATCCGGTGAGGTGCAGGGCCCAGGTGACGAGGACGCTCGCCGCCAGAATCCCCAGCCCGCCCCAGATCAGCAGCGCCGAGACCGTGCATATCCCCGCTCCCGCCACCGCGGAGCCGACGGTCGCGATCGCGGTGCCGGTCCACCCCGCGACCGTGTGCCCCTCGTCATACTGGCTCACGTGCCCACCTCCCGAGAATTCCTCACGTCGTAAGAAGTTTAGGCACTAAATCTCTCACAAGCTAAGGTAAATCGAAAAGATGCAAGGCAAGCCGCGCCGCCCCGCCGCCTCCCCGGTCCAGGCCCTGTCGGCCATGGACCAGCTCATCGCGACCGCGATGGTGGGGCAGCAGGAGATCGCCGCGCAGGTCGGCCTCAACGTCACGGACCTCACCTGCTTCGCCTACGTCATCGAAGCCGGCGAGAACCTGCTCACGGCCGGCGACCTGGCGGCGCGCGTCCACGTCACCACGGGCGCGGTCACCGGCATCCTCAATCGGTTGGAACGCGCCGGCTACGTCACCCGCCGTCCCGACCCGGTGGACCGGCGCCGGGTGCGTGTGGCCGCGCGGCCGGACGCGGAAGCCCGTATCCGGGAGATCTACGAGCCGTACTACGCCCGGCTGATGGACCTCTTCGCCGACTACTCCGCCGAGGAGATCGCCGTCCTGACCGACTGGTTCACGCGCGCGAGCGCCCTGGCCGCGGGCTATCTGGAGGAGCACCGCCGCGCCGACTGACGAGACGGCGCGGGGACGGCTCGCACCGGGTCAACGGCCGCGGCGGCTGTCCCGCGCGTCGTAGGCCGCCCGCGCGTGCTCCACCTCTCCCAGATGCACGGACCACTCCGAGAGCGCGGCGAACAAGGGGGACAGGCTGCGCCCCAGTTCGCTGATCTCGTACTCCACGCGCGGCGGGACCTCGGCGTGATACGTGCGCAGGACCAGGCCGTCGCGCTCCAACTGCCGCAGTCGCTGGGTCAGCACCTTCGGCGTGATGGTGGCGATACGGCGCTCCAGTTCGACGAAGCGCTGACGGCCGTACTCGTGAAGTGCCCACAGGATCGGGGTCGTCCAGCGGCTGAAGACGATGTCGACGACGGGAGCGATCGGGCAGGCGTTCTCGGGGTCGGCGCCACGCGGAGCCCTGAGGTCTGTGTCCTCGGTCACAACTCCCCCTGTTCTCCATTACTTTCCTCTAGGTACCTACTACCCCGACGACAGTAGCGTCCCCGTACGAGATCCGAACTGCTGGATCCGAACTCGGAACGGAGACCGATGATGATCGTGGTGACCGGAGCAACAGGCAATGTCGGACGGCCACTTGTACGGGCCCTCGTCGAGGCGGGTGAGCAGGTGACCGCCGTCTCCCGCCGTGTCGATGCGCGGGACGTTCCGGTGGGGACCCGCCACCACCAGGCCGATCTGACCGAACCCGCCCGCCTGGCGCCCGCGCTCGACGGGGCGTCGGCCCTGTTCCTCCTGACATCGGGCGACTTCATGGCGGCCGGCGGCGACCTCGGTGCCGTTCTGGACGTCGTCCGGGCCTCGGGCGTCCGGCGCCTGGTCCTGCTGTCGTCCCAGGGCGTCGGCACGGGCGACCACCCCTCGGCGTCGGAGGACGCCGTCAGGGCCTCTGGCCTGGAGTGGACGATGCTGCGTCCCGGCGGCTTCCACTCCAACACCCTCCAGTGGGCCGACCTGATCCGGGCCCGCCGGGAGGTGGCCGCGCCCTTCGGCGACGTGGCCCTGCCGACCGTCGACCCGGCCGACATCGCGCAGGTCGCGGCGGCGGCCCTGCGCGAGCCGGGCCACCACGGCGAGGTCTACGAACTCACCGGCCCCGCGCCCGTCTCGCCCCGGCAGCAGACGGCCGCGATCGCCACGGCCCTGGGGGAGCCGGTGACGTACGTCGAGCTCACTCGCGCGCAGGCCCGGGAGCACATGCTGCGTGCCATGCCCGAGCCCGTGGTCGAGAGCACCCTCGACCTGCTGGGTGCGCCGCCGGCCGAGCTGCGGCAGGTGAGCCCGGACGTGGAGCGGATCCTGGGGCGGCCGGGCCGGACGTTCGCGGAGTGGGCGGGGCGGAACGTCGGTGAGTTCAAGTAGTCGATGAGCTCAAGTAGTCGATGGGCTCAAGTAGTCGATGAGCCCGCGTAGTCGATGAGTTCGCGTAGTCGGTGATTTCAAGCGTCTCAGGCCACGCGTCAGGTCCGGCCACGCCTCAGGCCAGGCCACGCTTCAGGCCCGGCCATGCCTCAGGCCCGCCTGAAGCCCACCTGACGCCCCGCTGAAGCCCGCCTGAGACCCCGCTGAAGCCCGCCCGGGTTGAGCTGCATCCCGTACTGGATCCCGCTCGCCCGGAAGGAAACCGCCATGCAGTCGCACCGCCTGTCCGAGCCGAGTACGTCGCTGCCGGGCCAGGAGCGGCCCGGCGCCCTCTCCTCGTTCGCCCGGTTCGTGGTGTGCGGAGGCGGAGTCGGGCTGCTCTCCAGCGCGGCCGTACCGGCACTCGGCGCGATGATGCCCTGGGTGGTCGCGAACGCCCTGGTCACCGTCGTCGGCACGCTCCTGTGCACCGAGCTGCACGCCCTGTTCACCTTCGGCACCGGTGCACGTCCCGGCTGGCGGCGGCACCTGAAGTCCTCCGGTTCGGCGGTCGCCGCCTACCTGGCGACCAGCGCCGCGATGCTCGTCCTGTACGCCGTGCGGCCGGCGCCCGGCATGGCCTGGGAGCAGGCGGTCTACCTCACCGCCTCGGGGCTCGCGGGCATCGGACGGTTCCTGGTCCTGCGGCTGTTCGTGTTCGCCGAACGCAGGACGGCTCGCCCTTCAACTCGTCTATACGATACGGCCGTTGACGTCGGGGCGAGCGTCCGCGCGGGGCGCGCAAGGATCTTGGGAACCAGCGATTCGGTTGAGCTCGGAACGGTAAAGTCCGCGGCATGAACGCTCGGCTGGCACTGCTCGGCACGGTGGCCCCCGGTGTCCCGGGTAGCGAGGTGTTCCGGCTGGCCCTGGAGCACGCGGTGGGCGAACTGAGCGCGCTGGGCGGCATGATCCACCTGCGGGGCCCGATGTCCGCGCTGCGCCTGGTGTCGACGGCCGGGCTGCCGAGCGCCCTCATCCGTTCCTGGGAGATCGTCGACCAGGAGGAACCGCTGGCCCCGGCCCGCGCGCTGCGCGAGGGGCACGGCGTCTGGGTCCCGTTGAGCCCGGCCGGGGCCGCCGACACCGCGGACGCCACCTGGCCCGGCACCGGCCTCGCCGCGCTGCCGCTGTACACCGGCCACCGCGGCACCGGCGCCCTCACCGTCCTCATGGGCGACCGGGGCGAACCGAGCCCCGAGCACTGGGAGTTCCTGCGATCCGTCATCGCCTGGACCGAGGACCGCATGGTCAAGGCGCCGCCCACGACCGGCCCGTCCCGGACCGGGCAGCCGCGGCACGACGGCGAGCGGCTGCGCCAGGCCCTGAAGGAGGTGAGCGTCGGCTCCTGGGACTGGAACATCCGGACCGGCGAACTCCTCTGGGACGAGGCGGCCCTGAAGCTGTACGGCACCCGGCCCGAGGACTACGTCGGTCAGGTCGAGAACTGGATGAGATGCGTCCACCCCGACGACCTGGCGCCCACGCTGGCGCTGGTGGACCGGGCGATCCGGGAGCGCGGTGTCTTCGAGGCCGAGTACCGGGTGCGGAAACTGGACGGCACCTGGGGCTGGACCCAGGCCCGCGCCCGAGCGACGTACGACGACCAGGGCGAACCGCTGCGGATGACCGGGGTGGGCTGGGACAGCGCCGAGCCCCGTTCCGCGCGTGACGCGCTCAGCCGGGCCCTGCGGCATATGAGCGACGGTTTCCTCGCGATGGACGACGACTGGCGGATCACCTTCGCCAACCTGGAGGCCGAACGCACCCTGGGCTTCTCCGAGGAGGAACTGTTCGGCTGTCTGCTGTGGGACCTGCCCGCCGCCGAGCAGGTCCCCGGCCTGGAGATCCGCTGCCGGCAGGCGGCCGCCGCGGAGAAGTCGGTCAGCTTCGACGTACGGCTGCCGAACGGCCGGCTGTGCCATCTCCGCCTGGTGCCCGGCCCCGACGGCCGCACGATCTACTTCACCGACGTCACCGAGAGGCGGCGGCTGGAGGAGGAACGCCGTTCCGCCGACCGGTCCGCCGCCGAACGCGCGGCCCGGATGGGGGAGTTGACGGCGGCCCTGGCCAAGGCGACGACCTCGGCGGACGTCGTGGACGCGGTGGCGCGCGGGGTGCTGCCGCCGTTCGAGGCGACCGGTCTCGTCGTACAGACCGTGGAGGGCGACCGGCTGCATATCGTCGGGTCCGTCGGCTACCCGGACGACGTCATCGCCGTACTCGACGGCCGCGAGCGCACCCAGCCCAGCCCGCTGTGGGACGCGATCCTGACCGGCGCGCCCCTGTTCCTGTCCACCCCGCGCGAGTTCGCCGCCCGCTACCCGGAGCTGGCCGACCTGCCCGCCCGCGCCGACAAGCAGGCCTGGGCGCTGCTCCCGCTGACCGCCTCGGGCCACACCTTCGGCATCTGCGCGGTCACCTTCGACCACCCGCGCCGCCTCACCGACGAGGAGCGCGCCCTGCTGACCGCGACCAGCGCCCTGGTCTCCCAGGCCCTGGAACGGGCCCGGCTCTTCGACGCCGAGCACACCCGCTCCCGCGAGCTCCAGCGGAGTCTGCTCCCCCGGGACCTGCCCGTCGTCCCGGCCTGCACGGCCGCCGCCCGCTATCTGCCGGCCGGCCACGGCATGGACGTGGGCGGCGACTGGTACGACATCATCCCGCTGTCCGGCGGCCAGGTGGCCCTGGTCGTCGGTGACGTCATGGGCCACGGCCTCCCCGAGGCGGCGACCATGGGCCGGCTGCGCACGGCCGTCCACACCCTGGCCGACCTCGAACTGCCGCCCGACGAGATCATGAGCCACCTCAACGACATCGTCGGCGCCATGGGCGAGGAGTCGTACGTGACCTGTCTGTACGCGCTCTACGACTCCACGACCCGCGTCTGCTCGATCACGCGGGCGGGCCATCCGCCGCCGGCGCTGCTGCACCCCGACGGCACGGTCGTCTTCCCGCCGCTGCCGGCCGACCCGCCCCTCGGCGCGGCCGAGCCCCCCTTCGAGACGACGGAGATCCCGGTCCCCGAGGGCAGTGTGCTGGTGCTGTACACCGACGGCCTGGTGGAGTCCGCCAAGCGCGAGATGGACGAGGGCATGGCGGCGCTGTCCGACGTCCTGGGCACCGCGCACGCGGACGGTACGGCGGCCGACCTGGACCGTCTCTGCGAGCGGGTCACCTCGGCCCTGCTCCCCGCCGACCAGCAGGCGGCCGACGACGCGGCCGTGCTGCTGGCCCGGCTGCACGCGTTGCCGGACTCCCGGATGGCGTCCTGGCCTCTGCCCAAGGACCCCAGAGCGGCGGGACAGGCCCGCGCCCTGATCCGCGAGCAGCTCGCCGCCTGGGACCTGACCGCCCTGACCCCCACCACCGAGCTGCTGGCCAGCGAACTCGTCGGCAATGTCATCCGCCACGCCAAGGGTCCGCTGCGCCTACGGCTCCTGTACGGCGCCGAGCTCATCTGCGAGGTCTTCGACGGCAGCCTGACGATGCCGCGGATACGCCGGGCCACCGAGACGGACGAAGGGGGCCGGGGGCTTCAGCTGATCACGGCGCTGTCGCTGCGCTGGGGGACGCGGTACACGCCGACGGGCAAGTGCATCTGGACGGAACAGGCCCTTCAGACGACACCGGACGCGGTACGGGAAGCACCCGAGGCCCTGGCGCCGGACCCGCTGGAGCGGGTGTTCCTGAGCCTGCCGGGTCTGGGGGAGGACTTCGACGGAGATCTGGACGCGCTGGCGTTCGGGGACGCGGACTGAGCCCGTGTCCAGGTGCGGGGGCGGTGCCTCCCGAGCAACTCGGTGACCGTGACCGAGGGGCATCCACAAACCGAGTCGGGTCGCGGCCCCGCCTTCGCGGTACCGTAAAAGCGCTAGAAATGTGACATAAGCCGTAAATGGTGCTCCGCTCGAGTCCGGGGTGTGATGCCATGGCCCGCCGCCGCTCCGATTCGGCCGGCGCCACCAGGGAGCTGCTGGATCAGCTCGGTGATCTCACCGGCCGGATACTGGACCAGATCAAGCTCCACCAGGCCCGCGTCGAGCTCGCCGCCGCGCTCCAGCGCCAGGTGCTGGCCGCCGAGCTCCCCGGCGTGCCCTGGCTGCGGGCGGCGGGGCGGTACGCGCCCGCCCGCGTCGGCCTCGACATCGGCGGTGACTGGTACGACGGCTTCCGGCTGCCGGACGGCTCGATGGGCTTCGCGATCGGGGACGTCCAGGGCCACGATGTCGAGGCGGCGGCCCACATGGGGCAGGTGCGGACCTGTCTGCGCGCCGTCGCGACCGCCACCTCGGACCCGGCGGAGATACTGCGGCGCACCAACGACCTGCTCGTCGAGATGGCCTGCGAGCTCTTCGTGACCTGCTCCTTCCTGCGCTTCGACCCGGTGACCAAGGAGCTGTGCGACGCCCGCGCCGGGCATGTCCCGGCGGTCTGGGCCACGACCGGCGGCCACTGCGAGATCGTCCTCGACGAAGGCGGCCTGCCGCTGGGCATCCACGCCGGCGAGCGCTACCCGTCCGCGCACCGGTCGCTGACCGGAACGGGCGCGTTCGTGCTGCTCACCGACGGTGTGGTGGAGGGCCCCGCCTACCCGATCGACGACGGGCTGAAGACGGTCGCCGACCTGGTGGGCACCTGCTGCGGCTACGACCCCGAGCAACTGGCCGCCGCGGTGATCAAGGTGGCGGACCTTACCGGGCACAGCGACGACGCCGCGGTCCTCGTCCTTCGCTACGGCGAGAGCACCGGCGACGGCCTCGGCGACAGCGTCGGCGGGTGAGGTCCATGCACGCCCTGGTCGCCCCCCAGGCACCGCGCGAGACCGGCGGCCCACGGCTCCGGCTCCGGCGCCAAGCCGTCGTCGCCCTGCGCCTGGCGGTCGTGGTGGCCGCGTACTACGGCAGCGCCAAGCTCGGCCTGGAGCAGCAACTGGTACGAGGGCAGGTCACACCCTTCTGGCCACCCACCGGCATCGCGCTAGTCGCCCTACTCCTGTGGGGCCTGCGCATGTGGCCGGCCATCGCCATCGGGGCGTTCGTCGTGAACGTGACGCTGGGACCGTCGATCCTCCCCGTGCTCGCGATCGTCGCCGGCAACACGATCGCCCCGGTCTGCGCCTGCCTCCTGCTGCGCCGCGCGCGGTTCCGTCCGGCCCTGGACCGGCTCCAGGACGCCATGGCCCTGGTCTTCCTGGGGGCGCTGGTCGGCATGCTGATCAGCGCGACGATCGGCACCGGCGTCCTGGTGGCCTCCGACGCGCTGACGGCCGACGACTTCTGGCCGACCTGGTCGGTGTGGTGGACGGGCGACGCGATGGGAGTCCTGGTCATCGCTCCCCTCCTGCTGGCGGCACGCACCGTGCACCGGCCGGCCGGCGCGAGCGCCCTGCGCTGGGTCGAGGCGGTGGCTCTGCTGGCCGGCACGACGGTGGCCTCGTTCGTGGCCACCCGCAGCTCCCTCAACCTCCTCTTCCTCGTCGTCCCCTTCCTCGTCTGGGCGGCTTTCCGCTTCCAGCTCCCCGGCGCCGCGCCCGTCGCGCTGATCACCTCGGTGGTGGCGATCTCCGCCGGCGCGGCCGACGTGGGCCCCTTCGCCGACCAGGACCTCCTCGCCAAGATGGTCATCCTCCAGGCCTTCAACGGCACGGTGGCCCTGACCTCCCTCCTCCTCTCGGCCACCATCGCCGAACGCAACCAGACGGTCCGAGCCCTGAGAGAGGCCTGCGAACGCCTCACGGACGCCCTCTCCCGCCTGGTCCCGGACCAGGCAGTGGATCACCGGAGGGCCTTGCGACTGGAGGACCCTGACGAGGAGACCCGACGCTGACGAGGAGGGCGGCGAGCGTTACGTCCTGCGGTGCCTGTGCCGTACGGCCCTCAGAACGGCGCCGGTGGATCGGGGAGGGAAGGCGCACGGTCGGCGCCTTTCAGCAGGTCGATCACGCGCTCATGGGCGTCGCCGACTCGATCGGTCACACGCGCTTTGAGCAACACGCTCTCCACGACCCGCATGGACTTCTCCGTGCACCACCCCAGGAACACGAGATGCTGGGCCGGAACGGGGTGCCCGGACGAGACGAAGTTGATGTAGAAATCCGCTCGGCTCACCAGCCCAGCGCCCTCGATCGACTCCAGGGCCGTCCGGCGCTCCGCCCATCCCACCGTGTCCGTGGCTCCTCCGGCATGTCCGGCGGAGGTGTAGGCGACGTGGTAGCGAATGTCCTCTATGACAACGACTTCTTGGCCACCATTGAACAGGTGGCACACCCAGGCCAGTTGATCATTCGGTGCGAGGTCGGGGCGGACACGGCCGAACGACCCGAGCGCAGGCCTGACCGTACGGGCGTACTGGGCCCGTGCAAGCGCCGCCCCACCTGTGGCGAGCACCGCCGCGGCCGCGCTCTGCACGTCCAGGAGCTGGAGTTTCAAGGGCCAGCTGTCGGTCCACCGGTCCGGCAGGTTCTGGCGGACCACGGCGTAGAGCAGGATGTCGGCACCGATGATGCCAGGACGGTGCGCAGGATGCCGGGGACGTAGGCGGGGGCCACCGTGTCGTTGGGGATCTCGTAGAGGAGGGTCCTGCCGGTCTCGTCGTCTCCGGCGTGTACGGCGATCCGTACGGCGCCGGGGGCAGGCACAACTCCCCGCAGGCGGCAGCCTTCAGCCAGGGGTGACTGCGCCGGCAGTTGCCGTACTGCATCGGCACGGAGCCGCACACGGTCTCCCTCATGGTGCCGTAGTCGGCTGTTGCCCTTGAACTGGCCTTCCCCTTGCGGGAGTCCGATGAGAGAAGAACCGAGACGGACAGGGCTCCCGTCGGCCAGGCTGTTCGAATCACTGTCCGCAGACGCATCCGGCGACTGCCGGAGCCCCCTCGGTGGCCTGTCCGGTGCAGCAGGCGTCGCCCGTGCTGTCGGGGTCGGGGTTCTTGCCGAGGTTGGCGGCGTCGCCCTTCACCACGTACACCTCCCACGGCTCCTTGCCGGGGCCGTGGACCCACACCTTGTCCTGGAGGGCGTAGCAACACGAGGTGTCGTTCTCCTCGAAGGTGGCCAGGCCGGCGTCCTTGAGCCGGGTGGTGGCCGCGTTGACCTGGCCGGTGGACTCGACCTCGACACCGAGGTGGTCGAGGCGGGTCTCCTCGCCGGGGGCGCCCTCGATCAGCACGAGCTTGAGCGGGGGCTCGGCGAGGGCGAAGTTGGCGTAGCCCTCGCGCCGCTTGGCCGGTTCGGCACCGAAGAGCTTCGAGTAGAAGGTGATCGACGCTTCCAGATCACTGACCCGCAGGGCGAGCTGAGCACGCGACATGGCAAGGCCCCCATCGGTTTGTATTGATGTTTGTCGATTCAAGCTTGCTCCTTGAATCGAAGGCTGTCAACATAGAAGCATGTCGAAACAAGAGCTTGTGGTGCTCGGTCAGCGCGACGAGGACGACGCATGCTGCCCGGGGCTGGTGACCTCACCCCTGGACGCGGACCAGGCGGCAGAGCTGGCGAAGCTGTTCAAGGCGATGGGCGACCCGGTGCGCCTGCGCCTGCTGTCGCTGATCGCCTCGCAGGCAGGCGGTGAGGTCTGCGTCTGTGACCTGACCCCGGCCTTCGACCTGTCCCAGCCGACGATCTCGCACCACCTCAAGCTGCTTCGACAGGCCGGCCTGATCGACTGCGAGCGGCGCGGCACCTGGGTCTACTACTGGGCACTGCCCGCCACCCTCGACCGGCTCGCGGCCTTCCTGGCGACGTCGCAGAAGGCCGAGGCAACCGCGTGACCGCTCCGCTGGTCCGCCGGACCGTCGCCGAGGCCGTGGGGACGGCGGCCTTGGTCGCGGTGGTGGTCGGCTCCGGCATCCAGGCCACCGAGCTGACCCAGGACGTCGGCGTGCAGCTGCTGGCCAACTCGCTGGCCACCGTCTTCGGCCTGGGCGTGCTGATCGCGCTGCTGGGCCCGGTCTCCGGTGCGCACTTCAATCCCGTAGTCACAGCCGTGGCCTGGCTCGACGGCCGACGCCACGGGGACGGACCGAGCGTGCGGGACGTAGCCACGTACATCCCCGCGCAGATCGTCGGAGCCATTGCCGGCGCGATCGTGGCCGACGCCATGTTCGGCAAGCCGCTCGTCCAGTGGTCCGGCCACGACCGCTTCGCCGGGCACCTGTGGCTGGGCGAGGTGGTCGCGACCGCCGGACTCATCCTGCTGATCTTCGGCTTGGCGCGCACCGGGCGTGCCCACTTCGGACCCGTGGCTGTGGCGTCCTACATCGGCGCGGCGTACTGGTTCACGTCCTCCACCTCGTTCGCCAACCCGGCGGTCACCGTCGGCCGAGCCTTCACGGACACCTTCGCAGGCATCGCCCCCGGCTCAATCGGCCCGTTCATCGCGGCCCAACTGGCGGGCGCCGCGCTGGGCCTGGGGCTGGTGCTCGCGGTCTTCGGACGCCGCAGGCCCTCCCCATCCACCCCGGCCCCCGCCTCTGTCCCTGTTCCTGTCCCTGTCCCTGTCCGCGACGAAACCGGACTCGCCGCCCCCACCCTCCCCTGACCGCTCTCCGCAGGAAGACGCACCCGCCATGAACACCCCCTCCGCACGTCCGTCCGTCCTCTTCGTCTGCGTCCACAACGCCGGACGCTCCCAGATGGCCGCGGCCTTCCTCACGCACCTGACGGGCGACCGGGTGCAGGTCCGCTCCGCCGGGTCCGCACCGGCCGACACGGTCAACCCGGCCGTCGTAGAAGCCATGGCGGAGGTGGGCATCGACATCGCCACGGAGGTGCCCAAGGTCCTCACCGTGGAGGCCGTCCAGGACTCCGACGTGGTCATCACGATGGGCTGCGGCGACACCTGCCCCGTCTTTCCCGGCAAGCGCTACCTGGACTGGGAACTCCCCGACCCGGCCGGGCAGGGTGTCGACGCCGTCCGCCCCATCCGCGACGAGATCGAGAACCGCATCAAGGGCCTGGTGGAGGAGATCGCTCCGCCGAGCCGAGCGTGAATGCGACCACTGTTGAGCCTCGGCTGTCCGACGCCAAGGGCGGCAACAGCTGACGCAGTTGGCGTACTTCGCTGCTGTACGACACGACAAAGCCCCCTCCGGGATGATCCCGAGGGGGCTTTGGCCTGTGTGCACTCGGCAGGATTCGAACCTGCAACCTTCTGATCCGTAGTCAGATGCTCTATCCGTTAAGCTACGAGTGCTTGTTCTGTTTTCTCGCCGCTCCCGGCCCTTCCGGCCCGCTCGCGGCGACAGGAAGAACATTACATGACTGCCGCCGCCATGTGAAATCCGTTTGCCGCACCCGTTGCGACCTGCGGAAACGCCTTGAAATGGGCTTTGGACGCCGACTCTGAACGGCACGGTGTCGACAGGGCGGATCGGTGACCTCGGTCACAGAACAACGAAGCCCCGGTCCAGAGACCGGGGCTTCGTGATCGAGCGCGGAGGCGGAGGGATTTGAACCCTCGATGGGCTTTAAGGCCCAAACCGCATTAGCAGTGCGGCGCCATAGACCGGACTAGGCGACGCCTCCAGCACAGCCCTCGCACGAGCGCGAGTGGTGCGTGCAGATGATGACACAGTCGAGCGTCCTGTCACCAATCGACTCCCACGGTACTAGGCGGAGAGGTCGCAGGGCAAAGCCCTTCCTGCTGCCCTACCCGCTGCCCTTCCCGCCGCGCTCCCCGGGGCGCCGGGAAGGGTGGCGTCCAGGGCGCAACGTCCGAGGGTGTGCGGCGTTAGTCAGGTCATGTTGCAGGTCAACCGTTGCGCCCGGACCGGGCGCCTGCGCCGGGTGCTGCTCGGCGCCACCGGCTCCCTCGTCGCCGTCGGCCTCACCTCCGTCGCGCCCGCCGTCGCGTCCCCCCAGGCTGCGCCCGTCCTCGCTCTCCCCTCGCTCCAGGGCCCCGACCGGGCCGGCGATCACCTCACCGTCACCGTCAGCGGTGCCGGGGGTGGCGCCGACGGGACCCATGAGCTGATCTGCCATCCGACGGGCGGCGACCACCCGGACGCCGCCGGCGCCTGCGCCGTACTCGATCGCGGCACCCGCTGGGGCAAGGACGCCTTCGCCCCCGTGGCGCAGGACGGCCTGTGCACCATGCAGTACGGCGGGCCCGCCACCGCGCATGTCACCGGGACCTGGGCCGGGCGGCCCGTCGACGCGCGCTACGACCGCAGCAACGGCTGCGAGATCGCCCGGTGGGACCGGCTCGTGCCGCTCCTTCCCGAGCTGCGGGCGGGAGGGCGGAGGTAGGGCCCCACTGCCCGCTTCCCGCTCCGCCTGGCTCCCGGCCGGGGTCCGGTCCGTCGTAAGCACCCTCCGTCCCCCCTCGCACAGGCTTTCCATACCGGACGTACCGACTCCGCAAAAGTCCCGCGAAGGTCTCGCGAAGTCTGAATGGACACGCGGCGGATCCGGGAAGTACGACGCCGCAGGCGGTCATACGTTCTGGGTCACTTCGTCGTGCGACCTCCCTCTCATCCGGCGTCGCGAGCGCGACCCCAGCCTTTAGACTCCCTCGCGTGACACGTCGCGGGCCGGTTGGCAAGATGGCCCGAGCGGTCGGCAAGGTGCGGTAACAGGGAGGAAGCGTCTCGTGAGCAGCAGGCCATCCCGAGGCGCTGCTCGCCTCGCAGCCATACTCGACGCGCTGCCCGACGCGTTGGTGCTGGTCAACGCCAATGGGACCGTCGTCAACGCCAACACCATCGCCCTGGAGGCCTTCGAGGCGCCGGGGACGGCTCTGGTGGGGCGGGGGCTGCTCGATCTGCTCCCGCAGTTCGACTCCAAGCTCATTCCCGGGTCCATGCGGCGGCCCGAGCACATGGACCCGCAGGGCCGGACCAAGCCGACCCGGATGGTCGCCCGGCGGACCGACGGGAGCGAGTTCCCGGTCGAGGTCACCTCAGCGAACCTGGAGAACGGGCAGCAGGCCTACGACGGGTACGGCTACAGCGGAGACGAGCTGCTCATGCTCGTCGTACGGGATCTGACCGGCACCGTCGACACCGAGGCCGAGCTGGCGCGTTCGCAGCGGCAGACCGAGATGATCCTGCGAGCCGCGTCGGAAGGCGTCGTGGGCACCGACACCGACGGCCGCATCGTGCTCGTCAATCCGGCCGCCGCTCAGATACTGGGTTACCGGGCCAGCGACCTGGGCGGGCGTGAGCTGCACACCCTCGTGCTCCACTCCCGTACCGACGGGTCGCCCTTCCCGTACGAGGAGTCGCCGCTCGCCGACACCCTGCGCTCCGGGCGCAAGCACCGGGTGCGCGGGCAGGTGCTCTGGTCCAAGGGCGGCGACCAGGTCTCCGTCGACCTGACGACCGCGCCCGTGCGCGACGGGGAGCAGCTCGTCGGCGCCGTGATGACCTTCACCGACCGGCGGCCCTACGACAAGGTCGTCGAGGAGAAGGACACCGCCCAGCAGCGGCACGAGGAGGAACTCGAACGGCTTGCCGAGGAGCACGCCTCCGAACTGACCTCCCTGCGGCAGCGGCAGGTGACCGAGATCGAGGAGCTCCAGGAGCGGCACGCCGAGGAAGTCGCCGCGGGCGAGGACCGCTACGCCGCCCTCGGTGAGCGGGAGAAGGACCGGTACGAGGCGCTCGCCGCGCGGCACGAGCAACTGCTGACCCTGCTCGGGCGCTCGCTGCGCGGTCCGCTGGACGAGCTGCGCCGTGACCTCGCCGCGCTCGCCGCCGACGACGCCGGGCAGTTGTGGCCCGAGGCCAACCAGGTGCTGCATCACCTGTCCGCCGGCTACTCCCGCATCACGACGCTCATCGACAACGTCCTCGGGTTCCAGCAGCTCGACGCGGGCGCCGACCAGGTCTCGCGTACGAAGGTGATGCTCGACGCCGTCGTCGCCGCGGGTGTCGACGGGGCCGTCGAACTCATCGGCCCGGGACGGGTGCAGTTCGCCGTGCACGCGCCGCCCATCGAGGCCGAGGTCGATCCGCAGCGTCTCGCGACCGCGCTCGCGCATCTCGTCGCGGATGTCGCCGGGGTCGACGCGACCGGCAACTCGCCCGTGTCGGCGGGCGGATACATGGACAACACGGTCGTCGTCGCGGCGGCGCAGCGCGGTGAGGTCGTACGGATCGAGGTGCGTGGGCCGTATGCCGGGGGAGACCCGGTGCACGAGCCGATCGTGCGCGGGATCGTGCGGGCTCACGGCGGGGTGCTCCAGACGCACGAGGTGCCGGGGATGAGCGGCAGCGCGTACGTCCTCGAAGTGCCCATCGGCGGTGGGGCGGGGGCCGTTGTCGCCGCTCCCGCGGCTGCGCTGGCGATCGAGGCCGGTGACGGGTCCGAGGGCGCCGGCGCGGCCGCCTCCGAACAGAGCGCCGGCAGCGGACGACGGCGGGCCCGACGGTCCTCCGTGGACGCCTTCCTGGAGAGCGACACGCCCGGTGCCGACGCCGAGGGCGAGGCCGAGGGTGCCGCGCCCACGGGTCGTCGGCGCAGGCGCGCGGCCGCCCAGGAGCTGCCGCAGGACGCGGGCGACGGCGGCGGCGAGGGCTCCGGCGGCACCGGACGACGCCGTGGACGGCCCGCCGAGGACGGCGGGGACGGCCTCGCCCAGGGTGCCGTCGTCACGGCCGCCGAGCATGCGGCGGGGACCGCGGCCACCGGGAGCGGCCTGGGCGGGACCGTACCCCCGCAGGGCGTGCCCGCACCCGCCGGACGACGTGCCCGGCGCGACGGCGGGGAGCAGCACGCGCTGCCGCCCGCCCTGCCCGCACCGGCCGCCGGCTCCGATACGGCCGCCTCGGCCGACGCCCAGCAACCGGGCGGGCGGCGCAGGCGAGCCCTGGCCGCGGCGTCCGAGCGGGCGGCCGCGCAGGAGGCGGGCGCCCGTACGGTGTTCGCGCTGCCACCCGCCGACGCGGACCGCGCCCCTGCCGACCGGGGGGCGGCGTCGGCCGCGGCCTCGGCCATGACACCGGCTTCTCCTGTGGCTCCGACGGCTGCGACAGCTCCGGTTCCGGGGCAGGCCGCGATGCAGGCGCCGCGCGCCCAGGTTCCGGGGCAGACGGCCGTACGCGGTGACGAGGGCCGGCACGATGCCGTGCCGCACGACCAGGCCGAGGACCACACCCCGCCGCAGCCGCATCCCACCAACGCTCCGACCGGGCGTCGGCGCCGGGCCGGGGCCGCGCAGGAGGTTCCGGCGCAGGGCACTGCGAGTCAGGGCGTGCAGGCCGCGGTGCCCGGGCAGTCGATGCCGGCCGAGGCCATCTCGCCCGCCCAGCCCGCTCCGGCCCCCGTCGCCCCGGGCGGCCCCCTCCCCGCCGAGGCGGCTCCCGCGGCGCAGGGCACGCCGGCGCAGGGCGTCCCGGCTCCGCAGCCCTGGCCCGCCACCGACGACACCTCCGGCGCGGGGGCCGTACCGGCGAACGGCGCGGCCGCCCCCGTACCGCCGAAGGCCAACGCCCCGCAGGCTCCGCGGGCGGCACAGGGAACTCCGGCTCCCGGTACTCCGCTGCCTCCCGAAGCCGCCGCGACCGGGCAGCAGCGGGCCGCGCAGCCGCTTCCGGCCGAGGCCGCTCCCACCGGCACGGGTGCGCCTGTCGACCCGAACTCGACGCAGGGGCGCGCGATCAGTGTGCGGACCCTGGGGCAAGGGGTGCCGTTCACGCGGCAGGCTGCGCAGGTGCAGCAGCCCTCGGCGTCCGCGACGCCGCCCCCGCACCAGACCGCCGGCGGACGGCGCCGCAAACTGGGCACCCCGCCCGACCCGACCGCGCGATCCGGTGCCTCGGCGGAGCAGGCGGCACGTCCGCATCCGCCGGCCGAGCAGCCGGTGCCCGCCACGTCACCGGCCCCGCAGCAGGGGTCGTCCGGCGGGCAGGCCCAGCCGTCGATGGCGGGACAGTCACGGCGCGCGCCGATGACCGAGGCCGCCGGACGGTCGTACGCCATAGGCGCGCCGGACGAGAACGCCGCCGAAGGACCCGAACCGCTGGACGGACCCGGCGGGGCCGTCGAGGTCGCCGACACTCCGCGCCCACAGCCGATGGACGACGAGCTGCCGCCCGAGCCGCTCGACAACCCGCGGCGGCTGCTGGTCTGGCCGGCACCGGATGTGACGACGCAGCAGGCGCTGAGCGACCGTGGCTACCGGCCGGTGATCGTGCACTCGCGCGAGGAGGTGGACGCGCAGATCGCGGCGTTCCCCGCCGCGCTGTTCGTCGACCCGCTGACCGGGCCGATCACCCGGACCGCGCTCCAGTCGCTGCGCCAGGCCGCGGTCGCGGCCGAGGTGCCGGTGATGGTGACCGCGGGACTCGGCCAGGCCTCGCGGGAGGCTGCCTACGGCGCCGATCCCGCCGTACTGCTCAAGGCGCTGGCCCCTCGGGACAGTGAGCAGCATCCGCCACGGGTGCTGCTGATCGAGGAGCACGCGGAGATCGCGCTGGCGCTGACCGCGACGCTGGAGCGGCGCGGGATGCAGGTGGCGCGGGCCGCGAGCGACTCCGACGCGGTGCTGCTCGCGGGCGACTTCCACCCGAACCTCGTCGTGATGGACCTGATGCAGGTGCACCGGCGCCGCGCCGGGATCGTGGACTGGCTGCGCGCGAACGGGCGGCTCAACCGCACCCCGCTCGTCGTCTACACCGCCGCCGTCGACCAGGCCGACCTGCCGCGGCTGGCCTCCGGCGAGACGGTGCTGTTCCTGGCGGAGCGGTCGACGAGCGGCGAGGTGCAGGCACGGATCGTGGATCTGCTGGCGCGGATCGGGACCAACTAGCCCACAGGTCCATTTACTCCCTCAGGGGGCGGCGCAGCACGGGGACTTGATCCCGCTACGATGCGCTGCGCGCCGCCTCCGAGGCGGCGCTGATCCGTTTCGTGGGGGGTCTCCTGTGTTCGTGCTGTCCATTCTGCTGCTCATAGCGGCGGTCGTGCTCTTCCTCGTCGGCCGCGGCCGCACCGGCTCCGGGGGGTGGAGACTCGGGGCGGCCGTCAGCGCCGTCGCGGGTCTGCTGTCCGCCGCCTTCGCCTGTGTCTTCGTCGTGAGCGCCTATGAGGTCGGGGTTCCGGTGACCTTCGGCAAGATCGGCTCGCCGCTGGCCTCCGGTCTGCACTTCAAGTCGCCGTTCACCGACGTCACGTCCTTCTCCACCCGCCCGGTGGACCTCAACCTCAACGACAAGGACGTCGTCGAGGTCCGCTCGTCGCAGGGCGGGGTGCTGTACGCCGACGTCACCATCAAGTGGGCCGTGGTGCCGTCGAAGTCGGTCGCGCTGTACCGGCTGGCGGGCAGCCAGGAGGCCATCGAGGAACGGCTGGTGCTGCCGGACAGCCGCGAGATCATCCGCAACGTCTTCGCCCAGCACACCAGCGAGGAGGGCTACGCCTCCGGGCGCGAGCAGATCGGGGCGGAGATCGAGAAGCTCGTGAAGGAGCGCCTGGCGCCGCGCGGGATCGACGTCACCACCGTCAACCTGCGCAATGTGCGGCCGTCGGACAAGCTCCAGGAGCAGATCGACAAGAAGATCCAGCAGGAGCAGGCCACCGACCGGGCCGTCGAGGCGTCCCGCACGGCCAAGGCGGAGGCGGAGCGCAAGCGGATCGAGGCGGAGGGCATCGCCCGCGCCAACAAGATCATCGAGCGGTCGCTGAGCGACAACGTCCTGTACAACCAGTGCCTGGAGGCCTACAAGGAGGCCGCCAAGGCCAACCCGGTCTACGCGGTCCCGTGCGGCACGGACTCCGCGGGGACGCCGGTCATCGTGGACAACGGCAAGAACTAGCCCACAGTCGCATGACAGACAGCCCCCGGCGTCCGCCGGGGGCTGTCTTCGTCGTACGGCGGTGTCAGCCGAGCTTGGTGACGTCCAGACCGCCCTCGGCGTACTGCCTGCGCAGCACCTTCTTGTCGAACTTGCCCACACTCGTCTTCGGCACCGCCGCGATGACCGTCCATCGCTCGGGCAGCTGCCACTTGGCGATCTTGCCCTCGTCGGCGAGGAAGGCGCGCAGCGTCTCAAAGTCGGCGGTCGAGCCCTCCTTGAGGACGACCGTGGCCAGCGGGCGCTCGCCCCACTTCTCGTCGGGGACGGCGACCACGGCGGCCTCGGCGACGTCCGGGTGGGACATCAGCGCGTTCTCCAGGTCGACCGAGGAGATCCACTCGCCGCCGGACTTGATGACGTCCTTGGCGCGGTCGGTGAGGGTGAGGAAGCCGTCCGCGGAGATGGTGCCGACATCGCCGGTCTTCAGCCAGCCGTCCTCGCTGAACTTGTCGGCGGGGCGCAGCGGTTCGGCGTCGGGACCGTTGTAGTAGGCGCCCGCGATCCAGGGGCCGCGGACCTCCAGCTCGCCCGCCGACTCCCCGTCCCACGGGATGCGCTCGCCGCCGGGGCCGGTGAGCCGGGCCTCGACGCCGGTCGGGAAACGGCCCTGCGTGAGCCGGTACCCGAACTCCTCCTCCGTGCCCACCGCGTGCGCCGGCGGCCGGGCGACCGTGCCGAGCGGCGAGGTCTCCGTCATGCCCCAGGCGTGGCAGACCCGCATGCCGAGGTTGTCGAACGCCTCCATGAGCGAGGGCGGACAGGCCGAGCCGCCGATGGTGACCTGGCCGAGGGTGGACACGTCCCGGGGGTTGGCGGTGAGCTCGGCGAGCAGGCCCTGCCAGATGGTGGGCACGGCGGCCGCGTGCGTCGGCTTCTCGCGCTCGATCATCTCGGCGAGGGGCACGGGCTGGAGGAAGCGGTCCGGCATCAGCATGTTGACGCCGGTCATGAAGGTGGCGTGCGGCAGACCCCAGGCGTTGACGTGGAACTGGGGCACCACCACGAGCGAGGTGTCCTGGTCCGTCAGGCCCATCGACTGGGTCATGTTGACCTGCATGGAGTGCAGGTAGATCGAACGGTGCGAGTAGACGACGCCCTTCGGGTCGCCCGTGGTGCCGGAGGTGTAGCACATGGCGGCGGCCTGCCGCTCGTCCAGCTCCGGCCAGTCGTACGTGGTCGGCTTACCGGCGAGGAGTTCCTCGTACTCGTGCACCTGAACGGCCGCGTCCGCGAGGGCGGAACGGTCCCCCGGCCCCGACACGACCACATGCTTCACCGTCTTGAGGTGCGGCAGCAGCGGGGCGAGCAGGGGGAGCAGCGAACCGTTGGCGATGACGACGCGGTCCGCCGCGTGGTTGACGATCCAGGCCAACTGCTCGGGGGGCAGGCGGAGGTTGAGGGTGTGCAGGATCGCGCCCATGGAGGGGATCGCGAAGTAGGCCTCGACGTGCTCGGCGTTGTTCCACATCAGGGTCGCGACGCGCTCGTCGTCGGCCACGCCCAGGTCCTCGCGCAGCGCGTGCGCCAGCTGGGCCGTGCGGGCGCCGACCTCGGCGAAGGAACGACGATGCGGCTCGGCCTCGCCGGTCCAGGTGGTCACCTGTGATGTGCCGTGGATCGTCGACCCGTGGGCCAGGATCCTAGAGATCAGCAGTGGTACGTCCTGCATGGTGCTCAGCACGGCGTCCTCCCGGGGGCGACATTGCCTACGCGGTGGTAAGGGTTGCGGAGATTCTGCGCGCATACCGAGCGGTATGTCACTAGGTCCGGGCGATCGATCATGTCACGTTGCGTTCACAGAACTCTGCCGGTAAGGCCTGCGGGGGGATGGGGTGGAGCGGGGAGGGGAGGAGGAAGGGGTCTTGGGGGTGGGGGGTGAGGGTGTGTGTGTGGGGGGGGGCGGGGTGAGCGGGGGCGCGGGGCCGGGGCGCGTGGGGCCGGGGCGCGTGGGGCCGGGGGGCGTGGGGCCGGGGGGCGTGGGGCCGGGGGCCATGGGGCGTGGGGCCATGGGGTGCCCGCCGCGGGCGAGGTTGTTCGAGCGTGGGGGTGGGGTGGGCTGCTCGGCAGAGGGCGAGCTGCTCGGCCGAGGGCCGGCGGGGAGGCCGAGGGCCTGGCTGCTCGGCGGAAGGCGAGCTGAGCGTCGGAAGCCGAGCTGTCCCGCGGAGAACGAGCTGCGCGGCGGAGGAGGAGCTGCGCGGCGGAGGGCGAGCTGAGCCGCGAGGCGGAGGAGGGCGCTTCAGGTCCAGTGACGTCGGCATGATCCGCCGGGCATGCCCAGGGGAGGCGGCGGCCTCGGGGGCGACCTCAGCGGAGGCGTGGGGTCACTCCTACCGGACCAGCCCCAGCTCCGGGTCCTCGCGCAGCTTCCCGAGCGCTCTCGACACCGCGGACTTCACCGTGCCCACGGAAACCCCGAGCACCTCGGCCGTCTGGACCTCGCTGAGGTCCTCGTAGTACCGCAGCACCACCATCGCCCGCTGCCGGGCCGGCAGCCGCATGATCGCGCGCCACATCGCGTCGTGCAGCGCCTGCTGCTCCGCCGGGTCGTCGTCGTGGCCCGGCGCGGGCTCCGGCTCGGGCAGCTCGTCGCAGGCGAACTCGTCGACCTTGCGCTTACGCCACTGCGAGGTCCGCGTGTTCAGCAGCGCCCTGCGCACATAGCCGTCGAGCGCGCGATGGTCCTCGATCCGCTCCCAGGCCACGTAGGTCTTGGTGAGCGCGGTCTGCAACAGATCTTCCGCGTCGCTCGGGTTCGCGGTGAGCGAGCGGGCGGTACGCAGCAGCACCGGCTGGCGGGCCCGTACGTACGACGTGAAGGAGGGATACGTCGCGCTCGGACGGGTCTGCCTCGCTGAAGTAGCGGCGTCGGAAGCGCTGGTGCAGACGGGTGTGGTCATGGCTCCACGCTATGAGTGACCCCTACTTCCGCGGATCGGCCGCAGGTGCCGAAGCAACGTCCGCCTCAGGTTGTAGGGGTGGGGCTGGCTCCACCTCCTGAAGGTGGACGAGCGAGGGATCCGTACTGCGGGTTCACCCCTGGGGGGTCACCCGTCGGCAGCGAGCACCAGGCCCGATGTCGGCACCCCCGTCCCGGCCGTCACCAGCACCTTTGCGGCCCCGGCTATTTGGTTCACGGCCGTGCCCCGCACCTGCCTCACCCCCTCCGCAATCCCGTTCATCCCATGGAGGTACGCCTCCCCGAGCTGGCCCCCGTGTGTGTTGAGCGGCAACCGCTCCTCGGCCACGAAGTCGGCCGCCTCCCCCTTTCCGCAGAACCCGAACTCCTCCAACTGCATCAGCACGAACGGAGTGAAGTGGTCGTAGAGGATCCCCACGTCGACCTCCCCCGGGCCGATCCCCGCCGTCCGCCACAGCTGCCGGGCCACGACGGCCATCTCCGGCAGACCGGTGAGGTCGTCCCGGTAGAAACTCGTCATCTGCTCCTGCCCCCGGCCGGCACCCTGGGCCGCCGCCGCTATGACCGCCGGCGGATGGGGCAGATCGCGGGCCCGGTCGACGGACGTGACGACCAGCGCCTGACCGCCGTCCGTCTCCTGGCAGCAGTCGAGCAACCGCAGCGGCTCGACGATCCAGCGGGAGGCCGCGTGGTCGGCGAGGGTGATGGGTCTGCCGTGGAAGTAGGCGGCGGGGTTGGTCGCCGCGTACTTGCGGTCCATCACCGCCACATGCCCGAACGCCTCTGGCGTCAGCCCATAGGCGTGCAGATAGCGCTGGGCCGCCATCGCCACCCACGATGCCGGGGTGAGCAGCCCGAACGGCAGGGACCAGCCCAGGGCCACGCCCTCCGCCGAGGGCTCCCGGTGCTGCACACCGGAACCGAATCTACGGCCCGACCGCTCGTTGAACGCCCGATAGCAGACCACCACCTCCGCGACACCGGTCGCCACGGCGAGCGCCGCCTGCTGGACGGTCGCGCAGGCCGCGCCGCCGCCGTAGTGGACGCGAGAGAAGAAGGACAGCTCCCCCATGCCGCACGCCTGGGCCACGGTGATCTCCGGGCTGGTGTCCATCGTGAACGTCACCATCCCGTCCACGTCGCCCGGTGTCAGCCCCGCGTCGTCCAGCGCGGCCCGCACCGCCTCCACGGCCAGCCGCAGCTCGCTGCGCCCGGAGTCCTTCGAGAACTCGGTCGCCCCGATACCGACGATCGCCGCCCGACCGCCGAGGGCGTCCCGCTCGCGCACGCTCATACCGCCCCCTCCGCCGACCCGCCGACCGCGGCTCCCGTCGGCACGGTGACCGTCACGGTGCCGGTCACGTGCTTGCCGATGCCGTTGGCTCCGACGACCCGTACAGTCGCGGTGTCGCCGTCGACCTCCTCGACCCTGCCGGTCAACACCATGGTGTCGCCCGGGTAGTTGGGCGCCCCGAGTCGGATGGCCACCTTGCGCAGGAGGGCCGTAGGTCCGAAGTGGTCCGTGATGTAGCGGCCGACCAGGCCGTTCGTGGTCAGGATGTTCATGAAGATGTCCGGGGAGCCCTTCTGACGGGCCAGCTCCACGTCGTGGTGCACGTCCTGGTAATCGCGTGAGGCGATGGCGCCGGCGACGATGAGCGTGCGGGTGATCGGGATCTCGAGCGGGGGCAGTTCGTCACCGGCGTTCATGTGTACCTTTTGCACCTTTCCGAGGGGTCGACTCGCGGGCGGTGTCCTCATGCGCTATGTCCTCATGCGCCGTGTCCTCATGAGCGCTCCCCTCATGCAAGCGCCATACCGGAAGCACCAACTCCTGCTCGTGCTGCTGGAATTCGAGCCGTACGGGTAGCCCGATGCGCACCTTGTCGTACGGCACCCCCAGCACATTGCCGATCATGCGCACGCCCTCGGAAAGCTCGATCAGGGCGACCGCGTAGGGCGGGTCGAAGGCCGGGAACGGGGGGTGGTGCATCACGACGTACGAATAGACGGTGCCCTCACCGGTCGCCTCGATCGTGTCCCAGTCCAGTCCCCCGCACGTGTTGCAGCCGGGGAGCCAGGGATGGCGCAGGGTGCGGCAGGCGGTGCAGCGCTGGATGAGCAGGGTGTGCCGCTGGACGCCCTCCCAGAAGCGGGCGTTGTCGCGGTTGATGACGGGGTGAGGTCGAGTGGGGGCCTGGTGCTGGTCCGACGGGCGAAGGTCCGACCGGTGTCGGCCGGACGGGCGGTGGTCCGACTCAGACTCCTGCCGGCGCCGGTCCGGCGGTCCCGCCCTCCGTACGGGTGCGTACTTGAGGATGCGGAAGCGGTGGGTGCCGGCGAGGTCGGGGCCGACGCGGATGTCCATGCGGGTCGTGACGAAGTACCCGGTGCCGAGTTTCGTGGTCTTCCGTTCCGACACCGACTCGATCACCGAGTCGAAGGTGATCTCGTCGCCGGGCCGCAGGGGCCGTAGGTACTCCTGCTCGCAGTCCGTGGCGACCACCGAGCCGTAGCCCGCCTCGTCGAGCATGGCGAGCAACTCGTCGTAGGCGTGGGCGTGTCCTGTACGGCCGGAGAGGCCGGCCATCGTCCACACCTGGAGCATGGTGGGCGGCGCGATGGCGTCCGGTCCGACATACGCCTCGTTGGTGTCGTCCATCGCCTCGCACCAGTGCCGGATCATGGGCGCGTTGACGGGGTCCTTGCCCGTGCGTGCCACCGCGGCGGGCTGCCCCTCGTAGGCCTTGAGCCGCGCCTCGAACAGCCGCGTCTCGTCCGACCGCGTCCCGTCCGACCGCGTCCCGTCCGGCCGCGTCTCGAACTCGTCGTCCGCCGCCACCTCGCGGCTCACCCCCGCTCCGTAGCTCACCGTCGCCCCCTCGTCCTCGTCGCCCGCCCCCGGCGCATCCGCGCCGCCGTGCACTCCGCATCGAACTGACACTTCTGGTACACCGCGGCCGCCGATCCGGTTCCCACGAGTTCCGGGAAACTTCCGCAAGCCGAGCGCAACACAGGGGGTCTGACTCGGTCCCGACTCGGGTTCCCATCCGGGTTTCTGACTCGGATTTCTCACTCGAGTTTCTGACTGTCCGTCAGATAGTGAGCCCTGTCAAGGTCGTGGAAAACGCCTGCGCGGCGGCACCGAAGTACCGCCGCGCAGACGCGTTACACCCCACAGCACACCCACAGTTCCGAGGGGGCCGATGCCTGAGCACCGGGGCACCGGCCCCCTCAGCTCACCACCAGAGCGGAGTGAAGTTGACCGACGTGTTGTCGTTGCCCTGGTTGACCGAGGTGAAGGCGGAGCCGTTGACCTGGGCGGTGTTGCTCTGGTTCGAGGCACCGGAGCCGGTCGCCTGCTGCTGGGTGGTGGACGAGTTGCCCCAGTTGTCGCCGCCGACCCCGCTGCCGACGAGGCCCTGAGCGGCGTTCGTGACGGCCGCGCTGGATCCGTCGTCCGCGATGGCGCCGTTGTCCGCCGTCGCGACGCCGGAGAAGAGGGCGACCGCGAGCGGAAGGGCGGAGACGGCTGCGATGACGCGGGCGGTACGGATGCTTGCCATGTTGTTCCTCCAGAACAGTGCGCCCAGGCTCCCCGCCGGACGCATAGGTGGTGCATGAAGTACTGCGCTTTCCAAGGCAGTTGGCCGACCGCCCCGGAGTCCTGCACGACGTCGCGAGATCAGAGTTGCCCACCGAATCCCCGGCGAACCACCCCGGAAGCCCTGATTCGCCCTCAAGCGTGATGACAAGTCGATAAACCCCTTTCGCCACTTCCAACTCCCAGACGGGGCAGTACGGGCAGCTCCACCTCAAGCAGCACAAGAGGGGAAAGGTTCCAGCGCACTTCCGGCCAATCTCCGACGCCCGGCGCGCCGTCGGCGGGTCGCACCGATTCCCCCTTTCCTTTTTCGAACACTCGTACGAACATAGAAGCATGGCCACCACCGACCGGCAGGCCACGACGCTGGCCCTCGCACACGCCCTGTCAGCCGCCGAACGCGGACTGGCCGTCATCCCCCTGTCCCGGACGAAACTCCCGGCCCTGCGCTCACCTCACCGCGACGACCTCGATCCCAAGCCCTGCCACGGCGAGTGCGGCCGTTTCGGGCACGGGGTCTACGACGCCTCCACCGACCCCGCCCGCATCCGCGAACTCTTCGCCGCCGCCCCGTGGGCGACCGGCTACGGCATCGCGTGCGGCCTGCCGCCGCACCATCTGATCGGCATCGACCTCGACACCAAATCCGGTACGGACTCCTCGGCCGCCCTGCGCGAACTGGCGCTGCGCCACCTGTTCACCATTCCGCCCACCGTCGTCATACTCACCCCCAGCGGCGGCCGCCACCTCTGGCTCACCGGCCCGCCCGAAGTCGTCGTCCCCAACTCGGCGGGCCGCCTGGCCCCCGGCATCGACATCCGGGGCGCCGGCGGCTACCTCGTCGGACCGGGCTCCCGCACCGACCACGGCGTCTACAGCACCGCGCCCGGGACTGCCCACATCGCTCCCGCGCCCTGTCCGCGCGCCCTCCTGCGCCTTCTGCTCCCCCCACCACGCACGCACCACCCCGCGCCCCCGTCGACCGGCGGCCACGGCCAGGGCCTCGTCCAGTTCGTCCTGGCCGCGCACGAGGGCCAACGCAACACCCGCCTGTTCTGGGCGGCCTGCCGTGCCTACGAGGACGGCATCGGCCCCGCCCTCGTCGAGCCCCTGGTCGAGGCGGCCCTCAACACCGGCCTCACCGAACGCGAGGCCCGCGCGACGATCGCGTCGGCGGCGCGGATGACGGGGCATCGGGGCTGAGGGATGTGGGGGAGGGGGGGAGGGGGGAGGGCGGGGCCGGGTGGGTCCGGAGGGGCTGGGCCAGGCCAGTGGGCCTGGTCGACCGCCCCGGCTCTCCCCCACCGGCCCCATCCCCTCCCCCCCCGGATCTGCCCCCACACCCCACCCGCCTCCTCCCCCATAGCCCGCCCCTGCCGTACGCGGGCGCCCAACCTGACCGAGTCAGGCGACCGACCGGCCCGGAAATTCACGGGAGCTCGATGCACCACCGCCCTAAAGTGCCGACCATGTCGCTGACTCGTGTCGTCCTCACGTCCGGCCGCTCGATCGACCTCTCCGAGCTGCATCTCTCCTCGACGTACGGAGGGATGTTGGAGGGCTACCCCTGCAAGGTGGTCAACGACATGCGGATCAGCGGCCTCGTCCGCGCCGCCGAGGGAGACCGCCCCTCCACGCCGGTGCACCTCATACCGCCGCCGCGGGAGTATCCCGACCAGTACTCGGGTGCGTTCGGCCCGGTCGAGGTGCTGCCGCGGGTGGCCTGTGTGGGTGCCTTCCGCTCCGAGGCCATCGACCCCGACCGCGACCCGGTCCTGCACCGCTCCGCCCTCACGATCATCTGGTTCCAGCCCACGACTTCCGTGCCGGCCGGCTGCGACGCGGAGGACGCGCTGCGGGAGGTCGACTGGGAGGGGCTGGCTCGGGATTACGAGCTGTAGCGGAATGGGCCGGGACAGGGCGTCGACGAGGCATCTGCGGCCGGGAGATCGGCTTGCCCTGGCGAGGGGAACTCCCGTGCCGTCTGCCATCGACCTAGGCAGAACCGAGCAGGCGGGATGGGAGCTGGGGAAGTGGTGGGTTGAGGTGCTTCTGACCGCTAGGCCGTATCTTTCGGATCACCCTCACGGCGGGGCATAGGTTGCCCGGCATGACTGAACTCGCACCAGTCGCCTGGCCACCTGCCCCGATAAGGACCGAACGGCTCGTGCTCCGCGAGTCCGAGGCCCGGGATCGTGCGGCGTTCATCGAGTTGTTCGCATCACCAGAGGTGGGCACATACATCGGTGGCCCTCGACCGCGTGGTGAACTCGAACGCGCGCTTCCTGACGTGCCCGGTCGGCGCGCTGGCCTTTTCGTGATTGATCTCGACGGAGCGATGATCGGCATGATCACGCTCGATCGGCGCGACGCAGAGCATCCGCGGCGCATCCGTCCAGATGCCAGGGAGACCGAACTCGGCTACATGTTCTTGCCGGGGGCGTGGGGATGCGGGTACGCCGCTGAGGCGTGCGCAGCGGCACTCGACTGGTTCGCCGACGCCCTCCCCAACGAGTTGGTGGTGCTCACCACCCAGACCGCCAACGACCGCTCGATGCGCCTCGCTGCAAACCTGGGGTTCACCGAGGTGGAGCGGTTCGAGGAGTACGGCGCCGAGCAGTGGTTCGGCGTGTGGTCCTCGGTCACGCCGTCCGGCTGAGCGAGCAGTGCCCCATCCGTGCCCGATCGAGCGGGGAACTCCGGAGAACTGCGGCGCCTCACAGGAACGGACAAAAGACCGACCCCTGACCGATTCTCCCAGGTCAGGGGCCGTTCTCACTGCTCTCCGCGCGGTGGGTGTGGGATTTGAACCCACGGTGACATCGCTGCCACGACGGTTTTCAAGACCATTCGGTTTCGCGAAGTCCAGTAGGCCCTGACCTGCCACTTCGCTACGTCAAGCCGTACCGTTCGCCCGACGCTGGCCGGAGGATGGCCGCAGTGCACCCTGCCGGACGAACAATGGTGGCGGATGTCCTGTGTCGCCGAACCTTGAGCGTGTGCCATCGAAGGTTGAGCGGCACGAAACGCCTTACTGGCGATCAAGGCTTCAAGCGGCGTCATCGCCGTTGGAGACGATAGGGACGGGAAGCCACGCCTTGGCTTCGTCGTCCCAGCGGAGGAGATGCCCCCACAGCACTTCTTGTCCAACATCCAAGTCGATCAGCGCAAGGCGAGCCTCATCGCTGAGCTCCGCTCTCACTTCAATCGTGATGGCGCGGTGGCGGAACGGTTGGGCTACAACGAGTTCCTCTCCGCGCCGTCGGCGCTGCCTCCACGAGAGCCGTTTGATCCTCACCCGAGTCCCGAGACGCTCCCCGAGTTTGGAAGCGAACGCCGCCACGAACGGGCTGATCGTGGCCGCAACCAGTACCGTCTCGTAGGAGATCCTGCTGCCCATTCGCCTCCACGAAACTAGCCAGTAGATGGCTATGAAGATGGCGGACAGGACGATCAAGTCGAGCCACGAGGTCAGCATGGAAGCCATTCCAAGCCAAGCTCGCCGCGTTGCCTAGGGGGCGCTGGGGGGCGCGTCAGCGCTCAACCTTCGATGGCACACGCTCAGAGTTCGATGACACAGGACAGCGGACGCTAGCTCCTCGACGCGTGCGGACAGCCCTATTATCGAACATATGAACGAGTCGCCACCGGATCCTCCGCGCCTCCGAGCGATCCTGGCGCACCTCGACAAGGAGATCGCAGAGAACGAGACTGTCGCGATCTACCTCCGCCTCCAGCGTGACGCCGTTCATTCAGCCCTCAGCCGCGCCGAAGCGCCAGCCCCGCGGCGGCCTCGACTCCCCAAGGGAGGCGCTGGCCTGGGCCCAGTCGCGCAGATCGTGCCCCGACCCCAGTTCATCGTCCAGCAGAAGCACTCGCCCCACGGCCCCGAGCCAGCTGTCATCCACGTCAACGACTGCACGATGATCGAAGGCACACCCCATCGGATCAGCGAGCACGACGCGCGCGTCTCACTCACCGACCCGAACATTGAATCGTGCGCGTTCTGCCGACCAGACAGCGAGCTGGGCATCGACGTGAGCTGATCAGCGGCGATGCTAGTGATCCGCAGGTTCGCACTGGAGCTGTGTCGCTGCCGAAACCCCCAACTTCTAGTGTGACGCACGCCACTCATGTCAAACTGTCGGCTAGTCAACGGCTGGGGGGCACGGGTGACAGCTTCAAAGGTTGAGTGGGACGGCCAATTCCTCGCTCTGGGCGACGGCGTCCCATACGGCTCTCTGCATTCCGCAGAGTGCAAGCAGCAATTCAGCCTGGCATACACGCACGCTATTACGACTGCCGCTAGGTGTACGATTTCCGACCTAAAGGTAGATGTTGAACGGATCGATTTCACCGTACGCCAAAGTGCTCGCCACAAGAAGTACAGTTCCTCCCAGGTCGATATTCAACTTAAATGCACGGCGCAAGACCTGGAACATAAAGGAAGATTGCGATGGAGGCTTAGCCGCGATCATTACGATTGGCTGCGTGATGTAGAAACATATAACCACAAAATTCTAGTCGTCGTCACAGTCCCTAAACTTCTTGATGAATGGCTTGAAACGAAAGACGATCACCTTCTACTCAGAAAGAAGGCGTATTGGGTCTGCCTAGAGGGAATGGCAGAAATTGAGGCGGATTCAACCTACGTCGACCTGCCGAAAGATCAGACTTTCGACGTGGTACAGTTGCTGAATATTTTGCATCGAGTTGGGAACGGAGAGCGGCCGTGAGCATCACTCACAGTGAAGGTGCCCGCCCTTACGACCCTATCCGAGATCTCAGCCCGCAAGCGATTGAGGACTTCCTTCGTACCGTTGGTTGGATTCGTGAGGATTTCCGAGAGGGTGTTAATAGCTTCTGGGTAAATGCGGCAGAAGGCGCAAGCCTCATGCTGCCGTACAACTCCCGCTATCGCGACTTCAATACGCGACTGAACGATGCACTGCGCACCATTTCCGAGGTGCACAAAGTAAAAGGCGAAGCCCTGGCGCTAGAGATTGCAAGCGCCAGAAGTGACATTCTTCTGCTTCGTGCGGATCAGACAACGCTCGATGGATCGATCCCACTGACGGAGGCACAGAGCCTCATCAATGGGGCAAGTCAGATGATTCTGGCTGCGGCTTGCAGTGCCATCAACCCTCGCCCAACTCACCCATCTCGGAAGCCAGACGCCGCCAAAGAGTTCCTGGCCGAAGAGGTTCGCATGGGTCATACTCTGCGAGGCAGTTTCGTCATAACAATTCTTGCGCGACACGATAGTGCGGTTCAAGAGGAACTGCCTGGGCCGGCCCTCGATGCCGGAAACCCGTCTGCGGACCGCGTGGATGTACGAGCATCAGAAGCGCCCGAAGGGGTAATTGAATCCTATACGCGCCGCGTGATGTCGACGTTGGCTTCAGGCCTTCGGGCTGCCAATGAGCTATTGCAAGATGAGCCACAGATTTCGCAATCCGAGGCAGTCGAGCAAGGGGCAAGTGCGCAGTTGCTTGAGTCGATTGGACGCATGGGGTCTTGGGAAGGCATCAATTCTCTAGACATGTCCTTCCGCTGGTCCCCGTCACATCCAAGTCCTCCCGCAGAAACACCGAGCCGGGTGGTCCTACCGCGAGAGCAAGCGGAGAGAGCAACATTTGTCGGCAAGAACCTTCGCAGTCAGCCGAACGTTTTGCATGAAAGCGTCGTAGGCCACGTTATTCGGCTTGAACGAGCCGAAGGCAAGGATGATGGAATCGCGGTAATTGACGGCGTACTGGGAAAGTCTCGCCGCCGCGTCAGAGTTCAGTTGAGTGGAGATTACTACCGACTGGCAATTAGGGCCCACGATCAACGAGCGCCCGTTGTGGCAGTAGGCACTGTTACTCTTGAACGCCGCGCATGGTGGATCAACCGAGCGGAAGACTTCCGGCTGGCACTACAGTGACAAAGCGCGCGAGCCATGAGTTTCTCCAGCTTAGTTAAGCTGCATACGGAAGCCGCTCCGGAGCCGGAGTTCGATCCTCGAAATAGTGCTCTGCTGGCCTCGCCGGCCGCTGTGCGAGCCATCCTGAGACACGCGGACCACCGTTCACTGCGCTGCCCTCGCGCACCGTCCGAACGTGCGTGAACTCTTGCGATAGGTAGTACCGCTGAAGGCCCTCGTTGGTCGTCCAGGCATCAAGGCGAAGCCATCGAGCACCCGCGCGATGCGCCCGGTCGCCAGCCCAATCGAGCAGCCGTCCCCCGAGATTCTGTCCGGAGTACTGGCGGGCGACGGTGAGCTTGTTGATGAACATCGACGGCTCAGCCAGTTCAGCGTCAGTCCACAGGCCGTCTTCAGCCTCCGGGGTGAGCGTGACGGTGCCAGCGGTGGTGTGCCCGTCGCGAAGCATGAACACACAGCCTGCCTCGATCGTGGCCAGTAGCTTGTCAGCCGGGTATGGCCGGCTCCACTGGTCTGATCCGAGTTCCCGTAGCCAGCCTGCGGCCTCTTTGCGAAAGGCCAACAGTTTGGCTACGTCGTGCGGCTCTGCTGGGATGATGATCACGCGGTCTCTCTCCGGGCGGTTAGGTCGCCGATCTCGTAGTTCATTCGGTTCAGGTCACCCCGGAACGTCGTGATGGTGCACCGGATCGGACGATCTACCGAGTAGCCCGTACGCGTCCAGAGCATCACCGGCACACCTGCTCCGATCTCCAAGAGACGTGCCTCGTCAGGGGTCGGCATCCGGGCCTCGACCTCATCGAAGTACCCGACTTGTTCGATGCCCTGAGCGGCCAGATACCGCGTTGTCCCCTCCTCGATGTCCCCAGGCTCAGCGAGTCGCGGCGACGCGTCGACCAGCCACGATGGATAGTAGGTCGCCTGTGTCGACCAAGGAACGTCGTCTACGTAGCGGTGGCAAAACCGCAGTACCGTCTTCGTACTTGGCTCGACCTTGAGGCGTTCAGCGATCTCCCGTGACGCCGGCAGCATCTCGACACGGAAGGTCTGGTGCGGTCGACGCCCCGCGTTAGTGACGTCCGTGCTGTACGCGTCACCGTTCTGCGGGAAGGTCAGGTTCTCGAACCGCGAAGCGTTGAGTTCGAACACCTCGTGAGACTTGACCTCGTAGCCGAGTCCCTGGCTAGACGAGATCAAACCCTCGCTGACCAGCAAGCTCAGCCCGTTGCGGATGGTGTTCCGCGAGGCGTCAAAACGCTGCTGTAGGTCGTTCTCCGAGGGCAATCTCGATCCCGGCGCGTGGGTGCCGTTGACGATCTCACGACGCAGGACGTCGGCGACTTGCCGGTACTTCGGCTGCTTGTTCATGCCTTCATCATGACGCACTCGCGCAACTTGTTGGTACATGTAGGCCCCAATCCCTTGACGACTCACCGTCCGTGGGTGCAGCATCACTGCATCAGCTTGTACCAACAAGCTGAGCAGGTGGTGCAACACCATTAAGTGTGCCCGCCTGCGCCGACAACTCCACAGCGTGATCCGCCACAGCTACGACGGCCGTGACCACACCGGTCGAGGTGAGCGGAGATCAGTCGGTCATCTCCCGTCAGGGACACGTGCCGACTCAAAAGAACGGATCTGTCCAAGGGCACGCACGCCGCGCGAAGAGACCGAGACGCGATTCCTCGGAAGAGCGGGACTGAGACACAGATCCATATCGCGCAGTACGGGCGGTCACCTCCCGCAAAAGGTGTACGGCGCGGCTTAGGCCCGCGCATCGCCCCGGCATCACGCCGTGAGGGTGCGGGATCGAATCCCGTCCGGGGCACTCCGGCCGCTGCTCTGCGGTCGCGCCGCACCGGTTCCGTGTGCGGCTTCCCCTCTCAACGGCACGCGGCTCCCGGGTGGCACCCCGGGAGCCGCTGTTCGGGCCGTTGCACCTGCTAGGGAGACCACGACCCATGAACTCCATTGTCACAGTTCAGGATGCCGCAATCGCGTTCGCCGATTGGATCGAACCGACGGACGCGGAACTGGCCGCGGTTGAGCAGGAGATGCCCGTCCTCCTGGCGGACGTCGAGCTGCTCGACGCGCAGATCATCATTATCGACCGCACCCCGACCGAGCTGGACGCGCGCCGCATCCGCCGCGCCCGCCGCCGGGCGCTCGCCGCCCGGGTCGCGCTGATCAACCGCACGAACGCGAGCATGCCGGGCGGTGCGGCATGAGGGCGAACACCTCCCCGACCGGCCTGGCCCTGCTGCTGATCCTGGCAGGCCTGCTGCTCTCCTTCACCAGCATCACGGCCGCGTTCGTCACCGACGAGCCCATCTGGCGCTACCTGATCGCGGGCGGCTGCTTCGTGCAGTTCCTCGGCTGGGTCGGCAACGGCGGCCGGAACGGGGGCAGGCGATGAGCCGCGTTGAGTTGAGCCCGCATGAGCGGGCGCAGGTCGAGGTGGCGCGGGAGACGCTCGCCGCGATCGTCGGGGCGAGGCTGACCGACGCGTCCGCCGCCGCCTACATGGTGGGCCGCCTGGAGGTGTCGCTGCGGTCTCTGCTGGAGATCCTCGACGCCGACCAGGAGCCGGCCCGCCGTTGCCCGGCCGCGCACCCGGAGGACCCGGCGCCCTGTGGCGGCCCGGTCGTCGTGACCATCATCGACACGCAGAACGCGGGCGCCGACGGATGCGAGCTGCACGCCATCCGCATGCTGGCCTCGATCACCAGCGCTCGCCCGGTCGCCAAGCCGGACGCCCCCGCCGGGGTGGCCTTGCGCATCTTCCGGGCCGCGCAGCACACCCGCCCCTTCCCGTGGCGGGAGGGCCGGTCATGAACCTTCACCGCAAGGGACGCGCCGCCCTGGTGCTCGCCCTGGTCGCCGTGGTCGGTATGGCGTTCCGGGTGTCGTGGAACGCGCTGCGCGACATCGCCGGCGCGGTCGGCGCGGACGAGACCGCCGCGACGCTGTACCCGTTCGTGGTCGACGGCCTCATGGCCCTGGCCCTGATCGCCACCCTCGTGCTCACCGCCGATGCGCGGAAGTTCGCGCTGCGGGTGCTGGGCACCTACACCCTCGCCTCCCTGGTCCTCAACTACGTCCACGGCCTCGTACCCGAGCTCCACAGCGGCGGGGGCGCCCGGGTCGACTGGACTCGGCTGGCCGACTGGGACCCTGCGAACTGGGCCCTGGTCCTGCTCGCCACATCGCTGCCGGTCGGGTCGATCTACTTCGGCTCCGATCTGGTCGCCAAGGTCCTGCACCACCGCCCCACCCCGATCGCAACCCCGATCGAAAATGCGGAGGAATCTACCGAGACCACAATGAAACGGTCTACGGCTGACCTCCCCGAATCGCCCCCTGCGCCGATCACCGCGACCCTCGTGCGGGTGCCCGATCAGGGCCCCGTCGACCACCTCAAGTCGGCTCCGGTCTTCAAGCCGATCCCGCAGGGCGCCGCTCTCCCGCTCGCCCCGATCGAGCGGCGTCCGGTGCCTGCCGAGTCGACCCGATCCCGTCGGGCGACCGGCCGGCTCCCCGACGCGGCAAAGTCGACCCGACCCAAGCGCACCCCCGATCAGCTACTCACCGAGGCGCGCAAGGCCACGGCCGGATGGCCGGACGCGAAGGTGACCGCAGAGGGCATCCGCCGCGAGGTCCACACCTCGCCTGCCAACGCGCGGATGCTGCGCGACACCCTGCTTGCCGAGCGCGCCAAGGCCGGCTGATGTCGGCCGCGTGGGGCAAGTGCTTCGACCCGTCCGGCGCCCGCTACGGCATCCCCACCTACCCGTGGCGCCTGGCACCGGGCGGCCTGGCCACCCGACGCCAGTTACGGGCTGAGGGTCTGCGTCCGGGCGGTCAGCCGATAGCCGCGCAGGCCATGCGCATCAACCGCCGCACCGGCACCCCGAGGGTCGCCTACCTGTACCGCATCGACTGCGCCCTGCCCGTGCGGCCGATGACGTCGCGCAAGTGGGGCGCGCTGGCGCTGGCCATGCTCGCCCGCCGCACCTGCCCGTCCTGCCGGCTCGACGTCGGCTACTGCATCCCCCGCACGCACGGCATCTGCGGCATGTGCCTCGCCGCACAAGACACCGCCTGACCTTCACCTACCACCGAGGAGTACGTGATGAGCAAGGCCGACATCCGCCGCCTGGACAAGGAAATCCAGCGGACCGAGAGGAAGTTGGACGCGGTGCGCCGGGGCGAGTGGTGGCCCCTGACCGCCCGCGAACGACTCGACATGTCCCGCGCGATGGCCGGCGGCGCCCGCAACGTCTACCGCGACCGCAGCACGACCAGCGCGGAGAACCGGATGGACTCCGTCGGATCGGCTGTGGAGCGGCGGCTGAACGCGGAGCTAACCGCCCTGCACGGCGAGCGCCAGCGGCTCATCACCGAGGCCGCCCGCGCCAAGGCGCAGAAGAAGTCTTCCGGCTGGTTCTGACCAGCCGAAACCGCCGGGGTGGCCGCCACCTGCCAGGGACACGGCCACCCCGGCTCTCACCTCAACTCCCGCCCCGCCTCGGGGCAGTCAGGAGCACTCCCAGCATGACTGAGAACGTCGTCCACCTCCACAAGACCCCCGAACCCCTCGACCCGGACGCGCAGGTCACGACGCTGACCGTCGTGCCGGACGCCCCGCCCGTACGGCCCGTGCCGCTGTGGGTGCGCTCCGGCCGCGCCATCAGGACCGTTGCCACGCACGAGCGGACCAGGAGCGCCGGCCGCGCGGCGGCCCGGCACGGCCTGTACACGTTCAACGGGGGCCGGATCGTGGCCCGCCGCACCTGGGACGGCCGTACCGGCGCCCGCTACGAGCGCATGATCCGCGCTGCCGAAGCCGCGGGGAACAACGAACTGGCGGAGGAATGGGAAGAGCGTCTCCAGCGCTTCCGCGACGCCCGCCACCGCCGCCGCATGGACCTGCTGCACTCCCCGGTTGAGGTCGCCAGGGGTGCAGCGGTCGGCACCGGCATGGGGATAGGGGCGCTGGTCGCGCTCGGGATAGTGATGGCCATCAGCAACGGCGACGTCAAGGACGTCATCACGCCTCTGGCCGCCACGATCGACTTCATCGCCCTGCTCATCCGGATCGTGCAGATCGTGTGGGGTCCCGCGCTCATCCTCGGTCCGCTGTTCGCCCTGCTGGGCATGTGGGCCGTCGGCTCCAAGCAGCAGGCAGCCCCCCAGTGGGCACTGCCCGCCAATGCCCGATCGAGCGAGGGTGAGCCGATCACCCCGTCGATTGTGGTCAAGGCCCTGCGTGACCTGGGGATCCCCGCCCTGCGCAAGGCGATTCAGGAGATGGGCGACGCCGGCGCCTCGATGCTCGGTCCGATCACGATCGCCGGATGCGGAGTCGAGGTCGACGTCACACTTCCGTCCGGTGTCGCGACAAACGAGGTGCAGAGCAAGCGGCGCAAGCTGGCGGAGAACCTGACCCGGCACGAGCACGAGGTGTTCATCACCATCCCCGAGGCGGCCCGCACGGTCCGCCTGTGGGTCGCCGACTCCGGCGCCCTCGACGAGCCGATCGGCCCGTCCCCGCTGGTCACCGACGAGACCATGACCGCCAACTACAAGACCGGCCGCGCCCCGTGGGGGCAGGACCTGCGCGGCGACGCTGCCGCGCTGAGCCTGTATCAGCGCCACCTCCTCATCACGGGCCTGTCCAACCAGGGCAAGACCGCTTCCCTGCGCGCGCTCGCCCTGTGGGCCGCCCTGGACAGGACGGTTGAGTTCCGGCTCGCCGACCTCAAGGGCGGTGACTGGATCATGTTCAACGGCATCGCGACCGTCCTGATCCAGGGCCCGACCGATGACCACGTCATCCAGACGACGGAGATGGTCGAGGGCGTGGTCGAGGAGATGAACCGCCGGATCGCCGCCCGCCAGGACAACCCTGACATGGTGTTCGATCCGCTGCTCTGCATCGTGGACGAGGCACAGGTGGCGTTCATGTGCCCGGTCAAGGACGAAGAGGGCCGCTACTACGGCGGCTCCAAGGCCACCAGCCGCTACTTCATGGCCGTCCGAAAGATCCACAACCAGGGCCGTGTGGTCAACGTGCTGATGTGGCAGGGCACCCAGGACCCCACCAACGAGAACCTTCCCAAGCTGGTCCGCGAGGGCGCCCACACCCGCGCCTCCCTCGCGCTGGGTACCGAGGCGCAGGCCGTCATGGCGCTGGGTGAGAAGGCCGTCAACGGCGGCGCCGCCCCGCACCTCCTGCGTCCCGGCCTCGATCAGGGAACCCTGGTCGTCGCCTCCTCCGGCATCGACATCCCGAAGGGGCAGTCGTCCATCACGGTGCGCACGCACTTCATCGGCGACGACGACGCCAAGGCCATCGCCGCCCGCGCCAAGGCCCTGCGCAACGGGGTCACCACGCTGCACGCCATCGAGCGGGGCGAGAAGCGTGACCCGCTCGCCGACATCGTGACCGTGCTCGGCAGCGACAAGCGGGTGCGCACCCAGGAAGTCATCAGCCGACTCGCCGCGCTCGACTCAGAGGCGTACGTCGGCTGGTCGTTCACCGACCTCAAGCGAGTCCTCGACGACGCGCGCGACGACGCCGGGCAGGACATCGCCTACAAGTCCGACGGGGTCATGGTCGTCAGCCGTGACCGCCTCACCCGCGCCCTCGCCAACCGCGATGACGAGGGTTCCGCTTCCGCAGGATGAGGCAGGGAGCCGACCCGCCCGGGCCAGGGAGGCAGGGAGAACTCCCTGAACCTCTCCCTGACCCGCCTCCCTGGCCCTGACCTGCACAAATGATCAGCCAGGGAGGTAGGGAGGCGCCCCAGGTCAGACCCCTGAAACCCCCTCCATAGCGCACCCCCAACGGGGTGCCTCAACCTCCCTGACCCACTGCCGGAAGGGATTCCGCATGCACCCCGAACCTGCCCGCCACGCGCCCGCCTACGGGCCCGTGGAAGTCCACCAGCCCGCCCCGATACAGCCCGCCATCGTCCAGCCGGCGCCCCTCGTTGCGGTCCAGCCGGGCACGGTTCCGTCGGTCACGAGCATCGTGCTGCCGGACGGCCGCGTGGTCACCGGCTACGCCCTCAGCCCCATGCAGCCCGAACCCGTCGCAGCCAAGCCGGTCGTCTCCCGCGCGGCGGTGAACATCGCCCTCGGGGGCGTCGGGTTCCTGGCTGTGTGCGGCGGGCTCATCCTGCTCACCTCGTTCATCGCCGCGCTCACCGCCTTCATCTCCCAGCTCATCATCCTGACCGCCGTGATCTTCGGCGGATGGATCGCTGTGCAGGTCTTCAGCACGAGCGGCCACAAGGGCGGCACCACCGTCAACATCCGCAAGGCCGTGATCAAGCGCAACCGCTTCTACCAGTAGCTACGCCAAGGGCGGCCCCCTCATCTCGCCAAAGATCCGGGGCCGCCCTTGCTCACCAGCATCCGTCAAGGGAACTGGAGACCTCCAGCATGACCCATCCCGTCGTGCCGCCGGAGGGCGGCAACGTCAGCCTCTGTACCGGATCCGCCGCGCTGGACCTGGCCGTGGAAGCCGTCACCGGCCTGCCCACGGTCATGGTCGGCGAGAAGGACCCGGCCGCCTCCCGGCTGCTCGCGGCCCGCCTCCCCGGCGCCCGCAACCTCGGTGACATCACCGCCGTCGACTGGACGGCCCTGGCCGCCACGACGGCACGTCCGGCGGCGCTGACCGCCGGCTTCCCCTGCCAGGACATCTCCAACGCCGGACCTCGGGGAGGGATCGCCGGTGACCGCTCCGGACTGTGGAAAACCATCGCCCACGCCGTTCGCGTTCTTCGACCCCGGCTCGTGTTCCTGGAAAACGTCGCCGCCCTCCGCTCCCGCGGACTCGACGTCGTCGCCGCCGACCTGGCCGCGATCGGGTACGACGCGCGGTGGATGTGCCTACGCGCTGGAGATCCCGAAGTCGGCGCCTGCCACAAGCGGGACCGCTGGTTCGCCGTCGCGTATCCCGCTGCTGAAGACCCCCACCTCACAGCTCGGCAGGAACGGCGGACCGCAGCACCCGGACAAGCGAAAGGCGGGCGGGCACGGGCCGACGCTGGAGGACGAAGTGGTCTTCTTGCTGCCCCCGGCCGACGGCTGAGGCTGCTGCCCACGCCTGCCGCCGCCGACGGCACCGGCGGCCCCGGACTCTCCCCGAAGCGGCAGGGCGGGATGAACCTGCGCACCGCCGTGACCCTGCTGCCCACGCCCGCAGCGCGGGACTGGAAGTCCGGCGCCTCCAACCTGATCGGGACCAATTCGCGCCCGCTCAATGAGGTGGTGGTCAACCTGCTGCCCACCCCGACCGCTGCCCGCTACGGCCGCAACCGGTCCGCGTCGCAGGGTGCGAGCTCGCGCCCGTCGATTGAGTACCTGGCCCGTGACCTGGCCGACGGCTCGCGGTGGGTGGCGACCAACGGCACCGACTACGGGCCCGCCATCCGGCGATGGGAGCAGGTGCTGGGACGGCCCGCGCCCGAGCCGACGGAGCCGGGCACCAAGGGCAACCGCCGCCTGTCCCCGGCCTTCGTGGAATGGATGATGGGGGCCGATCCCGGCTGGGTGACCGGCCCCGACCTGGGCCTGTCCCGCTCCGACCAGCTCAAGATCCTCGGCAACGGCGTCGTCATCCACCAAGCCGCCCTCGCCTACCGCACCCTGCTGGCCGCCGACGCCCTCGAAGTCGCAGCCCCTGCCCAACTCGCCCTGGACATCGCCTAGCTACGCCAAGAGCGGCCCCCTCATCTCGCCAAAGATCCGGGGCCGCCCTTGCTCGCCAGCACCCATCCAAGGAACTGGAGACATCCAGCATGACCCACAACCCCCGATCCGCGATGCTCCGCGCCGCCCTGGATGCGGCCGAACGCGGCTGGTGCGTCTTTCCGCTGCGCCCCGGCGACAAGCGGCCCGCCCTGCACGGCGAGAGCACGTGCACTTACACCGGCGACTGTGCCGGCGGGCACCTGAAGTGGGAGCAGCGCGCCACCCGCGACCCCGAGCGCATCCGCGCCACCTGGTGGCACACCCCCTACAACGTCGGCATCGCCACCGGCCCGTCCGGGCTGGTCGTCGTCGACCTCGACATGCCCAAGCACCAGGGCAGCAAGGGCAGTTCGGACGCGCCTAGCGGCGCGGCAACCTTTGAGGCGCTCTGCGAGCGCGCCGGACACCCCGTCCCCGACACCTACCGGGTGCGGACCGCGAGCGGCGGAGAGCACCTGTACTTCACCGCCCCCCACCGTCTCCGGCTGACCAACACAGCTCGGACCATCGGGAAGTTGGTCGACACCCGTGCATGGGGCGGCTACGTCGTCGCGGCGGGCAGCGTCACACCCGCCGGAGGCTACGAAGCCCTGAGCAGCCCCGTGGCGGCCCCTCTGCCCGCGTGGCTGCAAAGCATCCTGCAACCGGCCCCCAGGGCGCCTCAGAGCCCCTCAGTGGCCGTAACGACGCAATCAAGGCGATATGCGGATGTAGCGCTCGCCAATGAGGTACGGAACGTGGGCACGGCCCAACCCGGCGAGCGGGAAAGCAAGTTGTTCCGCGCCGCACGCGCCCTGGGACGGTTGGTCGCGTGGGGCGACCTTCCCCGGCACGTGGTCGAGCAGGCTCTTCAGGAGGAAGGCGAGGCGGCCGGACTGTCCGCTGCCGAGTGCCGCTCGACCCTCCGAAGCGCCCTCAACTGGTCCATCGCCCACAACCAGACCAGCAGGCGGGATGCATCGTGAGCACCCCTCCCCACCCCCGCCTGAAGAGCATCCCTGGTGCCCCGTCCGGGCTGTCGGCCGCTCCACAGGCTGTGGACACGACGGCAGCGGGCGAGCCGAAAGGCGCCGCCCGCAAGGGCGTCGTAACTGCCCTTCGCTCTAAGGGATTCCGGACCAGCGACATCCGCCCCGGCGTCGACCCGACACCGGAGCGGCCCGGCATCCGCATCTACGCCCCACCGGTCTACCGGCACCACTACGACGGCGCCCGCTGGTCCAAGCGCCAGGGAGACACCCCCAACGCTGCCTACGCCTGCTCCTGCGGGCAGACCGGCCGCGCCCGGGGTCGGGACTCCGTGGCCGCGCTGGTCCACGAGTACGCCGCCCACACATCCGGCTGCACCGGCACACCCGACGCCTCCATGGAAGGGAGGGCCGCCGCATGACCGACCTGGAAGAACTGCCCGCACCGTCCAACCCCCTGGCCGTCGCCCGCCGGCTCCTGACCGACTGGCAGAGCGAGGACGGACGCCTGGTGTGCCGGCGCTGGCGTGCCTCGTGGATGCACTGGATCGGTACCTGCTGGCGCGAGATGGACGACGCGCAGATGCGCGCGACCATGTACACGCGCCTAGAACACGCGATCTACATGACCATGGGCAAGGACAACAAGCCCGAGCGGCACGACTGGGCGCCGACAAAGCAGAAGATCAGCAACCTGCTCGACGCCCTAGGCGCCATCACCCTCCTGCCCACCGACACCGACGCCCCTGCCTGGATCGATGACCAGGGCGACACCGGGCAGGACCACGGCCCCATCGTCGCCTGTGAAAACGGCCTGCTCCGCATCCGGGACCGCGCCCTGCTCCCGCACGGGCCCGGATTCTTCAACCTCGTCTCCGTCCCCTTCGCCTACAACCCCCACGCCAGCGCGCCCACGTGGGAGGCGTTCCTGGCGCAGATCTGGGCGGACGCCCCCGACGCCATCGCAGCCCTTCAGGAATGGTTCGGCTACGTCCTCTCAGGGCGCACCGACCAGCAGAAGATCCTGCTCATGGTCGGCCCGTCCCGATCCGGCAAGGGCACCATCGCCCGCGTGCTGAAGATGCTGGTCGGCAAGGAAAACCTCGCCGGCCCGACCCTGGCAGGACTGGGCACGAACTTCGGGTTGTCCACCCTCGTGGGCAAGCCGCTCGCCGTGATCTCCGACGCCCGACTTTCGGGCAATGACAACAGTCAAGTCGTGGAACGGCTGCTCACCATCTCTGGTGAGGACACCATCGACATCGACCGCAAGTACCGCCAGCCCTGGACGGGAAAGCTGCCCACTCGACTGATGATCCTGTCCAACGAACTGCCGCACTTCGGCGACTCATCCGGCGTCATCGCCCGCCGCTTCATCCTGCTCAACATGACCGTGTCCTGGCTGGGCAAGGAAGACCCCACGCTCACGGACAAACTCATCGCGGAGATGCCCGGCATCATCAACTGGGCCCTCGACGGCCTGGCCCGACTCCAGCGCACCGGCCGGATCACCGAACCCGCCTCCAGCCGCGATGCCATCACCACCATGCAGGACACCGCCTCACCCACATCCGCATTCCTCCGCGAGCGCTGCACCACCGGACCGGCGTGCAGCGTGCCCGTGGACACCCTGTGGGAGACCTGGCGCGAGTGGGCCGAGGACAACGGCGTACGACCCGGCACCAAGCAAGTCTTCGGCCGCAACCTGCTCTCTGTCGTCCCTCAGCTCAACCGCACACGCCCCCGCGACGCCTACGGCCGGCAGGTCGCCACCTACCACGGGATCACCCTCAATCAGCCCGAACCACATTTGCCTGAGTCGTGACTCATCGCGACTCAACCCACCCCTGAGCCGCTCTGAGTCGCGATGAGTCACGACTCAGAACAATGTGCGCTCAACTCCCCCCGGTACGAGACAGAGGAGTCGCTGCCTTGGCTGGCACCGAGAAGCTCACGCTCCCCGAGGTCCTGAAAGAGATCAAGATGAGCCGCGCCGCGTTCTACCGCATGCGTGCCCGCGGCGGGGCTCCCAAGCTGATCAAGTTGTCCAACGGGCAGATCCGCTGCCGTCGCAGCGACCTGGATGCCTGGTGGGCCGAACACGAAATCGCAGCCTGACCGTTGACCACCCAAGGGGCCCCGCCACAGGCGGGGCCCCTTCCCATGAGGGAGCACGATGCACAGCTACGACGTGCGCATCTGGAGCATCCGCAAGCGGCCCAGCAAGGTCGCCCCGTTTCAACTTAGGTGGCAGGTCGCCGGCGACGAGCACCAAGAGAAGTTCGCAACCAAGACTCTCGCGGATGCCCGCCGTGCAGAGCTGCTGACAGCGACCCGCAAAGGAGAGCCCTTCGACACGGAGACCGGCCTTCCCATCTCGGAAGTGCGCGAGCGCAACCGCACCAACTGGTACACCCACGCTCGCACTCATGTGGCGCTTAAGTGGCCGACTGCTGCGGCGAAGCATCGGGCAAGCATCGCGGAGAGTCTGACCATTGCCACGATGGCGCTGTGCCCGGCAGGCAAGGGTCGTCCGGAGGAAGACGTGTTGCGCCGGGCCCTGTATCAGTGGGCGTTCAACGCGGGACGCGCCGGCCAGGAGCCGCCAGGGGCTGAAGCCAAGGCTCTGGTGTGGGTGGAGCGGAACGCACCAGCCGTGGTCGACCTAGACAGTGCCAAGCGCATGCGCACGGTGCTGGAGCACCTGGCCAAGCGCCAGGACGGCAAGCCGGCCGCCGCTAACACCTTCCGGCGCCGGCGGGCGGTACTCAGCAACTGTCTGCGCCTGGCCGTCGAACACGAGCTGCTGCCCGGCAATCCTCTGCTGCGCGTTCACTGGGAGACTCCCAAAACGGTGGAGGAATTGGACGTGCGCAGCGTCGTAACGCCGGCGCAAGCCCGGGCCCTGCTGGACGCGGTCCGTGCGCAAGGTCCCCGCGGTACTCACCTGGTCGCGTTCTTCGCCTGCATCTACTACGCGGCGATGCGGCCGGAGGAAGTCTCCATGCTCAGTGCCGAACAGTGCGAACTTCCGACGGAGGGATGGGGTCGGCTCATGCTTGCCGGCGCACGGCCGCAAGTGGGTTCCGCCTGGACGGACGACGGCAAGCCATACGAGGAACGGCAGCTGAAGCATCGGGCCCGGCGCGCGATCCGGCCCGTGCCGATCCCGCCGGTGCTGGTGGCCTTGCTGCGGGATCACCTGGCCGCGTTCGGGGTCCCGGCGGATGGCCGACTGTTCAGCGCTGTGCGCGGCGGCCCGATCCGGTCGCAGGAGTATGGCGCTGTGTGGAAGGAGGCACGGAAAAAAGCCCTCAGCCCTGCGCAGGTAGCCTCGCCGCTCGCTCACATTCCGTACGACCTGCGGCACGCCTGTGTGTCGTTCTGGCTCCGTTCCGGGGTGAGCCTCGCCGAGACCGCCCGGCGCGCGGGCCAGAGCGTCGCCGTACTCCAGCGCTACTACGCCAAGGTGCTGGACGGCGAGGAGGACAAGATCAACGCCCTGATCGAGCAGGGGTTGGCTGAGCACGAGGGCGAGGCCGAGGGGGCGTGATTCTTGGCCGCAGGTTGGCCGCACGCCCTGGTCAACCGTGGGACACGGCCGGAACAAGGTGAGACAAGGTCATGCCGAAGGGGTGCCGCTCTGGCGAGCTACACCCCTTCTGACCTGCGGTCCTCTGACCTGCTGCGGTGGGTGTGGGATTTGAACCCACGGTGACATCGCTGCCACGACGGTTTTCAAGACCGTTCCCTTAGGCCGCTCGGGCAACCCACCTCGCTCACGTCCACCTGGGGCGGAGCGGGTACAGCGTACCGGGCTCATCGTGGGTCGTGGGGGCGTGGTCCCTGCGGGGGCATGGGCGCGGGCTTGGAAGCCCTCTTCAAGGAGTCTCCGGCGATCATCGACCCGGTCACCAACCCCGCAACCCTCCACGATCCCCTGAATTCAGGATTCCGTTGTGCTGTCAGCACCGTGCTGTTGCGCGCCCCAAGCACGCCAAGCACCCCAAGCGGTGACGACCCCGGGCAGCCAATCCGTAGAAGCCGTCGCGGACGGCGCATGCGTCTGCCGTCCCGGCTGCGACTGCTGCGCCTGACCGCGGCCGAAGGCGACTGACCGCCACTGACCGCGACTGACCAACCGGTCCCACTCACCTACCGGCGTCAACCACCGACGTCACCCGCCGGCGCCCCCACCCAACCGCACCCCATTGACCGCCTTGTCGAAAACCGGCCGGTACTTGTGCCACTCCGCGTCCGGCGCCGACAGGTAGATCACGTACTGGGTGCCGTCGGTGCTCGCGAAGGCCAGTTCCGCGGCCCGGTACTTGCGTGCCCTGCCGTCGAAGGTGAACTCCCAGTACCCGGCGGGCCGGCCACGGAAAGTCGTCTCGGCCATCCGTACCCGCTCATAGCCGGGGTTGTCGCGCGCCGTCTGTTCCTCTTCCGTTTCCCGCCAGTGGCTCAGCGGATCGGTGCCGGCGAACTCGATGACGTTGACCCTCAGGCCCACCCGCTCCGACGGGTCCACGTAGACGACCTCGCCGCCGGACAGCGTGTCGCGGGTCCAGCCGTCCCGCACCGGCACCGAGATGCCGGTGTCCGGCTCGGCCAGGTGGTAGCCGGCGGGCACCGGCGGCACTTCGAAGCCGGAACTCGAGCTCGGATCAGGAGTGCCGGTCACCTCGGAGCCGGACGAGCCTGACGTGCCTGACGAGCCGGATGCATGTCCATCCCGCCCGTCCGTCCTACCGTTGGCCCACCACACCGCCCCGCCCGCCAGGCAAGCGGCCAGTGTCACCGCGAGGGCCGACAGCACGACCTTACGGCGACGGCCCGTGCCGCCTTTTCGTGCGGGAGGCGCGAGGTCGTCGGACCGTTCCGGGCGGGTGGGCGGGTCCAGACGCTCGGTTCGGGTGCCGGTGAGGTCGGCCAGGCGGCGTTCGACCTCGTGGACGTCCATGCGCTGCTCGGGATCCTTGACCAGCAGCCCCTCGATCACCGGGCCCAGCCTTCCGGCGTCGCGCGGCGGGTCGTACGGGTCGGTGGCGATGGCGTACGCGGTCTCGATCGCGGTGGCGCGGCGGAACGGGTCCCGGCCCTCGACCGCCTGGTACAGCGTCGCCCCCAGAGCCCACAGATCACTGGCGGGGCTGGTCCCGAGGCGGGCGCCGCGCAGCCGTTCGGGCGCCAGGTATCCGATGGAGCCGATCAGTTCACCGGGCTTGGTCAGCGAGGAGGTGCCCGACTCCATGGCGATCCCGAAGTCGGTGAGGACGATCCGGCCGTCGTCGCCCAGCAGGACGTTGGCCGGCTTCACGTCCCGGTGCAGGACCCCGGCGGCATGGGCGGCGCGCAGGGCGGAGGCCATGGCGCGGCCGATCCGGGCGGCCTCCTCGGTCGGCAGCGCGCCCCGCCGCTTCAGTACGTCGCTCAAGGTGACCGACGGCACATACTCCATGACGATGCAGGGCAGGCCCTCGTCGTCGAGCACGTCGTGCACCACGATCACGTTGGGATGGGTGATCCGGGCGGCGCTGCGGGCCTCACGGCGGGTGCGCTCGTGGAGGGTCTGGACCTCGTCGTCCTGGAGGTGCGGGGGGATGTGCAGCTTCTTCAGAGCGACATGACGGCCCAGCAGCCGGTCCTCGGCACGCCACACCGTGCCCATGCCGCCGCTGCCCACCCGCTCCACCAGCAGGTACCGGCCGGCGACGAGCCGCCCCTGATCGGTCACCGCGAGACCGTCCCCTTCTCCGCTTCCCGTCCGCGGCTCCGCTTCCCATTCGCGAACAGTCCAGGCCGAGAAGGCACGATAGTCCATTCGAGTGCATGGACATGGTCAACGCACCCGCGATACGAGGCCGGAGGTCCGGCCGGTCCGGAGCCGGACGGGACACGCGCGCGTGTGCGCGGCTCAAGTCAGAGCCGAACAGGCACGCGCGCGGGGGCGCGGCTCCGGTGGGAACCGGCTCCACGCGCGCGTGGCCGTCGCGTCAGCTGTCGCCCGTGCGGGCACCCAGGGTGAGCTCGACCGTGCGGGACTTGCCGTCCCGTTCGTAGGTGATCGTGACCTTGTCGCCGGGCTGGTGGGTCCAGATCTCGCCGATCAGGGTCGGGCCGGAGTCGATCACCCGGTCGTCGAGCTGGGTGATGACGTCGCCCGGCTTGAGCCCGGCGTCCGCGGCGGGGCCGCCCGCCTCGACCGCGTCGGAGCCACTGGCACCCTGCTCTGTGATCTTGGCGCCGTCGCTGGTGTCCTCCAGGGAGACGGAGGCGCCGATCTTGGCGTAGACCGGCTTGCCGGTCTTGATCAGCTGCTGGGCGACGTACTTGGCCTGGTTGATCGGGATGGCGAAGCCCAGGCCGATCGAACCGGACTGGCTGGTGCCGCCCAGGCCGTTCGCGGCGGACTGGATCGCGGAGTTGATGCCGATGACGTTGCCCTGCGCGTCCAGCAGCGGGCCGCCGGAGTTGCCCGGGTTGATCGAGGCGTCCGTCTGGAGGGCGCTCATGTAGGAGGCGTTGCTGCCGGTGCCGTCACTGGAGGCCACGGGGCGGTTCTTGGCGCTGATGATGCCCGTGGTGACCGTGTTGGACAGACCGAAGGGGGCGCCGATCGCGATCGTGGAGTCGCCGACGGCGACCTTGTCGGAGTCGCCCAGGGTGAGCGGCTTGAGGTCCGACGGGGCGCTCTTGAGCTTGATGACCGCCACGTCGTAGCCCTGCGCGTGGCCGACGACCTCGGCGTCGTACTTCTTGCCGTTCGGGAACGTGGCCGTCAGCTTGCCGCCGTCCACCGCTTCGGCCACCACATGGTTGTTGGTGACGATGTGGCCCTCGGTGTCGAAGACGAAGCCGGTGCCGGTGCCGCCCTCGCCGCTGCTGCTCTCGGCCTGGATCGTGACCGTGCTGGGCAGCGCCTTGCCCGCCACGCCCGCCACGGTGGCCGGGTCGCGCTTGAGGGAGCCTCCGCTGTCGGAGGCGGAGACGGTCGTCGAGGAGGTGTTGTCGTCGTTCTTGGCCAGGGTGTAGCCGAGGCCGCCACCCAGGCCGCCCGCGACCAGCGCGGCGATCAGGACCGCGGCGAGCAGCCCACCGCGCCCACGGCCGGGCTTCGGCGCGGGCTGGTAGGTGGCACCCCACTCGGAGCCGCCGCCACCCGCGTCTCCCATACCGGCCCCGCCCATGCCGGCGCCACCGTCGGCGTACGGCGGGGTGGCGGGCGGCGGCGGGGGCGGCCAGGAGGCGTCGGGCGCCGAACCCTGGGAGGCGGGCGGCTGAGCGCCGTTGGACGCCGGGGGCTGAGCGCCGTTCGAGGCGTACGGCCCCGACCCGTGGCCGGGCTGCTGCGACCCGCCGGCCGCCTGCGCGGCGTACGGCTGTGTGCCGTTCGAGGTCGAGGGGTCACCGCTCGGCGCGGGCGGGAGCGGGGTGGTCGGCGCGGCGTCGGCCTGCGGAGCCGGCTGCTCCTGGGGGGCCTGAGCAGCAGGAGCATCCGTCGGCACGGGGGGTGCGGACGGGGCCGGGGGTACCGCGGCGCCCTCGTTCTCGGTGCTCACAGCTTCTCTCCTATAGATCCACGGCTGGGGTTGTCGGTCGCACTCGGTCACGCCCGTTCACGTCTGTTCATGGCCGGCGCGCTTCAGCTGTGCATGTCGTTTGTATGCCGTCAGCTTTTCCCATGGGCCGTCAGAGCACCATAAGCCGTCGCTGTGCGTCCACGGCCACTCTTTATATAGGGCATGTGCGATTAAACGGGCGCAATCCCAACCCTCTGGTAACTGCTCCGGTCGCACGTCTACCCCGGTCCGGTGGCACCATGACGCGGTGACCCACGCACGGCAGCAACAGATCCAAGTCGTCGCCCACCGCGGAGCCTCGGAAGACGCTCCCGAGCACACACTGGCCGCGTACAAGAAGGCGATCGAGGACGGTGCGGACGCCCTCGAGTGCGATGTACGTCTCACCGCGGACGGCCATCTCGTCTGCGTGCACGACCGCCGCGTCAACCGTACGTCCAACGGACGCGGCGCGGTCTCGGCCCTGGAGCTCGCCGAGCTCGCCGCCCTGGACTTCGGGTCCCGCAAGAACCGTGACTCGTGGAAGAACCGCACCGAGGAGCCCGACTGGGAGTTCCGGCCGGAGGACCCCGAGGACACCTCCGTACTGACCCTGGAGCGGCTGCTGGAGCTGGTCGCGGACGCGGGGCGGCGGGTGGAGTTGGCGATCGAGACCAAGCATCCGACGCGGTGGGCGGGGCAGGTCGAGGAGCGGCTGCTGCTTCTGCTGAAGCGTTTCGGGCTCGACGCCCCCGCGTCGGCGGAGGAGTCCTCGGTGCGCGTCATGAGCTTCTCGGCCCGCTCGCTGCATCGCGTGCATGCCGCCTCGCCGACGCTGCCGACGGTCTCCCTGATGCAGTTCGTCTCACCGCGACTGCGGGACGGACGGCTGCCCGCGGGTGTCCGCATCGCGGGGCCCTCGATCCGGATCGTGCGCAACCACCCGGTCTACGTGGAGCGCCTCAAGGACGCCGGTCACCAGGTGCACGTCTGGACCGTGAACGAGCCCGAGGACGTCGACCTCTGCGTCGAGTTGGGCGTCGACGCCATCATCACCAACCGCCCGCGCGCGGTGCTGCGCCGACTCGGCCGCTGACCCGCACGCGCGCGTACGGGAAGCCTCCGTGCGAGACGCCGCACAGGGAAACCCCTAAAACCCCTTGAACCCCTGCACAACCTCTTGACCCGGCCCGCCCTTCAGCCCCATTCTCCACTCTCGGCCACACCGAAAAATTCCAGCCATCTCGATTACAGGGAGTGCTCCGGCGCGTTCGGTCCGTATTCGATCGAGGTGAATGCGTCACCGGACAGTGATTGGCCGGTTTCCGGTACAGGCCAATGGGGCATCCACACCGTGGCGTGGGGCAAAGGAGGTCTCGGGGGTGGCGTTGGTGGTGGCACAGGAGGTGCCCACGTCGTCGAGCATGGCCGTACCCCATGGTCCTGCGGGCGTGGGGAAGGCGAGGCATCGTATGCGCTCGCAACTGCGCCGGGGCGGCGTGGCGGAATCGGTCATCGACGATGCCGTATTGATTCTTTCCGAACTCTTGAGCAACGCGTGCAAACACGGCCGGCCGCTGGGTGACGCGCTGTCCGGGGACGGCGACGTCCGCGCCGCCTGGCGTGTGGACACCGGCGGCAGGCTCACCGTGGAGGTGACGGACGGCGGCGGACCCACCCGCCCCGCTCCCGCCACGCCCTCGGTCACCGCCCACGGCGGCCGCGGGCTGAACATCATCACCGCGCTCGCCGAGGACTGGGGCGTCCGGGACGACGCCCGGGGCGAGGTGACGGTCTGGGTCGTGGTCCACGACCAGGTGCACGATCCCGACGCCGGGCACCGCCGGGACGACTTCGCTACGCGCGTCACCGCCCCGTCGGTGGGCGCGATATCCGGCCTCGACTTCGCGGACGCCTTCGACGACATGGACTGACGACTCCGGTTCCGGCGGAGGCTTTCGCTCCGGGACCGGCGGCGCGGGGTTGTCCACAGGCTCCCCGGCACGACCCGATGGGTTGTCCACAGCCTCCCGTCGGCCATCACGTGAACGGCTAGGCTCGCGCCAGTACGAGACCAGCCGTAACCGGGAGACAAGTCACGATGGCCAAGAAGCGACCCCAGACCCAGGCCAAGCGCCCGCAGCTCAGCGACGACGAGATCCCGGTCGTCGGCGCACGCGAGCCCTGCCCCTGCGGCAGCGGCCGGCGCTACAAGGCCTGTCACGGCCGGGCCGCCGCGCACGCGGTGACCGAGCTGGTGCAGCGCCCGTTCGAGGGACTGCCGGGCGAGTGCGACTGGGTGGCCCTGCGCGAGCTGGTGCCCGCCGCCACGGTCGAGCTGCCGCTGAAGGGCGGCCTCCCCGAAGGCGTCCCGTCGGTCACGCTGGCCACGGTGCTGCCGATGGCCTGGCCCGCCCTGCGCCGCGACGACGGCTCGGTGCTGCTCGGCCTCCAGAACGACACGGCGTCCGGCGACATCAGCCGCGACCTCGCCGACACCCTCCAGCAGGCCCTCGCCGCACAGCCCGGCACCCCGGTCCAGGGCCGCCGCGCCCCGGCCGACGGTCCCCGGCTCCAGGATCTGCTCGACCCCGAAGGCGCCTTCGAGCCAGTTGTGCACCCGGGCTTCGAGTTCTGGGTCCCGGACGCGGAGAACGCCACTCCGGAAGTGGCCGCCTCCCTGGAGCGGGCCAACGCCGCGGCCATCCCGACCGTGAAGCTGACCGGCGTGGACGCGGCCTACTGGTGCGAGACGCCGGACAAGAACCACCTGCGCTGGGTCATGCCGCACCCCGAGGAGCAGCTTCTGGACGCCCTCGCGCGGCTGCACGCGGCGGGCAGGTCGAGCCTCGGCGAGGGCACCCGCCTCGTGGGCTCCTTCCGCGCTCACGGCCTCACCGTGCCGGTGTGGGACCTGCCGAGCGGTGTCGGCGCGGAGGACGTGGAGAAGCCGGCCGCCGAGTTCGCCGAGCGTCTGACCGCGGCCCTGGCGACGGACGCTCCGCTCACCCCGGATGAGCGCCGCGCGCGTGGCGGCCTCACCAACCGGCAGGTCACGCTGAGCTAGCCGGGCGGTGCGGAGATCGGGTCCCGCTGAACGGCCGTTCAGCAGGACCGACCCGCTCGGAGAGGTGAATCCGATCACAACTCCCCTGCGGAGCAAGGGAATCCGTGACTGGAAAGCCCGGATCGAATTTGCGAACCGCCGATCTCTTGTTACCGTTCCATTAGCCCGGTTGCTGGTGCATCCCCCGTCGCCAGCAACCGGGTCTTTTCATGTGCGCGGTTCTTTACGGAATGACGTCGGTCGTCAACGGCGCGTGGGCGCGCCGGAATTGTCCGGCGCGGAGTTGCTCGCGGAGCGCAGCAGCAGCGCCCCGTTCCCGGCCCGCTCGGCGAACTCCGTGACCGCCGTGTAGGCGTCCAGCCCCGCCCGTGTGCGCTCCCGGGGCGTCTCGCACGTCCCCGGCTCGTCCTCCGCGCCCACCGCACAGCGCATCTGCACCGTGCGTCCACCGGGCCCCATGAGGCTCAGTACGGAGTCCAGCGCACCGCCGGTCGCGTTGCGGAAGTAGGTGCGCGCCCAGGTGTTCTCGCCCTGGGTGAGCACACAGGTCTGCGCCTCGACGCCCTCGGGCGAGGTGAGTTCGGGACCGCAGCGCACGGCGGTGGCGAGTCCCAGGTCGAGCAGCGCCGCGGAGTCGGACGGTGCGGCCGAGGGGGCCTTGGCGTCACCGCGGAGGGAGGGACGTACGGCATCGTCCTTCAGGGTGTGCGGAGTGGACCGTACCGGTGTGTCCACGGCGGCGCGGCCCGCCTCGACGACCTGGCCGGCGGCCGCCCAGGCCAGTGGCAGGGCGATCGCGGCCGCCGCGACGGACGCGAGGGCGATCAGACGGACTCTTCGCTGGGTGGGCCCGCGGCGATGTGACGACGCTGCCCTTTTTCCCCTGGAATGACGCGGCATATCCGGAAGATAACGACCGTGTGCGTGTGCACCGTTCCGCGCGCGCCGTTCGGCCCTACAACTCGGGTGCGCTCACACCCGTACGAGTGAGCGCCTCGACGACGGCGTCGACCACGGCCTCCACGTCGGGCACCCACGGGGAGGCCGATCCGGGCAGCGGGGCGCGCTGCCAGCTGATCGAGCCCTGGCCCGTCTCGGAGGGGGGCAGGGCGATGTAGCCGCCCTCGCCGTGGAAGCGGAGGGAGCCGGGGACGAAGTCCTTGGCGTACAGCAGCTCGCCGAGTTGTTCCATGGAGTACGGCTTCACCAGGATCGACCACCGGGCGGGCGAGGCGACGACCGGGCCGAGGCGCATGCCCATGCGGTCGAGCGCGGTCAGGGCGTGCGCGGCCGGCAGGGCGGGGAGGCTCACCGCGCAGGGAGCCTTGCCACCGGTGGCGAGGATGATCGGCGCCGTCGGCCGGTTGCCCCACCACCAGCGCACCATGCGCTCGTCGGTGGTGGCCGCGAGGAGGCCGGGGTCGAAGGGGTGGGCACCTGGAACCGTGCACTCCGGGTCGGGGCAGCCGCAGCGGGAGTGCCCCTGCGGGTGCGTCGTCACTCCCGGGAGTACGGGCCACTGCCATTGGGCCGCGAAGGTCAGGGCCGCGCTGATCTGCTCAGACTTCCCGTCGCCGCGCAGGAGCCTGCGTCGCCTTCCGAGGATCTCGCGCATGAGCGCTCGTTCCTTTCCGTTGCACCGCTGGCAACACCGTGGTCCACATCACACCATGTGTCGATCACTTCACTGTGCGTACCTGTTGGCGCATCACACCCCTGCCTTGAGCAAGGGGAACCCCTATGGGCCGAGCGTGGGCTGCTTCCGCGGCAGCCTCGTCCATACTGCGTCTACCAAAAGCATGGGCGTGGCGTGGGGTGGCGAAGTCTGGCGTTTTGCCGTCGCGCGTATTTCTCTTCGCCTCCGCCACGGGAGGATGGGGCACGATCGTCAGTGGCTAAGACGCCCGGGTCCGTCACCAGGTTCCGGGCGGTTCGCAACCGCCCCTGGCCTTCACCGAGTACGTACCCATCACGACCGCTGTGACGCTCCGTCGAGCGAAACCAGTCGACCGCAATAGCCCGTTCCCTGAGGCAGTTTTAAGCCAACTTTGCCATTACGCAAGAGGTTCCCGAGAAGTACTCTCCCGGCCCACGGACACCAGGAATCCCAGCAGGACAATGCTGGACATCCCCTTACGAGTGCGTGTACATGTGGAGACACTGCTAGCGGCGCAGAATGACATGGGGGTTTGCGATGCTTTTGAGCAATACGCACCGGTCGGAAAGCCGGACGCCATGAACGCCCCTCACCCTCCGAAAGTGGCCGGAATCGATTCGACGGTTCCCTCACCCGCACACACTGTCGCGCCCGCGCCCGCGACCTCCGGCAGCCCCGCGACAGCCCCGCCGAACGCACCGGGCGCGCTGCTACAGGACCGACTGGCCGGCTGGGTCTCGGACCTGACGACACTCCACGAACTCACCGAACGCCTGGCCCGTACGAGCGCGCTCGCCGAGGCCCTGGAGGAACTGCTGCGCGCCGGATCCGCACTCGTCGGGGCCCGGCGCGGTCTCGTCGTACTGGAACCGGCGGACGGGCTCGGCCCCGACACCACCATCGGTCTGGGCCTCGCCCGCGCGGACCTCGGGCACATCGAGACCGTCCCGCGCAGCGCGATGTCGTACGGCAGGATCCTCGACGGTCTGCCCGGTGGCGACGGCGAGATCGCCCAGCCCGACCTGCTCTCCGAGGACGGACTCGACCCCCGCCACCGCGAGGTCGCCGCCCGCCTCGGCTACGCCGCCAGCTACGCCGTCCCCCTGGCCACCGAGGACGCCGGCCGCCTCGGCGCCGCCGTATGGCTGTACGACGAGCCCGCCGAACCGGGCGAGCGCCAGCGCCATCTCATCGGCCTGTACACGCGTTACGCCACCGAGCACCTGGCCCGGCTCCTCGAAGTCGAGCGCACGCGCGCGTGCATGCGGACGATGGCCGAGGAACTGCTGCCCTCCCGGCTGCCCCGGGTGGCCGGTGTCCAGTTGGCCGTACGGCATCGCACCGGCCCGCGCGGGGGCGGCGACTGGTACGACGCGCTGCCGCTGCCGGACGCCGCGCTCGGCCTGGCGGTCGGCTCGGTGACCGGGTCCGGACCCAGCGCGGTCGCGGCGATGGGCCGGCTGAGGGCGAGCCTGCGGGCGTACGCCGTGATGGAGGGCGAGGACCCGGTCGCGGTCCTGTCCGACCTGGAGCTGCTGCTCCGGCTCACCGAGCCCGCGCGTTCCGCCACCGCTCTGTTCGCCTACTGCGAGCCCGCGCTGCGCAAGATCACGCTGGCCGGCGCCGGGCACTCCCCGCCGCTGCTGATCGGTGACCGGCGCACGGAGTTCGTGGAGACCTCCGTGTCCGCGCCGCTCGGCATGCTGGCCTGCTGGGAGGCGCCGAGTGTGGAGCTGACCGCCGAAGCCGGAGAGACAGTTCTGCTGTACACCGACGGGCTGCTGCACCGCACCGGCGACCCCACCGACCGCGCGTTCGCCCGGCTGCACGCCGCGGCGGCCGGGGTGCCGAGGGCGATCCGGCACGACCCGGACGCCGTCGTCGACCACGTCCTGCGGACCGTGCTGCCGGACGGGGTGGACCGGACGGACAGCGACGAGGACGTCGTCCTGCTGGCGGCCCGCTTCGAGTAGCGGGCCGTGGCCCCTCGGTCACTCCCCATAACAGGCACGTGGCCTGCGCCATAGCAGCGCCGGCGACCAGCCCTTTCCTCCTGGGCACCGCCCGGTGCGACCGTACGATGGACGGGGTCCAGTGCCGTATCGAGGAGGATGACCGTGGCCGACGAGCTCCCGGAGACCCCGGAAGAGACCGAAGAGCCGATCAAGCAGCGCAAGAACGGCCTGTACCCGGGCGTGTCCGACGAGCTCGCCGAGAACATGAAGTCCGGATGGGCCGACACCGAGCTGCGTGACCTGGAGCCGATCGCCCAGGCCGCCGAGACCGCCGCACGGCGCGCCGCGCTGTCGGCGCGGTTCCCGGGTGAGCGTCTGGTGATCCCCGCGGGCAACCTGAAGACCCGCTCGAACGACACCGAGTACGCCTTCCGCGCGTCGGTCGAGTACGCGTACCTCACCGGCAACCAGACCGAGGACGGAGTGCTCGTCCTGGAGCCGGTCGCGGACGGCCACGAGGCGACGATCTACCTCCTGCCCCGCTCCGACCGGGAGAACGGCGAGTTCTGGCTCTCCGGCCAGGGCGAGCTGTGGGTCGGCCGCCGGCACTCGCTCACCGAGGCGGGCACGCTGTACGGCATCCCGGCCTCCGACGTGCGCGAGCTGGCCGACAAGCTGCGCGAGGCCACCGGCCCGGTCCGGGTCGTGCGGGGCTTCGACGCCGGCATCGAGGCCGCGCTGAACGACAAGGTCACCGCCGAGCGGGACGAGGAGCTGCGGGTCTTCCTGTCCGAGGCGCGGCTGGTCAAGGACGACTTCGAGATCGGCGAGCTCCAGAAGGCCGTCGACTCCACCGTTCGCGGCTTCGAGGACGTGGTGAAGGTCCTCGACAAGGCCGAGGCGACCTCCGAGCGCTACATCGAGGGCACGTTCTTCCTCCGCGCGCGCGTGGAGGGCAACGACATCGGCTACGGCTCCATCTGCGCTGCCGGACCGCACGCGTGCACGCTGCACTGGGTGCGCAACGACGGACCTGTCCGCTCCGGTGAGCTGCTGCTGCTCGACGCGGGCGTCGAGACGCACACGTACTACACCGCCGACGTCACGCGCACGCTGCCGATCAACGGCCGCTACAGCGAGATCCAGAAGAAGATCTACGACGCGGTGTACGAGGCCCAGGAGGCCGGGATCGCGGCGGTGAAGCCGGGCGCGAAGTACCGGGACTTCCACGACGCCTCGCAGCGGGTGCTCGCCGAGAAGCTGGTCGAGTGGGGCCTCGTCGAGGGGCCGGTCGAGCGGGTGCTGGAGCTCGGGCTCCAGCGGCGGTGGACGCTGCACGGGACCGGGCACATGCTCGGCATGGACGTGCACGACTGCGCCGCCGCGCGCGTGGAGTCGTACGTCGACGGCACGCTGGAGGCGGGCATGGTGCTGACCGTCGAGCCGGGGCTGTACTTCCAGGCCGACGACCTGACCGTGCCGGAGGAGTACCGGGGGATCGGGGTGCGGATCGAGGACGACATCCTGGTGACGGTCGACGGCAACCGGAACCTGAGCGCTGGGCTGCCTCGGCGGTCGGATGAGGTCGAGTCCTGGATGGCTTCTCTGAAGGGCTGATGTCGCTTTGATGGCCGGATACCGAAGGGGTGTCCGGCCATCAATGCTGTCTGCGGGTTGTCGGGGGCTTGTCGCGCAGTTCCCCGCGCCCCTGAGGGGGTTGGTGTGGACCTGCACATAGAGCTTGCCGCCGCTGATGGGCGCCGTGGCGGCATCGAGCGCGCGCTGCGTGATGCCGTGCGGGACGGGCGGCTGGCGCCCGGGGCGCGGTTGCCCGCCACTCGGCGGCTCGCCGAGGAGCTCGGGGTTTCCCGGAACACCGTCAAGGCGGCCTACGACCAGCTCGTCGCCGAGGGGTACCTCACCGCCCGGCAGGGGGCCGGTACGCAGGTCGCCGCCCTGCCGCCGGTCGACGCCGTACCGCCTCAGGCCCGCGCACGCGCGCGCGTGCCGCGTTTCGATCTGCGGCCGGGGAGCCCGGATGTGGGGGCGTTTCCGGCGGCGGCCTGGCTGCGGGCCTTGCGCAGGGCCGTCGCCACGGCGCCGTCGATGGCGTACGACTACGGCGATCCGCGCGGGCGTATCGAGCTGCGGACCGCGCTGTCGGGATATCTGGGGCGGGCGCGCGGGGTGATCGCGCCGCCGGAGCGGATCGTGATCGTCTCCGGGTATGTGCAGGGGCTGGCACTGCTCACGCGCGTGCTGGAAGGTGGCGTCTTCGCCATGGAGGACCCCGGGCTGCCGTTCCACCGGGAGGTCGTACGGCGGGGCGGTGGTGTCGTCGTGCCCCTTCCGGTCGACGAACGGGGGGCGTGCGCGCGGGAATCGGGGGACTGTGACGCCTTCGTCGTCACGCCGGCGCATCAGTATCCGACCGGTGTGACCCTGCACCCGGAGCGGCGCCGGGCGCTGACCGACCGGGCACGCGCGCGTGGCGGGCTGATCGTCGAGGACGACTACGACGGGGAGTTCCGCTACGACCGCCAGCCCGTGGGCGCGCTGCAAGGCATGGCGCCGGGGCAGGTGGCGTATCTGGGCACGGCCTCGAAGACGCTCGGGCCCGCGCTGCGGCTCGGCTGGATGGTGCTGCCGCCGGACCTGGTCGACGCCGTCGCCGACGCCAAGCTGCACAGCGACCATCACACCGAGTCCATCGGCCAGTTGGCGCTCGCCGAGCTGATCGACAGCCACGCGTACGACCGTCATGTGCGGGCGTGCCGGTTGCGGTACCGGAGGCGCCGGGACCTGCTCCTCGATCGGCTGGGGGCGCGTCGGCGTGTGCGCGGGATCGCGGCCGGGCTGCACGCGCTGGTGGAGGTCGACGACGAGGCGGCGGTGCTGGCGCGGGCCGGGGAGGAAGGGCTCGCGGTGGGGCACCTGGGCGAGCACTGGCATACGGCGACCGGCGGCGCGGGGCGGCCGCAAGGGCTGGTCGTGGGGTACGGGACGCCTCGGGAGCGGGTGTATCCGGAGGCGTTGGAGGTGCTGGGCAAGGTCCTCGACGGGGCCTGAATTGGGCCACTGGGACGCATCGGTATTGGGTCTGCCGATGGACCCACAGGAGCTCTAGCGTCGTCGGCATGAGCACCCCTCTCCTTCCGCCCGCGGGACCGCAACGCGTCCTGGCCTCGGCCCAGTTGGCCAACTCGATCGGCGACGGCGCCTACTACGTGACGTCGGCGCTGTACTTCACCCATGTCGTCGGCCTCGCTCCCGCGCGCGTAGGGCTCGGACTGACCGTCGCCTGGGCCGTCGGCTCGCTGGCGGGAGTGCCGCTCGGACGGCTCGCCGACCGGCGCGGGCCACGAGGCACGGCGGTGCTGCTCGCGCTGGTGACGGCGCTGACGGTGGCGTCCTTCCTGGTCGTACGTGGTTTCGTGCCCTTCGTCGTGGCGGCGTGCGCGTACGCGACCGCCCAGTCGGGGCTGGCCGCGGCCCGGCAGGCGCTGCTGGCCGGGCTGGTGTCCGCCGGGGACCGGACCGGGCTGCTCGCCCACCTCCAGGCCACGCTCAACGCCGGGCTGGCGGTCGGGGCGGGGCTGGGCGGGCTGGCCTTGAACGCCGGGACCCGGGAGGCGTATCTCGCCGTGTTCGCGCTGGACGCGGTGAGCTTCGTCGTGTGTGCCGGGGTGCTGGTGCGGCTGCCCGCCGTGAAGCCCGTCGCGGTGCGCGCGCCGGGGTCCCTCGGTGTGCTGCGGGACCGGCCGTACGTCCTGATCACCTTCCTCAACTCCGTCCTGCTGCTGCGGATGCCCCTGCTCAGCCTGGGGCTGCCGCTGTGGATCGCCGAGCGGACGGACGCGCCGGCCTGGCTGGTGTCCGCGCTGTTCGTGCTCAACACCGTGGCCGTGATGGCCTTCCAGGTGCGGATGGCTCGCGGCGTCACCGGGCTCGCGTCCGCCACGCGCGCGGTGCGGCGGTCGGGGTGGGTGATGCTGGCGGCGTGCGCGGTGTTCGCGCTGTCGGCGGGCGTCTCGCCGTGGGTGGCGGCCGGGGTGCTGGTCGCCGGGGCGGTGTTGCAGGTCTTCGCCGAGATGGGGCAGTCGGCGGGGTCCTGGCAGCTGTCCTTCGAGCTGGCGCCCGCGGACCGGGTGGGCGAGTACCAGGGGTTCTTCGGCACGGGGGTGACCGTGGCACGGACGCTGGGGCCGCTCGTCCTGACCTCGCTGCTGGTGGAGTGGGGGACGCCGGGGTGGCTGGCGCTGGGCGCGGTGACGCTGGGCGCCTCGTGCGCGATGGGGCCGGCGGCTCGGTGGGCCGCCGGCACCCGTGGGCGGCGTACGGTCAAGCGGTCCGCGCTCGTGGCCTGACCGGCAGGGAGTCGAGGAACAGCGCCCCCGCGAGCAGGCCCGCACTCCCCCGTGGACTCCACGCGCGCGCGTGCAGGTCGGCGTCGAGAGCCGTCAGGGCCCGCGCGCCGGCCTCCGTGGACGTGCCGCCCGCCTCCAGGACCGCGCGGGCGCCCGCCTGCACGTGCCGCAGGCCGATCGGGCCCGCGGTGTAGAGCAGTTCGGTGTCCTGAAGGGTGGACATCACGGTGAGCAGGGCGTCCAGGCGGGCCCGTTCCTCGGCGGCGCCGGCCGCGCGGGCCCCGGTGAGCGCGTCCAACGCCCGCCGGACGTGCGGGAACCCGGCCCGTGCCTCGCCGCGTGCCCCTGCGGCGCCGTACTTCGCGGACACCGAGGAGCCCCGGGAGGGCTTGCGCGGGGCGCGTTTGTCGGTGTGCGCGGCGATGCGCTTGGCGGTCGCGGCGACGTCCCGCGCACCGGCCCGGGGGTTCAGCGCGGCCGCGGCGACCAGCAGGCCGAGTGCCCACAGGGCGCCGCGGTGACCGCCGCCCGCGAGGTGCACCGAGTGCTCGGTGCACCTGCCGATCGCGCCGAGTTCCGTACGGAGCCCGGGTGTCGGCTCGCCCGTGCGGCGGGCGGCGGCTGCCATCGCCGTGAGGCCGGGCGTGAGCGACTTCGCCGACCAGCGCAGCATGCGGTGGTCCCGGCGGGAGACGCGGGCCCCGAGGTCGCGCGGGTCGGGCAGGCCCGGCTTGGGGGCCAGGGCCAGCTGCCCGGTCAGCGCGGTCACGGCGGCCTGCGCCAGCGCCTCGTCCTCGCGGCTGCTCATGCCTTACGAGGTGGCCGAGGCCGACGGGGTGCCGCTGGGCGCGTCGCTCGGGGCGCCGCTGGGTGGCGTGCCGCCTCCTCCGCCGCTGCCCGCCCCCGTGTTCTCGGCGTCGGGGTCGATGGCGACGGTGAGGAAGCCCTTGTAGCCCTTCGCGGGGTTCTTCTTGTGCACGGCCTCCAGGGCGAGCATGCCGCTGGAGGCGCCGCCGCCGTCGTAGACCATGTCGTTGTCGAGGGTGGTGTAGCTGCCGGAGTGTTTCGAGTACGGCTCCAGCGTGAAGATCTCCTCGGCGATCGCGTCGTCGAAGAACAGCTGGCCGGTGTAGTTGACCTTGCCGCCCTCGTAGGTGCCGTCCTCCTTCTGGCCGCCGGTGTGCACCTTCAGGTGGATGTGGCAGGTGCGTGGGGTGTACCAACCCGGGAAGATCGTCTCGAACTTGACGACCCCGTTGGCGTTGGCGATCTGGTAACCGCGCAGATAGGTGCTGTCGTTCGCGGTCGAGCCGTCCTCGCTCTCGGCGGGCGCGGAGCCCCCGGGGTTGGCCGTGGTGTAGCCGGAGTAGTAGCCCCAGGCGTCGCAGTGCCAGATCTCGACGGCGGCGCCCTTGACCGGCGTACAGCCGTCGGTGGCGTCGACGACCGTGAGCCGCAGCGTCAGCGGGACGCCGCTCTTGCCCTCGGTGATGTCCTTTCGCACCAGGGCGCCGTCGAGGTAGTAGGGGCCCTCGGTGACGCTCGACATCAGCGTCATACAGCCGGAGCTCGCGGAGGCCGTCGCCACGGCGTCCGTGACCGTGCCGCTGGTGTCGGCGAAGGCCGCCTGGTAACCGGCGACGGCGAGCCCGCCCGCCGCGACCGTCCCTCCGGTCACCGCGATCGCGCGGCGCCGGGTGATCGAGTTGTCCTTGTGGTTTCCCGTCATGACCGGGAAGTTAGGGACGCCACCCGTCAGAAGGTTCAGGTGGCGCTGTGTGGGGGCTGTGATTGCTGAGGAAACTGAAGCCGGCGGCTTCGGTTCGACGTCGGGGGCAGCGGCCCGACCCCCTCCGACGGCCGTTACACCGCCATCAACGGCGCGTCCTCACGCCACTTGAGGATCTTGTCGAAGCTGACCACCGCGCCGCCCAAGCCGGGCTTGTTGCCGATCTGGACGTGGTCGGCGAGTTCGCTGATGAGGCACAGGCCGCGGCCGTCCTCGGCGTCGTGGGACGCCGGGCGGGGGGCGCGATGGGAGCTCGTGAAGCCCGGGCCCGAGTCGGTGACTTCGATGTGGCACTTCTCGCCGTCCAGGTACGCCGTGACGCGGTACGCCTGCGGTGAGCCGTCGGGTGTGGTGGCGCCGCCGTGCTCGACGGCGTTGGCACAGGCCTCGCTGAGGGCGACGGAGAGGTCGTACGAGACGTCCGGGTCGACGCCCGCCGTCTCCATGGTGCCGAGCAACAGGCGCCGGGCGAGGGGAACGCTCGCGGCTTCACGGCGCAGATGGAGTGACCACCAGATGCTCATGCTCCAGCCTCCTGGCCGCGGCTCGACATACCGTTACGTATTGCCGCGAGTGCCCGTCCGTAAGCACATCATTGACGTGATGCCGCCCATATGGTCGATGCGCCCACGAGGGAATCGGTGTATGTGGGGGCAGCCCACACCAGAAGGTGATCTTCCGCTCGTACCTCGTCTTGTGGACCTGCCGTATCTCGGCCATAAGGCCAGTGCGATGATGAGCCCGCCATGACTGCCCCCCACCCGCGCACGGTGCGCTCCGGAAGCGATCTCCGGATCCTGCGGGCCGCGGTGTTCGCCGCGGTCTGCGTCGTGCTGGCCGGGATCGGGCATGTGCTGGGCTCCTGCGCCACGATCCCGCTGTGGACGATGGGTGCGGGGTTCCTCGGCGTCCTGCTCGTCACCGTGCCGTTCACGGGACGCGAACGCTCACTGCCCGGGATCGCGGCACTGCTCGCGGTCGGCCAGACCGTCCTGCACACGCTGTTCGGGCTGGGGCAGCACGGGGCGACGAGCGCCGGGGCCTCGTCCTCGGCCGCCGCGTCCGACGCCGCGCTCGTCGAGCAGGCCGTCCGGCTCGTGTGCGGCACCTCAGTGGCGGCCATCAGCCCCGCACAGGCCCAGCGGATCCTCACCGAGGCGCGGATCGCCCCCAGCCCCGGCACGGGCACGGGGGCGCACGCCTCGCACGGGTCGGCGGACGCGGTGTCCGCCGCCACCGACTCCTCCGCCGCGCTGTTGCCTTCCCTGCCGATGCTGCTGGCCCATGTGCTCGCCGCGGTCGCCGCGGGATGGCTGCTGCGCCGCGGTGACCTGGCCCTGCTGCGGATCGTCGAGATGTCCGCGCCGTCGGCGCACTCGGTCGCCGAGGGGGCTCTCGTACGTTCCCTGCGCGGGGCGCTCGCGCTGGTGCGCGCCCTGCGTGCCGGGCTGCCGGGCGCACCCGAGGCGGGCCCGCGCTTCCTGGCCGCCGAGCCGCTCGGGCGGCCCGGTCCACGCACCGTCGCGCTGAAGCACACGGTGATCAGGCGGGGCCCGCCGGTGGCCGCCGTGCTCGGCCTCGCCGCCTGACACGACGCGACCGCCACTCCACTGCGTGGGGTCGAGGGCCGCCGTCGTGCGGCACACGCGCGTGCCCCCGTGTTCGTCCGAGGGACGGTTCTTTTCCCACCGATCCCGCGTGATCGGGCACCCCTGCGCACGCGTACTCCTCTACACCACAGGAATCCCCGAACTCACTCACAGTGGAGTGCTCCGCATGAAGGTCTCTCGTCTCGCCGCCGCAGGCGTCCTCGCCGGCACGACCGTGCTCGCCCTGTCCGTCCCCGCCTTCGCCCACGTCAGCGTTCAGCCGGAGGGCACCGCCGCCAAGGGCGGCTACGCGGTCGTCGACTTCAAGGTGCCCAACGAGCGCGACAACGCCTCGACCACCAAGCTCGAAGTGACTTTCCCGACGGACCACCCGCTGGCCTCCGCGATGCCGGAGCCCATGCCCGGCTGGAAGATCGAGGTCACCAAGGCCAAGCTCGACAAGCCGATCGAGATGCACGGCGAGAAGATCTCCGAGGCGGTCTCCAAGATCACCTGGACCGCCGACGGCAAGGGCATCGAGCCGGGCTACTTCGAGAAGTTCCCGGTCTCCGTCGGCCAGCTCCCCGAGGACGCCGACCAGCTCGTCTTCAAGGCCGTCCAGACGTACTCCAACAAGGAGGTCGTGCGCTGGATCGAGGTCCCGCAGGAGGGCCAGGACGAGCCCGAGAACCCGGCGCCGGTGCTCGCGCTGTCCGCCGCCGAGGAGGGCCACCACGGCTCCTCGTCGTCCTCGGACAAGGCGTCCGACTCCGAGGACGCCGAGGCCGCCTCCGCCAAGACCGAGGCCGCCGAGCCCGCCGACAGCAGCGACACCACCGCCCGGGTCCTCGGCGTGGTCGGCATCGTCGTCGGCGTGGTCGGTGTCGCGTACGGCGTGCTCGCCGGCCGTCGGCGCAGCGACGCCTGACGCCACCTCCGGTTCACGGCGCGCGCCGGGGCACACCCCCGGTGCGCGCCGGAGCTCTCACCCTTGGGACACCTTTCCATGCACACGAAGACCCGTAAGAAGACCTTCGCCGCGGCTGCCCTGCTCGCCGCCGCGGCCCTGACCCTGTCCGCCTGCGGCAACGGTGACGACAGCGCCTCGCCGGTGACCGTGGTCTCCGAGGAAGCCGGCTCGGACAAGGCGGCCATCGTGCTCGACAAGCCGTTCGAGAAGCCGGACCTGGTCCTCACCGACACGAACGGCAAGAAGTACGACCTCCGCAAGGAGACCCAGGGCAAGCCGACGCTGATCTACTTCGGCTACACCAACTGCCCCGACGTCTGCCCGCTGACGATGAACAACATCGCCGTCGCCAAGAAGCAGCTGCCCAAGGCCCAGCAGGACGAGCTGAGCATCGTGTTCGTCACCACCGACCCGCAGCGCGACACCGCGCCCGCGCTCGGCAAGTGGCTCAAGGGCATCGACGCGCAGGTCGTGGGCCTGACCGGCGACTTCGACACCATCCAGGCCGGCGCCCGCACCCTCGGCATCTCCATCGACCCGCCGCACAAGGACAAGAACGGCAAGACGGTCTCCACGCACGGCACCCAGGTCGTGGCGTTCTCGCCGAAGACCGACGCCGGGTACGTCCTCTACACCGAGGACGCCACCGTCGACGACTACACCAAGGACCTCCCCAAGCTGATCAAGGGGCAGAAGCCGTGAGGCGGTTCGCCCCGGTGGCCGCGGTGATGACCGGTGCCCTGGTCCTGGCGGGCTGCGGCTCCGAGGACTCCGAGGCCGAAGTGTCCGTCAGCGGCGCCTACATGCCCCAGCCCGTCTCGGACTCCATGGCGGCCGGCTACCTGACGGTCACCAACAAGGGCGGGGCTGAGGACGAGTTGACGGCGGTCACCAGTGACGTCGGCGAAGTGACCGCCCACGAGACCGTCGACTCCTCGATGCAGGAGGCCGGCGACCTCCCGGTCCCCGCCCACGGTCAACTCGTGTTCAAGAGCGGGGGCAACCACCTGATGTTCGAGAAGCTGAAGCGCAAGCCGAAGCAGGGCGAGACGGTGACCCTGAAACTCCGCTTCGCCGAATCCGGCACCGTCACCGTCCGGATGCCGGTGAAGTCGGCGACGTACACCCCGAAGACCGGACACTGAGGGAGAGATCGCCTTGACCCAGACCATCGCCCCCCGCGTCCGGACCCTGGTGCTGCTGTTCCTGGCCGCCACCGGTCTCCTGCTCGCCGGCGCCGGGCCCGTCTCCGCGCACGCCGCGCTGACGGGCAGCGACCCCCAGCAGGGGGCGGTGGTGGACAAGGCCCCGGCGCAGGTCTCGCTGACCTTCTCCGAGAAGGTGGCCCTGTCCGACGACTCCCTTCGCGTGCTCGACCCCAAGGGCGAGCGCATCGACAAGGGTGCCCCGGCCAACGTCAGCGGCACGACGTACGCCGTGCAACTCAAGCCCGGCCTGCCCGACGGCACGTACACGGTCACCTACCAGGTGGTGTCCGAGGACAGCCATCCCGTCGCCGGCGCCTACACCTTCTCCATCGGTGCCCCCTCGGGGACCACCGTCTCCGTCTCCGGCCAGACCGCGGGCGGCGGAGTCGTCGGTGCGCTCTACGACGTCGGGCGCTATGTGTCGTACGCCGGGTTCATCGTCATGGTCGGCGGCGCGGCCTTCGTGCTCGCCTGCTGGCAGCGCGGGGCGGGTGTGCGGGCGCTGCAACGGCTGACCGTCTCCGGATGGCTGGCCCTGACCGCCGCCACGCTCGGCCTGCTGCTTCTGCGGGGCTCGTACACCAGCAGCGGGAAGGTCGGCGACATCTTCGACCTGGAGCTGCTCGGGCAGGTGCTCCAGACCAAGACGGGTGCGGCCCTGGTGTCCCGCCTGCTGCTGCTCGCCGCCGCCGCACTGTTCATCGCGGTGCTGTTCGGGGCGTACGAGAAGCGGGAGGACGAGGAGAAGCGGGACCTCACCTTCGGGCTCGCCATCGGCGGGGCGGTCGTCGCTGCGGGGCTCGCGGCCAGCTGGGCGATGTCCGAGCACGCGTCGACCGGGCTCCAGGCCGGGATCGCGATGCCGGTCGACATCCTCCATCTGCTGGCCGTCGGGAGCTGGCTCGGGGGGCTCGCCGCACTACTCGTCGCCCTGTACCGGGCGCCCGCGGACACACCCATCGAGGCGTCGGCGGTACGGCGGTTCTCGCGCGTCGCCTTCGGCAGCGTGCTGACGCTGGTCGCGACCGGGATCTACCAGTCATGGCGGCAGCTCGGCTCGTGGTCGGCGTTCACCGACACGCGATACGGGCAGTTGCTGCTGGTCAAGATCGGGCTTGTGGTGCTGCTGGTGGGCGTCGCGTGGGTCTCACGGCGGTGGACGGCACGGCTTGCGGAGACGCGCGTGGTGAAGCCTCGGGAGGAGCGGGACGCCGACAAGGGCGAGAAGGAGCCCGCCGGTGCGCGGGCCGGCTCGTCGTCCGGGTCCGGGTCCGGGTCGGTCGGGAAGGGCGGCTCCGGCTCCGGCTCCGGCTCCGGCTCCGGCTCCGGCAAGAAGGGTGCCTCCGCCGCCCCCGTGTCCGGCAAGAAGGGCGTCTCGGCCGCCGTGTCCGGGAAGAAGCGGACCGGCGGCGACGCGGCCGGCGAGAACGACGGCGACTCCGAGCGCGCCGCGCAGCTCGCCCGGCAACAGGCCGCGATCGACACCGCGCGCCAGAAGCAGCGGCGGGACGCCGACCCGAACCGGTTCGGGCTGCGCCGCTCGGTGCTGGCCGAGGCGGGCGTCGCGGTCGTGCTGCTCGCCGTCACCACCTTGCTGACGTCGACCGAACCGGGTCGTACGGAGGAACAGGCCAAGGCGGCCAAGGCGGCCGCGTCCGCCGACGCGTCGGCCGCCGGGGCGCTGACCCTGGACATGTCCTTCGACACCGGAGGCGAGGACGGCAAGGGCGTGGTCCGGGTCGACCTCGATCCGGCTCGTGTGGGCGGCAACGAGATGCATGTGTATGTGCAGCGGCCCAACGGCCGTGCCTTCGACATCCCCGAGGTGAAGATCGCCTTCACCCTGGAGTCCCAGGACATCGGGCCCTTGCCCGTCGTCCCCGACCACATCGCCACCGGACACTGGTCGGCGAGCGGAGTGCAGATCCCGGTGGCGGGCGACTGGAAGATCGCCGTGACCGTGCGGACCTCCGACATCGACCAGGCCACCGTGTCCAAGAACGCGCAGATCGGCTGAACCATGGCTGACCAGTCCATTCCGGAGGCCCGCACCTCCGAGAAATCGCTCAACGGAGAGGCCGCCGTCAAGAGCGCTCCTCGGGCAGACGCTGCCGAGCGGCCGGGCATTTCACGGCGTCTGCTGCTCGGCACCGCCGGTGCCAGCGGGCTGGTGCTCGGTGCGGCGGGCGGTGCCGTGGGGTACGCCGCCCGGCCGGCCGCGGCGACGCCGCTCACCTCGCTGGGGGCCGATCAGGCGATGTTTCACGGGAAACATCAGCCCGGCATCCTCCAGGCACTCCATGCGCGCGGCCACCTCGTCGCCTTCGACCTGGCGGCCGGAGCGGGCCGCAAGGAGGCGGCGGCGTTGCTGCGCCGCTGGTCGGAGACGGCTCGGCGGCTGATGGCGGGCGAGGCGGCCCAGCAGGACGACACGGATGTCGCCCGGGACGCCGGACCCTCGTCGCTGACGATCACCTTCGGCTTCGGGCACAGCTTCTTCGGGCGGACCGGACTGGAGAAGCAGCGCCCGGTCTCGCTCGACCCCCTGCCCGACTTCTCCTCCGACCAGCTCGACAAGGCACGCAGCAACGGTGATCTGTGGGTGCAGATCGGCGCCGACGACGCCCTGGTCGCGTTCCACGCCCTGCGCGCGATCCAGCGGGACGCGGGCAAGGCCGCCAAGGTGCGCTGGCAGATGAACGGCTTCAACCGTTCACCCGGCGCCACCGCCCACCCCATGACGGCCCGCAATCTGATGGGCCAGATGGACGGCACGCGCAATCCGAAGCCGACGGACGCCGACTTCGACCAGCGGATCTTCGTCCCGGCGTCGGGTTCCAAGGACCCGGACTGGATGGCGAACGGCTCCTACGCCGTCGTACGCCGGATCCGCATGCTCCTCGACGACTGGGAGCAGCTCTCGCTCAAGGCGCAGGAGGACGTCATCGGACGCCGCAAGTCCGACGGGGCGCCGCTGTCGGGAGGCACCGAGACGACCGAGATGGACCTGGAGAAGACGGACAAGGCAGGGAATCTGGTCGTCCCCATCAACGCGCACGCACGCATCACCAGGCCCGACCAGAACGGCGGGGCGGCGATGCTGCGGCGCCCCTTCTCCTACCACGACGGCATCGACGCGGACGGGGTGCCCGATGCCGGCCTGCTGTTCATCTGCTGGCAGGCCGACCCGCTGCGTGGCTTCGTCACGATCCAGCGCAAGCTCGACCGGGGCGACGCGCTGTCCAAGTACATCCGCCACGAGGCGAGCGGCCTGTTCGCGGTGCCGGGTGGGGCCGCCGAAGGGGAATACGTGGGGCAGCGGCTGTTGGAGGGGTGACACGGCGAAGAGGCGTGCGCCGGGTTTGGCAAGGCCCATTAGGGTGAGGTCATGCCAGCGAGCTATGCCTATCTCGGCCCCGAGGGCACCTTCACCGAGGCCGCCCTGCGCACGCTTCCCGAGGCCGCGACCCGGGAGCTGATCCCCTACGTGTCCGTGCAGTCCGCGCTGGACGCGGTGCGCGTCGGCGAGGCCGAAGCGGCGTTCGTGCCGATCGAGAACTCCGTCGAGGGCGGGATCACCACCACCCTCGACGAGCTGGTCGCCGGCGCGCCGCTCATGATCTACCGCGAGGTGCTGCTGTCGATCACCTTCGCGCTGCTGGTCCGGCCGGGCACGAAGCTGTCGGACATCAAGACGGTCTCCGCGCACCCGGCCGCCCAGCCGCAGGTGCGCAACTGGCTCAGGAACAACCTCCCCGACGCCCACTGGGAGTCGGCGGCCTCGAACGCGGATGCCGCCCGCCTGGTGCAGGAAGGCCAGTACGACGCGGCCTTCGCCGGCGAGTTCGCCGCCGCGCTGTACGGCCTGGAGGCCCTGGAGACCGGCATCCACGACGCGGAGAACGCGCAGACCCGCTTTGTGCTGGTGGGCCGGCCCGCTCGGCCGGCGGCGCCGTCCGGCGCGGACAAGACATCCGTCGTGCTGTGGCAGCGTGACGACCACCCCGGTGGACTGCGCGATCTTCTGGGTGAGTTCGCCACGCGTGGCATCAACCTGATGCTGCTCCAGTCCCGGCCGACCGGCGCGGGCATCGGCAACTACTGCTTCTGCATCGACGCCGAGGGCCATATCTCCGACCGCAGGGTCGCCGAGGCGCTGATGGGGCTCAAGCGGATCTGCCTGGAGGTGCGCTTCCTGGGCTCGTATCCGCGAGCTGACATGAAGCCGGAGGATGTGGAGCCGCCGCGTCTGGGGACGTCGGACGCGGCGTTCGTGTCGGCGGCGGACTGGGTGGCGCGGTGCCAGGACGGACGGTTCTGAGCGCCGGTCCTACCAGCCGATCGTCGTTATCCACAGGAGTTATCCACAGGTACTCATCTCGACCTGGGGACAAGTCGACAGCGGAAGGCGAGTCTGTCGACAAATCGCTCTCCAGGCCGTCTCGACGTCCACCGGGATGCAAGTCACCCTTCGTCCACTCTTTTCCTTTGGGCAATCCTTTGGGGCGACCACTTTCCACTCGAAAGTGCGGATGGGGAGGGTTTGTCCTGGGAATCCTCTACTTGATCAATGGGTTACGGAGTGATCAATTCCGAAGTCCACAGTCCATCCACACACCCTGTGGATAACTCTTCGAGGGCTGGGGATCCCTGTGGACAACCGCGACCCAAGTCCCGTTCTCCACAAGGGATTCCGGTCAACCGGGCGCCTCGCGCTTGCCCCGTCCCAGGGAGTGAGACGCTTTTTATTGACACGATTCGCAATTCCCCCATAACGCAACGTAAGCCGCAGTTCGGAATAGTGAGTCGTGGGCTGTCACCCCTCCCCGGTAGCCTTGGGCGCGTGATTGACCTTCGCCTGCTCCGTGAGGACCCCGACCGAGTGCGCGCCTCCCAGCGCGCCCGTGGAGAGGACGTCGCGCTCGTCGACGCCCTCCTGTCTGCCGACGAGCGGCGCAGGTCGTCCGGCGTCCGCTTCGACGAGCTGCGTGCCGAGCAGAAGCAACTCGGCAAGCTCATCCCCAAGGCCTCCGCGGACGAGAAGGCCGAGCTGCTGAAGAAGGCGAGCCAGCTGGCCGCCGACGTGAAGGCGGCCGACGCCGAGCAGAACGAGGCGGACGAGGAGACCAAGCGTCTCGCGCTCGGCCTCGGCAACCTCGTCCACCCCGACGTGCCCGTCGGCGGCGAGGAGGACTTCGTCGTCCTGGAGACGCACGGCACCATCCGTGACTTCGGCGCCGAGGGCTTCGAGCCCAAGGACCACCTGGAGCTCGGCGAGGCGCTGGGCGCCATCGACGTCGAGCGCGGCGCCAAGGTGTCCGGCTCCCGCTTCTACTACCTCACCGGTGTCGGCGCCCTGCTGGAACTGGCGCTGGTCAACGCCGCGATCGCCCAGGCCACCGAGGCCGGGTTCATCCCGATGCTCACCCCGGCGCTGGTCCGCCCGCGCGCCATGGAGGGCACCGGCTTCCTCGGCCAGGCCTCGGAGAACGTGTACCACCTGGAGAAGGACGACTACTACCTGGTCGGCACCTCCGAGGTCCCGCTCGCCGCGTACCACATGGACGAGATCCTCGACGCCGAGAAGCTGCCGCTGCGCTACGCCGGCTTCTCGCCGTGCTTCCGCCGCGAGGCCGGCACCTACGGCAAGGACACGCGCGGCATCTTCCGCGTGCACCAGTTCGACAAGGTCGAGATGTTCTCCTACGTCGCCCCCGAGGACGCGGAGAGCGAGCACAAGCGGCTGCTGGACTGGGAGAAGCAGTGGCTCACCGGCCTTGAGCTGCCCTTCCAGGTCATCGACGTGGCCTCGGGCGACCTGGGCGCCTCGGCGTCCCGCAAGTACGACTGCGAGGCGTGGATCCCGACCCAGGGCAAGTACCGCGAGCTGACCTCGGCGTCCAACTGCGACGGCTTCCAGGCGCGCCGCCTCGCCGTCCGCATGCGCGACGGCAAGAAGGTGCAGCCGCTGTCCACGCTCAACGGCACGCTGTGCGCCGTACCGCGGACCATCGTGGCGATCCTGGAGAACCACCAGCAGGCCGACGGCTCCGTCCGCGTTCCCGAGGTGCTGCGCCCGTACCTGGGGGGCCGGGAGGTCCTGGAGCCGATCGCGAAGTGAGCACCGGCTTCCCCTACAGGCTGATCGCGACCGACCTCGACGGAACGCTCCTGCGCTCCGACGAGTCGGTCTCGCGGCGCACCCGTGACGCCCTCGCCGCGGCCACCGAGGCGGGGGCCGCGCACATCGTCGTCACGGGCCGCGCGGTGCCGTGGACCCGGCACATCCTCGACGACCTCGGCTACCAGGGCCTCGCCGTCTGCGGCCAGGGCGCGCAGGTGTACCACGCCGGCGAGCACCGCCTGCTGACCTCGGTGACCCTGGACCGGCAACTGGCGGGCGTGGCGCTGGCCAAGATCGAGGCGGAGGTCGGCCCGCTGTACCTCGCGGCCAGCCGTGACGGCCTGGACGGCGCGGTGCTGGTCGGCCCCGGTTACGCGGTCACGGGCACGCTGCCGTCGACTCCGTTCACGGACGCCTCGGATCTGTGGACGGCCCCGCTGAACAAGATCTACATACAGCATCCCGACCTGACGGACGACGAGTTGGCGAAGGCCGCGCGCAAGGCCGCGGGTGGCTTCGTCACCGTGGCCATGGCGGGCGAGGGCATCGTGGAACTCCTCCCCCTGGGCCTGTCCAAGGCGACCGGTCTGTCCCTGGCGGCCCGCCGTCTGGGGATGAAGGCGGCGGACACGATCGCCTTCGGTGACATGCCCAACGACATCCCGATGTTCGCCTGGGCGGCGCACGGGGTGGCCATGGCCAACGCCCACGAAGAACTCCGGACGGTGGCGGACGAGGTGACGTCCTCGAACGAGGAGGACGGGATCGCGGTGGTACTGGAGCGGTTGCTGGCCGCCTGACGCCGGGCTGCACGGCGCCGGGAAACCTTTCAGCAGGCCCCGGCCTCCGACTCTCGCGCCGGGCTGAGGGCGGGCCGTATGCGCCACCACCATGAGCGGCCGTACACGCGACCGCGGCGGGCAGCCGCATTCGCCACCACCGTGGGCAATCGTTCCGCAGGGCGGAACGGGTGGGCACGGCCTGCAACGCCGAGTGCAACTCGAAGGCACCCCAGCCCTGCGACGCCGGGTGCATCTCGAAGGCACCCAGCCCTGCAACGCCGGGTGCATCTCGAAGGCACCCCAGCCCTGCAATACGGCCAAGCCCCAGTGGCAACGTCTCGCGGAGGATGCACGGATCGAACGTGCGCGGGCTTTGCAACCCGACCATGGCTTAGCAAGCCAGTGCCTTACCACTCGGCCAATCCTCCGGGTGGGCGACCCACGCGAGAGCGACATCGCGTGCTCGAAGCGGCCGCCCCGGGCAGCTCCGTATGCGGAGCGGGCTCGACGGTGGGGTAACTACACCGGAGCCCGCCGCAGACTGCCCTGACGGGAGCTGGACGTACTGCCGTGCATGGACATCGCCCAACTCCTCTCCCGGACCATGGCGCCGGCCTCGACCGGCGTCTTCGACACAACCATGGTGCATGTACGCGGAGTTGGACGCCACCTAATAAAGCGGCCGTACGGGGATCAACGGCGCCGCCACCTGCGGCGGCGCCCCTTGCTGAAGAACCACCCTGCGGGCGGCTCGTCCGAACGCCACGGCTGGGGCTCGGGCCTCTCACGGCGCCAGGGGGCGGCCAGCATCCGGGCCCGGGCGGACGGCTCGGACGTCTCGGCGGACCGTATGAAGTCCTCGTCCAGGACGAGGTCGTCCCACTCGTCGGCCATCCCCGTTCCTCTCAGCCCTCTCAGCCGAACATCGGCCTCTCAGCCGGACATCGGCCTCTTCCCAGTTTGCCCGCGCCGTCGTGAAGCCCCCGTCAAGAGCGGGCCCCGTGAAGAGCCCGCTCCCTTATTTCTCACCTGCGCCCCTACTCCTCACCGGCGAGCGTCAGCGACCGCAGCTTCTGTCCCGCGTACCAGGTCGCGAGGACGGTGACGACGGCCAACAGCACGGTCGCCGTGGGCAGGGTCACGTCCGACGTGACCATGTCCCCGCCGGCCACCTTCTGCGCCACCGCCAGCGACCACTGCTGAACGCTCAGCGTGCGCGCGCCCGACACCAGGGAGCCGAACAGGGCCTCCCAGACGAGGGCGTAGACCAGCCCGAACACCACCGCGTGCCGGGACACCGTGCCGAGCAGCAGGAAGATCGCGGCGTACGCGATGGAGGCGACCAGCGCGGCGACCGTGTAGGCGACGGCGATCTGCTGGCCGTTGCCGTTCAGGATGAACCCGGCGATGAAGGTGGGTAGTGCCGAGAACACCATCGTCACGGCGATCGCCACGATCAGCTTGGTGAAGATGATCGTGGGCCGCTTCACCGGCTTGGACAGCAGGTACACGACCGAGCCGTCGTCGATCTCCGGCCCGATCGCGCCGGTGCCGGCGATGACGCCGATGATCGGCACCATGGTGGCGAGCGCCAGCCCGCCGAGCAGGTCGGACGCGGTCTGGTCGTCGGCGCCCGCGAGAGCGCGCACCACGACGGAGATCGCGATGAGCAGCAGGGGCAGCGCCCCCAGGATGAGGGCCCGGCGACGGCCGAGCAGGGCTCGATAGGTGAGCCTGGCGACTGTGGGGTCGTACATCTTCGGCCTCCTACGCCGCGACCAGATACGAGAACACGGACTCGAGGGACTCGTCGGACGGCGAGACCGTGAGCAGTCGGATGCCCTGGTCGCGCGCCACCCTCGGCAGCAGCGTGGTGAAGCGGCCGAAGTCGACGGCCTGGATGTGCAGCGCGCCCTCGGTGAGGTCGACCTCGATGCCGGACGTCGACGGGTCGGCGATCAGCGCGGCCGCGAGGGCGCGGTCGTCGCTGGAGCGCACCAGGTAGCGGTGCGGTCGGTCGGTCATCAGGCGGCGGATCTTGCGGAAGTCACCGCTGGCCGCGTGCCGCCCGGCGACGACGACCTCGATGTGCCAGGCGAGTTGCTCGACCTCTTCGAGGATGTGCGAGGAGAACAGCACCGTGCGGCCCTCGTCGCCCATCCTCCGCAGCAGGTCCATCAGCTGCATGCGCTGACGCGGGTCCATGCCGTTGAAGGGCTCGTCGAGCAGGAGCAGCGAAGGGTTGTGGACCAGGGCGCTCGCCATCTTCACGCGCTGGCGCATGCCCTTGGAGTACGTCTGGATCTTGCGGTCCTGGGCGTACTCCATCTCGACCGTGGCCAGCGCCTTCTGGGCGGCCTTGGCGCCCAGCCCGTGCAACTCGGCGTTGGCGACCACGAACTCGCGGCCGGTGAGGAAGTCGTACATCGCCTCGCGCTCGGGGACGATGCCGATGTGCTGGTAGATCGCCTCGTTGCGCCAGACCGGCTGCCCGTCGAGGGTGACGGTGCCGGTGGAGGGGGCCAGGAAGCCGCCCATCATGTTGATGAGGGTGGACTTTCCGGCGCCGTTCGGGCCGAGGAGGCCGGTGACGCCGGGGCCGATCGTCATGGTGATGTCGTTGACGGCGACCACGTTGCCGAACCAGCGGGAGACGTGGTCGATCTGGAGCGTGGTCACAGTCCCACCTTCTTGTAGCGGCGCATCAGGAGGCCGTAGCTTGCGGCGATCAGGCCCAGGCTGACGAGGACGTAGACGAGGCCTTCACCGCTGCTCGGGCCCACCCCTCCAGGGAAGGCGGAGCTCGCGCCCAGGAAGGCGGACTGCACGCCGTCGATGAGCGTGACCGGCGAGAAGAGGCCGATCCAGGCGATGGCGTCGGCGCTGCCCCCGCCGTTGATGGACTGCGCGTCGGCGATGGCCTGGAGCGTGGAGACGGCTCCGTAGGAGATGGTCATCACGGCGATCACGGCGGCGATGCCGAAGCCGCGGCGTGGCGTGACCGACGCGATGACCAGGCCGATGCCGGCGAACAGCAGCGAGAGCAGTGCGACGGACACGAGTCCCTGCGCGAATCCCTTGGTCTGGTCGGCGAAGTCGAGCTTGGCCAGCAGCGCGCCTACGTAGAGCACCAGCAGCGGGGCCGCGGTGAGGATGAACAGGGCGGAGGCCAGCGCCGCGTACTTCGCCCGGACGTAGTCGGCGGTCTCGATCGGCCGCGAGAAGTACAGCGGCACGGTCTTGAAGCGCAGGTCGCGCGAGACGGACTGGGGTGCCTGCGAGGCGACGTACAGGCTGATCACGGCCTGCATGATGATGGCGTAGCGCGTGTAGTCGACGGGCAGGTCGTTGGCCTTGGTGGCGACCGCGACGGCGACCATGATGGCCGCGGGCACGCACATCACCACGAACAGCAGCATCGGCAGCACCTTCGACTTCACCGAGCGGCCGAGGCCGTAGGAGCCGCGCAAGGACTGCGAGTAGAGCGAGCGGGTGGCGTAGGAGCGGCCGAGGCGAGGGCCGTCGTAGTTGCGGTACCCGATGTTGTGGATCCGGGTCTGGTCACCCGGCTGCGTGGCTACGGGCTGCTCAACCGCCATGGCCGACCGCCTCCTTCCGCTGTGCGTCGGTGCTCTGCTCGCTGCCCTGCTCGCCGTCGGTGAAGACCTCCGCGATGTGGTGCCGGCGCTGTTCCATGCGCACCAGGCCGAGGCCGAGGTCGGCGACCACGTCACGGACCAGGTCGTAGGTCTCCTCGCCCTGAGCGGTGAGCAGCAGGATGTGGCCGGCGCCGGGGAGGCCGCCGCTGCCGTCGAGGACCTCGATCCCGCGCGCGTGGAGCGCGTCGCGCACCGCGCGGGTGCCGTCCGGGTGGTCGTCGGTGTCGGTGACCTCGATGGCGAGGGTCGTCGTGGTCTGGGTGAAGTCGGTGGTGGAGCTGGAGCGCAGGAGCTTGCCGCCGTCGATGACGACGACGTGGTCGCAGGTGCGCTCCAACTCGCCCAGCAGGTGGGAGGTGACCAGGACCGAGATGCCGAAGTCGGTGTGGATCCGGCGGATGAGGCCGAGCATCTCGTCGCGGCCGACCGGGTCGAGGCCGTTGGTCGGCTCGTCCAGGAACACCAGCTGCGGGTCGTGCACCAGGGCCTGCGCCAGCTTCACGCGCTGCTTCATGCCGGTCGAGTAGCCGCCGATGGGGCGGTAGCGCTCCTCGTACAGACCGACGTGGCGCAGCGTGTCCGCGGTGCGCTCGCGCGCGGCGGCGGGCGGCAGTCCGGACATACGGGCCATGTGCACGACGAACTCGGTGGCCGAGACGTCGGGCGGCAGACAGTCGTGCTCCGGCATGTACCCGACCCGCTCGCGGATGGCGGCGCCCTTGGTGGCGACGTCGAGTCCGAGCACTTCGGCACGGCCCTCGGTGGCGGGGGACAGACCCAGCAGAATCTTGATCATGGTGGACTTGCCGGCTCCATTGGCCCCGACGAGTCCGGTCACCCCGGGCCCGATGTCCATGGTCAGCCGGTCAAGCGCGGTCACCCTCGGGAACCGCTTGCTCAGGCTTTCGGTCGCGATCACAGTCACGCTACGAACGTAGTGATACCGGCCACGCCGGTCGTCACCCCGCAGAGCTGTCTTGAAGTCAACCTCCAGGACTACGGGGCCCTAGGGGTCACCCTGAGGTCGAACGGCAACGCCCCGGTTTTCCACATCGTGGGGGTTTTCCACAGCCTTCGGCAGCCCTATTGACGCCGCCTCTAACAACTGTCACATTCACCGGTGTCAAGTTACGGACACGTACCGCAGTCGATGTGGACAGGTGGGGCGGTGGCATGACTACGGCGGTTTCAGGCGAGCGCTCGGTGGCATCCGCGGAGTTGCAGGGGTTCAGAAGGGTCCAGCGGCTGGCGTACGAATGCGCCGAGGCCGTCGCGGCGCGGCTGGAGCCGGGCGTCACCGAGCGCGAGGCGGCGCGCATGCAGCGGGAGTGGCTGCGCGAGCGCGGGGTGCGCGACTGGTTCCATCTGCCCTTCGCCTGGTTCGGGGACCGCACGGCGTTCGTGAACTTCCGGATCCCCTTGCAGTTCTTCCCCACGAACCGCCGCCTGGAGCCCGGGATGCCGTTCATCCTGGACATGGCTCCCGTGTACGACGGCTGCACCGCCGACATCGGCTATTCCGGCTCGCTCGGCATCAACCCGGTCCAGGACAAGCTGATGGCCGACCTGGAGGCGCACCGGGAGCTGATCCTGCGCGAGGTGCGCGAACGGCGTCCGCTCAGGGAGATCTACGAGGACGTGGACCGCCTCATGGTCCGCCAGGGCTACGCCAACCGGCACCGGGCCTATCCCTTCGGCGTGATCGCGCACAAGGTCGACCGGGTCGCGCAGCGCCGCTGGTCGCCGCATGTGTTCGGGTTCGGCACCCAGTCCCTGAAGGGCCTGGCGAGCGACGCGCTGCACGGTCACCGCGACGGCTGGTCCCCGCTGTGGTCGCCGTACCGCTTCTCCGACCATCCGCCCCAGCCGGGCCTGTGGGCGGTCGAACCCCACCTCGGATTCCGGGGTACGGGCGCGAAGTTCGAGGAGATCCTGGTCGTCACCGACTCCGCGGACCCCGAGCAGAGCGCCTTCTGGCTGGACGACGATCTGCCGCATGTGCGGCGCTGGGCGGAGGAGAAGTGACGGTGACGCTTCAGGGTGCGCGTGAGCGCGTCGTACGGACGGGCGGCGTCGAGCTGTGCGTCGCGGAACTGGGCGATCCCGGCCAGCCGACGGTGATCCTGGTGCACGGCTACCCGGACAGCAAGGAGGTGTGGTCCGAGGTCGCCCCGCGACTGGCCGACCGCTTCCACGTGGTGCTGTACGACGTCCGCGGCCACGGCCGGTCGACGGCGCCCAAGCCGCTGCGGGGCGGGTTCACGCTGGAGAAGCTGACGGACGACTTCCTGGCCGTCATGGACGCGGTCAGTCCGGACCGGCCGGTGCATCTCGTGGGGCACGACTGGGGCTCGGTGCAGTCCTGGGAGTTCACCACCGTGCGGCGCACCGAGGGCCGCATCGCGTCCTTCACGTCGATGTCGGGACCGTCCCTCGACCACTTCGGCCACTGGATCGACCGGCGCCTGAAGCGCCCCACTCCGCGCCGGGTCGCCCAACTCCTCGGCCAGGGCGTCAAGTCCTGGTACGTCTACGCGCTGCACACACCGGTACTGCCCGAGCTGGCCTGGCGCGGCCCCCTCGGCAAGCACTGGCCGCGCATCCTGGAGCGCCTGGAGAAGGCCCCCAGCGGCGGTTACCCGACCTCGTCCCTGGCGGCGGACGCGGCGCACGGGGCATGGCTGTACCGCGACAACGTACGGCCCCGGCTGACCCGGCCGCGCGCCGACGCCTACGCACACGCGCCCGTGCAGCTCATCACGCCCCTGGAGGACGCGTTCCTGTCGGAGCGGCTCTACGACGAGCTGGAGCGCTGGGTTCCGCAGCTGACCCGGCGCACCCTCCCGGCCAAGCACTGGGTTCCGCGCACCCGTCCCGACCAGCTGGCGGCATGGATCACCGAGTTCGTGACCTCCGTGGAGGGCGGGCGCCCGGAGGGAGTGACGGCGAACGGGAAGTACGCCGACCGCTTCGGCGGACAGCTCGTCCTGGTCACGGGTGCGGGCAGCGGCATCGGACGGGCCACGGCGTACGCCTTCGCGGAGGCCGGCGCGCGCGTGGTGGCCGTCGACCGGGACACCGAGTCGGCGTCCCGCACGGCCGAGATGTCCCGGCTGATCGGCGCTCCCGAGGCCTGGGCGGAGACGGTCGACGTCGCCGACGAGCAGGCCATGGAGAAGCTCGCGGCCAAGGTCGCCGAGGAGTACGGCGTGGTGGACGTCCTGGTGAACAACGCCGGGATCGGGCTGTCGGGCTCCTTCTTCGACACCACACCGGAGGACTGGAAGAAGGTCCTCGACGTCAATCTGTGGGGCGTCATCCACGGCTGCCGGCTCTTCGGCAGGCAGATGGCCGAGCGCGGACAGGGCGGCCACATCGTCAACACCGCGTCGGCGGCGGCGTACCAGCCCTCGAAGGCGCTGCCCGCCTACAGCACGTCCAAGGCGGCCGTCCTGATGCTGAGCGAGTGCCTGCGCGCGGAGCTGGCGGGGCAGGGCATCGGCGTCACCGCGATATGCCCGGGCTTCGTCAACACCAACATCACCTCGACCGCGCACTTCGCCGGGGTCGACACCGAGGAGGAGAAGCGGCGCCAGAAGAAGTCCGCGCGGCTGTACGGGCTGCGGAACTACCCGCCGGAGAAGGTCGCCGACGCGATCCTGCGGGCGGTGGTGCGCGGTGAGGCGGTCGTTCCGGTGACGCCGGAGGCGCGCGGGGCCTATCTGATGTCGAGGTTCACGCCGAAGGCGCTGCGCAGGATCGCGCGGCTGGAACCACCGCTGTGAGGGCGAGCCGCCGATATGAGTGAGGACAGCGCGGGCCGACAGGGGGCGGCCGCCGGCCCGGCTCCGGCCGCCTACCGGATCGAGGACCTCGCGCACCTCAGCGGTGCCACCGTCCGCACCATCCGCGCCTACCAGGACCGGGGGCTGCTCCCCCGCCCGGAGCGCCGGGGCCGCGCCAACGTCTACTCGGACGCCCACCTCGACCGCCTGCGCCAGATCGCCGACCTCCTCGACCGCGGCTACACCCTGGCCTCCATCAAGGAACTCCTGGAGGCCTGGGACGCCGGCCGAGGCCTGGGCGGGGTGCTCGGCCTGGCCGCCGAGGTGGACGGGCCCTGGACGGACGAGAAGGCGGTCCGGATCTCGCGCGCCGAGCTGGACGAACGCTTCGGCGGCTCCCCGGACGACGCGGCGGTGGCCGAGGCCGTGGAACTCGGGGTGCTGGAGCCGGTGCCCGGCGACGAGGAGTCCTTCCTGGTGCCGAGCCCCCAAGAGCTCGCCGTCGCGGTGGAGTTGAACTCCGCCGGGGTGCCACTGTCCGCGATCTCGGGCCATCTGCGGGAGTTGAGGGGGCAGGTCGAGCACATCGCCTCCCGTTTCCTGGAGTTCACCACCGAGCACGTCTTCGCCCGCTACCTCGAAGGACCGCACCGCCCGACGGACGCGGAGGCGGCCGAAGCGGCCTCTCTCGTACGACGCCTGCGCCCGCTCGCCCAGCACACGGTGGACGCGGAACTGGCGCGCGCCATGCGCCTGTTGGCCGTGCGGCATCTGCGCCACCGGCTGGGCACGGGCGAGGGAGCGAATACGCACGAAATCATGCGAAACGTGACGATACCGTCGGAGACGATGACGGCCGTGGAGGCCTTGGTTGGTCCGGAGCGGGCCGCGGAGTTCATCGCGCTGGCCGCGGAACGGGAAGTGCGTGCACGGGCCTTGGACCGGCTCGCCGGAACCCACAGACCGTCAGCTGATCTTGACGAAACCCCTTGAAACGACCGCTCGTTGTCCACAGAAGCGCCAATTCCCCTGTGGATAACCGCACTTGCTTGTGGATCAAACATCGGGAGCGAAATCATTCGCGTGATTCGTGTCGCGCCCGGCAGGCTGGTGGCATGGACGAAAGACGCACCGTGAAGGTGTCCAAGTATCTCTCGAAGCACCTGCGCCACCAGCCCGAGCGGATCGGGCTGATCCTCGACGAGGGCGGCTGGGTCGAGATCGACACGCTGATCGCCGCCGCGGCCGGGCACGGATTCCGGTTCACCCGGGACGAGCTGGACCACGTGGTCGCCTGCAACGACAAGCAGCGCTTCGCGATCGAGGGCACCCGGATCCGCGCCAGCCAGGGCCACAGCATCGACGTCGAGCTCGGACTGCCCCCGGCGACCCCGCCGCCGTACCTCTACCACGGCACCGTGGCGCGCAGTCTGGACGCCATTCGCAGCGAGGGCCTCAGGCCCATGAACAGGCACGACGTACACCTGTCGGCGGACCGTGAGACCGCGACACGGGTCGGCGCCCGGCGTGGCCGACCGGTGGTGCTCTCCGTGGACGCCGGTGCGATGCACCGAGACGGCCATGTCTTCCACGTCAGCGCGAACGGCGTGTGGCTGACGAAGGCCGTTCCCCCGGAATATCTGCGCTTTCCCGAGTCGCACTGACCTGCCGTCCGGCATGATCAGTGGTATGGACCAATTTCCCACCACGGAATCCGCCGTCACAGCGCTGCGCGCCATCGCCGCGGAGTACGGCCGCGAGATCGAGGTGAGCCATGACATCGGCGCCGACCAGACCTCCCGGCGCAGCGCCGCCGGCGTAGGCGTGACCGCGGACCCGGACGGCTCACTGCCCCACGAGGCCTATGTCGAGCTGGGCGGCTCGCCCCGGGTGAGCGTGCGGCTCTACCCGGAGGACGACGCGATGATCACCATCGAGGGGGTCGAGTGCCCCGATGTCCCGCGCGATGACGTGCCCGCCTTCCTGCGCTCCGTCCTCGACGGCCTGGCCCACGTCAGGGCGCGCCGCTTTCCGCCGGGCTACTTCCTGATCGTGCCGCTGCCGGGGGACCGGACGCACAAGGAGTTCATGCCGATGGTCACCCTCACTCCGTGGCTGAGCAGCCGCGTGCGGTGACCGTTTCACGTGAAACCCGTTCGGCCGCTTAGGCTCGATGCATGAGTCTGCGCCTGAGCACCGTGATCCTCCCGTATCGCCGCTGGTCCGAGGGGGGCCGCGAGGCATGGCAGCGCGCGGAGCAGCTCGGCTTCCACGCCGCGTACACCTACGACCACCTGTCCTGGCGCACCTTCCGGGACGGCCCGTGGTTCGGTGCCGTGCCGACGCTCACCGCCGCCGCGGCCGTCACCGACCAGGTGCGGCTGGGCACGCTCGTCACCTCGCCGAACTTCCGGCATCCGGTGACCCTGGCCAAGGAACTGATCTCCCTCGACGACATCTCGGGCGGGCGCGTCACGCTGGGCATCGGCGCCGGCGGTACCGGCTTCGACGCCACCGCGCTCGGCCAGGAGCCCTGGACCCCGCGTGAGCGTGCCGACCGGTTCGGCGAGTTCGTCGCGCTGCTGGACCGGCTGCTGACCGAGGACTCGGTGTCGTACGAGGGTGACTTCTACGCGGCGCACGAGGCGCGCAACATCCCGGGCTGTGCCCAGCGCCCCCGGCTGCCCTTCGCGGTCGCCGCGACCGGACCGCGCGGGCTTCGGCTGGCGGCGCAGTACGGACAGGCCTGGGTGACCACGGGGGACCCCAAGCTGTATGAGAACGGCACCTCCGAACAGTCGGTTCAAGCCATTCGCGGACAGGTCGAGAAGCTGGCCGACGCCTGTGCCGCGATCGGCCGGGACGCGGCCGAGGTCGACAAGGTGCTGCTCACCGGATTCACCCCGGACCGCGGCCGTCCGCTGGAGTCCCTCGACGCCTTCGTGGACTTCGCGGGGCGCCATCAGGAACTCGGATTCACCGAGATCGTGATCCACTGGCCGATCCCCGACTCCGACTTCGTGGCCGAGCAGAAGGTCTTCGAGCAGATCGCGATGGATGCGGTGGCACAGCTGCGGTGAGCCCGGCGGCCGACCCTCGCCCGTCCGGCGTGGCAGCACGGGCGGGACGCCGTCAGGGGCGGTATCTCCTCAGGTGCCGCCTCAGATGTGCGGACCGCCGCCCGACCGTGCAGGCATATGCAGGAGAATGAGCCGGTGACCTCAGCGACTCGACAGCCCCAGAACCCGGCCGCCGCGGTGCGCCCCCGGCTCATCGCCACCGACCTCGACGGCACCCTGTTGCGGGACGACAAGTCCGTCTCCCCGCGCACGGTCGCCGCGCTGGCCGCCGCCGAGAAGGCGGGCGTCGAGGTGTTCTTCGTCACCGGCCGCCCGGCGCGCTGGATGGATGTCGTCAGCGACCACGTCCATGGTCACGGCCTCGCGATCTGCGGCAACGGCGCCGCGGTGGTCGACCTGCACGGCGGCCCCGGCGCCCATCGCTTCGTGAAGGTGCGCGAGCTGGCCCGGGAGAACGCGCTGGACGCCGTACGGCTGCTGCGGGACGCGGCGCCCGGCACGGTCTACGCGGTGGAGCAGACGTACGGCTTCTACCAGGAGCCGGACTATCCCAAGCTGCACATGGAGGTCCCGGACGAGCTCGCGCCGGCCGAGGCCCTCCTGGCACCGGACGCTCCGGGCGCCGGCGAGCCCGTGCTCAAGATCCTCGCCTACCACCCCACCGTCGACCCCGACGCCTTCCTCACCCTGGCCCGTCTGGCCATCGGCGAGCGCGCCAATGTCACCCGGTCCAGCCCCAGCGCCCTGCTGGAGATCAGCGGCCCCGACGTCTCCAAGGCCAGCACGCTCGCCCTGTGCTGCGCCGAGCGCGGGATCTCGCACGAGGAGGTCGTGGCCTTCGGTGACATGCCGAACGACGTCGAGATGCTGACGTGGGCGGGCCAGTCGTACGCGATGGGCAACGCTCACCCGGATGTGATCGCCGCCGCGTCGGGCCGGACGGTCGCCAACAACGAGGACGGCGTGGCGATCGTGATCGAGCGGTTGCTGGCCGAGCACTACTAGGTCCGGTCGACCCGGATCTACCCGAGCTCCACTCCCCGCTCCGACAGCCAAGGCACCGGATCCACACCTGATCCCAACTCCGCCGTGATCCGCGCCTCGAAGTGCAGATGCGGTCCGGTGGAGTTACCGGTCGTGCCCGATTGACCGATCCACTGCCCGGTGTCCACCTGCTCACCCTGATCGACGGCGACGGACGCCAGATGCGCGTACTGCGTGTAGTAGCCGTCCGTGTGTCGTACGACGACCTCCATGCCGAAGGCTCCTGCGCACGCCACCTTGACCACGCGCCCGTCCCCGACCGCCCGCACCGGTGTGCCGATCGGCACCGCGAAGTCCTGCCCGGTGTGCCGGTTCGCCCAGCGCGATCCCCCGCTGCCGAACCCGGCGGACAGCTCGTACGACGCCACCGGCGGGACCCACGCGCTGCTGAACTCCTTCTGCTTCTGGTCGAGTCGGACGGCACCGGGGCAGGAACCGGCGGCCACGGAGGCGTCGGCCTGTCCCTGCAACTCCCACCGCACCTCTTCGAGCTTCTGCTCGACACCCCTCTTCAGCTCGGCGAGGTCGGCGTTGCGCTTCTCCAGCTTCTGCCAGGCCGCGTCGGCCTTGGCCTCGTCCTTGGCGAGCTGCTGCTCCGCGCGACGGCTCTTCTCGATGGCGTTGTTGACGGCCAGATTCGTCTGCGAGAAGACATGCTGACCGCGCATCAGCTGTTCCGGGCTCGTCGCGAGGATGATCTGCGCGGTGAGCGGCATCCCGCCGCTGGTGCGGTACTGGGCGCGCGCGATCCGGCCCAGGTCCTCGCGCAGCACGCCGATCTCCCGCCGCTCACGGTCGAGCAACGACTCGATCCGCTGCGCCTGCGCCCGCTGCCCCTCGGCCTCCTGCCGGCCCGTCTCGTACCGCGCGGTCGCTTTGGCCGCGTCCTCGTACAGCTGCGCCACCTGGGCGCTGAGGCCCATGTCACCGCCGGTACCGGTGCCGTTGCCCGGGGCGCCCTTGCTGTCACCGACGGCTCCGGCCGGCTGGGCCATGAGCGGGACGAGCGCACACAACAGCGCCGGAACGACCAGGCGGCGAAGGCGATATGAGCGCATATCAGCGATCCTGGCCCCTGAACGGGAGCGTCGTCCTGTTCAGGTCGTACGCCTGGGGGACGCGTTGCTGCGGACGGGTCAGTACGGACGTTGACGCGAGCGGCGGCGGGGCCGTGCCGGGCCACCGATGCGGGAGCCCGGTCGTTGGCCCTGACCCTGACCCTGACCCCGGACTTGTCCCTGGCCCTGGCCTTGGCCCTGGCCTTGTCCCTGGCCTTGTCCCTGGCCTTGTCCCTGGCTTTGGCCTTGGCCGCTAGGGCGCGCCCACGAGCAGATCCGCCGCGGCCTCCCGCTCCAGCATCCCCCGCAGCGGCCCGTCCACAGCGGCCAGGTCCGTGAACGTCCCCCGCTGCACCACATGCCCCTCGTCCAGCACGACCACCTCGTCCACTGCCTCCAGCCCGGCCAGCCGGTGCGTGATCAGCAGGGTCGTACGGCCCTCGGTGGCGGCCAGCAGATCGGCGGTGAGGGCGTCGGCGGTGGGCAGATCGAGGTGCTCGGCGGGCTCGTCGAGCACCAGGACGGGGAAGTCGGCGAGCAGTGCGCGGGCAAGCGCGAGCCGCTGCCGCTGCCCGCCCGACAGCCGTGCCCCGTGCTCGCCCACGAGCGTGTCCAGCCCGTCGGGCAGGCCGTCGGCCCAGTCGAGCAGCCGGGCACGCCGCAGCGCGTCGCGCAGTTCGTCCTCGGTCGCCTCCCGTTTGGCGAGGAGCAGGTTCTCGCGCACGGAACTGTCGAAGAGATGCGCGTCTTGCGCGCACAGCCCCACGAACCGCCGCACCTCGTCGCCGTCCAGCGCGACCGCGTCCACGCCGCCCAGCGTGTACGAACCCCCGTCCGCGTCCAGAAACCGCAGCAGTACCTGCGCCAGCGTCGTCTTGCCGGATCCGGACGGTCCCACGACAGCGATCCGGCGCCCCTCCGCCAAGGTCAGGTCCAAGCCGTCGAGCGCGTCCCGGTCCTGACCGGCGTGCCGGGCGCTCAGGCCCCTGACGGCGACCGGGAAAGGTGACGCGGGCGCCTGCCGGGGCCGCTCCGGTTCCCGCACGGGCTCGGGCGCGTCCAGCACCTCGTGCACCCGCTCGGCGCTCTTGCGCACCCGCTGGCGGTACTGCACGGCGAGCGGCAGCCCCAGCACGGCCTCGAAAGCGGCCAGCGGGGTGAGCACGACGACGGCCATCGTCACCCCGCCCAGCCGACCGTCGGCAACCGCCTGAGCCCCCACGAGGGCGGCGCCGGCGACCGTGAGCCCGGAGATCAGCGCGATGAGTCCGTCGCCGAGGGCGGTCGCGGTGGCCGCCCGCGAGGCGATCCGAGTGAGCGCTCCGTCGGCCCGCCGCGCCTCGGCCGTACGGCTGGACAGGGCACCGGCCACGGTCAACTCGGCGGTACCGCTGAGGAGATCCGTAACCCGCGTCGCCAGCACTCCTCGGGCGGGCGCGAGCCTGCGCTCGGCCCGGCGGGCAACGGTGCCCGTGACGAGCGGGACTCCGACGCCCGCCGCGAGCAGCCCGACCGCGAGCACGGCGCCTGCCTCGGGCAGCAGCCAGGCGGTGAAGCCCACGGCTCCCGCCGAGACGGCGGTCGCGGACGCCGCGGGCAACAGCCACCGCAGCCAGTAGTCCTGGAGGGCGTCCACATCGGCGACGAGCCGCGACAGCAGATCGCCCCGACGTGTACGGCGCAGTCCGGCCGGCGCCAGCCGCTCCAGTCGCCGGTACACGGCGACCCTGGTGTCGGCCAGCATCCGCAGCACCGCGTCGTGCGACACGAGCCGCTCGGCGTATCGGAACACGGCCCGCCCGATGCCGAACGCCCGTGTCGCCGTCACGGCCACCATCAGGTACAGCACGGGCGGCTGCTGCGAGGCCCGCGAGATGAGCCACCCGGAGGTGGCCATGAGCCCGACCGCGCTGCCGAGCGCGAGGCTGCCGAGCAGCAGGGCCAGGACGAGCCGGCCACGATGCGGACCGGACATGGCGCGGACCCGGGCGAGAACACCGCGACGGTCCGTTGCGAGCGGCACGGCCTCGGCGTCCAGCGCGCCGGAACCGTCGTGTACGGCACCCTCGGCCGAGCGCTCGGGGGACGTGCTGGGCAGCTCATCCGGCCGGACAGGAGCCGCGGCCTCGGCGAGTCGCACCACCCGGTCCGCCACCCCCAGCAACGCCGGGCGGTGCACGACCAGCAGTACCGTCCGCCCCACCGCCAGCCTTCGCACGGCCTCCACGACCTCGGCCTCGGTGGCCCCGTCGAGCGCGGCCGTCGGCTCGTCGAGCAGCAGCACCGGCCGGTCCGCGAGGAACGCCCGGGCCAGCGCGAGCCGCTGCCGCTGCCCCGCCGACAGTCCGGCTCCGTCCTCGCCCAGCTCGGTGTCGACGCCCTCGGGCAGCGCGTCCACGAACTCCAGGGCTCCGGCATCCGCCAACGCCCGTCGCACGGCGTCGTCGTCCGCTTCGGGCCGCGCCAGCCGTACGTTCTCGGCGATGGTCGCCGCGTAAAGATGGGGCCGCTGGGGCACCCAGGCGATACGCGAGCGCCACTCCGCCAGGTCGAGCTCGGCCAGATCGGTTCCCCCGACCAGGACGCGTCCCTCGGCGGGGCGCACAAAGCCCAACAGCACGTTCAGCAGCGTCGACTTGCCCGCGCCGCTCGGCCCCACGAGGGCGACCGTCTCACCGGATTCGACGGTGAGGGACGCGTCCGTAACGGCGTCGGTGGTCCGGCCGGGATAGCGGACCGAGACCGCTTCGAAGGAAACGGTGCCGGTCCGCACCGGCGCCGTGCCCGACGCGGGCACGGGGGTCTCCAGAACCTCGAAGATCTCCTCGGCGGCGGACAGCCCTTCTGCCGCGGCGTGGTACTGCGCACCCACCTGCCGCAGCGGCAGATAGGCCTCGGGCGCCAGCACGAGGACGACCAGGCCGTCGTACAGATGCATCTCGCCGTGGACGAGCCGCATGCCGATCGTCACGGCGACCAGTGCCACCGACAGTGTCGAGAGCAGCTCCAGCGCGAAGGAGGAGATGAAGGCGATCCGCAGGGTCCGCATGGTGGCCCGGCGGTACTCGCCGGTGATCCGCCGGATCGACTCGGCCTGCGCCTTGGCCCGTCCGAACACCTTCAGGGTCGGCAGGCCCGCGACCACGTCCAGGAAATGACCGGACAGCCTGGACAGCAGCTGCCACTGACGATCCATCCGGGACTGCGTGGCCCAGCCGATCAGCATCATGAAGATCGGAATGAGCGGCAGGGTTGCGACGATGATGGCCGCCGACACCCAGTCCTCGGTCACGATCCGCGCCAGCACCGCCACCGGCACGACGACCGCGAGTCCCAGCTGCGGCAGATAGCGGGAGAAGTAGTCGTCGAGCGCGTCGACCCCCCGGGTGGCCAGGGCAACCAACGATCCGGTCCGCTGTCCGCTCAGCCAGCCTGGCCCCAGCTCGGCCGCCCGCTCCAGCAGCCGATCCCGCAGCTCGGACTTCACCGCCGCGCTCGCGCGATGTGCGGCGAGTTCGGTGAGCCAGGCGACCACCGCGCGACCGACGGCGACAGCGGCCAACAGCAGCAGGGGAGTGCGCAGTTCAGCGGCGGTCATCCCGTGCTGGAACGCGCCCACCACGGCCTCCGCGATGAGCATCGCCTGGGCGATGACCAGCACCGCACCGACGGCGCCCAGGCCGACGACCGCGATCAGGAAGAGCCGGGTGGCGCGGGCGTATCGGAGGAGACGCGGATCGATCGGTTTCACGTGAAACAGGCCCTTCGGTCCAGTGCGGGGTGTTTCACGTGAAACGTCGTGAACCACCCCGCCGCGGCGGACTCAGTGCGCGGATTTCCCGGTGGCGTCCGCAGCGATGTGCTGCGTACCGATCCGCTTGCGGAACACCCAGTAGGTCCAGCCCTGGTAGATCATGACGACCGGCGTGGCGATCACCGCGCACCAGGTCATGATCTTCAGGGTGTAAGGACTCGACGAGGCGTTGGTGACCGTGAGGCTCCAGTCGTCATTGAGCGAGGACGGCATGACGTTGGGGAAGAGCGTCAGGAAGAGCATCGCCACGGCGGCCACGATGGTGACACCGGAGAAGGCGAACGCCCATCCCTCGCGCCCGGCCTGGTTCGCCACCAGCGCGGCCACCAGCGCGGCCACGGCCACCACGAGCGCGACCAGGCTCTGGCCGTCACCGTTCTCGACCTGGGTCCAGAGCAGGAAGATCAACGCCAGCACGGCCGTGGTGAGACCGACCCACAGTGCCAACTTCCGTGCTCGTTCCCGAATCTCCCCGACGGTCTTGAGCGCGGTGAACACCGTCCCGTGGAGGGTGAACAGCGTCAGCGTCACCAGTCCGCCGAGGAGCGCGTACGGGTTGAGCAGGTCGAGGACACTGCCGACGTACTCATGGTCCTGGTCGAGCTTGACGCCCCGCACGATGTTGCCGAAGGCCACGCCCCACAGAAACGCCGGGAGCAGCGAGCACCAGAAGATGGCCTGCTCCCAGTTGCTCTGCCACTTCTCCTCGGGGCGCTTCGCCCGGTACTCGAAGGCCACGCCCCGGACGATCAGGCAGACCAGGATGAGCAGCAGCGGCAGATAGAAGCCGGAGAAGAGCGTGGCGTACCACTCGGGGAAGGCGGCGAAGGTGGCACCGCCCGCCGACAGCAGCCACACCTCGTTGCCATCCCAGACCGGGCCGATGGTGTTGATCAGCACCCGCCGCTCGGGCCGGTTACGGGCGAGCAGCTTGGTGAGCACCCCGACCCCGAAGTCGAAGCCCTCCAGGAAGAAGTAGCCGGTCCACAGGACGGCGATCAGGACGAACCAGACGTCGTGAAGTTCCATGACTGAGCAGCTCCCTCGGCCTAGTACGAGAAGGCCATCGGCTTGTCGGCGTCATCGGAGTCGCCGCCGATCTTCTTGGGCGGGTTCAGGTCGGCCTCCGTCAGCTCGGGCGGGCCGGCCTTGACGTACTTCGCCAGGAGCTTGACCTCGACTACGGCGAGGACGGCGTACAGCGTGGTGAAGACGATCATCGAGGTGAGAACCTCGCCCTGGGAGACACCGGGGGAGACCGCGTCACGGGTGCGCAGGACGCCGTAGACGACCCAGGGCTGACGGCCCATCTCGGTGAAGATCCAGCCCCAGGAGTTGGCGATCAGCGGGAAGGCCAGGGTCCAGATGGCGATCCGCCAGTACCACTTGGTCAGCTTGGGGCCGAGCGCCTTCTTCGGGAGCAGCACAAGATGCGGCACCTCGTCGTCACCGACCCGCAGATGCTGCGGCAGCATGAACTTCTTGCGGGTCAGCCAGAGTCCGACCAGGCCGATGGCGAACGACGTCATGCCGAAGCCGATCATCCAGCGGAAGCCCCAGTAGGCGACGGGGATGTTGGGCCGGTAGTCGCCGGGCCCGTACTTCTCCTGCTCGGCCTTGTTGACGTCGTTGATGCCCGGCACATACGAACTGAAGTCGTCCTTGGCCAGGAAGGAGAGCAGACCCGGGATCTCTATGGCGACCTTGTTGTGGCCCTTGTCGACATCGCCGACGGCGAAGACCGAGAAGGGCGCCGGCTCCTCGCCGTCCCACAGTGCCTCGGCCGCGGCCATCTTCATCGGCTGCTGCTCGTACATGATCTTGCCGAGCGTGTCACCGCTGACCGCGGTGAGCAGGCCGCCGATCGCCACGGTGACCAGACCGAGCCGCAGCGAGGTCTTCATCTCCCGGATGTGCTTCTTGCGCAGCAGATGGAAGGCCGAGATGCCGACCATGAACGCGCCGCCGGTGAGGAAGGCCGCCGAGAGGGTGTGGAAGGCCTGGGCGAGCGCCGTGTTCTGGGTCAGCACAAGCCAGAAGTCGGTGAGCTCGGCCCGCCCCTTGGCCTCGTTGATCCTGTAGCCGACGGGGTGCTGCATCCAGGAGTTGGCCGCCAGGATGAAGTACGCCGACAGGATCGTGCCGATGGAGACCATCCACATACAGGCCAGGTGGATCTTCTTCGGAAGCTTGTCCCAGCCGAAGATCCACAGGCCGATGAAGGTGGACTCGAAGAAGAAGGCGATCAGTGCCTCGAAGGCGAGCGGAGCGCCGAAGACGTCACCGACGAAGCGGGAGTAGTCCGACCAGTTCATGCCGAACTGGAACTCCTGCACGATGCCGGTGACGACACCCATCGCGATGTTGATCAGGAAGAGCTTGCCCCAGAACTTCGTGGCCCTGAGGTACTTCTCCTTTTCCGTGCGTACCCAGGCGGTCTGCAACCCGGCCGTGAGGGCGGCCAGCGAGATCGTCAGGGGGACGAACAGGAAGTGGTAGACGGTGGTGATGCCGAACTGCCATCGCGCCAAGGTCTCCGGCGCCAAAGCCAGGTCCACGTCGCCGCTCCTTACCTACGCTTGTGAAAGCGTTCACATTCACAAGCAATTATGCAGCACACCTTCTCCGGGCCCCAAGGGGGGTCCCTCGATTAGATTCAACCCCTTGGCGCGGACTTCAACATATTGTTGAATCACCAGCATGCAGACACCGACATCGCTCCAGATACGGATCTCCTGGCCCTCGGGCCACCTCACCGCGTCGCTCGACACCACTCCAACGACGGAGGCACTGATCAAGGCTCTGCCGCTCAGCTCCACCGCCCACACTTGGGGCGAGGAGGTGTACTTCGACACGGGAGTGTCCGTTTCACGTGAAACGGACGCCCGCCAGGTCGTCGAACCCGGCACGGTGGCCTTCTGGACCGACGGCGATGCGCTCGCGCTCCCCTATGGACCCACGCCGATCTCGCGAGGCGAGGGAGAATGCCGCCTCGCGAGTCCGTGCAACGTCCTGGGCCGCATCGACGGCGACCCGCGCCTCCTGGCAACGGTTCGCGACGGCGACCCCGTGCGCGTGGAGCTCGTGGACGCCTGAGCGCCCTTGGGTGTCTCGGTGCCCTCGACACTCACGCGCGCGCCCACGAAGCGCTAGAACTCCCTGCGGAACCCTTCCGCCACCTTCAGGAAGATGTCGTTCGCCTCGGCCTCTCCGACCGTGACCCGCACACCCTCACCCGGGAACGGCCGGATCACGACGCCCGCCTGCTCACACGCCTCCGCGAAGGTGACGGTGCGCTCCCCCAGCCGCAGCCACACGAAGTTGGCCTGGGTCTCGGGCACGGTCCAGCCCTGTGCGCGCAACCCGTCGACCACGCGGTTGCGCTCACACACCAACGTCCCGACCCGGCCGAGCAGTTCGTCCTCGGCACGCAGCGAGGCAATGGCCGCCTCCTGCGCGAGCTGGCTCACCCCGAAGGGCACGGCCGTCTTCCGCAGGGCCGCCGCGACCGGCTCATGGGCGATCGCGAAGCCGACACGGAGGCCGGCGAGGCCGTACGCCTTGGAGAACGTCCGCAGGACGCAGACATTCGGCCGCTTGCGGTAGAACTCCACCCCGTCCGGCACCTCGGGATCGCGGATGAACTCGCGATACGCCTCGTCGAGCACCACCAGGACATCGCTGGGCACCCGGTCGAGGAACCGCTCCAGCTCGGCCCGCTTCACGACCGTGCCGGTCGGGTTGTTGGGGTTGCAGACGAAGATCAGCCTGGTGCGGTCGGTGATCGCGGCGGCCATCGCGTCCAGGTCGTGCTCCTCGCCCGACGTCAGCGGGATCTTGACCGATGTGGCTCCGCTGATCTGCGTGATGATCGGGTACGCCTCGAAGGACCGCCAGGGGTAGATGACCTCGTCACCGGGTCCGGCGGTGGCCTGGAGCAGCTGCTGGGCGACGCCGACCGAGCCGGTGCCCGTGGCCAGGTGGGAGAGGGGAACGCCGAAGCGCTCGGACAGTTCGTTCATCAGCCCCGTGCACATCATGTCGGGGTAGCGATTGAAGGACGAGGCGACCGCCGTCACGGTCTCCATCACGCCGGGCAGCGGCGGATAGGGGTTCTCGTTGGAGGACAGCTTGTAGGCCACAGGGCCACCGGCCGCGGCGGGCTTGCCCGGCTTGTAGGTGGGGATACCCTCCAGCTCGGCGCGCAGCTTGGGGCTCGTCTCGCTCACCGCAGTCCTCCTCGCGACCACCGGCGGCCATCACCACCGCCGGCTCCAATACTTCTCACCTTATGAGGATTCGGCGCCGATGCGTACAGGTGAGGAAGGTCCGATGCGCACGGCCGCCGCCTGTCCGCCCGCTGACCTCAGCTGTCACACCCGCATCAGGGGCATCGTCGTACGAAGGCGTGCGAATTGGGGGGCGCGCCACACATATATCTACGCGCCGGTGGCTCACGCCGTAGCGCGCATCACCCGTGAAGGTGAGTTGAGACCTCTTCGAAACATCGGACACTTGGCAGGCCCATGCGCGTCGACAAGTCACGTCCTACTATTGGATCGTTCAACTCCCTTTGTTTCAAAGGAGTTTGACACCCAATGACCTTGCAGAAACGTGCCTGTCAACGACTGCATATGCGTCCGCACTACCCCACCGCATGAGCCCTACTATCGGCTCGCCATGACAGCAGCAGGGAAGCACCAGGTGAGCCGCGCGGAAACCTCACGTCGAGGCAGTCGGCCCGGTCGGGCGGGCATCAGAGACGTGGCGGCCGCCGCCGGGGTCTCCATCACGACCGTCTCCGACGCCCTCAACGGGAAGGGCCGGCTCCCGGACGCCACCCGACGCCATGTCCGCGAGGTCGCCGACCGGCTGGGCTACCGGCCCTCGGCCGCCGCCCGCACACTCCGCACCGGCAAGTCGGGACTCATCGGCCTGACCGTGACGACCTACGGGGATGAACCTTTCACCTTCACCGAGTTCGCGTACTTCGCGGAGATGGCCCGCGCCGCCACCTCGGCCGCGCTCGCCCGCGGCTACGCCCTCGTGATCCTCCCCGCCACCTCGCGCCACGACGTCTGGTCCAACGTCGCCCTCGACGGCACGGTCGTCATCGACCCGTCCGACCAGGACCCGGTCGTCAGCGAACTGGTCAGACAGGGGCTCCCGGTCGTCTCCGACGGCCGCCCCGCCGGTTCGCTCCCGGTCACCGCCTGGGTCGACAACGACCACGAGGCCGCCGTGATGGGCATCCTCGACCATCTGGCCGACGCCGGCGCCCGCCGGATCGGCCTGCTGACGGGCACCACGACGGACACGTACACCCATCTGTCCACCACGGCGTACCTGCGCTGGTGCGAACGCGTCGGACAGGACCCGGTGTACGAGGCCTACCCGGCGCACGACCCGTGCGCGGGCGCCGTCGCCGCCGACCGGCTGCTCGCCCGCCCCGACCGCCCCGACGCGGTCTACGGCCTCTTCGACCCGAACGGCACCGACCTGCTCGCCGCCGCCCGCCGCTACGGTCTGCGCGTACCGGACGACCTGCTTCTGGTGTGTTGCAGCGAGTCGACGGTGTACGCCAACACCGAGCCGCCCATCACCACGCTCTCCCTGAAGCCGCGCCGGATCGGCACGGCTGTGGTCCAGCTCCTCATCGACGCCATCGAGGGCGTCGAGTCGGACCAGCCGGTCGAGCAGGTGATACCGACCGAGCTGATCGTGCGTACCTCGTCCCAGCGACGTCCGCCGCGTACGACCGTCAGCCCGCCACGGTCTCCTGAGGACCGGTAGCAGCGCGGCGACGCCCGGCAACGGCTGGTCGGGGGGCCGGCCGGGCCAGGTCGTCGAGTGGTCGAAGCCCTGACCAATCGGGGCGAAAGCCGCGGTGAACAGCAGTCCTGCTCCGATTCACCACCCCTGGGTCATCACATGGCGCGATCGGCATTCCTATGATGGGCCCACGACACCGCGGGCCGCTGCGACCAGGCAGTCCGATGCGGTGCAGATGCGGCGCGATGGTGGAGGGGTCTGATGACTCAGGGGGCCGGTCAGGGACCCGAGGTGGAGCGCACGGCGACGTTGCGCGACTTCCGGGTGCCCGCATACGTCCACGAGACCGGTCCGTACGCCCACAGCACACACGCCGGCGAGGTCGCCCCGCCCCTCGACGACACCTATCCCGAGGGGTACACGCCCACCCAGCGCGACCTGCCGGTGATCAACCGCGGCGACACGGTCCAGGTCCAGGTCGACCCCGCCACCCTGCCGGCCCAGCAGTCCACGCACGGCACCGGTCCGCTGTTCGTCGTCGGCGATGTGCACGGCTATCTCGACGAGCTGATGGCCGCTCTCCAGGAGAAGGGCCTCATCGACGCGGCGGGGAGCTGGTGCGCGGGCACCGCCCGGCTGTGGTTCCTCGGCGACTTCACAGACCGGGGCCCCGACGGCATCGGCGTCATCGACCTCGTGATGCGGCTGTCGGCGGAGGCCGCCGCGGCCGGCGGCTACTGCAAGGCCCTGATGGGCAACCACGAACTGCTGCTGATCGGCGCCAAGCGGTTCGGCGACACGCCCGTCAACTCCGGCGCCGGCACCGCCACCTTCCAGGCGGCCTGGCTGCTCAACGGCGGCCAGAAGACCGACATGGACCGCCTCCAGGACCACCACCTCCAGTGGATGTCCCGGCTGGACGCCATGGAAGAGGTCGACGGCCATCTGCTCGTGCACTCCGACACCACCGCCTATCTCGACTACGGCGACTCGATCGAGGCGGTCAACGACACCGTCCGCGAGACGCTCACACGCAACGACGCCGACGAGTGCTGGGATCTCTTCCGCAAGTTCACCAAGCGCTTCTCCTTCCGCGACGAGGGCGGCGCCGACCATGTGCGCTCCCTGCTCGATACGTACGGCGGCACCCGCATCGTTCACGGCCACAGCCCCATTCCGTATCTGCTGGGCGAGGTCGGCTCCGAGGAGAGCGAGGACAACGCGGGGCCGCTGGTCGAGGGACCGCACCTCTACGCGGAAGGCCTCGCCATCGCGATGGACGGCGGCGTGACCATGGCCGGAAAGCTGCTGGTGCAGCAACTTCCGCTGGATAACTGACCGTTCACCGGGCAGACGTCCCCCCATCTCGCAGCGACGGAGGACGGCGCAGGCCAGGGCCCAATTTTGGCAAACCCCCTGTCACCGTGTGCCGTCACCGCTCTACCATCGGCTTATCCGTAGCAGGCTCCCCTCCGTTTCTGCCCGACGGCTCGTTGGCATGCGAGCCCCAAGCCCTACGGAGCATCGGGGGATGCACATGAACAGCGTTCCGCAGCACCTGCACAGCGAGGACCGCCAAGAGTACGAGCGGATCCTCGACGAGGCGCTGCGCTCCGCACCACACCGCCCGGAACTGGCCGCTGTGGGACAGCGGCTCAACCCCGAACAGCTGCGCACCATGGCGCTGAACGCCACCGCACTCATCACGGCGGCCGCCGCGACCGAGTACCAGCACTACGTGAAGGTCCGCGAGGAACTGCGCCGGCCGGCGCCGTCCACCCCGTCCTCCACCCGCGAGTCCGGCTCCACCGAGTCGGGATCGGGCGCGATGGGGCTCGCCACCACCATGGGAGAAGTCGCCGAGACGGCCGGCCCCGGAGTCGTCGCCGTGCTCGCCGTCCTCGCACCCGTCCTCGCCGGCACCGCCGCGGCGATCTTCCTGCTCGTCGGTTACATCCTGAAGATGTTCGACCCCGAGCCCGCGTTCGCCCAGACGATGCTGACCACCGGATGGGTGTTCGGCGCCATCGCGGCGGCCGCGATCCTGCTCGCCGCCGTGGGGCTCCTGCTCACCGCCCTGCGCAACCGTCCGGCCTTCGATTCCGGGCCGTACGGCGAACTGAGCGGAGAGGTGGCCCGGGCCAGGGAAGCCTGGCACGAAGCCCTGCTGGAGCGCGGCGTCCTGCCCTTCCTACGGGAGGCGCTCGCCGACCCCGGCACGGCGGCGGCCCTGCACCGCACGCCACCGTCCGCACCGGCCGGCCGTATCCCGAACCTCGGCTACGACCGTCCCGGTTTCAGCAGCCCCGGCGACGGCTCCGCCACGGGCCCGCGCCCGAGCTTCAGCAGCCCGGACTACACCAGCCCGGACTTCGGAGGGCCAGAACACCAGCCGGAGTAGCCCCTCGGCTTGCGCCCCCGCCGTGAGCAGGCCCAGCGGGCCTCCTCCTCGACGGAACCCCGGGAAACCTCCCGGGGAGGCGCAAGCCGAACAGCCGGGCCCCGCGCCCGACTTCGGGACAGCACGTCTGCCGTCGGCACCGCACGCCCTACGCCGGTCGAGACGAGGGGCCAGCGGGCGCCGGGTGACTCCGTACAGCGCCGGAGCCACCCGTATGTGCATTCAGTCCGCGATCGGCAGACAGACCCGGTTGCCCGCTGCGGCGAACTCCTTCGACTTCTCGGCCATGCCCTGCTCGATCTCCTGGGCGGATCCGCCGTGGTGGCGACGAATGTCCCGGGAGATCTTCATCGATCTGTGGATCGGTGCCCACACGCCGCCTACGACGGTCAAAGCGCGCGGCGGCACGCGGAAGCTGACCCACGTCACCGCGCCGGCCGAACAGCACGGCTCAGGCTGGGTTGTGATCGCAAGGCCGCCAACCTGTGGTGATCATCGGGACCGGACAGGCTCTCGCCCACGGCCAACAGCGACAGGAGCTGCACGGGACGTCCGGCCGATGCTGCCGCCTCCAGCTTGTGATGGCCGTCGAGCAGGAAATGCGTCAGCCCCCAGTGCTCGTACTCGTCGGTCGAGTGGAGGCTCACCGCAGGCCGGCACAGATCCAGCGTCGAAACCGCGACTGCCGTCGGCACAGTTCCTCCCCGCATCCGCTCGACGTACTCCGCCACCCGTTCCCGGTCGTTCCACAGCGGAGGAACCATGGGTACGACGAACTCATAGAGATGCGCGGTGTCGTCCACCGCTGTCTCGAACGTGCGGTAGTACGGCGTGCGAGGGTGCTCCGGAAGGCCCCAGAACTGGTCAGGCCCCCAAGTGGCCACCTGCTCGGTGCTGAAGTAGTCGCCCTCCTGCCCCGGAGTGACCAACCGTGGCTCGACACGGAGCAGCAAGGGAAGGTAGTCGCCTTCCGGCAGCAGGGAGCCAAACGCACCCAGGATGCCGTCGTCCAGGTCTGAGACCTGGCCGGCGAGGCGTTCCCGCATGCCCTCCAACGACAGCGTCTGGCTGGCACCCTCGAGCCGCTGGAACAGGAACTGACACGTCCCACACCACATGGAGAGCTCGAACGCGGGCTTCCCATCGAGCACCAGCAGCCTCCGCCGCGGCGCCGCCCCCAGTTCGTGGAGTTCCGTCTCGAACCTCAGTCTCGCCTCAGGTCCGGGAACCCCGAGCCTGCGCGGCTCGCCAATGACCATGCTCATCACGCGCACGACCGTACGAGAGCTCACCGCTACGCACCAAGCCGGATTTCAGAACGAGCCGACCTGCTGTCCTTCGCAGAGCAGCACAAGCCCAGAACGAGCGAGGGCTGGGTGGCTCCGCTCACCATCGGAGCCACCCAGTCGCCTCTCAGTCCGCGAGGGGTAGGTAAACCCTGTTGCCCGCCTGCGCGAACTCCTTCGACTTCTGGAGCATCCCCTCAGCGACCTCTTCAGCCGTCGCCCCCGCAGCCGCCGTACCGCCGAACCGCTCTGTGATGCTTTGGCTAATCTTCATCGAGCAGAACTTCGGCCCGCACATCGAGCAGAAGTGAGCCGTCTTCGCGGGCTCGGCCGGAAGCGTCTCGTCGTGGAACTCCCGTGCCGTGTCCGGGTCCAGGGCGAGGTTGAACTGGTCCTCCCACCGGAACTCGAAGCGGGCGTCGGACAGCGCGTCGTCCCAGCCCTGCGCGCCGGGGTGCCCCTTGGCGAGGTCGGCGGCATGGGCGGCGATCTTGTAGGTGATGACGCCGGTCTTGACGTCGTCACGGTTGGGCAGGCCCAAGTGCTCCTTGGGAGTGACGTAGCAGAGCATCGCCGTGCCCCACCAGGCGATCATCGCGGCACCGATGCCCGAGGTGATGTGGTCGTACGCGGGCGCGACGTCGGTGGTCAGCGGGCCGAGCGTATAGAACGGAGCTTCATCGCAGATCTCCTGCTGAAGGTCGATGTTCTCCTTGATCTTGTGCATCGGGACGTGACCCGGGCCCTCGATCATGGTCTGTACGTTGAAACGCTTGGCGATCTGGTTCAGTTCCCCGAGAGTCCGCAGTTCCGCGAACTGCGCCTCGTCGTTGGCGTCCGCGATCGAACCAGGCCGCAGGCCGTCGCCCAGGGAGTACGTGACGTCGTACGCGGCGAGGATCTCGCAGAGTTCCTCGAAGTTCTCGTACAGGAACGACTCCTTGTGGTGCGCCAGGCACCACGCCGCCATGATCGAGCCGCCGCGCGAGACGATGCCGGTCTTGCGGTTGGCGGTGAGCGGTACGTACGGCAGCCGCACGCCCGCGTGGACCGTCATGTAGTCCACGCCCTGCTCGGCCTGCTCGATGACCGTGTCCTTGTAGATCTCCCAGGTCAGTTCCTCGGCCCTGCCGTCGACCTTCTCCAGGGCCTGGTAGAGCGGCACCGTGCCGATCGGGACGGGGGAGTTGCGCAGCACCCACTCACGGGTGGTGTGGATGTTGCGGCCGGTCGACAGGTCCATGACCGTGTCCGCGCCCCAACGGGTCGCCCAGGTCATCTTCTCGACCTCCTCCTCGATGGAGGAGGTGACCGCGGAGTTGCCGATGTTGGCGTTGACCTTCACCAGGAACCGCTTGCCGATGATCATCGGCTCGATCTCCGGGTGGTTGACGTTCGCGGGCAGCACGGCCCGGCCCGCGGCGATCTCCTCACGGACCACTTCGGGAGAAACGTTCTCCCGGATGGCCACGAACTCCATCTCGGGCGTGATCTCGCCGCGGCGCGCATAGGCGAGCTGTGTGACCGCCTGACCTTCTCGGCCGCGGCGGGGCAGCCGGGGCCGCCCAGGGAAGACGGCGTCGAGGTTGCGCAGATTGCCGCCACGCGGCGAGGTGTGCTTGATCCCGTCGTCCTCCGGACGGACGGGACGGCCCGCGTACTCCTCGGTGTCGCCGCGGGTGATGATCCAGTTCTCCCGCAACGGGGGCAGCCCCCTGCGGACGTCGGTCTCGGTGAGCGGATCGGTGTACGGGCCGGATGTGTCGTACAGCGTGACCGACTGCCCGTTGGTGAGGTGCACCTGGCGGACCGGCACCCGCAGATCGGGGCGGGAGCCCTCGACATACGCCTTGTGCCAGCCGATGGACTTCCCGGCCTCCGTGGACTTTTCGCCCTGAATGGGCTGTTCGTCCTGGCTGGAGGCAGGCGTGCGCGCGTCCTTGATGGTCATGAGACCTACTCCCTACGCCGGCATTACCCGGTAACAGGTTCGGCGGTCGACGCAGCCGTATCCGTCCGCAGACGTTTCGTGTGAAACATCACTCGCGATGGGTGATGTTTCATGTGAAACATCGCTGGGACGGAGGTCAGCGCCCTCTCAGCCCGGTGCTCCGAGCTCCCGCGTGTACAAAGGTGGCTCCACGCTAGCGTCAATTCGGGCGCGGTGAACAGGGGGCCCCAGTCGTTCTTGCGATGATCGGTCGGTGACCACGACGCATGAACCTCCGTACCCACCGCCTGAGCCGCGTCGCGGTTCGGGCGCCGGAAACGGCCCCCGCAGCGGCCCCGGGAACGGACCCGTGCAGGGCAACGGCCGTGCGGATGGGCGGGGTTCAGGGGTCCCCGGAGGCGGATTCGGCGGTAGTTACGGCCGTGGCCCAGCGGGTGGCGGCCAGGACGATCGCGCGCGTGGAAACGACGGCTGGGACGAGCAGGGCACCGGCCCCATTCCCCGGCCGGCAGGAATGCAGGACCACCGGGGCGGAGCTGGCAGGGGGTACGGGGGCGGACCTGGCTCCGGGGGCGGACCCGGCTCCGGTGGTCCGCAAAGTTACGGGCCGCGCTCGGGTGGCCCGCACGGCTATGGGTCGGGCTCTGGTGGCTCAGACGGTTATGGGTCGGGTCCGGGTGGCTCAGGGGGCTACGGGTCGGGCTATGGGCCGGGCTCTGGTGGCTCGGCGAGGCAGGGCCCGGGTGACCAGCCCGATCGCGACGCCGGGGGTGACCATGGGCACGGGCCAGGCTCCGGCGGCGGATCAGGCGGGCCGCATGGCGGCGGTGGCGACGGTGGCGGCCCCGGGCAGGGGAATGGGCACGGACACGGAGATGGGCACTCACACGGTCACGCCCACGGTCCCGCCGCTCCTGTCTCCCGGCATCTGCGCAAAGTCATCGCTGCGGTTCTGATCCCGTTCGCGGCGGCGGTGGTGGTGGGACTCGTGGTGCTGTGGCCGGGCGGTGCCCCGGGGCACGAACGCACCGGCGTCGGCTTCGACCGGCAGACACAGCAAGCCACGGTCACCAAGGTGGTCGAGCTGAGCTGCAAGGAGGCGGGCGGCGGCGCGGCAGTGCCTCCGACCGGCGACACCTCAACCGCCGAGGGTTCCTCCGCCGCGCAACAGGAGAGCGGCACCTGCAAGAAGGCGACGATCCGCGTCGACACCGGCAAGGACAAGGGCCGTACGTTCAACGAGATCGTGCAGCCGGACCAGTCGCGGCAGTTGCACGAGGGCCAGGAGGTCGTGGTCGCCTACGAGCCCTCCGCGCCCAAGGACCTTCAGTACTCGGTCACCGACGTGAACCGGCGCGTTCCGTTGACCGTCCTCGCCGGGATCTTCGCACTCGCCGTCGTGGTCGTCGGACGGCTGCGGGGCCTCATGGCGCTGATCTCGCTGGCCATCAGCTTCATGGTGCTCACTCTCTTCATCCTGCCCGCGATCCTCCAGGGTTCGAACCCGCTGGTCGTGGCGGTGGTGGGATCGAGCGCCATCATGCTGATCGCCCTCTATCTGTGCCACGGCCTATCGGCCCGTACCTCGGTCGCGGTGCTCGGCACGCTGATCTCGCTGCTGCTGATCGGCGTCCTCGGTTCGGTGTTCATCGACTGGGCCGCGCTCACCGGGAACACCGACGACAACACCGGCCTCATCCACGGGCTGTACCCGTCGATCGACATGAGCGGTCTGCTGCTCGCCGGCATCATCATCGGTTCGCTCGGTGTCCTCGACGACGTGACGGTGACCCAGACGTCCGCCGTCTGGGAACTGCACGAGGCCAACCCCACGATGGGCTGGCGCGGGCTCTATCGGGCCGGTATCCGCATCGGCCGCGACCACATCGCGTCCGTCGTCAACACGCTCGTCCTCGCCTACGCGGGCGCCGCGCTGCCCCTGTTGCTGCTCTTCTCGATCGCGCAGAGCGGCGTCGGCACGGTGGCCAACAGTGAGCTGGTCGCGGAGGAGATCGTGCGCACCCTGGTCGGCTCCATCGGACTGGTCGCGTCGGTGCCGGTGACCACGGCCCTGGCGGCCCTGGTGGTGTCGGCCGACCGGCCGGACACGGGGGCGATGCCGGTGGCGGCCCAGCCGGTCGCGGCGGGCCCGCAGCCGGGCCCCGGGCGCGCCGGGCGGGGACGACGGCGCAAGCGGTGACGCGGCGGGCGGGGACGACGGCGAGAGCCTATTCCGTGACGCGGCGGGCGGGGACGTAGTGAGAACCCATGCCGTGACCCGGCGACGGTGACGTAGTGAGAGCCCATGCCGTGACCCGGCGACGGTGACGCGGCGAGACGCCATGCGGTGACTGCCGGCGCTCACAGAGGCCGACCGCCGAAGACGTCCCGAGGCACTACCTCCGACTCCGCCCGTCCGGCGGAGCGTGAAGCACACCCGGCAGGGGCGGAAGCGCCCCTGTGCGCCCCTTGCACACCGGCGCTGAAGCGTTACGCCACCCTCAGCGCCGTAGCGCTTCAGCCGGCGCTCTGCTCCTCCGCGAGGATGCGGTCCAGGGCCTCGTCGAGGTGGGCGTCGAAGTCGGCGAGCGTGCCCTCCTGTCCGAGCGGCACGAGCTTGTCCGTGCGGTCGAGGAAGGCCACCAGGGGCGCCACGGAGGAGCGGAAGAGCGCCTGGTCCGCACCGACCTGAAGCCGGATCAGGACGTCGCCCAGCGTCTCGGCACCCGCCGGCGACACCCGTACATCTCCCTCACCACACGGCCGGCCCACCCCGTCGACCAGCAACTCACGGCCGAAGGCCCAGGTCACCGGGGCATCGCCGGGCAGGTGAAAGGTCAGGCGCACCGCATAGGGATCACAGGTCTCGTAGCGCAGCTCCACCGGGATGCGGAAGGAGAGCTCCTCGGAGACGAGAAAGCTCATCATGACCTCTGCCTGTACGGACTCGCGCATCGCCTACCCCGTCGGTTGCCTTCGACTGGCCGGGACCGGACCCCGAGCCTGGTGGAATCTTGCTGAACGTACACGAGAGATCACAAGGAGTGAGTTTTCAGATACTGATAGAGATCGCCAGTGACCCCAGGAGCCGCCCGACCTCCTCCTGTAGCTGACGTGCCGCCGACAGCAGCCGATCGGCCTGTTCGACGGGCACGGAGATGGCCATCGTCGCGGCCGTGGTGCCCAGCGTGATCGGGATGGCGGCGCACACCGTGCCCAGTGCGTATTCCTGACGCTCGGTCATCGGTTCCATCCGGCGAACCCGTTCGAGCCGGCGGAGCAGCGTGCGGCTGTCTCGGACCGTGTACGGGGTGATGGCCTGCACGCGATGGCGCTCCAGGTGATCGCGTCGGGCGTCCTCGTCCAGCTGGGACAGCAGACACTGCCCGATGGCGTGCGCATGGCCGGTCTCACGGAAGTCGGCCCATTCCTCGACCGCCGGATTGCCGGGGGTGTCCGAGACGCAGATGACCTCGATCTCGCCCTCGCGGTACTGGGCGTAGTACACGGGGACACCGATCGCGTCGCGGCATTGGGCGAGTGCGTCGACCACCGTGCTGCGACGTTTCTGCTCGGCTCCGCTGCTGCTCAGCCGTACGGCCGCCTCACCGAGGAAGAACAGCCCTTTGTCGCGGCGCAGATAGCCCTCGTGCACCAGGGTGCGCAGGAGGTGGTAGGCGGTGGGCAGCGCCAGGCCCGTCTCGCGGGCGAGTTGTTTGGCGGGGGCGCCGCACTCGTGCTCGGCGACGCATTCCAGCAGGCGCATCGCGCGCTGGACGGATCCGATGAGCGTCGCGGAGCCGGACTGATCGGCGGCTTCCGCGGAGGCCTGCCGCGGCACCTGGGCGACGGAGGAGCGGGGCCGTCCCGGTGGTGCGTGGGATTCTGAGGGGGCGGTGTCAACCGTGGCCAAGGGTCACTCCCGAAGCGCGAGGGGGGCAGCCCGTGCTGGGGAACACGGGTGGGGGTGTACGCCGCTCGCGGGGCCGGTCCCCGCGTCGATTTTCGGACTCTATTGGCCCGCTGCCGCCCGCGGACGCCTGGTCCGGAAAACTTCCCTCGCCCGAGGGAACCGGTGATTCCTGTTACCGCCCACCGGTCCCCACGGCCCTCACCAGTCGCTGCGTGACGAAGAGCTCGACATGAACTTCCGTACGACGTAGATCAGTCCACCGACCAGCGCCACGAAGACCAGCAACTTGAAGAGCAGTCCGATCACGAACCCGACCACGCTGGCTATCAGACCACCGAACACGACCAGCGCGATGACCGGCACCGCGACCCACTTCACCCACCACGGCAGTCCCGCGAAGATCTCACGCATCGCCCTCGTCCTTACCTCTCCGCCCGTCCTGTGCCGGGTCCTGATACTCGGATCTACTGATTCCGTGCACTCGATGCTAGGACGGGCAGGTGCCCCGGCGGGGCCCTCGCAGCCCTTGTCCTCCCCTGATCGATCCCCTAGGGAACCCTGAGGCCAAAGGTCAGCTCTCGGGCGGAGAGAACACCACGAGCACCCGCAGATCCTCGCTGATGTGGTGGAACTTGTGGGCGACCCCGGCCGGGACGTACACCACGCTGCCGCGCGCCACGTGTGTGGTCTCCATGCCGACGGTGATCTGGGCCCGGCCGCTCACGACGAAGTAGACCTCGTCCTGGTTGTGCGGTTTCTGTGGATCATGCTCGCCCGCATCGAGCGCGTACAGGCCGACGGACATGTGCCGTTCCCGCAGAAACTGCAGGTAGGCGCCCTCGTTCGCGGCGCGCTCCGCCTCCAGTTCATCCAGCCGGAATGCCTTCATCGCAGTTGTCCGCCCCAGTCCCGGTGCTCATGGCCGATCTCGTCTGCCACGATCAGACACATGAAGAATTTCGTAGTCAAGACGATCGCCAACGCCGGGGCCCTGGCGGTCGCCGTCTGGCTGCTCGACAAGATCACCCTCACCGGTGACAGCACGGGCAAGAAGATCGGCACCCTGATAGTCGTCGCACTGCTCTTCGGCCTGGTGAACTTCGTCGTCAAGCCGATCGTGAAGCTCCTGAGCCTGCCTCTGCTCATTCTGACGCTCGGCCTGTTCACCCTGATCGTCAACGCGCTGATGCTGCTGCTGACCTCGTGGCTCGCCGACACGGTCGATCTGAGCTTCCACGTGGAGGGCTTCTGGACCGCCGTGCTCGGTGGCCTGATCATTTCGATCGTCTCCTGGGCACTCAACCTCGCCCTGCCCGACGGGGACTGAGCACCCGATGACCTACCGAGTCTGCTTCGTCTGCACCGGCAACATCTGCCGTTCGCCGATGGCCGAGTCGGTCTTCCGTGCCCGCGTCGAGGAGGCCGGGCTCGACGGCCTGGTCGAGGTCGACAGCGCCGGCACCGGCGGCTGGCACGAGGGCGACCCGGCCGACCCGCGCACCGTCTCCGTACTGGAGGAGCACGGCTACGACAGCGGCCACACGGCCCGGCAGTTCCGGCCGTCCTGGTTCGACCGCCTCGACCTCGTCATCGCTCTCGACGCAGGCCACTTCAAGGCCCTGCGCCGCCTGGCTCCCTCGGCCGAGGACGCGGCGAAGGTACGGCTGCTGCGTTCCTACGACCCGGCCGCGGGCGACGACCTCGACGTGCCGGACCCCTATTACGGCGGCCGGGACGGCTTCGAGGACTGTCTTGAGATGGTGGAGGCGGCGAGCACGGGCCTCCTCGCGGCGGTCCGTGAACAAGCGGAAGGACAGGCGACATGAGCGGTACGGAGGCACAGGGACCCGGCGGGGACGGCACGCGCGCGGTGCGGGCCGGCCTGCCCGAGCCGGTCAAGTACGAACCGACCCTGCCGGGGCCGGTGTTCGCCGCCCACTTCCATCTGCCGGGCGAACCCACGGGGCCGTACACCTACGGCCGTGACGAGAACCCGACCTGGACCCACCTCGAACGCGCCATCGGCGAGCTGGAGGCGCCGGGGGAGGACGGCGTCGAGACGCTGGTGTTCGCCTCGGGCATGGCCGCCACGTCGTCGGTGCTGTTCTCGCAGCTGCGGGCCGGGGACGCGGTCGTCCTGCCCAGCGACGGCTACCAGGCGCTTCCCCTGGCACGCGAACAGCTGGAGGCGTTCGGCATCGAGGTGAGGACCGCGCCGACCGGCGGGGACGCGCAGCTCGGCGTCCTGGACGGCGCGAAACTGCTGTGGATCGAGACGCCGTCCAACCCCGGCCTCGATGTGTGCGACATCCGGCGGCTCGTTGCGGAGGCCCACGCGCGTGGGGCGCTCGTCGCCGTCGACAACACGCTCGCGACTCCTCTCGGGCAGCGCCCGCTGGAGCTCGGCGCCGACTTCTCCGTGGCCAGCGGCACCAAACAGCTGACCGGCCATGGCGACCTGCTCCTCGGATACGTCACCGGCCGCGACCCGGAGGCCATGGCGGCCGTACGGCGGTGGCGCAAGGTCGTCGGAGCGATTCCGGGGCCGATGGAGGCGTGGCTCGCCCACCGTTCCATCGCCACGCTCCAGCTGCGTGTGGAGCGGCAGAACGCCAATGCCCTGGCGGTCGCCGAGGCACTGCGGGACTGGCCCGAGGAACTCGGAGTGCGCTATCCCGGGCTGCCCGCCGATCCCTCCCACAAGATCGCCTCACAGCAGATGCGGCGCTATGGATGCGTGGTGTCCTTCACGCTGCCCACGCGCGCGCGTGCCGAGCGCTTCCTGGACGCTCTGCGGCTCGTCGACGACGCGACCAGCTTCGGCGGGGTCCGGTCCACGGCCGAGCGTCGCGGGCGTTGGGGAGGGGACGCCGTACCGGAGGGCTTCGTGCGGATGTCGGTCGGTGCCGAGGATCCGCAGGACCTCGTGGCCGATGTGCTGAACGCGCTGGACGAGTCGGCCCGGTGAGCGGGTCCGGCCATGCGCCCGCCGCTGCCCGGTTAGCTGAGCGGGCGGTCCGAGCCTCCCCCCTCGTGGCTCGGACCGCCCTCGGTTCTGCGCGCGAAGAACCGCGCGAACAAGGCTAGTTGACTGTCTGTCAGTGTCCAATCACAGTAGCGACAGCGACCTATCGACTTATTTATAGTTGGGCCCTGCTCTGGGGGTGACGAGAAGGGCGGGGAAAGGGAGGGTGTGGCATGGATCTGGCCTTGCTGCGCACCTTTGTGACCGTGCACCGGGCCGGCTCCTTCACTCGCGCCGCCGCGCTGCTCGGGTTGTCGCAGCCAGCCGTGACCTCGCAGATCCGCACCCTGGAACGGCAGTTGGGGCGTCCCCTGTTCTTACGGCAGGCCCGCGGCGTGACACCCACGACCATCGGCGACGAACTCGCTCACAAGGCCGCACCGCATCTCGACGCCTTGGTGGAGATCGCCGAGACGGGAATCGACGACGAGTCCTCCCGGCGGACCCTGCACCTCGCCGGCCCTCCTGAGTTCACCGCCGAGCGCGCGCTGCCCGCCCTCACCGAACTGACCGGCGAGGACGGCCAGGGCTTCGCACTGCGCGCGTCCTTCGGCAACGCCGAGGAGGCCCTGGAGGGGCTGGCCGCCGGACATCATGATCTGGCCATCTGTACGGCCCGTCCGCGCGGCGCACTGCTCACGGCGACTCCGCTCTGCGACGAGGAGCATGTACTGGTCGCGGCCCCCCGCTGGGTGGACCGCATCGGCGCGGTGCGGCTGCGCCACAAGGGAGCGCACGCACTGGAGGAGGTCCCGGTGGTGGAGGTGCACGAGTCCCTCCCCTTTGTCTCCCGCTACTGGGCTTCCGTCTACGACTCCCGTCCCGCCGACCCGGGCACGGTGATCGTCCCCGACCTGCGCGCGGTCCTCGCCTGTACGGTCGCGGGGGCCGGGCTGGCGGTACTGCCCAGCTATCTGTGCGTGGACGCGTTGGAGCGCGGCAAGGTCGTCGCCCTGCACGATCCGCCGGTGCCGCCGCTACGGACGTACTTCCTGGTGGTCCGCACCGGAACGCTGGCGATGCCGCATATCGCGCGGGCCCACGAGTGGCTGCTGCAAGCGGCTTCCGACTGGTCCTGAACTGGGCTTTCGCAGACATCACACAACGAACTCGCCCAGTGACATCCCGCGATGTTTCACGTGGAACCAGCCGGGCCACATTTCTCCCATGACCGTCCGACCCGTGGTCAAGCGCACCGCCCGCGCCGTTCTGCTGGACGGTGACGACCTGATCCTGATCAAGCGCACCAAGCCAGGCATGGATCCCTACTGGCTCACGCCTGGAGGCGGGGTCGAACCGACGGACTCGACCGTCGTCGACGCCTTGCACCGCGAGGTCTACGAGGAACTCGGCGCCAAGATCACAGATGTGGTGCCCTGCTTCGTCGACACCGTCGAGCACATCGGCGAGGACGGCGGGGCGACCGGTGTGAAGGTGCAGCACTTCTTCGTCTGCCACCTGGGCTCCATGGACCCCTCCTTGCGACATGGTCCCGAGGTGGACGAACCCGTCGGCGAATACGAGATCGTGCGGGTGCCGTTCACGCGGGTCGGCATCGCATCCGTCCATCTCGTACCGCTGTCACTGAGGCACTACCTCGACGGGAACATCGAGGGCGTCCGCGCCATGCACGCGCCCGACCTGGCCTGACCTCCGACGGCGCCCTGGCCGTCGGTGCAAGGTCAGTTCACGACGACGAGTTCCTCCACCGAGTCATGGCGTATGCGTCCGAACGGGACCCCGAGGTCTCGCAGTACGTCGACTCCACTGCGGATCATGCCGGGCGGTCCGGAGACATAGGCGTCGTACTCGTTCCAGGGCCCGTACTCGCGTATGGCTTCCGGAAGCTGGAGCAGCCCGTGCCGGTCGACCACCGGGCGGACCTCCAGCCAGGGGTGGGACTGCTTGAGCCGGAGCATCGTGTCGATGTCGTACAGGTCATGGTCGCTGCGGGCGCCGTAGAAGACCTCGACCTGACGCCGCTCGCCGTGCTCGGCGACGTCCTCCACCAGTGCCTTGATGGGCGCTATGCCCGTGCCGCCGCCCAGGCAGAGCAGACCGCTGTCGGTCGTGTGGTCCACGGTCATCGAACCGGTCGGCGGGCCGAGACGGATGATGTCTCCCGGCCGGGCGCGGTGCACCAAGGCGTTGGAGACCCAGCCGGCCGGCACGGCCTTCACATGGAACGTCAGCAGACCGTCGGACCGGGGCGCCGAGGCGAAGGAGTAGTGCCGCCAGATCCTGGGCCACCAGGGCGTCTCCACGCTTGTGTACTGCCCGGCGAGGAAGGGATAGGGCTGGTCGGGCCGGACGGTGACGACCGCGATGTCCGCGGTTCTGAGTTCGTGCGCCACCACCTCCGCGTACCACCAGGCAGGCGCGCGCAGTTCGTCCGCTGCCGCCGCGTCGATCATCACCTGCGAGATCGTCGTGTACGTCCGGATCCAGGCGGCCTCTGTCTCCCCGTCCCAGATGTCGGCGGCGTACTTGCTCAGCGCGCCGATGAGGCACTCACCGACGGCCGGGTAGTGCTCCGGACGCGTGCCGTACTTGCGGTGACCGCGACCCAGGTTCTGGAGGTAGTCCACGAGGACCGGCGTGTTGTCGATGTGCTCGGCAGCCGTGAGCAGCGCCTTGAGCAGCCGGTCGCGCTGGGTGTCCATGGCGGCCGGGAACAAGGAGCGCAGGTCGGGGTGGCGTACGAAGAGCAGCGCGTAGAAGTACGACGTGACCTTGTCGGAGACGGAGGCGATCTCGGACATCGTCCGGCGGATCAGAACGGCGTCAGGAGACGCGGGTTGGGTCGGTGCGGGGCGCTGAGCCGGGATGTGCGGCTGCGGGGCGGGCTCGGCGAGGGAAGTTGGCGGCGCGAGCGTGGCAGAGCGCGTGAAGGGCGTGGCGCCCGCCGGATGGGGGTGCCCTGACGCGGCCTGAGCGCCGGTGTGCGGTGCCTGGCGGGGAGCCGAGGATGAGGACGCCGGGTGCGAGGGGGGTATGTGGCCCGACGGGGGTGATTCCGGGGTCGATGCCGCGAACGGAGGAAGTGTCGGGGCCGGGTGAGGCGTCGGTATCGGAGGGGATTCTGGGGCGGCCGTCGGTGCCGGTGCCCCTCGGTGTGGCTCCCTTGCCCCGCCACTCGCATGGTGCGCGCCGGGGCCGTAGGCACTGTCCTGGGGCGGGGCGCTGCCATCGGCACTCGCGGTCCTGCCCACGGGGCGCATCGCGGCCAAGCGCCGGCCCTCGGCTGCCTCCTGTTCGCTGCCCGGAGTCGTCGCCGGCTGCTTGCGCGGGGTGAACCAGCCGCTCCCGCCGCCGGAAGTGCCGTCATCGGCCGACGTGGTGGCCGGAGCGTCCATGATGTGCCTCGCCTCGAACATCTTTCGGTCGGTCCCCGCACCTCCTCAATCGGAAGGTGCCTGCTTACCCCGCGACGGCTTGCGTTCCCCGTTCGTAGCCGCTATCCAATACGCCCACATTGAACCCTTATTCACACCCGGTACGGACAAGTAAGGCGAGAGTGTGACATTGACCGCAGTACTCACACCGCAGCCTCCCACCGCGCCTCGGCTCCCGGGCTCCATAACCGCGAATGGGGGTCTTCGATCTCTCCGTCCCACTACGCTGCCTTGCCTTGCTCCCAGGTCCGCGCCCAACGTCTGCATCACAGCTCGGAAACGAACCGGAGTCGACCATACCGGCCGTCGCCCCGATCACAAGTCCCCCCTTGCTTGCTCACCAAATGGGCGAGGGGATGAACGGCCAATTCCTTCAATTACCGGCCGCCGCGTACCAATTCATAGGCTTCCCACAGATCCATCCCCATGTAGGTATGGGTCGCGAGCCCGGCCAGATGACGGTCCGCATTGACCGCGACGGACACCGGGACCGCGCCGAACAGGTCCTTGTCGGACAACGAGTCGCCATAGGCGACGCATTCGCCCCGAGTCATCCCGAACTCCGCGCAGAGCCGATCGGCGATGCGAACCTTGGCCTCGGCGCTGAGAACTCCCGCCGGATCGACGGGCTCGGTGAACGGCACGGAAGGAAAGAGCGAACCGTGTGCCACATGCGCACCCCATCCGGTGAGCCGCTCGACGAAGAAGGACGGGGAGAGCGAGACAACGGCGCAGTACTCGCCCTGCCCCCTGATCTCCGCCCAGACCTCCCGAATCCGCGTCAGCCACGGAGCGGCCTCGAAAGCGGCGGCCACATGAGCCTCGGTGAGATCGGCCCAGAGCGCGTGCACCCGCTGCGCGTACTCCGGAGGGCCGATCAACCCCGCCGAGATCTCCCGATCGAGCGCGACGGTTTCCGCTTCCAGTCCGAGCTGTCGTGAGATCTCCACGGGTGCGGACGTGCCATGCAGAAGTGTGCCGTCCAGATCGAAGAGGTGAAGTCTCGCCATGCCACACGAGGCTATTGGCGTGTGCGGCCGAACCGTGGGGGAGATATCTCGGCCCCTTCAATGGATGCTGGTCGTTCGCCCATGTTTCACGTGAAACACCCAGCGCCTGTCGGCCCCCTGTGGGCTGAGCCATGACATGGCCAAAAGCTCGTACGTCTCCCTGGAAAGAGGTGGACGACCAGGGCGGTTGTCAGACAGCCTGACCTGCGTGCCGACTCCTTCCCTCGCCGCTCTGCCCATCCGTCGTCTGACGCCTCGCGACCTCGCCGCCTGCGCCGACCTGTCCGAGGACCGGGGTTGGCCCCGCGAGGAACACAAGTGGGGGTTTCTCCTCACAGCCGGGAAGGGATACGGCATCGATGACCCCGAGGGCGGGCTCATCAGCGCCTGTGTCGTCACGGAGTACGGCCCACAGGGGCGTCCGGCGCTGGGAGCCATCGGCATGGTTCTCGTGGCCGAGCGGCATGCCCGACAGGGCGTCGGCCGCCGGCTGATGCGCCACGTCGTCGACGCGATGGGCACGACACCGCTGACGCTGCACGCGACTCCGTTCGGCCAACCGCTCTACGAGGAGCTCGGTTTCAAGGTCACCGGACGGGCGGAGATGCTCCGCGGGCACTTCGTACCGGACAGCTCGGCATCCGCGGTCGCCACCCGCGCGGCCACCGCCGAGGACCTCAGCGCCATCATGCGGCTCGACGAGGAAGTCTTCGGCACCGATCGCATGCACATCATCACGCGGCTGCCCGCTTTCGCCGACCAGCTGCGCGTCGCCGAGGAGAGCGGCCGGATCATCGGCTACGCGGGTGCCTGGCCCAACATGAACACCCAGGTCGTGGGTCCGCTGATCGCCCGCGACACCGAGGCCGCGAAGGCGCTCATCGCCTCCCTCGCGGCCCATACCGATCGCCCGTTGCGCACCGACATCGATGTGCGCCACGAAGAGCTGCTGACCTGGGCGAAGGAACACGGGCTGGCATCCGTCGCCTACAACTCCGTCATGACGTACGGCATCTCGGAACTCCCCGGCGACTGGACCCGGCGCTTCGCTCCGCTGACGGTGGCGGCGGGCTGAACCCGCTGAGCTGCGGCCCGCGACGAAACGCCGGTCCCCGACGGGACCGGCGTTTCGTCGTGTCGTCGTGGCGCAGCGCCGTCAGGCGAGGGCCTCGATCGCGGTCGTCGCGAACCGGTGGTCCTGCTCCGGCGCCCCGCCGCCGACACCGATGGCGCCGATCAGCCGGCCGTCCCGGTGGATCGGGGCGCCACCCGCGATGAAGAGCAGCGGTCGATCGAGCGCCGTGGGCAGGGTGTGGAAGAGCCCACCGGGCTGTACCGCGTCGACGAGGTCGGCGGTCGGGGTGTCGAGCTGGAGTGAGGTGTAGGCCTTGCGGGTGCTGGTCTCCCCGGAGATCAGCACGGCCCGGTCGTCACGCCGGAAGGCGAGCAGCTGGCCTCCGGCGTCCAGGACCGTGACGCTGACCCTCACTCCGGCCTCCTCGGCCGCACGGTGCGCGGCCGCGACGAGGGCATCGGCGTCCTGGGTAGTCAGGGGGGCGACTGCGGTGACGGTGCTCATGGGGTTCTCCTTGCGGTTGAAGCTGGGTGCAGCCGTGCAGTGCTGCGGTGGACTGTCACGGAGCCGAAGGTGCGAGGGCGGCCCTGACCCCGCACTCGGAACGGCTCAGTGGTGTACGGCGGTCCGCTGTTCGGCGGGCGTAGCGGCCGTGACGACCGTGCGCGAGGCGGCTCCGTCGCGGCGCTCCAGTGCGGCCGAGAGGATCGCGAGCAGCAGCGCGGCGGCGGCCAGGGCTGCGCCGACCCAGTTGGGCGACGTGTAGCCGAAGCCGGCGGCGATGACGAGGCCGCCGAGCCAGGCGGAAAGGGCGTTGCCGAGGTTGAAGGCGCCGATGTTCACGGCCGAGGCCAGCGTCGGGGCGCCGTGGGCCTGGTCGAGGACGCGCTTTTGGAGCGGCGGGACGGTGGCGAAGCCCAGGGCACCGATCAGCGCGATGGTGACGGCCGCCAGGACCTTGTTGTGCGCCGTGAGCGTGAAGAGCGCCAGCACGACGGCGAGGGAGCCCAGGGAGACGTACAGCATGGGCATCAGGGCGCGGTCGGCGTACTTGCCGCCGATCAGGTTGCCGCCGACCATGCCGAGCCCGAAGAGGACCAGCAGCCAGGTGACGGAGCCGTCGGCGAAGCCGGCGACGTGGGTCATCATCGGTGCGATGTAGGTGATGGCCGCGAAGACGCCGCCGAAGCCGAGGACGGTCATCGCCATGGCCAGCAGGACCTGGGCGTTCTTGAACGCGGCCACTTCGTGACGCAGTCGCACGCCCTGCGGCTTGGGCAGGTCGGGGACGAGCTTGGCGATGCCGACCAGGCCGATGACGCCGAGAGCGGCGACGATGCCGAAGGTCACGCGCCAGCCCGCGGACTGCCCGACGAACGTGCCGAGCGGGACGCCGACGACATTGGCCACGGTCAGGCCGGTGAACATCATCGCGATGGCGCCGGCCTTCTTGTCCGGGGCGACCAGTTCGGCCGCGACGACCGAACCGATGCCGAAGAAGGCACCGTGGGCGAGTGAGGCGACCACACGGCCGATCAGCATCACCGCGAACGCGGGGGCGACGGCCGACAACAGGTTGCCGACGATGAAGAGTCCCATCAGCAGCATCAGCATCCGCTTGCGGGAGATCTTGGTGCCGAGCACGGTCATCAGCGGAGCGCCGAGGACCACGCCGAGGGCGTAGCCGGTCACCAGGAACCCCGCGGTGGGGATGGAGACCCCGAAGTCACTCGCGACCTCGGGCAGCAAGCCCATGATCACGAACTCGGTCGTTCCGATTCCGAAGGCCCCGATCGCGAGGGCCAGAAGCGCGAGAGGCATGGAGAGGTAGCACCTTCCGGAAGATTGCAGGAGCGCTTTACGTTTGAAGACAATACTTGCATGCGCGGCATACTTGCAAACGCAGGCTATTGCGATCCCGCTCTACCCTGCCTTCAGCCGCTTCGGGACGGAGGAAACACGCCATGACAGCGACAGACCCCGCACTCACCGCCCTCGCCCAGGGCTGGTGCGCCCTCTCTCTGCTGCACGGCAGGATCGAGACGCACATCGAGCGCGCCCTACAGACCGGGCACGATCTGAGCGTGCGCGAGTACTCCCTGCTCGACGTCCTCAGCCGCCAGCACAACGGAGAAGGCGGCCACCTCCAGATGAAGCAGGTCGCCGACGCCGTCGTCCTCAGCCAGAGCGCCACCACCAGACTCGTGACCCGCCTGGAGGACCGCGGGCTGCTCTCCCGCTACCTCTGCCCCACCGACCGCCGCGGCATCTACACCGACGTCACCGAAGCAGGCCTCCAACTCCTGGAAGAGGCCCGCCCGACCAACGACACGGCGCTGCGCGAAGCGCTGGACGTAGCTGCCAAGAGTCCTGAGCTGGCCCCCCTGGTCCGGGTCGTGGAGTCGCTGCCGACGCCCGCATAGGGTGCGGGCATGGGAGACCTTGAAATACGCCCCGCTGTCACCGATGACATCCCCGCGATCGTCGGCATGCTCGCCGACGATCCGCTGGGCGCCCGGCGAGAGTCACCGGACGACCTGACGCCCTACCTCGCCGCGTTCGAGCGGCTCAGCAGCGACCCGAACCAGCACATGGTCGTAGCCGCGCGTGAAGGCCGTGTCATCGGCACGCTCCAGCTCACGGTCATTCCCGGGCTGTCCCGGCGGGGCGCCACCAGGTCGATCATCGAGAGCGTGCGCATCCACGCCGACGAACGCGGCAGTGGTCTGGGGACACAGCTCATCGAGTGGGCGATCGATGAATCCCGGCGCCTGGACTGCCAATTGGTTCAGCTGACGTCCGACATGAGCCGTACGGACGCTCGCCGCTTCTATGAGCGGCTTGGCTTCACGGCCTCACACGTGGGCTTCAAGCTCGAACTGTGAAACGCCGGAGCGCCTGTTTCACGTGAAACAGGCGCTCCGCTCGTCGGCCGGTCAGGCCGAGCCGATCCCCCGCCACCCGTCGGGATCCACTCCACCCGGCACGGCCGCCCCCTCGTCGTACGGCTGACGCGTGAACACGAACGACCCGAGGTCCAGATGGTCCAAGGTCCCGTCAGCCCGCCGTACGGCCTTCAGGAGCTCTCCGGCGTAGTAGCCCTCCAGCCCCGTCCAGGTGCCGTCACCGTTGGAACGGAACCGGGAACCGCGGCCCTTGCCGGACAACGGCTCCAGAGAGACCAGTCCATCGGCCCTCAGCCGCAGCGCGAAGGCATGCGTTCCCCAGTACCACTGCCCGGCCAGCTCCAGAACGGCTGCGTCGACCTCCGGCATCGGCCGCCACGGCTCGGGAATCCGTGGCTCGGCCTCGGCGACGATGCGAACTAGGTCGGCGGCGACCGTGAACAGCAGGGGGCCGGACGTGCAGTTGGCCAGGGCCACGGCGGCGAGATCGTCGTCCAGGCTGACGGTGAGGGATGCCAGGAAGCCGGGCAAGGACCCCGAGTGTCCGAGCAGGATCCTGCCGTCCTGGCGTCGGATCTCCAGGCCGAGGCAATAGGCGTAGCCGCTCGCCACATCCGCCGCCTCCTGCGGAGCCGCGGGCGTCCTCATCTCTCGCAGCGAATCAGCGCTCAGCACACGGTCGTCTCCCTGGATCAGGAAGGCCGCAAACCTGGCCAAGTCGGCAGTCGTCGACCAGAGTTGACCGGCCGACGCCATGCGTCCGAGATCCTCGACCGGCTCGGCCAGCATCACATCGGCCCAGGGATGCACGGCCCACCCTCCGGCATGCGGCGCCTGCGGTCGCGTACTCGTACGGCTCAGCCCCAGGGGTTCGAGCACTTCACCTCGGAGTACGTCCTCCCACGGAGCCTTCCGCAGCTTCTCGACCAGCGCGCCCAGCAACGTGTAGCCGGGGTTCGAGTAGTGGAACCGGCTGCCGGACGGATGCAGGAAGGGCTCTTCACCCAGGACGTCGGACAGCTCGGGCCGAAGGGAACCGGAAGTCCGCTCCCACCACGGCGCGGGTGACTCGGCCGCCAGCCCACTGGTGTGCGAGAGCAGTTGGGCAATGGTGGCCTCCCCCGCCCCGGTGCCGGGCAGATGCTTCTCCAGCGGGTCACCGAGCGCGAGCAGGCCCTCGTCGCGCAGTCGCAGGACAAGAACGGCGGTGAAGGTCTTGGTGATCGAGCCGATGCGGTACTGGACGTTCTCGTCCGGTCCATGCCCGTCGACCGAGGTACGCGAGCCGTGCCACACGGTCCGTCCGTTCCGCACGACCGCGGCCACCAGTGAGGGTGCGCGCCCTTCGGCCTGGGCCACGGCGATGCGGTGCAGCAGCGCCCGGCGCGTGGCGGGCAGCAGCTCATCCTGAGATGTCGTCATGCCCCCAGTCCACCCCGGAGGCCACTCGGGAGTCGAGCGCACCTGCTGGTTCTCTGCTGTGCCTGCGCCCTCAGATGGCGCACCGATGAGTTTCCCGCCGCGTCGGTCTGTACGCGTGAGACCGACTCACGGAAGGCTGGCGCCATGCGAAAACTGATCTACGGCATGAACGTGACCCTGGACGGCTACATCGCGGCGCCCGGCGACGACATCGGCTGGAGCGTGCCGAGCGACGAGCTGTTCCAGTTCTGGTCCGACCAGCTGCACGAGACCGACGTGTCGCTGTACGGGCGCAAGCTGTGGCAGACGATGAGCTCCTACTGGCCGACCGGCGACCAGCAGCCCAACGCCACCCCGGCGGAGATCGCCTTCGCGCGCCGCTGGCGGGACATGTCGAAGGTGGTGTTCTCCTCGACGATCGACAAAGTCGACTGGAACACCCGCCTGGTCACCGGCGACGCGGTCGCCGAGATCACCCGGCTCAAGGCCGAGGACGGCGGCCCGATGGAAATCGCCGGCGCGACGCTCGCCGGGGCGGCCGTGCGTGCCGGACTGGTCGACGAGTACGTGCTGGCCACCGCGCCGGTCCTGGTGGGCAGCGGCACACCGTTCTTCACCGCGCTGGACAGCTGGGTGAACCTGAACCTGGTGGAGACGCGGACGTTTCCCTGCGGCGTGATCCTGACCAGGTACGAGACCAGGCGCTGAACGCCCGTCACACGACCCGACCGCCGGATCAGGTCTGCGCCATGTCCACGAACCGCGAGTAGTGGCCCTGGAAGGCCACCGTGATCGTCGCCGTCGGACCGTTACGGTGCTTGGCCACGATCAGGTCCGCCTCGCCGGCACGGGGGGACTCCTTCTCGTAGGCGTCCTCGCGGTGCAGCAGGATGACCATGTCGGCGTCCTGCTCGATGGAACCCGACTCACGCAGGTCGGAGACCATCGGCTTCTTGTCCGTCCGCTGCTCGGGACCACGGTTCAGCTGGGAGAGCGCGATGACCGGAAGCTCAAGCTCCTTGGCGAGCAGCTTGAGGTTACGGGACATGTCCGAGACCTCCTGCTGACGGCTCTCGGCGCGCTTGGAGCCACCGGACTGCATCAGCTGGAGGTAGTCGATGACGACGAGCCTGAGGTCGTTGCGCTGCTTCAGTCGGCGGCACTTGGCGCGGATCTCCATCATCGACAGGTTCGGGGAGTCGTCGATGTAGAGCGGGGCGGCCGAGACGTCCGGCATCCGGCGGGCCAGCCGCGTCCAGTCCTCGTCCGTCATCGTGCCCGAGCGCATGTGGTGCAGAGCGACCCGTGCCTCGGCGGACAGCAGACGCATCGCGATCTCGTTGCGCCCCATTTCAAGGGAGAAGATGACGCTCGGCAGATTGTTCTTGATCGACGCGGCTCTGGCGAAGTCCAGTGCGAGGGTCGACTTACCCATCGCGGGTCGCGCGGCGATGACGATCATCTGGCCCGGGTGCAGGCCGTTGGTGAGCGAGTCGAAGTCCGTGAACCCCGTGGGGACACCGGTCATCTCTCCGCTGCGGGAGCCGATGGCCTCGATCTCGTCGAGCGCGCCCTCCATGATGTCGCCCAGCGGCAGATAGTCCTCACTGGTGCGCTGCTCGGTGACCGCGTAGATCTCGGCCTGGGCGCGGTTGACGATCTCGTCGACGTCGTCGTCGGCCGCGTATCCCATCTGTGTGATGCGGGTGCCTGCCTCGACCAGGCGGCGCAGCACGGCCCGCTCGTGCACGATCTCCGCGTAGTACTCGGCGTTGGCCGCCGTCGGCACCGTCTGGACCAGGGTGTGCAGATACGAGGCGCCGCCGACCTTGTTGATCTCGCCGCGCTTGGTGAGCTCGGCGGCGATGGTGATCGGGTCGGCCGGCTCACCCTTGGCATAGACGTCGAGGATCGCCTGGAAGATCGTCTCGTGCGCGGGCTTGTAGAAGTCATGGCCCTTGAGGACCTCGACCACGTCGGCGATGGCGTCCTTGGACAGAAGCATGCCGCCGAGGACGGACTGCTCGGCGTCGAGGTCCTGCGGCGGGACCCGCTCGAAGGCCGAACCTCCGCCGTCCCACTCACCGGTGTCCCGGCCGCGATCATGCTGCTCGTCGCGTCCCCGGCCGCCATCACTACGGCGACGGGAGGCGGGCAGACGATCACTGGGGCCGCTGTCGGCCCACGGGTCGTCCAAGGGCTCGGAAATGCTCACCGAGCCACCTCCTCCCGTCCGCCGAGCGGACCTCGCCGTGCCCCTCAGTTCTACGGCACGCCACTGACAAATAAGACGCCCAACTCCGGTTCTGGCACGTCGGTTTTGTGACGTTTCCACGGCCGACGGACGGAGTGGGCGCCGGACCACGGTAGGCCCGCGGGCACCGTCAGCCAATCTGGTTATCCACAGGCCATGTGGACGACGCCCCGGATGCTGTGGAGAACTCGGCAAAACCTGTGCACGACACGGTGGACAGCCCTGTGAACAAGCTTCGGACGATTCCCAGAAACACCTTCTGACCAGCCACTTTGCCATCCACCGGCTGTGCAGAAGAAAAACTTCCCCAGTCGGACCAAGATCGCTTCGAACGGTGCGCGAAAGCACACGGCACGAGACCGCCAGTAAGGGTCACAGCACAGTTGCATCTCTTACCTGTGGACGATTAGATTGATGGCCATGACACAGGCCCCCGCGACGCCCAAGGCCGCTCGGCGACAGCACGATCGAGAGATCGTCTCACTGGCCGTACCGGCCTTCGGCGCGCTCGTCGCTGAGCCCCTGTTCGTCATGGCCGACAGCGCGATCGTCGGCCATCTCGGCACGGCTCAGCTCGCCGGGCTCGGTGTCGCTTCGGCCCTCCTCATGACAGCGGTCAGCGTCTTCGTCTTCCTCGCCTACGCCACCACAGCGGCCGTTGCCCGACGTGTCGGGGCCAACGACCTCCCAGCGGCGATACGGCAGGGCATGGACGGCATCTGGCTGGCCATCCTCCTGGGCGCCGCCGTCGTCGCGGTCGTCCTCCCCACAGCGCCGTTCCTCGTGGAACTCTTCGGCGCCTCGGACACCGCAGCCCCCTACGCCATCACCTACCTACGGATCTCGGCGCTCGGCATACCCGCCATGCTCGTCGTGCTCGCCGCCACCGGCATCCTGCGCGGTCTCCAGAACACCAGAACTCCGCTCTATGTCGCTGTCGCGGGCTTCATCGCCAACGCGGCCCTCAACGTGGTTCTTGTCTACGGCGCCGACCTCGGCATCGCAGGCTCCGCCTGGGGAACCGTCATCGCCCAGTTCGGCATGGCCGCGATCTATCTCGTCGTGGTCGTCCGCGGCGCACGTGAGCACGGTGCCTCTCTGCGTCCCCATGCGGCGGGGATAAGGGCTTCCGCTCAGGCCGGAGTGCCCCTGCTGGTCCGCACGCTCTCACTGCGGGCCATCCTGTTGATCGCCACGGCTGTCGCAGCCCGCCTCGGAGACGCCGACATCGCGGCACACCAGATCATCCTGTCGCTCTGGAGCCTGCTTGCCTTCGCGCTGGATGCCATAGCCATCGCCGGACAGGCCATCATCGGGCGCTATCTCGGTGCCGGCGACGCGGAAGGCGCCCGAGCCGCCTGCCGCCGCATGGTGGAGTGGGGCATCGCAGCCGGCGTGGTTCTCGGACTGCTCGTGGTGATCGCCCGCCCGCTTTTCCTGCCGCTGTTCACCAGCGATCCGGTCGTGAAGGACACCGCCCTTCCCGCCCTTCTCGTGGTCGCGCTCTCCCAGCCGATCTGCGGTGTCGTCTTCGTCCTGGACGGTGTCCTGATGGGAGCCGGCGACGGCCCCTATCTCGCCTGGGCCATGGTGCTCACCCTGGTGGTGTTCACGCCGGTGGCGCTGCTCGTCCCCGTACTCGGTGGCGGCCTGACCGCTGTCTGGGCAGCCATGACGCTGATGATGACCGTACGCATGCTGACGCTCTGGGGACGCACCCGCTCGGGTCGCTGGATCGTGACGGGGGCGACGCGCTGACTGTTTCACGTGAAACAGCGTGTTTCACGTGAAACGACCGCGATGGCCAACTGCCGGGATCCGTTCACCGGACCGCGAAGGCCAACGGCCGCGATCGGTTCGCCGCGCAATGAAGGGGCCGTACCCGGGTGGGTACGGCCCCTTCATTCAGCTCATTCAGCTGTGCTAGCCAAAGGCAGCCACGCAGCGATCAGGCCGCGACGACCTCGATGTTGACCTTGGCGGCAACCTCGGGGTGCAGACGCACGGACGTCTCGTGGGCGCCCAGGGTCTTGATCGGCGTGCCGAGCTCGATGCGACGCTTGTCGACCTCGGGGCCACCGGCAGCCTTGATCGCCGAGGCGATGTCGGCCGGGGTGACGGAACCGAAGAGACGGCCGGCGTCGCCGGAGCGAACGGCCAGACGGACCTTGACGGCCTCGAGCTGGCCCTTGACCTGGTTGGCCTGCTCGATGGTCTGGATCTCGTGGATCTTGCGAGCACGACGGATCTGCTCGACGTCCTTCTCGCCACCCTTGGTCCAGCGGATAGCGAACTTCCGCGGGATCAGGTAGTTGCGAGCGTAACCGTCCTTGACGTCGACGACGTCGCCCGCGGCACCGAGGCCGGAGACCTCGTGGGTGAGGATGATCTTCATTAGTCGGTCACCCTTCCCTTATCGCGCGGTGGAGGTGTAGGGCAGCAGCGCCATCTCACGGCTGTTCTTCACGGCCGTGGCGACGTCACGCTGGTGCTGCGTGCAGTTGCCGGTCACGCGGCGGGCACGGATCTTGCCGCGGTCGGAAATGAACTTCCGCAGCATGTTCGTGTCCTTGTAGTCCACGTACGTGACCTTGTCCTTGCAGAATGCGCAGACCTTCTTCTTCGGCTTGCGCACAGGCGGCTTCGCCATGGTGTTTCTCCTGTGTGATCAAGAAGTTTGGGTACGACCCGCCCTCGGCCCGGGGGCCTAGAAGGGGGGTTCGTCCGAGTAGCCGCCGCCCTGCTGGCCGCCGCCGGAGTTTCCACCCCAGCCGCCGCCACCGCCGCCGCCCTGCTGGCCACCGGCGGGAGCGCCGGTCGCCCACGGGTCGTCGGCGGGAGCACCGCCGCCCTGCTGGCCGCCGCCGGAGTTTCCACCCCAGCCGCCGCCACCCTGGCCGCCGCCACCGCCGCTGTAACCACCCTGGCCACCGCGAGCGCCACCGGAGGTCTTTGTGACCTTGGCCGTGGCGTTACGCAGGCTGGCGCCGACTTCCTCGACGTCCAGTTCGTAGACCGTGCGCTTGACGCCCTCGCGGTCCTCGTAGGACCGCTGCTTCAGCCGGCCCTGCACGATGACGCGCATGCCTCGCTGGAGCGACTCCGCGACGTTCTCCGCCGCCTGACGCCAGACCGAGCAGGTCAGGAACAGGCTCTCGCCGTCCTTCCACTCGTTCGTCTGACGGTCGAAGGTGCGGGGGGTGGACGCGACACGGAACTTCGCGACCGCCGCACCGGAGGGGGTGAAGCGCAGCTCGGGGTCATCGACAAGGTTGCCGACGACCGTGATGACGGTCTCGCCTGCCATGGGGGTACCTCTCGGCGGGTTTGCTGCTCTGGCTGCTTGGTTGCTGCTACTCGAATCCCGAGATCAGCTGAGCGGAAGAGCTCAGTGGGTCTCGGGGCGGAGGACCTTGGTCCGGAGGACCGACTCGTTCAGGTTCATCTGGCGGTCGAGCTCCTTGACGACCGCAGGCTCAGCCTGAAGGTCGATGACCGAGTAGATGCCCTCAGGCTTCTTCTTGATCTCGTACGAGAGACGACGACGGCCCCAGGTGTCGACCTTCTCGACCTTGCCGTTGCCCTCACGGACGACGGAGAGGAAGTTCTCGATCAGGGGGGCGACAGCGCGCTCCTCCAGATCGGGGTCGAGGATGACCATCACCTCGTAGTGACGCATGTGGAACCCACCTCCTTTGGACTCAGCGGCCACGGTCGTTCCGTGGCAGGAGGGTCGTGATGCGTACGCAACGGTATCGGCGGGCACTGACAATCGGGGGTGACCTCGCGGTTCCTCCGAGCTGGCCCGGGCAGACACCGGTGCAGACGGTACACAGTACCCGCACACCGACGTCCGGTTGAAATCCGGCCGCCGTCGACCACAATCTGTACACATCGGGTGTGTATGGCGCTACGATGCGCCGCCTTCCGCAGGAGGTGCCCTATGGCACAGGCATTGCGACCCAATACCGTCGGAGGCCTCTTCGCCACGGACGGAAAATCCCATCCTCTCCAGGACACCCTGCTTGTGGTGACCCTGGTGTTGGGCATCACGTCCTTCGTCACGGCCCAGTTCCACCATCTGCATCTGCTCAGCTCCTGGACCGGTCTGGTCGGCATCCTGATCGGCGCGTACGGCCAGTGGATCTCGGTGACGACCCGTGAACGGTTCGGTCTGATCCTGGGCCTCGGGGCCTCCGGAGTCGGGTTCTTCCTCGGCATGGCGCACGGCGGGCTCTTCGGCGGCTTCTGACGCCGGGGACATCGCCCTCCTCGCACCGGCCGCGGAGCCCGTCCTCCGAACACCGGCAGAACAGCGCATAGAACACCTTCGAACGCCCCGGCGGTCCACGAGGCCGGGACGGAGCTGCCGTACGCCCAGTCGGGGCGCTCCCGAGGCGCAGTAGGCTTCCGCGAGAGCCGGAGCCCCTGTACCCATGGGGACACACCAGCCCGAGGAGCGCCCCGAATGAGCCTGACCCTGAGGACGATCAGTCGCGAGCAGCATCTGGCATACATCCAGAGCCTGCCTGCGGCGAGCCACATGCAGGTCCCGGCCTGGGCAGACGTCAAGGCGGAATGGCGCTCGGAGAGCCTCGGCTGGTTCGACAGGAGCGGTGAACTCGTCGGCGCGGGCCTCGTCCTCTACCGGCAGCTGCCCAAGATCAAGCGCTACCTCGCCTATCTCCCCGAGGGCCCGGTCATCAACTGGTTCGCGCCGAACCTGACCGAGTGGCTGGAACCGATGCTCGCGCACCTGAAGCAGCAGGGCGCTTTCTCCGTGAAGATGGGCCCCCCGGTGATCATCCGGCGCTGGGAGGCCACGTCCATCAAGGCGGGCATCCAGAACCCGGACGTGAAGCGGCTGCGCGACATCGAGGCCGACTTCATCGAGCCGCGCGCCTTCGAGGTGGCCGACAAGCTGCGTCGTATGGGCTGGCAGCAGGGCGAGGACGGCGGGGCCGGCTTCGGCGACGTCCAGCCCCGCTACGTCTACCAGGTGCCGCTGGCCAACCGGTCCCTGGAGGAGGTCCACAAGAACTTCAACCAGCTGTGGCGACGCAACATCAAGAAGGCCGAGAAGGCTGGCGTCGAGGTCGTCCAGGGCGGTTACCAGGACCTCGAGGAATGGCAGCGGCTGTACGAGATCACCGCCGTGCGCGACCACTTCCGGCCGCGCCCGCTGTCGTACTTCCAGCGCATGTGGACGGCCCTCAACACCGAGGACCCCAACCGCATGCGGCTGTACTTCGCCCGCCACAACGGTGTGAACCTCTCGGCGGCGACGATGCTGATCGTGGGCGGCCACGTCTGGTACTCCTACGGCGCCTCGGACAACATCGGCCGTGAGGTCCGGCCCTCGAACGCGATGCAGTGGCGCATGCTGCGCGACGCCTACGCGCTCGGCGCCACCGTCTACGACCTGCGCGGCATCTCCGACTCTCTGGACGAGACCGACCACCTCTTCGGCCTGATCCAGTTCAAGGTGGGCACGGGTGGGCAGGCCGCCGAATACCTCGGCGAGTGGGACTTCCCGCTCAACAAGCTGCTCCACAAGGCGCTCGACATCTACATGTCGCGTCGCTGACCTCGCGTTCTCTGCTTCGATAACGTCCATAGCTGCACCGTCGATAGCTTCCATATCTCTGATACACCGCAGCCACGAGAAAGGTTCCAGGTCCGGCCATGGCGCTCACGCTCTACGTCGACACCGCGCGCTGGCGGGCGCACCACAAGCACGTGCAGGAGCAGTTCCCGGCCCTCGTTCCGGTCTGCAAGGGCAACGGCTACGGGTTCGGGCACGAGCGCCTCGCGGAGGAGGCCACCCGGATGGGCTCCGACGTCCTCGCCGTGGGCACGACGTACGAGGCCGCGCGCATCAAGGACTGGTTCGGCGGTGATCTGCTGGTGCTGACGCCGTACAGGCGCGGCGAGGAGCCGGTTCCGCTTCCCGACCGGGTCATCCGCTCGGTGTCGTCCGTGGACGGCGTGTACGGCCTCGTGGGCGCCCGTGTGGTCATCGAGGTGATGTCCTCGATGAAGCGGCACGGCATCAGCGAGCGTGACCTGGCGCAGCTGCACGCCGCCATCGAGAACGTGCGCCTGGAGGGCTTCGCCATCCACCTGCCGCTGGACCGCACCGACGGCTCCGACGCCGTCGAGGAGGTCATCGGCTGGATGGACCGGCTGCGCGCGGCCCGGCTGCCGCTGCACACGATGTTCGTCAGCCACCTCAAGGCCGAGGAACTCGCCCGTCTCCAGCAGCAGTTCCCGCAGACCCGCTTCCGCGCGCGTATCGGCACCCGGCTGTGGCTGGGGGACCACGACGCCACCGAGTACCGCGGCGCCGTCCTGGATGTCACGCGCGTCTCCAAGGGCGACCGCTTCGGCTACCGGCAGCAGAAGGCGGCCTCGGACGGCTTCCTGGTGGTCGTGGCTGGCGGAACGTCGCACGGGGTGGGCCTGGAGGCGCCGAAGGCCCTGCACGGCGTCATGCCGCGCGCCAAGGGCGTCGCCCGCGCCGGCCTCGCCACGGTCAACCGGAACCTTTCTCCCTTCGTGTGGGGCGGCAAGCAGCGCTGGTTCGCGGAGCCTCCGCACATGCAGGTCTCGATCCTGTTCGTCCCGGCGGACGCCCCCGAGCCGAAGGTCGGCGACGAGCTGGTGGCCCATCTGCGCCACACCACCACGCAGTTCGACCGCATCGTCGATCGCTGAACCACGGTCGCCGGGCCGCCGAGCGACCACCCGTCGGCAACGCCCGAGCGACGAAAGGCCGTACACGGACTCCTCCGTGTACGGCCTTTTCCGTGGAGGCCTTTCCGGGTACGGCTCTCTGCGTACGGCCTCCGACGTGCCCTTTCCACGTCCTGTTCGCTCAGAGCGAACTTCCCGTGGCTCCCCGGCCGCCCCACTCCACCTCTGGCCCCTCGAAGTGGGCCGCGTGCCGCGGTGGATGGGCTGCGGCGCCGAGTACGAACACGTCCTCCGCCCTGTCGAGGACGCCGCCCGACGGGTCGTCCTCGCCTGCCCTGCGTACCGGATCACGGTCCGGCATGAGGATGTCCCGCACCACGACGGCACACAGGTACAGCGTCCCCAGCAGATGGACGCCGATGGCCCAGTGGTAGCCGTCCGGGGGCAGTCCCTTGTGGGCGTCCCCGCTGGTCGTGTACGCGAGGTACGTCCAGATGCCCAGGAAGTACGCCACCTCGCACGCCTGCCAGATCAGGATGTCCCGCCACCGCGGCCGGGCCAGCACGGCCAGCGGCACCAGCCACAGGACGTACTGCGGTGAGTAGACCTTGTTGGTGAGGATGAAGGCCGCGACGATCAGGAACGCCAGCTGGGCGAAGCGCGGGCGCCGCGGAGCGGTGAGCGTGAGCGCGGCGACGCCGGCACAGCACAGCAGCATGAGCAGCGTGGCCAGTGTGTTGACCGTCTCGGTGGTCAACGGGTCGTTGGAGTTCTGGGCCAGGATCAGCCAGAACGAGCCGAAGTCGACGCCGCGCTCCTGGCTGAACCGGTAGAACTGCGACCACCCGTCCCAGGCGAGGAGCATCACCGGAAGGTTCACGACCAGCCAGGCCACGACCGTGCCGCCCAGCGCCTTGCCGAACTCACGCCACTTGCCCGCACGCCAGCACAGGACGAACAGCGGGCCGAGCAGGAAGACGGGGTAGAGCTTCGCGGCCGTGGCGAGCCCCAGCAGGATGCCGAAGGCGACGGAACGGCCACGGGACCACATCAGCATCGCGGCGGCCGTCAGGGCGACGGCCAGCAGATCCCAGTTGATGGTCGCCGTCAGTGCGAAGGCGGGCGCCAGGGCGACCAGCAGACCGTCCCAGGGGCGCCGGGTGTGCGTGCGGGTCACACAGACCGCGATGACGGCCGCACAGGCCATGAGCATCCCGGCGTTGACCATCCAGTACCACTGCTCCTGGTCCTGGATGCTGCCGCTGCCCGGCGTGAGCCAGGAGGCGACCTCCATGAACACACCGGTCAGCACCGGGTACTCCAGGTACTGCATGTCGCCGGCGAGCTTGTCGAAGTACGGCACAAGCCCGTCGGCGAAGCCACGGCCCTGGTAGAGGTGCGGGATGTCCGAGTAGCAGGCATGCGTGTACTGCGAACTGGCGCCGAAGAACCAGGCGCCGTTGTAGCAGGGCGCCTTCTGGACCAGCCCGAGTGCGAACATGCCGATCGCGACGAGCGCGACGATCCGCACGGGAGTCCACCAGGACGTCCCGAGCAGCGCGCGCCGTCCGATGGGGCCGCCGATCAGCTCACTCCCGCGCGCGGCGACCTCGTCCTCCTCGGTCGGCCGCACGGGGTCCGGCTCGTGCACGCTCGTGGGCGTCGTCTCTGCACTGGGCATGGGGCACATCCTGCCGTACGTGCCGAGGGAGGAGGTATGAGGATGGCGAGAGTGCATATGAGCTGACGGCGATGGCGCTCATACCGGGCACAAGGGACACACCACGACAAGGGCGCTGCGTCACCGAAGGGGAGCAGACCGAGGTCGACCAGCCCTTCGAGGTGCCGTTACCACCGCGGAAAAGGCAAATGCGGTCGGCCCTCGGAGTTCCGAGGACCGACCGCATTCCCGTCGGGTCAGGGCGGCGCCGCCCTACCCGTCCGCGCCTCCGAAGATGCCTCCGCTGCCGTTGCCGTTGCCGTTGCTTCCGCCGTCGTCCGTCTCGGTTTCCGTGGGCGTCGGTGACAAGGTCACGCCTCCGTCCGTGCCGCCGTTGTCCGAGCCTCCGTTTTCGCATCGGAACCCGAAGCACGTCTCCGTGGGCGTGGGTGTCGGCGACGTCTGCGACTCACTGGGAGTCGGGCTCGGGGTCGGGCTCGCCTCCTCGGTCTCGGTGGGAGTGGGAGTGGGCGTCGGGGTCGGGACATCGTTGATGATCTCGCCGATGGGCTCCGGCGTCGGGAACGGCTCCGGGTCCGTGCCCTTCAACGCCTGCTCCATGTAGTCGTGCCAGATCTCGGCCGGGAACGAGGCACCGTGGATCTTCTCCTGGCCACCCGTGCCGAACATCTTCAGGAACTCACGGTTCTGGTTCTTCTCGTTGTCGTCGTAGCGGAACATCGTGATCGCCGTCGACAGCTGAGGGGTGTAACCCACGAACCAGGCGGACCGGTTGCCGTCGGTGGTACCGGTCTTGCCGGCCACCTCACGGTCGGACAGTCGAGCGCTGGTACCCGTGCCCTTGTCGACCACCGTCTTCAGAACGTCCGTGACGTTGTCGGCGACGGCCGGTTCGAAGGCCCGCTTGGCGACCGATTCGTGCTTGAAGACCTCTCCGTCCTTGTCCGTCACCCTGGTGACGGAGAAGGGAGCACTCTGCTTGCCGCTGGTCGCGAAGGTCGCGTAGGCACCCGCCATACGGATCGCGCTGGGCTGGGAGGTGCCGATGGAGAAGGACGGGTAGTCGGTGCCGGTCAGGCTGCCCTCCAGGATGCCGGCGTCCTCGGCCGCTTCCTTCACCTTGTCCAGTCCGACATCCATGCCGAGCTGCACGAAGGCGGAGTTCACCGACTCCCGCATCGCCTCACGGAGGTCGATCTGGTAGTTGGGGGCTTCGCCGTACGACTCATCACCGTCGTTGACCTGATTCCACTCCTCCCCCTTCTCGTTCCGCCAGATGTCGCCCTTGTAGTCCTTGATCTTGAGCTTGTTCTTGCCGCTGTACAGGCTTTGCGGTGAGACCTTGGTGCGCTCGTCCTGGGCCTGCTCCCCTTCGAGATCCGGGTCGCGCACACCCCACTTCATCGCGGCGGCGAGCACGAACGGCTTGAACGTCGAACCGACCTGGGCACCGGTCACGTCGCAGTTGTTCGTGAAGTGCTTGGTCGCGTCCGTGCCGCCGTAGCAGGCTCTGATCGCGCCGGTGGCCGGATCCACGGAGGCCCCGCCGAACTGGACGTGAGTGTCGGTCTTCGGTCGTTTCTCGGGCTTGATGTTGGCCTTGTAGACCTTCGTCACCGAGCTCTCGAGCTCCTTGACCTTCTTCTTGTCGAAGGTCGTGTAGATCGAGAGACCCCCCTGCCGCAGCTTCTCCTCGGTGATCCCGGTCTTTTCGCTGTTGTTGACCAGGTAGGAGTTGGCGAGGTCGACGAGGTAGCCGATCTGGCCGCTCAGCGCGGAATTGAAGCGCGGGTTCTTCCACTCGGGGAGCTTGGTGTACTTGGCCCGGGTCGCGGCGTCCAGATGCCCGTACTGCACCATTTTGTCGAGCGTGTCCTGCATCTGGACCCTCGCCCGCTTCTGGTTCGCCTCAGGCGTGGCCGCCGCGTCGATGGACGTCGAACCCGCGGGGTCGTAGTAGGTGGCACCCTTGAGCACGGCCGCCAGGAACGCGCACTCGCCCTCGTTCAGGTCGACGGCGTTCTTGTTGAAGTAGGCGCGGGCCGCGGCCTGAATCCCGTAGGCATTGCGCCCGTAGTAGGCGGAGTTCAGGTAGCCGGCCATGATGTCGTCCTTCGACACCGTGGTGCCCACCTTGACCGAGATGAAGATCTCCTTGAACTTGCGCGAGATCGTCTGCGACTGATCTCCCAGCCGCGCGTTCTTCACGTACTGCTGGGTGATGGTGGAGCCACCCTGCGTCTCGCCACCGGTGGCCATGTTGAACACGGCGCGGGCGATGCCCTTCGGGTCGATTCCACTGTCCGTGTAGAACGTCTTGTTCTCCTGCGAGACCACGGCGTACTGCATCGCCTTGGGAATCTGCGACAGGTTGACGATCTGCCGGTTCGTCTCACCGCCGGTGGAGACCATCTCGGACTTGTTGGACCAGTAGTAGACGTTGTTCTGCGCCGTCGCGGTCTCGTCGACCTTCGGCACGCCGACCATGGCGTACCCGATACCGGCCACAGCCACCAGGCTCCCGACGAAGCTCAGGAACAGGCCCGCCACAAGCTTCCACGACGGCACCCAGCGCCCGGCGCCGTACTTGCCCGCCCGCGGATAGTCGATGAACCGCTTCCTGCCGGGGGGAGCGGCTCGCCCTCGGCCCCGCCCGGGGCCGTTCGCCCCGCCGCCGGGAGCCGCGCGCCGGCCGCCAGGACCGGGTTCGGCCGCTCTGCGGCGGCCCCCGCCGCTTCGCTGGGCCGCGCGGCGTGCTTCCGCGCGGCCTCCGTACGGACGTTCCTCGCCACCCGAACCAGCGGAATCCGACCCGTACGAGTCGGCGGGAGATCCGGTGGCGCCTCGCGGTGCCGCTCGGCGGCCGGAGGACGAGCCGGCCTGGCCGCGTCGGGCCGCGGCACGTCCGCCTCCCTGCGGCTGCGGCGGTTTGCGACGGTGCTCGCTCATCGAACGACTACTCCTCGGGCAGGCGCACCCCTGGGCGCCTGTCAACGGCGGCTGTTTTCCGGTCCCCCCGGAGTACGGATGTGGTCGGTTCCGCATTCACCCGTACTGCACCAAGGATGACGACGCCCTCAGGTGTCACTCGGTTCCCGGTGTTGTGCATGGCGCACAGACTACGCACCGTCAAAGTCCTCCTAGCCCCGAACTTCACCCCAAATCAGGCAACTCGCTCCACATGAATCGTTGATGTGATCCCGTTCACCGTTCCCCCACTTGTCCCGAGGGGAAGGCCGTTCTATCGTCGTGATGTATCGAGTCGATACATCAGCGCGACATACGACGAGGAGGGCGAGGGGATGAGCCGACGTTCCGGGATCCTTGAGTTCGCCGTCCTCGGACTGCTGCGCGAATCCCCGATGCACGGCTATGAGCTGCGCAAACGACTCAATACGTCACTCGGCGTGTTCCGTGCGTTCAGCTACGGCACGCTGTACCCCTGCCTCAAGACGCTGGTCGCCAACGGCTGGTTGATCGAGGAGCCGGGGAACGCCCCCGAGGACGCGCTCGCCGCGTCACTCGCGGGCCGTCGCGCCAAGATCGTCTACCGGTTGACGGCGGAAGGTAAGGAGCACTTCGAGGAGCTTCTTTCCCAGACCGGGCCCGACGCGTACGAGGACGAGCACTTCGCTGCCCGATTTGCCTTCTTCGGACGCACACCACAGGACGTGCGGATGCGCGTGCTGGAGGGCCGCCGTAGCCGGCTGGAGGAACGCCTGGAAAAGATGCGCGCCTCTCTGGCGCGCACCCGGGAGCGCCTTGACGACTACACGCTTGAGCTCCAGCGCCACGGGATGGAGTCCGTGGAGCGCGAAGTGCGCTGGCTGAACGAGCTCATCGAGAGCGAGCGGGCCGGCCGGGACCTCAAGGGTCCCGCCTCCGGGGGGCCCGACTCGCGGGACACCAGATTTGAAGCGCCGGGCGGCCTGCCCCGGCCGGGGGACGCCCCTCGGCCGGATACGCCCGGCGACACCGCCACGTGAGATCCACTCAGGACCTCACTCGTACACACAGGGAGCAACCGGAATGGGTTCGGTGCGCGTAGCCGTAGTCGGCGTGGGCAACTGTGCCGCGTCGCTGGTTCAGGGAGTCGAGTACTACAAGGACGCCGACCCGGCGTCCAAGGTCCCCGGCCTGATGCACGTGCAGTTCGGTGACTACCACGTCAAGGACGTCGAGTTCGTCGCCGCGTTCGATGTCGACGCGAAGAAGGTCGGCCTCGACCTCGCGGACGCCATCGGCGCCAGCGAGAACAACACGATCAAGATCTGCGACGTGCCCCGTTCCGGCGTGACCGTCCAGCGCGGCCACACCCTCGACGGTCTCGGCAAGTACTACCGCGAGACCATCGAGGAGTCCGCCGAGGCCCCGGTCGACGTCGTCCAGGTCCTCAAGGACAAGCAGGTCGACGTCCTCGTCTGCTACCTGCCCGTCGGTTCCGAGGACGCGGCGAAGTTCTACGCCCAGTGCGCCATCGACGCCAAGGTCGCCTTCGTCAACGCGCTGCCGGTCTTCATCGCCGGTACGAAGGAATGGGCGGACAAGTTCACCGAGGCCGGCGTCCCGATCGTCGGTGACGACATCAAGTCGCAGGTCGGCGCCACCATCACGCACCGCGTCATGGCGAAGCTGTTCGAGGACCGCGGCGTCGTCCTGGACCGCACGATGCAGCTGAACGTCGGCGGCAACATGGACTTCAAGAACATGCTCGAGCGTGACCGCCTCGAGTCCAAGAAGATCTCCAAGACGCAGGCCGTCACCTCGCAGATCCCCGACCGGGAGCTCGGCGAGAAGAACGTCCACATCGGCCCGTCCGACTACGTCGCCTGGCTCGACGACCGCAAGTGGGCCTACGTCCGCCTCGAGGGCCGCGCCTTCGGTGACGTCCCGCTGAACCTGGAGTACAAGCTCGAGGTCTGGGACTCCCCGAACTCCGCCGGCGTCATCATCGACGCGCTTCGCGCCGCGAAGATCGCCAAGGACCGCGGCATCGGCGGCCCGATCCTGTCGGCGTCGAGCTACTTCATGAAGTCCCCGCCGGTCCAGTACTTCGACGACGAGGCCCGCGAGAACGTCGAGAAGTTCATCAAGGGCGAGGTCGAGCGCTGAGCACCGCGCCACCGCAGTAGAACGCTCCTGCCAGAGCTGCCGAGGGGTCCCCGGGTTTGCCGCCCGGGGGCCCTCCCGTATGTGAGGCTGTGCCCCATGTCCGTCGTACGCGACCTGCGGGTCCTGCTGCGCTTCCGGAACTTCCGGCGCCTGCTCGTCGTACGCCTGCTCTCCCAGGGGGCCGACGGCGTCTACCAGACCGCGCTCGCCACATACGTCGTCTTCTCCCCGGAGAAACAGACCTCGGCCGCCGCCATCGCCTCCGCGATGGCCGTGCTGCTTCTGCCGTACTCCCTCGTCGGCCCCTTCTCCGGTGTCCTGCTGGACCGTTGGCGCCGTCGCCAGGTTCTGCTGTACGGCAGCCTGCTGCGCACCGTGCTGGCCTCGGCCACCGCCGCCTTGATCGTCACCCAGGTCCCGGACTGGCTCTTCTACGTCTCCGCCCTGTGCGTCACCGCCGTCAACCGCTTCGTCCTGTCCGGCCTGTCCGCCGCACTGCCGCGCGTGGTCGACGAGGAGCGGCTCGTGATCGCCAACTCCCTGTCTCCGACCGCCGGAACGCTCGCCGCGACCGCCGGTGCCGGCCTGGCCTTCGTCGTCAGGCTGGTGGTCTGGGACTCCGACGCCGCCGTGGTGCTCCTGGGAGCCGCCCTGTATCTGGGCGCGGGACTGGCGTCGCTGCGCATGGCACCGGAACTGCTCGGACCCGACCGCGAGTTGGTCCAGCCCCGCCTCGCCGCGGCACTCTCCGGCACCGCCCGCGATCTGAAGGCCGGCGTCCGCCATCTCGCCGCCCCGTCCCGACGCGAGGCGGCCTGGGCGCTGTTCTCGATGACCTCGATGCGCTTCTGCTACGGCGCTCTCCTGGTCATGGTGCTGATGCTGTGCCGCTACGCCTTCTCCTCCGACGCCGATGACGGACTCGCCCTGCTGGGACTGGCGTTGGGCATCTCGGGCGCGGGCTTCTTCGCGGCCGCCCTGGTGACCCCTTGGGCGGCGGCACGACTCGGACCCGGCCGCTGGATCGCCGTGTGCTCGGGGGCCGCCGCCGTCCTGGTGGCCGCTCTCGGCCTGCCCTTCGCCGCAACTCCCATGCTGGTCGCGGCGTTCGTGCTGGGCCTGACGACGCAGGGCGCGAAGATCGCGACGGACACGATCGTGCAGTCCTCGGTGGAGGACGGCTTCCGTGGCCGGACCTTTTCGGTCTACGACGTGCTGTTCAACGTCGCGTTCGTCGGAGCCGCCGGAGTGGCGGCCCTGATACTGCCGCCGGACGGCCGTTCAGCGGCCCTCGTGGTCACGGTCGCCGTTATCTACGCGGCAGTTGCTGTGGCTATGGCCCACTTTGAGTCTCGGTCTGTGTCACATCAATGACACAGAGCCACTCCCGAGTACTGAGTTGTCAGTGGGGCCCGGTAGCTTACGTCCGTCTTACATCGCGCCATTCTTTGCGATCACGCATCCACGTTCCAGGGGGGACCTCAAGTGACAACGCCGCCGCAGGGCAATCCATTCGCGCAGGGCCAGAACCCGTACGCCCAGGGCCAGCCGCCGCAGGGCCAGGCCCCGTACCCGCAGCAGCCGGGCCAGCCGGGCTTCCCTCCGCAGGGCGGTGCGCCTTACGCGCCGGTCCCGCCGGAGCAGCCCCGCCGCAAGATCAGCTTCAAGACGATCAAGAACGTCCTCATCGGCGTCGGGGTCGTGACCGCGATTGTCGTCGGCGTCATATCCAGCTTGAACGACCCGGACCAGGCGAAGGTGGGCGACTGCCTGAAGTCCGCCTCCTCGTCGTCCTCGAGCGATGAGATGGAGATCGTCGACTGCACGTCCTCGGAGGCAGAGGCCAAGGTCCTCAAGAAGGTCGACGGCACCTTCACCTCGTTCACCGCCGAGACGGAATGCCGCAAGGTCAGCGGCGCCACGAGCTTCTACGCCCAGACCGGCGACGGCGACAACTTCGTCCTGTGCCTGTCTGACGTCTGATCCGCCTCCTTCGCTCACTCCGAGGAGCTGCGGCGAAGACCTGAAAGTCTGTGACGATGCATGAGGGGCTGTGTTTCACGTGAAACACAGCCCCTCAGCGCATGTCCGCGCTCTAGAGACGGTGGCGATGTTTCACGTGAAACATCGCCACCGTCGTCTGATCCTCAGCTCTGCTCGGCCCACCACTCCTTGAGCGCGGCCACCGCCTCGTCATGCCCCATCGGACCGTTCTCCAGCCGAAGCTCCAGCATGTGCTTGTAGGCGCGACCGACGACCGGACCGGGCCCTACCCCGAGGATCTCCATGATCTGGTTGCCGTCGAGGTCGGGGCGGATGGAGTCGAGCTCCTCCTGCTCCTGAAGCTGGGCGATCCGCTCCTCCAGACCGTCATAGGCACGGGACAGTGCCGCCGCCTTGCGCTTGTTCCGCGTTGTGCAGTCCGAGCGGGTCAGCTTGTGGAGTCGATCGAGGAGCGGACCGGCGTCCCGGACATAGCGGCGGACAGCCGAGTCCGTCCACTCGCCCGTGCCGTAGCCGTGGAAGCGCAGATGGAGCTCGACCAGCTGTGAGACATCCTTCACCAGCTCGTTGGAGTACTTCAGCGCAGTCATGCGCTTCTTGGTCATCTTCGCGCCGACCACCTCGTGGTGGTGGAACGAGACCCGCCCGTCCTTCTCGAAGCGACGGGTGCGCGGCTTGCCGATGTCGTGCAGCAGCGCGGACAGCCGGAGGGTGAGGTCGGGACCGTTCTCCTCCAGCGCCATCGCCTGCTCCAGGACGATCAGCGTGTGCTCGTAGACGTCCTTGTGCCGGTGGTGCTCGTCACTCTCCAGGCGCAGTGCCGGCAGCTCGGGCAGCACACGGTCCGCGAGCCCGGTGTCCACGAGCAGCGTCAGACCCTTGCGCGGGTGATCGGCGAGGATCAGCTTGTTCAGCTCGTCCCGCACCCGCTCCGCCGAAACGATCTCGATCCGCTCGGCCATGTCCTTCATGGCCGTCACCACCTCGGGAGCGACCTCGAAGTCGAGCTGCGCCGCGAAGCGCGCCGCCCGCATCATCCGCAGCGGGTCGTCCGAGAAGGACGCCTCGGGCGTTCCCGGAGTCCTCAGCACCTGCGCCGCGAGGTCCTCCAGCCCACCGTGCGGGTCGACGAACTCCTTCTCCGGCAGCGCGACGGCCATCGCGTTGACCGTGAAATCGCGCCGGACGAGGTCCTCCTCGATCGAGTGGCCGTACGACACCTCCGGCTTGCGTGAGGTTCGGTCATACGCCTCCGAACGGTAAGTCGTCACCTCGATCTGGAAGCTTCGATCAACGTCACCGACGCGGGCGTTCTTCTGGGCGCCGACCGTGCCGAAGGCGATCCCGACCTCCCAGACGGCGTCAGCCCAGGGGCGCACGATCTTCAGCACGTCCTCGGGACGGGCGTCTGTCGTGAAGTCCAGGTCATTGCCGAGCCGGCCGAGCAGGGCGTCCCGGACCGACCCGCCGACCAGGGCGAGTGAGAACCCGGCCTCCTTGAAGCGGCTGGCGAGCTCGTCGGCGACAGGTGCGACCCGCAGCAGCTCGCTCACCGCGCGTTGCTGCACCTGGCTCAGGACACTGGACTTGTCTTCGTTGGCGTTCGGCACAACAGAAGAGGGTACGTGGCCCCGGCCGCCCGGGGCTTCTCCATTGAACGTGCACAGCGCGTGCACGGACACCTCGATCCATACGGGCACAAGGACTGCTCTTGAGACGCAGGGAAACGCTCCTCTTTATTCCTGCGCATAGGGGACAGAGCGACCCTGCGGACCGATCTTGTGGGGCACTCCGCGGCACTTCCCCTCAGCGCGCATCGTTACCATGCGTGGACGCACATTCCGACGACCACTGACGACGACGAGGGACGGGCGAGCGCGTGGCCGAGGCGGCAGACTTCCAGGGGATGAGTCCCTCACCTGCCCGCCGCTGGATGCGGCGCACCGGAGCACTGCTGGCCGGAGCGCCTCTGCTGGCCGGCCTGCTCCAGCTGCCCGCAGCGGCGCCCACGCAGGCCGCCGAGCAGGACTCCCTGAAGGCCGCTTCCGGCCCGGGCACGGTGGCCGTCGCTGTGGACTCGCTCACGCCCACCGTCCCCGGCGAGGACGACACGCTGACCGTGTCCGGCACGGTGACCAACGAGGGCAAGCAGACCGTCACCGACGCACAGGTGGACCTGCGCCTCGGCCCCGCCCTGAGCACGCGCTCGGACATCGACACGGTCGCCCAGCGCACCGATGAGCAGGCCGGCCTGGACGGGTCCCCGGTGGGCGGCAAGTACATCAAGGAGTTCGACAAGCTCACGCCGGGCGTCTCCCAGCACTTCAGCATCTCCGTGCCGGTCGACAAGCTGGACCTCGGCGGGGAGGGCGTCTATCAGTTCGCCGTATCCCTGGCAGGCGAGACGGCCGCACAGCCCTGGAACCAGGTGCTCGGCATCCAGCGGACGTTCCTGCCGTGGCAGCCGGACGGGGCCGACACGAAGACGAAGACGACGGTTCTGTGGCCGCTCATCTCCACCTCGCACATGACAGCCGAGACGGGGTCGAACGAGTCACAGACGCCGGTCTTCCGTGACGACGATCTCGCCGAGGAGCTCGCCCCGGGCGGCCGTCTCCAGCAGCTCGTGGCGCTCGGGAAGGAACTCGACGTCACCTGGGTGATCGATCCCGACCTGCTGGCCTCCGTCGACGCCATGACGGACAGCTACCGCGTCCAGGGCGAGGGCGACACGACCACGGCCGGCACCCACCAGGAGGTCGCCAAGCAGTGGCTGGCCGACCTCCAGGGCGCGGTGCAGGACCAGGAGGTCGTCGCCCTTCCCTTCGCCGACCCCGACCTGGCCTCCCTGGCTCACAACGGCACCGATGTCACCGGCTCCCTGAGTCACCTCAAGGAGGCCACCGACGTGGCCGCCGACACCGTCCGCTCGGTCCTCCACGTGGAACCGACGACCGACTTCGCCTGGCCCGTGAACGGCGCGGTCGACCCGTCCATCGTCAAGGTCGCCACGTCCGCCGGCGCGGACAAGGTGATCGCCCGCAGCGACAGCCTGCTGGAGACCGGCGGCCTGCCCTACACGCCCTCCTCGGCCCGCCCGATCGGCGGCGGCACCACGGCGGTGGTGGCGGACGCACGGATGTCCACGGCGTTCCAGGGCAACCTGACCAAGGCGTCGACCTCGACCCTCGCCGTGCAGCGGTTCCTCGCCCAGAGCCTGGCCCTCAACCTTCAGACGGACAAACAGCGCAGCATCGTCGTGGCCCCGCAGCGGATGCCGACCGCCAGCCAGGCCCAGGCGATGGCGGACGCGGTGGAGGCGCTCCAGGGCGGCTCGTGGTCGGAGGCCCAGGAACTCACCGCCGCCGCCTCGGCCAAGCCCGACTCCGGCTCCACCACGAAGGTGCCGTCCTCGTCCCGCTACTCGTCCTCGCTGCGCAAGCAGGAGCTGCCGCGCGCGGCCTTCGAGCAGATCGCGACCACGCAGGACAAGCTCGACAACTTCAAGGTCATCCTCACCGACCAGTCCCGGGTGGTGACCCCCTTCGGCCGGGCCATGAACCGCGAGATGTCCACCTCGTGGCGCGGTCGCTCCGCGGAGGCGGCCGACTACCGCAACGGCGTCGAGGCGTACATCAACTCCCTGGCCGGCCAGGTCACCCTGATCGACAAGTCCGAGACCAAGCTCTCCGGACGCAGCGCCACGATCCCCGTGACCGTGCAGAACAACCTGGTGCAAGGGGTCGACCACCTGGTGCTGCGACTCACCTCGACGAGCCCGAGGCGCCTGGAGATCGGCGGCGAGACCTGGGACGAGCAGCCGGTCTCGGTCTCCGGCGGACACAGCCAGACGGTGAAGTTCACCACCTCGGCCCAGGCCAACGGCCAGGCCACGGTGATCGCCCAGCTGTACACGGAGGACGGCCAGAAGTACGGTGCGCCCGTCACCTTCGATGTGAAGGTCACCGAGTTCACGGCCACGGTGATGCTGGTCATCGGCGGCGGCTTCCTGCTGCTGGTCCTCGCCGGATTCCGGATGTACACGCAGCGCAAGCGCGCGGCCGCCCGGGAGGCCGAGGAGGACGGTTCCCAGGAGACGGGCGAGGCCGAGGACGGATCGGAGAACCCCGAGGGCCCCGAGAGTCGTCTCACTTCCGAGGAGCTTCTCGAGGAGGAGTCCCCTGCCGGTACCCGGGCAGACGCCCCGGAGCAGCAGAGTGACCCGACCCCGGACACCGCAGCGGAAAGCGCCGACCCGTCCGGCACGGGTGAGAGAGTGGACCGTTGAGCGATGTCGTGGCCGGTGGGCCCGGGACGATGAGGTGGGGTAGCCATGAACGCGCCGTACGACGGTGACCGCGGCCAGGCCGCGGGCAGCTCGGGGCACCCCGAGGGCCCGCCGCCCGAGCCCGGCCAGGTGCCGCCGCAGCACCCCGCGGACATGTACCTCCAGGACGCCTACGACCAGGACCCCTACCGGGGCCAGGAGCTCTCCGCCCAGGACCCCGTCGCCGAGGCGCTGTACGACCGTGCCGCGCACCCGCCGCCCCCGCCCGGCACCTACCAGCCGCAGCAGCAGCTCTACGCCCAGCCGCCCCAGTCCCCGTACGCCCCGGACCCTCGTGTGTGGGCCCAGACCCCCGCGCCCGAGCCGGAGGGCCCGACCCAGTACCTGCCGTACGGCGACGACCCCCGGACGACCCAGTACGTGGGCGTCGACGACCTCGTCTCGCACTCCGCCGAGCAGCAGCAGGAGCACGACGCCTTCGCGCACCTCTTCCGCGACCAGCAGCAGGGCGGCCATCCGCAGTACCAGACCCCTGCCACGGTCCCGGGGCCCGCTCCGGCGCCCCTGGCGGCCCCCACGCCGCCTGCGGAGGCCGAGACGGCCGCACCGGCGCCCGCGCCGGCCCCTGCCGCCAAGAAGGGCGGGCGGGGCGGCGGGCTGCTGAAGTCGAGTGCCGTGATGGCGGCCGGCACGATGGTGTCCCGCCTCACCGGCTTCGTACGGTCCATGATGATCGTCTCGGCACTGGGGCTGGGCCTGCTCGGCGACTCCTTCCAGGTCGCCTACCAGCTGCCCACGATGATCTACATCCTGACCGTCGGCGGCGGCCTCAACTCCGTCTTCGTGCCCCAGCTGGTGCGCGCGATGAAGGACGACGAGGACGGCGGCGAGGCGTACGCGAACCGTCTGCTGACCCTGGTGATGGTGGCGCTCGCCGCACTCACCGCACTCGCGATGTTCGGCGCGCCCCTTCTGGTCAGGGCGCTGTCCACCCCGGTCGCCAACGATCCCGCCGCCAACGAGGTGGCCGTCACCTTCACCCGCTACTTCCTGCCCTCGATCTTCTTCATGGGCGTCCATGTGGTGATGGGCCAGATCCTCAACGCCCGCGGCAAGTTCGGCGCGATGATGTGGACGCCGGTCCTGAACAACATCGTCATCATCGTGACGCTCGGAATGTTCCTCTGGGTGTACGGCACCGCCGAGCACTCCGGCATGGCCGTCACGAACATCCCGCCGGAGGGCCAGCAGCTCCTCGGCATCGGTGTACTGCTCGGCCTGGTCGTCCAGGCCCTGGCGATGATCCCCTACCTGCGCGAGACGGGTTTCCGGCTGCGGCTGCGCTTCGACTGGAAGGGCCACGGTCTCGGCAAGGCGGCGATGCTGGCGAAGTGGACGATCCTGTTCGTCCTCGCCAACCAGGCGGGCGCCCTCGTGGTCACCCAGCTGTCCACCGCCGCGGGCATCAACTCCGATGTCGACGGAACCGGTTTCGCCGCCTACGCCAACGCCCAGCTGATCTGGGGTCTACCCCAGGCCATCATCACCGTCTCGCTGATGGCCGCGCTGCTGCCCCGTATCTCCCGCTCGGCGGCCGAGGACGACAGCGGTGCCGTCCGGGACGACATCTCCCAGGGACTGCGGACCACGGCGGTGGCGATCGTCCCCATCGCCTTCGGGTTCCTCGCCCTCGGGATCCCGATGTGCACGCTGATGTTCGGCTCCTCGGGCGCCGGCGAAGCCACCAACATGGGCTTCATGCTGATGGCGTTCGGCCTCGGTCTCATCCCGTACTCCGTGCAGTACGTGGTGCTGCGTGCCTTCTACGCCTACGAGGACACCCGAACGCCCTTCTACAACACGGTGATTGTGGCGGCCGTCAACGCTGTCGCGTCGGCCGTGTGTTACTTCGTCATCCCGGCGCGCTGGGCCGTCGTCGGCATGGCCGCCTCGTACGGCCTGGCCTACGCGATCGGCGTCGGCGTCGCCTGGAGCAGGCTGCGCAAGAAGCTCGGCGGCGACCTCGACGGCGCCCGGGTGATGCGGACCTACGCCAGACTCGGCCTCGCCTCCGTGCCCGCGGTGCTGCTGAGCGGGGCGGCCTGCTACGGCATCACCCAGACCCTCGGCCAGGGTGTCCTCGGCTCCTTCGCCGCCCTGCTGGCCGGTGGAGCCGTGCTGCTCGTGGTCTTCTTCGTCGCCGCGCGCCGGATGCGCATCGACGAACTGAACTCACTGGTCGGCATGGTCCGCGGGCGTCTGGGTCGCTGAGGCGGGGGTACGCGCACAACCATCGTCCGCCACCGTGTGTCGTGCATAGCGGCGGACTGTGGGCACAATTGGTTTCGGCGTCGGACGGCGTGCTCGAGGTCTGGAGCACGCAACGGATGGGGAGGCAGGAACGACGGTGGCGGAACGGAGCACGGCTGCCGTCGACGTGGCAGACAACAGCGGCGACGAGCCGCTGACCGCTCAGGCGGACCAGTCCACGGCCGACGGGGTGGCCAAGAATCGGGAGCAGGACACGGACATCGACGAGGCACAGGGGAGTGGCGGGACCGAAGGTCCCGGTAAGGCCTCACCGCCAGAACTGCACAGCGGTCACAAACTCGCCAGACGGTACCGCCTGGAGGAGTGCGTCACCCGTCTGGACGGTTTCAGCAGTTGGCGTGCCGTCGACGAGAAACTCCGTCGCGCCGTCGGTGTACACATCCTGCCCGCGGACCACGCACGGGCCCGGTCCGTTCTGGCCGCGGCCCGCTCCTCCGCCCTGCTCGGCGACCCACGCTTCGTCCAGGTCCTCGACGCCGTGGAGGAGAACGACGTCGTCTACGTCGTCCACGAATGGCTCCCCGACGCCACCGAGCTGACGACACTGCTCGCCCCCGGCCCGCTGGAGGTGTACGACGCCTACCAGATGGTCACCCAGGTGTCCGCGGCCATGGCCGCCGCGCACCGCGAAGGGCTGGCCCATCTGCGGCTCAACCCCAACGCGGTGCTGCGCACGTCGACCGGGCAGTGGCGTATCCGCGGCCTCGCCGTCAACGCCGCCCTGCGCGGCGTCACCTCCGAGTCCCCGCAACGCACCGACACGGAGGCCATCGGGGCGCTGTTGTACGCCGGGCTGACCCAGCGCTGGCCGTACGAGAGCGATGCCTACGGCCTGTCCGGGCTGCCCAAGGACGTCGGTCTGATCGCCCCCGACCAGGTCCGTGCCGGCGTCCACCGTGGACTGTCCGAGCTCGCCATGCGCGCGCTGGCCAACGACGGCGCGACCGCCTCCCGCCACGAGTCCGCGTGCACGACGCCGGAGGAACTGGTGAAGGCCATCGGCGAGATGCCCCGCATCCGCCCGCCGGAGCCCTCGTTCACGGCCCCGCCGGACTACCAGCGCACGACGTACCAACAGGGCACGTACGGCCGCCAGACGCATCCCGGCGTCACCCAGCCGGTGCCGACCCCGCCGCCCCCGTTGCAGAGCCGCACGGGCAAGGCCCTGAAGTGGGCGGTGTCGGCCCTGCTGATCGCCGCGCTGGGCCTCGGCAGCTGGCAACTGGCGGACGCGCTCATGGACCAGGGCAACAAGTCCGAGGACAACAACCGGACGCAGACGACGGACGACGGCGACAAGGGCAGCGACAACACCAAGCCGGCCAAGCCGCTGGCCATCACGGACGCCCAGGAGTACGTGGCCGAGGGTGACGCCCAGCATCCGGGCGACGTGGACCTGACGTACGACGACAGCACTTCGACGGGATGGCGCACCAACAGCTACCAGGACGGTCCGGAGATAGTGATCAAGCCCGGAGTCGGCATCGTCTACGACCTAGGCTCCGATCAGGAGGTGTCGGCTGCGACGCTCTCCCTCCGGTACGGCGGCAATCACACCACCGTCAAGCTGTACGCCACCGACTCGCTGGATTCGTCCACCCCGTTGAGTTCGATGAAGCAACTGGGGGAGGCGACGACGAACGCCACCTCTGCGAAGGTGACGGTCGACAAGCCGGTGAAGAGCCGCTACGTGCTGGTGTGGCTGACCGCCATGCCGTACTCGGGCTCCGATTCCACCAACTACAGCCAGCCCGGATACAAGCAGGCCATCACCAACGTGAAATTCGCCGGCTGACAGCGCACGGGAGACGAGGGGAGGGGGTCCGATGGCGGATGGCAGCGCATACCGTGACACAAGCGATCAGGACCTTCTCGCCCGGCACGTAGAAGGCGACCCCGACGCCTTCGGCGAACTCGTGCGGCGTCACCGCGACCGCCTCTGGGCGGTGGCGCTGCGGACGCTGGGTGACCGCGAGGAGGCCGCTGACGCCGTCCAGGACGCCCTGGTGTCGGCTTACCGGGCCGCCCACACGTTCAAGGGGCGCTCGGCCGTCACAACGTGGCTGCACCGGATCACGGTGAACGCCTGCCTGGACCGCGCCCGCAAAGCGGCTTCCCGGAAGACCTCCCCCGTGGACGACACCGAGCGCCTGGAGCAGCTCCTGGAGCCGCACGAGTCCGCCTCGGCGCCCGCGGAGCGCAACGATCTGCACCGCCAGCTGCTGGAGGCACTCGGCACACTCCCGCCCGACCAGCGGGCAGCGCTCGTCCTGGTGGACATGCAGGGCTACCCGGTCGCGGAGGCGGCTCAGGTTCTGGATGTACCGACCGGCACGGTCAAGAGCCGATGTGCCCGTGGCAGAGCCAGACTGCTGCCCCTCCTGACGCATCTACGGCCGGAGAATGCCAACGACGGCAACGATCCCGGCGCGCGGCGGAACCGGACGCAGGGGTCATCCGTCCCACCGGCAGCGGGTCCACGTGCCACCGGGCCAAAGACCGAGGATCCGCGCGACAACGGTCCGAGCGATTCAGCTGCTGTGAAGGGCGGAGGTGGGCGAGCGTGACATCCACGACGGACACGGACGGGCACCCGGACGTCGCCGAGATCTCCGACCTCACCGAGGGCCTCCTCTCTCTGCCCAGGTCCACCGATCTACGTCGGCACCTGGACGAGTGCGAGCTGTGCGCGGACGTCCACGCCTCACTGGAGGAGATCCGGGGGCTACTCGGCACGCTGCCCGGCCCTTCGCGGATGCCCACCGATGTCGCCGAGCGCATCGACGCGGCCCTCGCCGCAGAGGCTCTGCTGAGCGCAACGGCTCCCGAAGACGCCGATCAGCCGGAGCTTGCCGACGCGCACTCGGTCTCCGCCGGGGACGACGGTGCGCATGTTTCACGTGAAACATCGGCAGCTGCGGGGCGGCCGACTGGGCACGCCCGGTCCTCCACCACCGGCCCCGGGCGCAAGGGCCACAAGGATCGGAAGAAGGCCGGCCGGCGCAGGGTCGCCGTCCTGGGCGCCGCATTCACGGCGGCCGCCCTGGGGCTCGGCTCGGTGCTGCTCACCTCTCTCATGGGTGGCGGAGGCTCTGGCCCATCGGCCGACGGCGGTCAGACCGCCGCCGATACCTTCTCCGCGACGAAGCTGGAGAACAAGGTCTCTGATCTTCTTGCCAAGAACGAGAGCTCGGTGGGCACCTCCGGCAAGCCCGATCGCAGCCTCGGCATGGAGGGCGGGCCGGACACCGCCAGCCCACGGATCTTCCGCGAGATCACGGTGCCCGACTGCATCCGCAAGGGCATCGGCCGCAACGACACGGCCCTTGCCGCTGAGGACGGCCGCTACAAAGGCAAGGACGCTCTGCTCGTCGTGCTGCCCGATGCCTCCGACAGCAGCCGAGTCACCGCCTACGTGATGGACGCGTCCTGTGTGCAGCAGGCGTCGACGGCTGCGGCCGAAGTTCTCCTGAAGAACTCCTACGCACGCCGCTGAGAAGTCGGCGATTCGTCTGCGTCCAGGACATCGACCTTTCCGCAATGTGACGTCATCGTGTGCCCTGACACAGCGGGAATGCGCGCCCCTTAGGATCCGTTGGGTGGGGTGAGAGTCCTGAAAGGGGCTCCCCCGGTCCGACGAGGTATTCCAGAGACGAGGAACCAAGCCGTGAGCGACGTCCGTAACGTGATCATCATCGGCTCCGGGCCCGCCGGCTACACGGCGGCGCTCTACACCGCGCGCGCTTCGCTGAAGCCGCTGGTGTTCGAGGGAGCCGTCACCGCTGGCGGTGCGCTCATGAACACCACCGAGGTGGAGAACTTCCCGGGCTTCCAGGACGGCATCATGGGCCCCGAGCTCATGGACAACATGCGCGGACAGGCCGAGCGCTTCGGAGCCGAGCTCGTCCCCGACGACATCGTCAACGTCGACCTGAGCGGCGAGATCAAGACCGTCACCGACACCGCCGGCACGGTCCACCGTGCGAAGGCCGTCATCGTCGCCACCGGCTCGCAGCACCGCAAGCTCGCCCTGCCGAACGAGGATGCGCTCTCCGGTCGCGGCGTCTCGTGGTGTGCCACCTGTGACGGCTTCTTCTTCAGGGACCAGGACATCGCCGTGATCGGCGGCGGCGACACCGCGATGGAGGAGGCGACCTTCCTCTCCCGCTTCGCCAAGTCCGTGACGATCGTCCACCGCCGGGACACCCTGCGCGCCTCCAAGGCGATGCAGGACCGCGCGTTCGCCGACCCGAAGATCAAGTTCGTCTGGGACAGCGAGGTCGCCGAAGTGCAGGGCGACCAGAAGCTGTCCGGTCTGAAGCTGCGCAACATCAAGACCGGCGAGCTCTCGGACCTGGCGGTCACCGGCCTGTTCATCGCGATCGGCCACGACCCGCGCACCGAGCTGTTCAAGGGCCAGCTGGAGCTGGACGAGGAGGGCTACCTCAAGGTCAATGCCCCCTCCACCCGCACCAACCTCAGCGGCGTCTTCGGCGCCGGTGACGTCGTCGACCACACCTACCGTCAGGCGATCACGGCAGCCGGCACCGGCTGCTCCGCCGCTCTCGACGCCGAGCGCTTCCTCGCCGCCCTCGCGGACGAGGAGAAGGCCGAGCCTGAGAAGACCTCTGTCTGACCCCCTCCCGCCCCACGCACCGATCAGTAAAGGAGCCCGCCGTGGCTGGCACCCTGAAGCATGTGACTGACGACTCCTTCGAGCAGGACGTCCTCAAGAGCGACAAGCCCGTCCTGGTGGACTTCTGGGCCGCCTGGTGCGGTCCCTGCCGTCAGATCGCGCCGTCCCTTGAGGCGATCGCCGCCGAGCACGGCGAGAAGATCGAGATCGTCAAGCTCAACATCGACGAGAACCCGGGTACGGCCGCCAAGTACGGCGTCATGTCCATCCCGACGCTGAACGTCTACCAGAACGGTGAGGTCGCCAAGACCATCGTGGGTGCGAAGCCGAAGGCCGCGCTCCTGCGCGACCTCGAGGACTTCATCGCCGAGTGACGTTTCACGTGAAACACGAATGGGCCAACCCCCACGGGTTGGCCCATTTGCTTTAGAGAGACTCCCGTCAGAGCGGCCGCAGCACGGGCTCCTTCTGCACGGCACCCAGCAACCGGTCGATCGCCATCTCCACGTCTTCCTTCCACGACAGCGTCGTTCGCAGCTCCAGCCGTAGACGCGGGGAAGTGGGATGAGGGCGAACTGTCTTGAAGCCCACAGCCAGCAGATGATCCGCGGGCAGCACGCACGCCGGCTCCTTCCAACGGGCGTCCCCAAAGGCCTCGATGGCCTTGAAGCCCCGCCGCAAGAGGTCCTTGGCCACCGTCTGGACCATCACGCGGCCCAGCCCCTGGCCTTGGTACCCCGGCATGATGAAGGCCGTCATCAGCTGCACGGCGTCAGGCGAGACAGGGCTTGTCGGGAACGCAGTCGACCGCGGCACGTAAGCCGGAGGCGCGTACAGCACAAAGCCGACCGGCACCTCGTCGACGTAGACGACGCGACCGCAGGATCCCCAGTCCAGCAGGACGGCGGAGATCCAGGCTTCCTTCTCCAGAGCGGATGTGCCGGCCTTTACTGCGGCCTCACCGCTGACCGGGTCCAACTCCCAGAAGACACACGAGCGGCAGCGCTTGGGAAGGTCCGGAAGGTTGTCCAGCGTGAGCGGTACGAGCCGACGCCCCATGAAGGCTGTTCCTCGCTTCCTTCGCCCGCGGCATCGCGAGCGGCTGTCAGGGCGCTTCGTTCTCTGAGCAGGCTGCCGACGAATCCGCCGACCGCGCCCAGCCCAAGACCCGCGCTCACCAGTCCGGTGCGGCTCACCGTTCGCATGGACCCCGCCTCCCCTAAGAGGTCTGCCAGGTGGATGCGCCATACCCGATCGCATCGTATCCACGATGCGATTCCATCGATACCGCCTGAAAGCAAAGTGCGGGCCGTGTTCCGGTACACACCGGACACGGCCCGCATGAATGGACGGAGAGCAGTCCAGCCCTGCTGGCGCTCAGTCCTCGAACTCCTCCGTGTCGTCGTCCTGGAGGCTCTTCTGGAGAGCGAGCTTCTCGCCCGGGGCGAGCGAGTTCAGGATCCGCTCGAGGTCCTCGGGGGAGGCGAACTCGACGGTGATCTTGCCCTTCTTCTGCCCGAGCTCGACCTTCACCCGCGTCTCGAAGCGATCCGAGAGCCGGGTCGCGAGATCCGACAGCGCCGGGGACGGCACCGAGCCGGCCCGAGGCCCCCTGGCACGCGCGGTCTTCTGCGGCCGGGAGCCCATCAGGGTCACGATCTCTTCGACGGACCGGACGGACAGTCCTTCGGCGACCACCCGGTAGGCCAGCCGCTCCTGCTCCTCAGGATCTTCGACCGAAAGGAGAGCCCGCGCATGCCCGGCCGAGAGAACACCGGCAGCCACGCGGTTCTGGACCTTGGGCGAAAGCTTCAGCAGACGCAGAGTGTTGGAGACCTGAGGCCGGGAACGGCCAATGCGGTCGGCCAACTGGTCATGCGTGCAGTTGAAGTCCTTCAGCAGCTGATCGTAGGCGGCGGCCTCTTCGATCGGGTTCAGCTGGGCACGGTGCAGGTTCTCCAGCAACGCGTCCAGAAGAAGCTTCTCGTCATCGGTGGCCCGCACGATCGCAGGGATGGCCTCAAGACCGGCCTCACGGCAGGCCCGCCAGCGCCGCTCACCCATGATGAGCTCGTACCGCGAGGAGCCGATCTGCCGGACGACGATCGGCTGGAGGAGACCGACCTCCTGGATGGAGGTAACCAGTTCCTGAAGAGCATCCTCGTCGAAAACCTCGCGCGGCTGACGCGGGTTCGGTGTGATGTCGTCGAGGGGGATCTCGGCAAAGTGGGCGCCCATGGGAGCTGCGGGCGTCTCCACTTCACGACTCGACGGCGGCTCCTCTGTTTCATGTGAAACAGGCGGCAGCGTCGCCACCTTGGCCGCGGCCACTCCACGGTCGGTCAGCATCGGGATGCCGGCTGGGGCCGCGGACGCGCCACCTCCCGACGCAGCCGGGGGCACCGTCTTCTCTGTCGGTGCAGCAGGGATCAGTGCGCCGAGACCACGACCCAAACCCCTCCGTCGCTCGCTCACTGGATCCCCTCCACCATGCTCGGGTTGCTCTGTGCGCCGATATGGGCGCTCGTCGGGTCGTAGCTGACGCCTACGCCCTTCAGTGCGATTTCTCGTGCCGCCTCAAGATAGGACAGGGCACCGCTCGATCCTGGATCGTAGGTCAGCACCGTCTGTCCATAGCTCGGCGCCTCGGAGATACGGACCGAGCGAGGAATGCTCGTCCGCAGCACCTCGTCGCCGAAGTGGCTGCGCACTTCGTCCGCGACCTGGGACGCGAGGCGCGTCCGGCCGTCGTACATGGTGAGCAGGATCGTCGAGACATGCAAGGTGGGGTTGAGGTGCCCCCGCACCAGGTCGACGTTGCGCAGCAGCTGCCCCAGGCCCTCCAGCGCGTAGTACTCGCACTGGATCGGGATCAGGACCTCCTGCCCGGCCACCAGCGCATTGACCGTCAGCAGACCAAGCGAAGGCGGGCAGTCGATGAGGACGTAGTCCAGCGGCTGCTCATAGGCCTGGATTGCCCGCTGGAGTCGGCTCTCACGTGCCACCAGAGACACCAGCTCGATCTCCGCACCGGCGAGATCGATCGTGGCGGGGGCACAGAAGAGACCCTCGACATCGGGAACAGGCTGGACGACTTCCGCGAGCGGCTTACTCTCGACCAACACGTCATAGATGGAAGGAACTTCGGCGTGATGATCGATTCCCAGGGCAGTGGACGCATTGCCCTGCGGGTCGAGGTCGATGACCAGCACGCGGCTGCCATGCAGGGCGAGCGACGCGGCAAGATTGACGGTCGTCGTCGTCTTGCCCACGCCCCCCTTCTGGTTGGCGACCACCATGACGCGGGTCTGCTCGGGCCGTGGCAGGCCCTCGCCGGCGCGGCCTAGAGCCTCCACCGCCAGTTGGGCAGCACGACCGATGGGAGTGTCGTCCATCGGGGGCGGTGTTTCACGTGAAACATCGTCCCCCATCGACTCGGTACGGGGACCGGGGACCGGATCGGTCATCGGTCCCGCGATGTTGGCGTCGGACCGCAAGGATTCACTCTCCTCGACTTCAGGCTCGCTATGAACAGAGCCTCCCATGCCTTCGGGGTCGTGAACCAGTGAGGCCTGTTGTTCTGTGGAGAAATCCACCTCTGTGGAAATCTCTGTGCCCCTCAAGGGGGACGGAGTGTCATCAGGAGGACTCTCTCCGAGAGAACCGAGAGGCTTTCGGTCGCGAGGTTCGGCCGCAGCGCGTCCGCGGCTGATGATGCCATGCAGCAGTGAGCGACGTTTCACGTGAAACACGATGCACAGCAGAAGTGGTCGAACTGTCGCGACACTCCGGCATGGGTAGGTTTGCCAGCTTGTGTGGAGTACGTCTCGTCGTCAGGACGGATCAGCGTCGCCGTCGTGCACGACCTGTCCGGGCCGCCTTCGCCCGCTTGGCCGCGAAGCGCACACCACCGGGGCTCTCCCCGACTTCGACACGTACGACGGTGGACATCGGATCCACAACGCCTTCACCGACATGGTGGATGGATGTCTCCACCGCGCCCAGCTTGCTCAGAGCCGTCGCCGCGCTCTTGAGCTCCTCCTCCGCGGTATCCCCCTTGAGCGCCAGCATCTCGCCGTACGGGCGCAGCAGCGGAATGCCCCAGGTGGCCAGTCGGTCCAGCGGAGCCACCGCACGGGCGGTCACCACATGCACCGGTGGCAGCTTCCCCATGACCTCCTCGGCCCGGCCACGGACGACCGTCACATGGTCGAGGCCGAGGAGTTCCACGACCTCCGTGAGGAAGTTCGTACGCCGCAGCAGTGGCTCCAGCAGAGTGATCTTCAGGTCCTCCCGGACCAGCGCCAGCGGGATGCCGGGCAGGCCGGCGCCCGAACCGACGTCGCAGACTGTCACGCCCTCGGGAACCACTTCCGAGAGCACGGCACAGTTCAGCAGGTGCCGCTCCCACAGGCGGGGCACCTCTCGCGGGCCGATCAGGCCGCGCTGCACTCCCGCCTCGGCGAGCAGTTCGGCGTAGCGGACCGCATCAGCGTAGCGATCGCCGAACACCTCACGTGCCTGCTCAGGCGCAGGGGGAAGCTCCGCTGCCTCCGTCACGGGGGACCGTCCTTCCGTACGGCGCCGACACCCAGAGCGTCGGCATCAGAACCACCAGAACTAACAGGCTGACAAAGTTCGGCCCCGCCTGCGTACAGACGGGGCCGGAGTAAACGTACGGGCCGATCAAGCGGGAAGCACGACGACGAACCGCTGCGGCTCCTCGCCCTCGGACTCGCTGCGCAGGCCCGCCGACTTGACCGCGTCGTGCACGACCTTGCGCTCGAACGGCGTCATCGGCTTCATCTTCACGGGCTCGCCCGAGCTCTTCACCTCGGCAGCGGCCTTGGCACCCAGCTCGGAGAGCTCGGCCCGCTTCTGCGCCCGGTAGCCCGCGATGTCCAGCATCAGCCGGCTACGGTCCCCGGTCTCCCGGTGCACAGCCAGTCGCGTGAGCTCCTGGAGTGCCTCCAGCACCTCGCCGTCACGGCCGACCAGCTTGTGCAGGTCTCGACCGCCCGAGTCGCTGATGATCGAGACAGCGGCGCGGTCGGCCTCGACGTCCATGTCGATGTCGCCGTCGAGATCGGCGATGTCGAGTAGACCCTCGAGGTAGTCCGCCGCGATCTCGCCCTCCTGCTCCAGGCGGGTCAGGGTGTCTACACCCTCAGCAGCGGCGGAGGTGGTGCCTTCCGTCACGGGATGGGCTCCTTCTTACTTCTTGGACGGGGACTTGGGGCGCTGCGGACCGCCCTTGCGCTGCCCGGACTGGGCCTTGCTACGGCCACCGCCACTGGGCTTCTGCGCGGCCTTCTTGGCAGCTCCGGGCTTGGCATCCTCGGGCTCGTCGGACTTCTCCAACGACGTCGTCGGCTCGTCGGCCTGCTTCGGACTGACGGACTGACGCTGGGCCTTGCTCTGCCGCTTCGGCTGCTGGCGCTTGGGGGCCCCGCCGGTGGTGGGCGTGCCGTCCTCGGCCACGGTGGCGACAGCGCTCTCGCCCTTCACCACGGTGCCGTCGGCCTGCGCCGCGAGACCGACCTTGCTCAGGCCGTTGATGAACTTGCGCTCGTACTCGTTGCGGTCGCGGCCCTTGGCGACGATGGCCTTGACGATGGCGCGCTCACCACGGCTGCGGGTCTTGCCGTGATTGGTGACGTGCTTGGTCAGGCGCTCCAGGTACGCGGCCTGGGCCTTGGAACCCGGGGTCGGGTTGTTGTGGATGACGTACATCTGCTGGCCCATGGTCCACACGTTGGTGGTCAGCCAGTAGACGAGGACACCGACGGGGAAGTTGATACCGAAGACGGCGAACATGACCGGGAAGACGTACATCAGCATCTTCTGCTGCTGCATGAACGGCGTCTTCACCGTGGTGTCGACGTTCTTCGTCATCAGCTGGCGCTGCGTGTAGAACTGCGACGCGGACATCAGGACGATCATGACCGCGGTGACGATGCGGACCGTGAGCAGCGAGGCGTCGAGATCGGCGACGTCGGCGGAGCTGTCCGTGAACTTCGCGGCCAGCGGGGCCCCGAAGATGTGCGCCTTCTGGGCGCTCTCCAGCAGGCTCTGGTTGATGACACCGATGGTGTCGTTGTTCGCGATGCTGTTGAGCACGTGATACAGGGCGAAGAAGAACGGCGACTGCGCCAGGATGGGAAGGCACGAGGAGAGCGGGTTGGTGCCCGTCTCCTTGTACAGCTTCATCATCTCTTCGGACTGGCGCTGTTTGTCGTTCTTGTAGCGCTCCTGGATCTTCTTCATCTCGGGCTGCAACGTCTGCATGGCCCGGGTCGCCTTGATCTGCTTCACGAAGAGCGGGATCAGGCAGATACGGATCAGAATCACCAGGGACACGATGGACAGGCCCCAGGCCCACCCCGTGTCAGGGCCGAAGATGGCGCCGTACACCGAGTGGAACTGGACGATGACCCAGGAAACGGGTGTCGTGATGAAGCTGAAGAGGCTGGCAATCGTGTCCACTAATCATGCTCCTTGGACATGGGACGGGGTCTCTGCGGCCGGGCTCGAAGGAACATCCCCTTCGATGGCCGTTTCGGCGGCGGAGGGCCCGCCCTTCCGTGCGCGCCACGCGTTGCGCACCATCTCGTGCCACCGCGGGCGCTTCCGCGGCGGGACATGGTCCACACCACCGAGCGACCACGGGTTGCATCGCAGGATGCGCCACGCGGTGAGCGCCGTGCCCTTGATCGCACCGTGCCGGTCGATGGCCGTGTACCCGTAGTGGGAGCACGACGGGTAGTACTTGCACACCGGCCCCAGCAGCGGACTGATCGTCCACTGGTACAACTTGATCAGGGCCAGCAGTGGGTACTTCATCGCGCGCCCCCTCCCAGCAACCGCTCCAGCGCGGCATCCAGGTCTCGGGCCAGCTGTGCATGGTCGGCATCACCCGCACCGGGCAACGCTCGTACGACTACCAGGCTACCGGGGGGCAGCTGGTCGACTCGGTCGCGCATCAGATGGCGAAGCCTGCGCTTCACCTTGTTCCGTACGACCGCGCCACCGACAGCCTTGCTCACGACGAAACCCGCACGCGTCAGGGGAGCGCTCTCCCCAGGCGCGTGCGGGTCCGTGGAACCGCTACGAAGGTGGACGACAAGCGTCGGGCGGCCTGCCCGGCGACCTCGTCGTACCGCGGTCGCGAAGTCTTCGCGCCGCCTCAGCCGATGCTCGGTAGGCAGCACGACGTCATGACCTGATCAGGATCAGGCGGACAGGCTGGCGCGACCCTTGGCACGACGGTTCGCGAGAATCGCGCGACCGGCACGGGTACGCATCCGCAGGCGGAAGCCGTGGGTCTTCGCGCGACGACGGTTGTTCGGCTGGAAGGTGCGCTTGCTCACTCGGGGGCTCCAGAAATCAATCGGTAGTGGCGGGGTGCCGTCCTGGCTGTCACCGTGCGCCCACGAGTAGCTCGCGTTAACGCCCGAGTGCACCGCTTCCCGATCACCTAACGCGATCTGTGCCCATCGGAGGCAGGCGGCAGCAGCCATCGACAACTCGACCTGGTTACGGTACGCGCGGCTACGCCATCCGGTCAAACCAGAGGTCACTGGGAGACACTATCCACAGGCTGGGGACAACAACTTGAACCGCACCCGCCGCCCTGACTACCGTGGCTGAACTCCGATTCGTTCCCTTGTCCCCTTGAATCTGGCTCCACCCATTTGAATCCCGACCCGTCCCACAATCACACGTTCGTGGGACCTGTGAGAGAGCGTGCCCTGTGGCTGACGTACCTGCCGATCTTGCCGCAGTGTGGCCACGAGTTCTGGAGCAGCTTCTCGGTGAGGGCCGCGGGCAGGGTGTCGAGGCCAAGGACGAGCACTGGATCCGGCGCTGCCAGCCTCTCGCGCTGGTCGCTGACACCGCCCTGCTCGCCGTACCGAACGAATTTGCGAAAGGCGTACTGGAGGGCCGTCTCGCTCCGATCGTCAGCGAGACCCTGAGCCGGGAATGCGGCCGCCCGATCCGCATCGCGATCACCGTCGACGACTCCGCCGGCGAGCCCCCTGGTCCGCCGGTCCCCCCTGCCCCGCAGCAGCCGCGCTACGAGGAGCCCGAGCTCCCGTCGTACGAGAGCTACGGCCGCCACCGCGCCGACGACCAGATGCCCGGCCCGTCCGCCGACCCGCTGCCCACGGCACGCCCGGCCTACCCGGGCGAGTACCAGCGCCCCGAGCCGGCCCCCGGCAGCTGGCCGCGTCCGACGCAGGACGAGTACGGCTGGCAGCAGCAGCGGCTCGGCTTCCCGGAGCGGGACCCGTACGCGTCGCCGTCGCAGGACTCCTACGCGCAGGACTCCTACGGCTCCCCCTCCCAGGACTACCGCCCGCAGGCGATGGAACGGCCGTCCTACGACGGACATCGGCCCGACTACGACCAGCGCCGCCCCGACTACGAGCAGCACCGGCCGGACTACGAGAAGCAGCGCAACGACTACGACCAGCCGCGCTCGGACTACGACCAGCCGCGCTCCGAATACGACCAGGGCCCTCGCCGCGAGCGACCCGAGCCCCCCATCGGCTCCGGGCATGTGCACCGCGGTGGCCCCGTCGGCGCGTCCCTGCCGACGACCGGCGCCCCCGGCCCGCTGGCCGCTCAGCCCGCGCCGGCACCCGGCCCCGGTGAGCCGACCGCGCGTCTGAACCCGAAGTACCTCTTCGACACGTTCGTCATCGGCGCCTCCAACCGTTTCGCGCACGCGGCCGCGGTCGCCGTCGCCGAGGCACCCGCGAAGGCGTACAACCCCCTGTTCATCTACGGGGAGTCGGGGCTCGGCAAGACGCATCTGCTGCACGCGATCGGGCACTACGCGCGCAGCCTCTACCCGGGCACGCGTGTGCGGTACGTGAGCTCGGAGGAGTTCACCAACGAGTTCATCAACTCCATCCGTGACGGCAAGGGCGACAGCTTCCGCAAGCGCTACCGCGAGATGGACATCCTGCTCGTCGACGACATCCAGTTCCTCGCGGACAAGGAGTCGACGCAGGAGGAGTTCTTCCACACCTTCAACACGCTCCACAACGCGAACAAGCAGATCGTGCTCTCCAGCGACCGGCCGCCCAAGCAGCTGGTCACCCTGGAGGACCGGCTGCGGAACCGTTTCGAGTGGGGTCTGATCACCGACGTCCAGCCGCCCGAGCTGGAGACGCGGATCGCGATCCTGCGCAAGAAGGCGGTCCAGGAGCAGCTGAACGCCCCGCCGGAGGTCCTGGAGTTCATCGCCTCCCGCATCTCGCGCAACATCCGCGAGCTGGAGGGCGCGCTGATCCGGGTGACGGCGTTCGCCTCGCTCAACCGGCAGCCGGTGGACCTGGGCCTGACGGAGATCGTCCTGAAGGATCTGATCCCCGGCGGCGACGACGCGACGCCGGAGATCACCTCGACGGCCATCATGGGCGCGACCGCCGACTACTTCGGTCTCACGGTCGAGGACCTGTGCGGCAGCTCGCGAGGCCGCCAGCTGGTCACGGCCCGCCAGATCGCCATGTACCTGTGCCGTGAGCTGACGGATCTCTCGCTGCCGAAGATCGGCGCGCTGTTCGGCGGCCGCGACCACACCACGGTGATGCACGCCGACCGCAAGATCCGCAATCTGATGGCCGAGCGGCGCTCCATCTACAACCAGGTCACCGAGCTCACGAACCGCATCAAGAACGGCTGACACAGCCGGCCGGCAGGAGGGCCGCTGGAGCCCGCCGTACGTCGTCGAGGGCGCTCCGGGACGAGATCCCGGGGCGCCCTTCGTCGTTGCGTGACCGCACGTACGGACACCCGCTGTTCGATTAGCGGCCGGGTTACGGCCACTCTCCACAGATTCAGTGACTTTCTGCCGTCCACATCCTGGGGACTGGAAAGTTGTCCAGACTGTGTCCACAGGCGCCCCTGTTGAAAGACCATCAGACCAGGTCATCCGCATGTGGATTCGTGGACGAACGATCTCCACAGACTGTGGACAGAACGGTGATCCACAGGCTGTGCACGAAGTTGTCCACCGGCAACCCACAGGCTGGGGTCGGTTGTCCCCAGCGATCCCCAGCTTCTCCACATCGCTGTCCACTGTTCGGCAACGCGACGCGCGTTCTCACCGTGTCGAGTGAAAGGCGTCACACGAAGATGCCGGGTTGGCCTGTGGGAAAGGTGGGTAAAGCTGGGGACGGCGCTGGGGAGAAGTCGCCTCAGGCTGTGCATGGGGTGTGCAGAACTTTCTGTTCTCCACAGAAACACCTGGTTGTCCACTGCCGTCGCCCACAGGGCCGGTGGACAAAATCTCCGCTCTGAGCTGCGCAAACGCGGTTATCCACGGTATCCACAGGGCCTACTACTACTCCCAACTAGAGAGAGCTGGGAATCCGTTTCGAAGAGGGCCCTGTGCACAACTCGCTGTCCGGCTCCCGACTGCCCCTCGTCACGACTTGACCCCGAGAGGCACCTACTGTCAGTGGGGTGCGTCAGACTGTTCCCCGGTGTCCTTCCCCTCACTGGGGCCGACGACACCGAGACAGACGACGAAGCCAGGCAGGCCGAGAAGCGCCGGCAACAGCAGGAGGCGGCAACAGTGAAGATCCGGGTGGAACGCGACGTACTCGCGGAGGCCGTGGCCTGGGCGGCTCGCAGCCTCCCGGCCCGTCCGCCGGCGCCTGTCCTCGCCGGCCTCCTGCTCAAGGCCGACGACGGCCAGCTGAGCCTGTCCAGCTTCGACTACGAGGTCTCCGCACGCGTGAGCGTCGACGCCGAGGTCGAGGAGGAGGGCACGGTCCTCGTCTCCGGCCGGCTGCTCGCCGACATCTGCCGCGCTCTGCCCAACCGACCGGTGGAGATTTCCACAGACGGTGTACGGGCGACCGTGGTCTGCGGCTCCTCGCGATTCACACTCCACACCCTGCCTGTGGAGGAGTACCCGGCCCTGCCGCAGATGCCGAACGCCACCGGCACCGTCCCCGGCGAGGTCTTCGCCTCCGCGGCCGCCCAGGTCGCCATCGCCGCGGGCCGCGACGACACGCTTCCCGTCCTGACCGGTGTGCGCATCGAGATCGAGGGCGACACCGTGACGCTGGCGTCCACCGACCGCTACCGCTTCGCGGTCCGCGAGTTCCTGTGGAAGCCGGAGAACCCGGAGGCCTCCGCGGTCGCCCTGGTGCCCGCCAAGACGCTTCTGGACACCGCCAAGGCGCTGACCAGCGGTGACAGCGTCACGCTCGCGCTGTCGGGCTCCGGCTCGGGTGAGGGCCTGATCGGTTTCGAGGGCGCCGGCCGTCGTACGACGACCCGCCTGCTGGAGGGCGACCTCCCGAAGTACCGCACCCTGTTCCCGACGGAGTTCAACTCCGTCGCCGTGATCGAGACCGCCCCCTTCGTGGAGGCCGTCAAGCGTGTGGCCCTGGTCGCCGAGCGGAACACCCCGGTGCGGCTGAGCTTCGAGCAGGGCGTGCTCATCCTGGAGGCCGGCTCCAGCGACGACGCACAAGCTGTGGAAAGGGTCGACGCCCAGCTGGAGGGCGACGACATCTCGATCGCCTTCAACCCGACGTTCCTGCTGGACGGCCTGAGCGCGATCGACTCCCCGGTGGCCCAGCTGTCGTTCACGACGTCCACCAAGCCCGCCCTGCTGAGCGGCAAGCCGGCGCTGGACGCCGAAGCGGACGAGGCCTACAAGTACCTGATCATGCCGGTGCGCCTGAGCGGCTGAGCAACCGGGAGTTGTCCACAGGCCGGTGGAGAAGTGAGCCCGGCCTGTGGGAGAACCCGCAGGTGAGGGCGTACGTCTGAGCGCGTATGCCCACGGATGTGCGCGTGCGTCCGGGTTTAGGCTCGGACATCGGTACGAATGTGCCTCACACGCCACAGCAACCTAAGGAACAACTCTGATGGAGCTCGGTCTCATCGGCCTCGGCAAGATGGGCGGCAACATGCGCGAGCGGATCCGCCGCGCGGGCCACACCGTCGTCGGATACGACCGCAACCCCGACCTCGCGGATGTCCACAGCCTGGAAGAGCTTGTGGGCAAGCTCCCGGGCCCGCGCGTGATCTGGGTGATGGTCCCGGCCGGTGCCCCGACCCAGTCGACCGTCGACGAGCTCGCCGAGCTCCTGGAGCCCGGTGACGTCGTCGTGGACGGTGGCAACTCGCGCTGGACGGACGACGAGAGGCACGCCGAGGAGCTGGCGGCCAAGGGGATCGGCTTCGTCGACTGCGGCGTCTCCGGTGGCGTCTGGGGCCTGGAGAACGGCTATGCGCTGATGTACGGCGGTGACGCGGAGAACGTCGCCAAGGTGCAGCCGATATTCGACGCCCTCAAGCCGGAGGGCACGTTCGGCGCGGTGCACGCCGGCAAGGTCGGCGCGGGCCACTTCGCGAAGATGGTCCACAACGGCATCGAGTACGCCATGATGCAGGCCTACGCCGAGGGCTGGGAGCTGCTGGAGAAGGTCGACTCCGTGACCGACGTCCGGGAGGTCTTCCGCTCCTGGCAGGAGGGCACGGTGATCCGCTCCTGGCTGCTGGACCTCGCGGTGAACGCCCTCGACGAGGACGAGCACCTGGACAGGCTCAGGGGTTTTGCACAGGACTCCGGTGAGGGACGCTGGACTGTGGAAGCCGCCATCGACCACGCGGTGCCGCTGCCGGCGATCACCGCGTCGCTGTTCGCTCGGTTCGCGTCCCGCCAGGACGACTCGCCGCAGATGAAGATGATCGCGGCGCTGCGGAACCAGTTCGGCGGCCACGCGGTCGAGCAGAAGTAGTTCACAAGGGCCAGGCCACAGGCCCACAGGTCCACGCGAAAGTTTCCACACCCTGGGGATGGCACCCTGGCACCCTCGGGAGTGACCCGGTTGTCCACAACTGGGGAAAGTCCAACCACATGTTGGGGGAGGTCGGCGAACGACCATGCACGTCACGCATCTGTCGCTGGCCGACTTCCGCTCGTACGCCCGGGTCGAGGTTCCGCTCGACCCGGGCGTCACCGCCTTCGTCGGCCCCAACGGCCAGGGCAAGACCAACCTCGTCGAGGCCGTCGGCTATCTCGCCACCCTCGGCAGCCATCGCGTCGCCTCCGACGCCCCCCTGGTCCGCATGGGCGCCGAGCGAGCGGTGATCCGGGCGCAGGTGCGACAGGGCGAGCGGCAGCAGCTGGTCGAGCTGGAGCTGAACCCCGGCAAGGCCAACCGCGCCCGCATTAACAGGTCCTCGCAGGTCAGACCGCGTGATGTGCTCGGCATCGTCCGGACGGTCCTGTTCGCGCCGGAGGACCTCGCGCTGGTCAAGGGCGACCCCGGGGAGCGGCGGCGCTTCCTCGACGAGCTGATCACCGCCCGCTCCCCGCGGATGGCCGGCGTGCGCTCCGACTACGAGCGCGTCCTCAAGCAGCGCAACACCCTCCTGAAGTCGGCCGCGCTCGCCCGAAGGCACGGCGGCCGCTCCATGGACCTGTCCACGCTCGACGTCTGGGACCAGCATCTGGCGCGCGCGGGCGCGGAGTTGCTCGCCCAGCGCCTCGACCTGATCGCGGCGATCCAGCCGCTGACCGACAAGGCCTACGAGCAGCTGGCGCCCGGCGGCGGCCCCGTCGCCCTGGAGTACAAGCCGTCGGCTCCCGGCGAGGCACACAGCCGCGAGGACCTCTTCGAGCAGCTGATGGCGGCGCTCGCCGAGGCCCGCAAGCAGGAGATCGAGCGCGGGGTCACGCTCGTGGGTCCGCATCGGGACGACGTGAATCTCAAACTCGGTCAGCTGCCCGCCAAGGGATACGCCTCGCACGGCGAGTCCTGGTCGTACGCGCTGGCGCTGCGCCTGGCGTCGTACGACCTGCTCAGGGCCGAGGGCAACGAACCGGTGCTGATCCTCGACGACGTCTTCGCCGAGCTGGACAGCCGTCGCCGTGAGCGGCTGGCCGAGCTGGTCGCGCCCGGCGAGCAGGTCCTGGTGACGGCGGCGGTCGACGACGACGTACCGCATGTGCTGGCAGGGGCCCGGTACTCGGTGTCCGAGGGGACTGTGGAGCGCGTATGAGCGAGGAGCCGTCCGAGAACGCCCCCAGGAAGACCCCCGAACCCTCCGGCGTCGACCTGGCGCGCGTGGCACTGAGGGCCGCCAAGGAGCAGGCACGCGCGCGTGGGGACGCCGCTCAGCAGAAGAAGCAGGCGCGCCGTGGGGGCGGCCTGCGCTCCGGCGCGCGCGCCGACGGCCGCGACCCCATGGCGCTCGGCTCCGCCATCAACCGCTTGATCACCGAGCGGGGCTGGGAGACCCCGGCCGCGGTGGGCGGTGTGATGGGGCGCTGGCCGCAGATCGTCGGCGACGACGTGGCCAAGCACTGTGTGCCGGAGAAGTACGACGAGGACGAGCGCGTCCTGGTCGTGCGCTGCGATTCGACGGCCTGGGCGACGAACCTGCGGCTGCTCGCCCCGACGCTGGTCGCCCGCCTCAACGAGGACCTCGGGCACGGCGCGGTGAAGCAGATCAAGGTGCACGGTCCCAGCGGCCCGCCCCGGCGCTACGGCCCGCTGCGCGCTCCCGGAAGCCAGGGTCCCGGCGACACCTACGGCTGATCGAGCCGGTCGGGCAGGCGGCGATCAGCCCATCGGCAGCGCGTGCCGCGAAGGCCGAGCCGCCCCCGCGGAACCGCCTTCACAGCAGCCTCACCAGCATCATCAGGCACAGGTGACCGACATCACATCAGCAGTCGTCGACGGTCACGAAGTGCGGTCGGCGACCTGCTTCTCGTTCAACCGCACGCGGTTGCGAATCATGACCTGACTCCGAAGTAGCCAAGGGTTGACGGCCGGAAGCGCTGAGTGGCTCTGTGAGCCTCTTGGAGCCCCCATCCGCATATCGGGAGTCGGCGGAGGCAGGTTCAGGGCGGCACATGCGGACTCAGGTACCGGCAAACCCCCATCACTGTCGGCGCTACCGGTAGACTGGAGCGCAATCCCGCCCCACTCGTGGGGACCGTCCGGGAAAGCTGAGCAACGCTGATCAAGGCTTACCAACGCAACATGCCGCAGCCGCTCCGGCACCCTCCCCCGGAGGGGGTACCCCCAGAGCCTGGCTCGTGCTGTGCCAGAAAGGGCGCTTCGTGGCCGATTCCGGCAACCCCAACGAGAACATCCCGTCCACCGACGCCGGCGCCAGCGGCGCGGTGACCTCGTCGAACGGCGAGGTCACCGCCTCGTACGACGCCAGCGCCATCACCGTCCTCGAAGGTCTGGACGCGGTCCGCAAGCGCCCCGGCATGTACATCGGCTCGACCGGTGAGCGCGGACTGCACCACCTCGTGTACGAGGTCGTCGACAACTCCGTCGACGAGGCACTGGCCGGCCACGCGGACACCATCGAGGTCACGATCCTCCCCGACGGCGGCGTGCGCGTCGTCGACAACGGCCGTGGCATCCCGGTGGGCATCGTGCCCTCCGAGAACAAGCCGGCCCTGGAGGTCGTGCTGACCGTGCTGCACGCCGGCGGCAAGTTCGGCGGCGGCGGCTACGCGGTCTCCGGTGGTCTGCACGGCGTGGGCGTCTCCGTCGTGAACGCCCTGTCCTCCAAGGTCGCCGTCGAGGTGCGTACCGACGGCCACCGGTGGACGCAGGACTACAAGATGGGCGTCCCCACGGCACCGCTCGCCCAGCACGAGGCCATCGAGGAGACGGGCACGTCGGTCACCTTCTGGGCCGACGGCGACATCTTCGAGACCACCGACTACTCCTTCGAGACGCTCTCGCGGCGCTTCCAGGAGATGGCGTTCCTCAACAAGGGTTTGACGATCAAACTCACTGACGAGCGCGAGTCGGCGAAGGCCACGTCCGGTGCGGACGAGGCCGGCGCGGACGAGACCGCCGAGGTCAAGAAGGTCACGTACCACTACGAGGGCGGCATCGTCGACTTCGTGAAGTACCTCAACTCCCGCAAGGGAGACGTGGTGCACCCGTCGGTGATCGACCTCGAGGCCGAGGACAAGGACAAGGCCCTCTCCCTCGAAGTCGCCATGCAGTGGAACAGCGGCTACAGCGAGGGCGTGTACTCCTTCGCTAACATCATCCACACGCACGAGGGCGGCACCCACGAAGAGGGCTTCCGCGCGGCGCTCACCAACCTGATCAACAAGTACGCGCGCGACAAGAAGCTGCTGCGCGAGAAGGACGACAACCTCACGGGTGACGACATCCGCGAGGGTCTGACGGCGATCATCTCGGTGAAGCTGAGCGAGCCGCAGTTCGAGGGCCAGACGAAGACCAAGCTGGGCAACACGGAGGCGAAGACCTTCGTGCAGCGGGCCGTCTACGAGCACCTCAACGACTGGCTGGACCGCAACCCCAACGAGGCGGCGGACATCATCCGCAAGGGCATCCAGGCGGCCACCGCGCGCGTGGCGGCCCGCAAGGCCCGCGACCTGACCCGCCGCAAGGGCCTGCTGGAGAGCGCCTCACTCCCGGGCAAGCTCTCCGACTGCCAGTCGAACGACCCCACCAAGTGCGAGATCTTCATCGTCGAGGGTGACTCCGCCGGCGGCTCGGCCAAGTCCGGCCGGAACCCGGAGTACCAGGCGATCCTCCCGATCCGAGGAAAGATCCTCAACGTCGAGAAGGCGCGGATCGACAAGATCCTTCAGAACCAGGAGATCCAGGCGCTGATCTCGGCCTTCGGCACGGGTGTGCACGAGGACTTCGACATCGAGAAGCTCCGCTATCACAAGATCATCCTGATGGCGGACGCCGACGTCGACGGCCAGCACATCAACACCCTGCTGCTGACCTTCCTGTTCCGCTTCATGCGGCCGCTGGTCGAGGCCGGACACGTGTTCCTGTCGCGTCCCCCGCTCTACAAGATCAAGTGGGGCCGGGACGAGGTGGAGTACGCGTACTCCGACCGCGAGCGCGACGCGCTCCTGGAGATGGGCCGTCAGCGCGGCAAGCGCGTCCGCGAGGACTCGATCCAGCGCTTCAAGGGTCTCGGCGAGATGAACGCCGAGGAGCTGCGCATCACGACCATGGACCAGGAGCACCGCGTCCTCGGCCAGGTCACCCTCGACGACGCCGCCCAGGCCGACGACCTGTTCTCGGTCCTCATGGGCGAGGACGTCGAGGCCCGCCGCGCGTTCATCCAGCGCAACGCCAAGGACGTCCGCTTCCTCGACATCTGAGTCGGTCTCAGCTGACCGCACCAGGAAGGACCTTCACCAGCAATGACCGACGAGAACACTCCCGTCACGCCTGACGAGGGACAGACCCTGCGTGTCGAGCCCGTCGGGCTCGAGACGGAGATGCAGCGCTCCTACCTCGACTACGCGATGTCCGTCATCGTCTCGCGTGCCCTGCCGGACGTCCGGGACGGCCTCAAGCCCGTCCACCGCCGCGTCCTGTACGCCATGTACGACGGCGGCTACCGCCCCGAGCGCGGCTTCTACAAGTGCGCGCGCGTGGTCGGCGACGTCATGGGCAACTACCACCCGCACGGCGACTCCTCGATCTACGACGCCCTGGTGCGCCTCGCCCAGTCGTGGTCGATGCGCATGCCGCTCGTCGACTCCAACGGCAACTTCGGCTCCCCGGGCAACGACCCGGCGGCCGCCATGCGGTACACCGAGTGCAAGATGGCGCCGCTGTCGATGGAGATGGTCCGTGACATCGACGAGGAGACCGTCGACTTCACGGACAACTACGACGGCCGCTCCCAGGAGCCGACCGTCCTGCCGGCCCGCTTCCCGAACCTGCTGATCAACGGCTCGGCCGGCATCGCGGTCGGCATGGCGACCAACATCCCGCCGCACAACCTGCGCGAGGTCGCCTCCGGCGCCCAGTGGTACCTGGAGAACCCGGAGGCCACGCACGAGGAGCTCCTCGACGCGCTCATCGAGCGCATCAAGGGCCCGGACTTCCCCACCGGCGCGCTCGTCGTCGGCCGCAAGGGCATCGAGGAGGCGTACCGCACCGGCCGCGGCTCCATCACCATGCGCGCGGTCGTCGAGGTCGAGGAGATCCAGAACCGCCAGTGCCTGGTGGTCACGGAGCTGCCCTACCAGGTCAACCCCGACAACCTCGCGCAGAAGATCGCCGACCTGGTGAAGGACGGCAAGATCGGCGGCATCGCGGACGTCCGGGACGAGACCAGCTCCCGCACCGGTCAGCGTCTCGTCATCGTGCTCAAGAGGGACGCGGTCGCCAAGGTCGTACTCAACAACCTCTACAAGCACACGGACCTTCAGACGAACTTCGGCGCCAACATGCTGGCGCTCGTCGACGGCGTCCCGCGCACGCTCTCCCTGGACGCGTTCATCCGCCACTGGGTGACGCACCAGATCGAGGTCATCGTCCGCCGTACGAAGTTCCGCCTGCGCAAGGCCGAGGAGCGGGCGCACATCCTGCGCGGCCTGCTGAAGGCCCTGGACGCCATCGACGAGGTCATCGCGCTGATCCGGGCCAGTGACACGGTCGAGATCGCGCGCACGGGCCTGATGGAGCTCCTGGAGATCGACGAGATCCAGGCCAACGCCATCCTCGAGATGCAGCTGCGGCGACTGGCCGCCCTGGAGCGCCAGAAGATCGTCCAGGAGCACGACGAGCTCCAGGCGAAGATCACCGAGTACAACGCGATCCTCGCCTCGCCGGTCCGCCAGCGCGGCATCGTCAGCGAGGAGCTGGCGGCGATCGTCGAGAAGTACGGCGACGACCGCAAGACCATGCTGGTGCCCTACGACGGCGACATGTCCATCGAGGACCTCATCGCCGAAGAGGACATCGTGGTCACCGTCTCGCGCGGCGGCTACGTCAAGCGCACCAAGACGGACGACTACCGGGCGCAGAAGCGCGGCGGCAAGGGCGTCCGCGGGACGAAGCTGAAGGAAGACGACATCGTCGACCACTTCTTCGTCTCGACGACCCACCACTGGCTGCTGTTCTTCACCAACAAGGGCCGGGTGTACCGCGCGAAGGCGTACGAGCTCCCGGACGCCGGCCGGGACGCGCGCGGGCAGCACGTCGCGAACCTGCTGGCCTTCCAGCCGGACGAGGCCATCGCCGAGATCCTCGCGATCCGCGACTACGAGGCGGTGCCCTACCTCGTGCTCGCCACGAAGGCGGGTCTGGTGAAGAAGACGCCTCTGAAGGATTACGATTCGCCGCGCTCCGGCGGTGTGATCGCGATCAACCTCCGTGCGATGGAGGACGGTTCCGACGACGAACTGATCGGTGCCGAACTCGTTTCGGCCGACGACGATCTGCTTCTGATCAGCAAGAAGGCACAGTCGATCAGGTTCACCGCCACCGATGAGTCGCTGCGGCCCATGGGCCGCGCCACCTCGGGTGTCAAGGGCATGAGCTTCCGTGAGGGAGACGAGCTGCTCTCGATGAATGTTGTTCGACCCGGTACGTTCGTGTTCACTGCCACCGACGGCGGGTACGCGAAGCGGACCGCGGTCGACGAGTACCGCGTCCAGGGTCGCGGCGGCCTCGGAATCAAGGCCGCCAAGATCGTCGAGGACCGCGGCTCCCTCGTCGGCGCGCTGGTGGTCGAGGAGACCGACGAGATCCTCGCCATCACGCTGGGCGGCGGTGTGATTCGTACGCGAGTCAACGAGATCAGGGAGACGGGCCGTGACACCATGGGCGTCCAACTGATCAACCTGGGCAAGCGCGATGCCGTCGTCGGTGTCGCACGTAACGCCGAGGCGGGGCGCGAGGCGGAGGAAGTCGACGGCGACGTGGTCGTCGACGAGACCGCCGAAGGTGCCGCCACGACCATCGGCACGGACGAGGGTGACGCACCCTCGGCCGAGTAGCACGAGGAGAGAGTCATCGTGAGCGGAGCCACGGGCGCCGGGTCGTCCGGTACCTCGACCGGTTCTACGGCCGGTACGGACGGCGGCGGCCGTGGCTCCGCCGCGCCCGCGACGGACACGCACACCACTCAGCTGAAGGCGGTCAAGTCGCCCGCGCAAGGCCCTTCCTCGCCCGGCGCACCTGGATCCCAGGGGGGACCCGTGACGGACACCCGAGGCTCGGGTACGCAGCAGTACGCGGCCGGCGCGGGAGCCCAGCCCCAGCCCCAGCCCGCGGGCGCCCAGCAGGCGGCCCCCGCGCCGTCGGCGTCGCCGCTGCCCGGGGAACGGCAGTCGCAGCAGCCGGCCACGCCCTACCACCCGCCGCAGGCCTACCAGACGCCCGCTCCGGGCAGCGCGGTACGCCGGCCACGCACGGGGGCGACCACGACGCCGCGCACCCGCAAGGCGCGCCTCAGGGTGGCCAAGGCCGACCCGTGGTCGGTGATGAAGGTCAGCTTCCTGCTCTCCATCGCGCTGGGCATCTGCACGATCGTGGCTTCCGCGGTGCTGTGGATGGTCATGGACGCGATGGGCGTCTTCTCGACGGTCGGCGGCACGATCTCCGAGGCGACGGGCTCGAACGAGTCGAACGGCTTCGACCTCCAGTCCTTCCTGTCGCTGCCGCACGTCCTGATGTTCGCCTCGATCATCGCCGTCATCGACGTCGTCCTCGCGACGGCGCTGGCGACGCTCGGCGCGTTCATCTACAACCTCTCCGCCGGCTTCGTGGGCGGTGTCGAGCTGACGCTCGCAGAGGACGAGTGACCTTTGCCGCCCGAGGGCGGTTTCAAACTTCTAGTGACGGTGCTCCGACAACCGATTTTGGGACTGCCCACGTCGTGCGCTAATCTTCAGGAGTCAGCGCGCGGGACACACACCGCAGAGCGCGGCGGGGCTATAGCTCAGTTGGTTAGAGCGCATCCCTGATAAGGATGAGGCCACAGGTTCAAATCCTGTTAGCCCCACAGCGAGAAGACCCCCGGTCCACAGGGCCGGGGGTCTTTTGACATCAACGGTTGACACCAACCCCCAGGGTCGCGTCAGGTGGCGCGGAGCGGACACCGCTCGTCGGCGCCGCCAGGTGTACGTCTCCCTCCCGGACGTAGAAGCCGCCGTCCAGCCAGCCAGTGCCTCCGCAGGCGCAGTCGACGGCGAAGGCCATAAGGCATGAGAGCTGTTACAGATTTCTCTAACTGATCAAGCCCCGGCTGCGCTCCGCTCCGCTGGTCGGGCTTCCCGGCTCTACCGGCGCCCGCGCCCTGCCTTCGGCCCGCTTGACGCTGCCGCCGCCTACGCGCGCCCACGTGTGGATAGGGCCGGAGGCCAGGAGTCGATCACCGCATAGGCGGCCACGGTCAAGACGATGCCTCCGGCGGGGGTATCGGCCGACACCGGGATGGGAGCTGGGGAGTGTGGTGGGCTGAGGTGTGTCACTGACCGCCGTTGGTTCCAAGATGGAATCTCGTCAGCGCAAAGATGATCAGGAGGTCAAGTGTCATCACCGGGAAGGCCCACAGCGGGTAGTACGGAACAAACATGAACTGGGTGATCAGGCTGATCCCTGCCGCCGCTGCACCGGCTCCGCGACCCCAGCTCTTGTTTGTCACGACCCCCATGCCAGCGATGACGAGTGCCAGTCCCACCACAATGTGAATCCAGCCCCAAGCCGTCAGGTCGAACCGGTAGGCGTACTGGGACGCGGCGAACAGGTTGTCCCCTGCGATGCCGGATGCCCCCATGAGGATGCTGAGCGGCCCGCTGAGCATCATCGCCGCTCCCGCGAACACGGACGCGCCGCTGAGTCTTTCGCCGCTGCCTGGGCCCCGGTGTCCGTTCTGCATAGCCGCCATGGCCGCCACCTTCCTGTACAGCGCGGTCACCGATGCACGACGCCCATGCGGCGCCGGCCATGCTCCACTGCCAGGATCACCGCGATCCCTCGGCACCGCGACTGCAACCCCCCCATGGGGAGACCATGGGAATGGCTCGGAAGCAGCAGCTGGCTGCGCGATTGGCGTCCAGCCGAGTGCGCCTGCGGAGCCATGAGGCCACAGGTTCAAATCCTGTTAGCCCCACAGCGAGAAGACCCCCGGTCCATCAAGGCTGGGGGTCTTTCGCATTCCCGGTCGTGCGACCCCGCCCGATCGTGACGCCGGCCCCGATTGTGACGTCGGCCCCGATTGTCAGTGCCGGATGAGAGCCTGGGCGGCATGATCGTCGAACGGGCATACGCGCATCTCGCCGAGGGCGAGCTGGGGGAGGACGGCGGGTGGCCGTGGTCCGTGCCGTGCGTGCGGCAGCTGCTGGACGACGGACTGAGATTCACCGCGCCGGTCACGTTCCTGGTGGGGGAGAACGGCTCCGGCAAGTCGACGCTCGTGGAGGCGCTGGCGGAGGGCTTCGGCCTGGACTCCTGGGGCGGATCAGCCGGCTACAAGTACGCGAGTTGGCGTGAGCCGTCGGACCTGGGCGGGCGGATCCGGTTCGAGGCGACGGCGGCCGGCCGCCGCATGCTGCGCGGGCCTCGTACGCGCCGCAGAGGTTTCTTCCTGCGGGCGGAGACGGCGCTGGACGCGCTGGGCCGGGAGCAGAAGTCCGGAAGGCTGTCCGGGGCCGCGGACGAGATGAGCCACGGCGAGGGCTTTCTGATGGCCTTCCGCGAGCGGTTTCAGGAGCCTGGGCTGTACGTCCTTGACGAGCCCGAGGCCGCGCTGTCCTTCGCTTCTTGTCTTCAACTCGTGGGGCATCTGCACGAACTGGGGCGTTCCGGCGCACAGATCATCTGCGCGACGCACTCACCCGTGCTGACGGCGCTGCCCGGCGCCGAGATCATCGAGGTGGGTGACCACGGAATGCGTCCCGCCGGCTGGCGGGATCTGGAAATCGTCGACCATTGGCGGCGTTACCTCAACGATCCCTGGGCCTATCTCCGGCACATCGTCGAGCCGGGAGGCGGGCCGGGGTCCGGATGAAGCGGGCCGCGGTACTGCTGAAGGGGCTGCCGTCATGAGCGGTGCGTGTGCGCAAGCTCGCTGTGACGGCGGATTCGAAGCATTGGAGCAGAGGATTACAGCTTGCTGAGCCTTCGCCGCTGGGGGCGAGCCCGGGTTCAGCGTTGATGTGGGACCAGTGGTCGGTCCGGAGCATCCTCGTGGGCGCATTCTCGGGTGGTCGAGGTGGACGCCGCGGCTTCCGTCTCCGTGAGCGGGCGGTGGCGGCAGCTGGGGGTCTTGCCGTGCGCCTCGGCGCGGATGCGCTGCTTCATCGTGGGAGGCAGGGCTCTGGCGTAGGACCAGGCCCAGTGGGGAGTCGCCGGGACCGGCAGCTCCGCGCTGCGGTTGTTGTCGTCCCCGCCACTCCGGCGGCTCGTCTCGGTGTGCGGCACGGCCGCGGCGGCGGTGTTGGTGACGAAGCCGAGCGCCGTGCACAGCGCGAGGAACGCGGTGACGACGGCCGTCCACAGGTTCATGACCCTGTTCCTGGTCATGGCCCCTCACTTTCGGGTTGGGCGATTTGCGTACTTTCCTCATGATGTGTATGGGGGCCGAGAAGTCATGGACCGACGCCCATGACGCGTCGATCTTCAGATGAACACCACTCGAATGGGCGCAAGTGGCTCGACAGGTGCGCGAAACTGGAGGAAAGGGACCAAAGGTCACCGTCCGTCGGGGTGTGATCACCCTCCGATCGGAGCGGCGCTGTCCGCTTCTACTGGGGTGTGCCGACGGGCAGTTGAGCGCGGACGCAGGTCACCGATTGATATCGACCGGTGTGTATAGTCGGGCGCCAGAGGTCCCCTACGTCAACGAAAGACGAGGTCGCGCGGTGAAGAAGCTTCTCCTGGTCGCACTGGCCGCCATCGGCGGGCTCCTCGTGTACCGCCAGATCCAGGCGGATCGCGCCGAGCAGGATCTGTGGACGGAGGCGACTGACTCCGTGCCCACGGGTTCGTGAGCCACCACGACGGATCGCACACAGACCCCGGCCGCCCACGCGGCCGGGGTTTTGTGTGTCACGCGGCCGGTCGGGTGCCGCGGCTTCGAGTTGCGGAAGCGATGCGCAGGCTCTAGAGCCGGGCTTTTCGGACTGTCGTACGGATTGCGGGGGTGACGCGCGACCGGGCTGGGCAGGATGGGCGACGGTCCATGGTCCGGCGGCGACGAGGAGTGGCGCGTGATGAGGCGGCGGCGTACGGCGGGGCGGCGTTCCGCGAGGATGCGGCGCGGTCACGCCCCGGCACGCGCGCGTGGGGTCGTCATGACGCTGCTGCTCTGCACGACGGCTGCTCTGCCGCTTCCGCTCGCGCAAGCCGCCGGGACCCCCGCACCCTACGGGTTCGCCCCGGACGCCCGGCCCGTCACGGGCGCGACCGGCGCCGCGGACGCCGAACCGCTCACACCCGGCACGGAGTACAAGAGCTCCCTGCCCGGCACGGGCGAGATCCACTACCGCCTCGATCTCGACGCCACCTCTGACGTGTACGTGTCCGTGACCGCTGTCCCCGCAGCGGACAGCACCCGCTACGCCGGCGACGGCGTCAAGGTGTCCGTGCGGGACGCGGCGGGCCGTTCCTGCTCCCAGGACACGGAGACCTTCGGCGTGGTCCGCAGCCCGCGTCCGATCGCGGCATGGGGCGCACGCGAGGCGTCGGCCAAGCGGCCTCGCTGTGCGAGCGCGGGCACTTATGACGTGATCGTCGAGCGTGCCGGAACGGCGGAGTCCGCGCCGGACAGCTGGGACCTGGAGCTCTTCGCCACCTCCGAGCCGCCCCGGAGGCAGACCGGCGAGACGAGCGCCCCCGAGGCCTGGGACTCGGCCTCGCCCGCTCTCCTCGCCGGCGACGGCGAGCGCCGCGAAGGCGGCTCCGGCTTCGCCTCCGCGGTCACCGTCGGCCAAGGCGTCTGGACCGCCGACATCGAGCCCGGCCGGACGCTCTTCTACCAGGTGCCGCTCGACTGGGGCCGCCAGCTGTACGCCACCGCCGAACTCGGCAGCTCGAACAGCGGTGACGGGTACGCCGTCGGCGCGCTGGACCTTTCGCTCTACAACCCCGTACGCGGCTTCGTCGACGACGCGAGCGCCAACTACGACGGCAGCCGCAAGGCCGCAGAACTCGAGCCCCTGCCGCCGGTCGCGTACGAGAACCGGTACGCCGGCCCCGACCGGCTCAGGGCCATGCGGTTCGCCGGTTCCTACTACCTCGTGGTGCACCTGGCGGCCGAGGTGGCGGAGAGGTACGGCGAGGGGCCGTTCGAGCTGACGCTGCGCGTGCGGGAGGAAGGCACGGCACAGGCAGGTCCCGATTATGCGGGCGAGTCCGAGCCGCGGGGTGTGTTCCGGGTCTCGGCCGGGGAGCGCGAGGCGGCTGCGGGGGGCGCGGCCGGGACCGGGGGCGGCGGGGACGCTGCGATGACCTTGCTCGCGGTGAGTGGGATCGGGGCGGGGACGCTGGTGCTGGTGGTGTTGGGGGTGTGGATGGTGGTGGCTCGCCGGGGGGTTGGGGCCGGGTAGCGGGATAGCGGGGTAGCGGGAAGTGGCGTAGCGGGCCGGGGCGCGGCACAAGGGCTCGGGGCGGTAGTGGGGCCAGGAGGGCCGTCGGCAAGTGCGGTTCTCGAGCCCGGCCGCGAGACCAGCAGCCCACCACGGGCTCAGATCTGCGCCAGTGCCCAGAACCCGACGGCGTAGCAGGCCAGCGCCAGCAGCAGGAGGGGCACCGTCACCTTGGCGGGCGGGCCGGGGCGGCGGGCGGCGCGACGAGGTGTGCGTCGGGCTGCGCGGTGACCGCCGCGGCGGTTCGGCTGCGGAAGTGGGGGCGCCGAAGGTGGAACCTGCGGGCTCTGGGCGGTGTACGAAGCAGTAGAGGCATCGACGGGCTGGGGATGTACCGGCGTGGTCGTCGGAAGCTGAGCCGGGTAATGCGGTGGCCGTGACTGGGGGGAGGACAGGACGTGGGTGGTGTCGTAGGGGGAGCTGTGGGCGGAGGGGTGGTGCACGCCGTTGTGTGCGTCGCTGCCTGCCTGGCCCTGGCCGTGGCCCTGTGCCCGGAGTGGTGGTGCTTGCGGCGGCTGGGGCAGGGGCCTTTGCGTGGGGTGGGGTGTCTGGGGGACGGAGCCTGTGGACTGAGGCGGGGGCAGGTGGAAGCTGCCGGTGTCCGACATGGAGAGGGGACCGCTGCTGTCATCCGGACGCGGCGTGGATTCGGAGCCGGACTGGGGTGGGGTGACGTCCGGAGCGGGAGCCGCAGCAGGGCTGGCGCCCAGACCAGGCCCCGTCACGCCTCGGCGCGGATCGTGGAGCGCGGCGTCCGAGCCGCTGGCGTCCGGGCCGGCCCAGGCGCCGGCCCCGGACCCGGCGGAGCCCGCCATCCCGGTCGAGTGCGCGAACCCGGCGGAGCTCACCGTTCCCGCCGCACCCGAGAGGCTCCCCCTCCCACCCGTGCCCGGGGTGTTCTCCCTCCCACGCGTGCCCGGGGTGTTCTCCCTCCCACCCGTGCCGGAGCTGCTCCCCGTCCCACCCAAGCTCTCGCCGACCGACCCGGAGCCACCCGGCCCGGAGCCGCCCCGCCCGGAGCCGCCCCTACCCGCGTCGATCCCCGGCGCCCGCTTGAGCGGCCCCTCCGGTGCGAACCCCGGTGGCAGCGGACCGAGTTGGTCGAAGATCTCGATGAGCTCGTCGTCGGGACCGGGTTCGGGCAGAACCTCGGCGGCCGCGCCGAGGGCCTTGCGCGCGCCCGTCGCCGTGCGGAACCGCGCATGCGGATCCGGCTGCAACAACGAGGCCACGACCTGCCACAGCGGTTCGGGGATGCTCTTGGGCGCACTGGGCGTTCCGTGCGCGGAGAAGTACTGGACGAGCGCCTTGGCGTCCGGCTTGGCTCCCTCCAGCAGGTACAGCGCGACCAGGCCCACGGCGAACAGATCGGCGGGGAAGTCCGGTTCGGCTCCCATGAGTTGCTCGGGCGCCAGGTAACCGGGCGTCCCCACCACGAGGTTGGTCTCGGTCAGACGCGGCTCACCGAGCCGCATGGCGATGCCGAAGTCGGACAGCCGCAGCCGTGGGCGCGCTGTGCCGGTGGCTTCGAGGAGCAGGTTGGCGGGCTTGATGTCACGGTGGACCACGCCCTCCGCGTGCACCGCGGACAGCCCCGCGAGGAGCTGGTCGAGGAGGACGCAGACCAACGGGGGCGGCAAGGGGCCGTAGTCCCCGACGAGATGGACCAGGGAGCCGCCGGCCACGAGATCCATGGTGAACAGGACCTTGTCGTCGTCGGCGGCCCAGCTGGCCGGCGCGAGCACATGCGGGTGATCGATCCGGAGGGCCTGCTCACGGACGAACCGGAGCAGGGAGTGCGCGTCGCTCTGCTGGAGCACCTTGGCGGCCACATACCGACGGCGGCGGTGGTCCCAGGCACGCCAGACGGCGCCGACACCTCCGCGTCCGATCGGGTCGACCAGTTCGTACCGCCCGGCGAAGACCTCACCCATGGTTGTGCGTCGCTCCTCCCCCTCCGGCTACCCCCCTTGCTTCCCCCTCGACGAGCGATACGACTCCCCCTCGCTGACCGTCCTTCGCGTACTCCCGCGCACGACCCCCTCGTGCCCGCTCAGGACGCACACCGTCGGCCCGGCCGCCGACCCCCTCGGCGACCGGGCCACGGGGTCAGTTCTGGTGGGACTGGTAGTGCGAGACCGCGTCGGAGGTGCGGCCGGCGCCGTACACCCGGAGGAACTCTGCCAGTTCCGGGTGGGTCGGGGCGAGGGTGTCCGCCGCCTCGATGATGTCGCCGGCGGCCGCCACCGAGCGCAGCAGCGACTGAATCTCGCGGACCACCCGCTTGACCGTGGGCGCACCCGAACTGTTCGTCGTGTGCGTGGTGTTGCTGAGCACGGAGCCCCCCTGCGACTTCTTGATCTCGTCCATGCGCTCGGTGGCCTCGGCCGCGCTCACGCTGCCGTCCGCGACCTGCCCCGCCAAGTCCTGGAGCAGTTGCACCCGCTGGACCACTGCGGGATTGCCGATCTTCGCCCGCTGCCCGCTCATCAGCTGCGACAGCATCGGTGCGGACAGGCCCAGTACCCCCGCGAGACGAGCCTGGTTGAGACCAAGATCGTCTATGAGCTTACGGAAGAGCGTCCCCAGCGGCTCCCCGTACCAGTTCCGCTGCAGATCCCGCGCTCTTGCGGTGGCTTCCTGCTGTGCGGCGTCCATTGCGTCTCCCCATCGCTTCCCCAAAACCGCGGTTCGCTGTCGCGAACCACGCCGAGCATCCTACGGAGAGTGGTCGTTTACGGGGACCCCCAATCCTTTTGCGGGATCCGGGGGGCGACCGGGTACTCTGGTCAGGGCGCCCGCCGGTGTGGGGTTTCTTTCCGGTCGGACGTTCCTCTTCAGGGGCCTTAGCTCAGTTGGTAGAGCGCTGTCTTTGCATGGCAGATGTCAGGGGTTCGACTCCCCTAGGCTCCACACACCAAGCCCTCTGACCTACGGAAACGCAGGTCAGAGGGCTTTCTCGTGGGACGGGCACGCCATCGGTGGCGAGGAGACGCGTGCGTTCCTGATCGGCCGTCATCGGCAGGGCGGGACGACAAAGGGTGGTGCGCGCCCGTCGCACGGGGCGCACACCACCCATGGTTCTCGGCAGCCGGCGAAGGGGAAGCCCCTCACCTCCGAAGAGGACGCCCCCCTCACATTCGAAGGGGAAGCCTCCTCATCTCACCGGCCGTCGTCATCTCACCGGCCGTCGTCGCGCCGAGCTGCCTCCTCCTCGGCCTCCTTCACCTGGACCTCCGGGTCCAGGTCGGTCTGGCCGCTGCCGTCCACCGAAGCGAGACGGCCGGACTCGGGCACCTCCGTCGCGGCCGGCGGCTCGACCAGCCAGTCCGGGTTGGCCTGCTTGTCCCACCACTTCCAGGCGGCGAAAGCGCCGCCCGCCAGGAGACCCAGCACCGCCAGCATCTTCACGGCGCGTCCGGTCCTGGCGCGTCGCTCATGCTTGCGGACCAGCTTCTCGATCTCCTTCGCCGAGACCTGGCCGCGCAGCGCGGCCACTGCCGCGACGCCCCGTGCGGCGGCCTCGTCCCTCACGGGTGCGGCCGCGGCCACGGCCTGCTCGAACCTCGGTCGGGAGTAGTCGGCGGCCTGCCGGGCCGCCTTGCGTGTACGGGCCGCCGCGTCATGAGCGGCCTGGTCGACTTTCGGCGGTACGTGCGAACGAGCCTGTTCCAGGTAGGGCGCCACATGTGCGCCGTACTGGAGACGCGCCTGCGCGCGGGCCTGCTCGGTGGCCTGCGACACCATCGGCGCGAGCCGTACGCGCGCCTCCTGTGCGTATTGCGCGGCCCTGTCTTTGGCGGTGTCGGCGTAGGGCGCCACCACTTCCGCGGCGTGCAGCACGCTGTCCTTCGCCGAGCCGGTCGCGGCGCGCACGCTGTCGATGCGGGTCACGGGATCCTCCTCCTCGGTGGCGTACGGTAATTCGACTTTCCACCCTTTTACGGATCATGCCTGTCGGAACGCTCTGCGGCATGTGAGGGCGGGCATATGGGTGCCGATGAACTTGATCAAACGCAATAGCGGACCAATGTGGTGCAACTGTGGCTTGTCGTCGACAATGCCACGGTTCCCCGCCTCGCGCCCCTGTCAGGTACCCACTCGGCGACTTTTCTGCAAGCGAAGCGCCGGGTTGCGTACCGGTGAACGACAGCTTGGCGACGTATGCCGTCGTCCGTGCGAGGATCGGGGGGTCACAGAAAGACAACGGAAGGCAGATCGTGGCTGAGCAGCTCTACGCCACCCTCAAGACCAACCACGGCGACATCGAGGTCCGGCTCTTCCCGAACCACGCGCCGATCACGGTCAAGAACTTCGTCGAACTCGCCAAGGGTGAGCGTGAGTGGACGAATCCGGCCACCGGAGAGAAGTCCACGGCAAAGCTCTACGACGGCACGGTCTTCCACCGCGTCATCAGCGGCTTCATGATCCAGGGCGGTGACCCGCTGGGCAACGGCACCGGCGGCCCGGGCTACCAGTTCGAGGACGAGTTCCACCCGGACCTCGCCTTCGACAAGCCCTACCTGCTCGCCATGGCCAACGCCGGCCCGGGCACCAACGGCTCGCAGTTCTTCCTCACCGTCTCGCCGACGATGTGGCTCAACCGCAAGCACACCATCTTCGGTGAGGTCACCGACGCGGCCAGCCAGAAGGTCATCGACGCCATCGCGACCCTCCAGACGAACCCCCGCACCGACCGCCCGGTCAACGACGTGGTGATCGAGTCCGTCGTCGTCGAGACCCGCTGAGGCCCGGTCCGACACCTGCCGCAGGGAACCAAACGCCCCGCTCGTCCGTATGGAAGAGCGGGGCGGTGCATGAGGACGTGCATCGCGTTCGACGACCTGGGACGATCTAGGGGACCTCATGGACCAGCCGGCAGGCAGCCCGCAGGACGCGCAGAGCCTGCCCGTCTGCTACCGCCATCCGGACCGCGAGACCGGCATCCGCTGCACCCGCTGCGAGCGGCCGATCTGCCCCGAGTGCATGGTCAGCGCCTCCGTCGGCTTCCAGTGCCCGGACTGCGTCCGCGGTGGCTCCGGCACCGGGCACGCCCCCAGCGCCGCACAGCCCCGCACCCTCGCAGGCGGCACCATCGCCGCGGACCCCCGTCTGCTCACCAAGATCCTCATCGGGATCAACCTCGCGGTCTTCATCGCCGTCCAGACCAGCACCTCGCTGCTGAACGACCTGGTCCTCATCGGCAGCTGGCCCCCCGCCCCCTTCAACCCCACCGAGGGTGTCGCCGAAGGCGAGTGGTGGCGGCTGGTCACCTCGATGTTCACGCACGAGGCCATCTGGCACTTCGCCTTCAACATGCTCAGCCTCTGGTGGCTCGGCGGCCCCCTGGAAGCCGCCCTCGGCCGCGCCCGCTATCTCGCGCTCTACTTCTGCTCCGGCCTCGCGGGCAGTGCCCTCACCTATCTGCTCGCCGGGCCGACCACGGCATCGCTCGGTGCCTCCGGCGCGATCTTCGGGCTCTTCGGCGCCACCGCCGTGCTGATGCGGCGGCTCCAGTACGACATGCGGCCGATCATCGCGCTGCTGGTGATCAACCTGATCTTCACGTTCGGCTGGAACAACATCGCCTGGCAGGCCCACATCGGCGGTCTTGTCGCCGGCGTCGTCATCGGCTACGCCATGGTCCACGCCCCGCGTGAGCGCCGGACGCTGGTGCAGTACGGCACGTGTGCGCTGGTCCTGGCCGTGGTCGTGCTGCTGACCGTGCTGAGGACGCTCCAGCTCACCTGAGCGGGGCGGTCATCCACCTGAGCCACCGTGTTGTCCACAGCGTGTGGCGGATCCTGTGCACGCTGTGTGGGAACAACTGTGCCCCCTGTCACTGACAGGCGTTTCCGCAGGTCAGGCAGGGGGCGAACAAGCTTTCGGTCGGGTGCCGTTCACCGGTAGTTCCGTCACACCGGCGTCAACACTCGATGAGTTATCCACAGATCGTCGTTCTTTTTCCCCACTGTGGAAAACGGCTGTGGATAACTCAGCGGATAGCCCTGGGCAGAGCTACGTTCACCATGCGGTGGCCGCGGGTTCGAGTGCCGCTCCGGCAGCTTCGACCGCTACTTCCACTGCGTGGAGACGCCGAATCCGGCGGCGATGAAGCCGAAGCCCACCACGATGTTCCAGTTGCCCAGGGCGTCGAGGGGCAGCGAACCGTCGGTCACATAGAAGACGACGATCCAGGCCAGGCCGATGACGAACATGGCCAGCATCACAGGCGCGACCCAGCCGCGGCTGTTCAGCTTGATGGCGGTCGCCTGCTTCGACGGCGGCGGCGTGTAGTCGGCCTTCTTGCGGATACGTGACTTCGGCACGAGGGTCTCTCCTGTCGATGCGCTGCGTGGCCGCGCAGGGAACTTGGGCTGGCTCCGGGGCAGCGTACAAGGGGACTCTGATTGCTCCCCCGGGCGTCCGTTAGCGTAGTGCTTCCGCGGCGCCGAAGGAGATAAGGGTACGTTGAGCAATTCTGCCGACTCTCCCGGTACGGGATCCAGCCCTTCCGCCCGAGGCCGCTTCCGGCCGGTACGGGTGCTCACCGCCGCGGTCTTCGCCCTGGCCGGGCTCATTTTCTTCACCAGTTTCAACACGGCCAAAGGCACCAATATCCGTACGGACGCCTCATTGCTGAAGCTTTCGGACCTGATCCATGAGCGCAGCCATGAGAACGGTGAGCTCAATGAGTTGAACGCGACCCTGCGCGACGACGTGGAGGCGCTCGCCGAGCGGGACGACGGCAGCACCAAGGCGGAGGACGACAAGCTGGCGGCGCTGGAGCGCGGCGCGGGCACGCAGAAGCTGACGGGCGAGGCGATCACGGTCACGCTCAACGACGCCCCGCCGGACGCCACCGCCAAGCTCCCCGGCTATCCCGAGCCGCAGCCGGACTATCTGGTCATCCACCAGCAGGACCTCCAGGCCGTGGTCAACGCGCTGTGGCAGAGCGGCGCCAAGGGCATCAAGGTGATGGACCAGCGGCTGATCTCCACGAGCGCGGTGCGCTGCGTGGGCAACACCCTGATCCTCCAGGGCCGGGTCTACTCGCCGCCGTACAAGATCACGGCCGTAGGCGATCCGGAGAAGATGCAGCAGGCGCTCGCGGCCTCGCCGGCGATCCAGAACTACATGGTGTACGTCAATGTCTACGGCCTCGGCTGGAAAGTAACCGAGGACGGGACGGTGACTCTGCCCGGCTACTCGGGCACAGTGGATCTGCGGTACGCCAAGCCTGTGGAGTGAGCCTCTCTGGAGCTGCCGGTGCGCGTCGTCGTCAGGTCCGTCAGTGAACTGTGCATCACGGTCGGCACGGTGATCGTCCTTTTCGTCGTTTATGTCCTCTTCTGGACCGGCGTGAAGGCCGACAACGTCATGGACGACCAGATCGACCAGTTGCAAGAGCAGTGGGCACAGGGGGCGGTGCGTCCGACCGACGCGGCTCCCGGCGGCGCCGCGAGTCCCGGCGCCGAGGCGAGCCCGCCGAAGCCGGCACCGTACACAGCGGACAAGCCCTTCGCGATCATGTACATCCCGCGGCTTGGTTTCACGTGGAACAAGCCGGTGCTCGAAGGCACCGCCACCAAGACCCTGAAGAAGGGACTCGGCCACTACGCGAACACCGCGCAGCTCGGCCAGAAGGGGAACTTCTCGGTGGCCGGCCACCGGCGTACCTACGGCGACCCCTTCAAGGATTTCCCCAGGCTGCGGCCCGGTGACGCGGTCGTGCTGACCGACGGAACGACCTGGTTCACGTATCGGATCGACAAAGGCCCCTACAAAACCGTGCCCACGGACATTGAGGTGATCGACCCTGTGCCCCGTAAGTCGGGGTACACACGTGAAGGCCGCTATCTGACCCTCACCACGTGCGATCCCGAGTGGGGGCACAGCCATCGGCTGATCGTGTGGGCTCATCTGGACTCCACCCAGCCTGTGGAGGCCGGGAAACCGGAGGCGTTGCGCCGTTAGTCTGGTGGCCGTAACGGCGTGAGTCTGGTGCCGTGGTGCGACGAAAGGGACGGCATGTACGGCTGGATCTGGCGGCATCTGCCGGGAAACGCATGGGTGAAGGCGATGCTCTCACTCCTGCTGGTCACGGCCGTCGTCTACGTCCTGTTCAACTACGTCTTCCCGTGGGCCGAACCGCTTCTGCCCTTCAACGATGTGACGGTGGACAACCAGTGAGCGCGCGCATCCTTGTCGTGGACAACTACGACAGCTTCGTCTTCAACCTGGTCCAGTACCTCTACCAGCTGGGCGCCGAATGCGAGGTGCTCCGCAACGACGAGGTGTCCACCACGCACGCCCAGGACGGCTTCGACGGAGTGCTGCTGTCGCCGGGCCCGGGTACGCCGGAGCAGGCGGGTGTGTGCGTGGACATGGTCCGGCACTGCGCCTCGACCGGAGTGCCGGTCTTCGGCGTTTGCCTCGGCATGCAGTCGATGCAGGTGGCCTACGGCGGCGTGGTCGACCGGGCCCCGGAGCTGCTGCACGGTAAGACCTCGCTGGTCGAGCACGAGGGCAAGGGCGTCTTCGCGGGCCTCCCGACGCCGTTTACGGCGACCCGCTACCACTCGCTGGCGGCGGAGCCGGAGACGGTGCCGGCCGACCTCCAGGTCACCGCACGGACGCACGACGGCATCATCATGGGCCTGCGGCACCGTGAACTCCCGGTCGAGGGCGTGCAGTTCCACCCCGAGTCGGTGCTCACCGAGCACGGGCACCGGATGCTGGCCAACTGGCTGGTGGAGTGCGGCGACCAGGATGCGGTGGCGAGGTCGGCGGGGCTCGCCCCGGTGGTGGGCAGGGCCACGGCGTGACCGCGCTGCGCCCTGAGCGCGAGTCCGGCGCACCGTACGGGGAGTCCTTCACGGACTCCTACGGCGGCGCCGGCGACCAGGGAACCTCGTACGGGCAGCAGCCGTACGGGGACTCGGGTGCGCTCGGGGAGTGGTACGGCGGGGAGAGCTACGTCACTCAGGCGCAGGGCGCCGAGGGGCAGGGCGGCGCCGGATACGGCGGCGAGGGCTACGGAGCCGAGCAGTACGGCACCCGGGGCTACGGCGGAGAGCGCTACGGCGACGGGATGCCCTCCTCTCCCCAGGCGCCGTACGCGGAGCCCCAGAAGTCGTACGCGGAACCCCAAGAGCCTTACGCGGAGCCGTACATACCTCCGGCGGACGACGAGACCGTAGCTCTCCGGGTCGCCGATCCGTCGGCCCGCGCCGACGGCGAGCCCATATCGCCCTCTCCCGCATCCTCAGCCGCTTCGGCCACAGGAACCCCGACGGGCGGACGCGCGGCCCGTAGAAAGGCCGCCAAGGGGCGGCACGGGCGTCATGGCGGTTCCCGCCCTGTCTCGGAGGACGCGGAGACGGGCTCGGAGGGCTCCGGCGCTCCCCTCTCGCGGATGGAGGCCCGCCGGCAGGCGCGGGCGCGCAAGGCGAGTCCGGCCACGGTCGTCAGCCGGGCGATCGGTGAGGTGTTCATCACCACCGGCGTGCTGATGCTGCTGTTCGTGAGCTACCAGCTGTGGTGGACGAACATCCGCGCGCACGCCCAGGCGGACAAGGAAGCCAGCAGCCTCCAGAACGACTGGGCGAGCGGCAAGCGCAACCCGGGGACCTTCGAACCGGGGCAGGGCTTCGCCATCCTGCACATCCCGAAGCTGGATGTCGCCGTCCCGATCGCGGAGGGCATCAGCAACAAGAAGGTGCTCGACCGGGGCATGGTCGGTCACTACGGCGAGGGCAAGCTCAAGACGGCGATGCCGGACGCCAAAACGGGGAACTTCGGGCTGGCCGGCCACCGCAACACCCACGGCGAGCCCTTCCGCTACATCAACCGGCTCGCCCAGGGCGACGACATCGTCGTGGAGACGCAGGACAAGTACTTCGTGTACAAGATGGCGTCGATCCTGCCGGTGACGTCGCCGAGCAACGTGAGCGTGCTGGAGCCGGTTCCGCCGGGGTCGGGTTTCACCGGGCCGGGCCGGTACATCACACTCACCACGTGCACCCCGGAGTTCACCAGTAAGTACCGGATGATCGTCTGGGGCAAGATGGTCGAGGAACGGCCGCGCAGCAAGGGCAAGCCGGATGCGCTCGTCAATTAAGGGCAGATGAAAAGTGGCAGCGACCACCGAGGGCACGGAAGATCACACGGCCTCCCCGGCTTCCCGGCGCCCCCCGTCCCCACGTCGCCGCATGGGCCGGATCGCGCAGGCGGTCAGTGTCTTCGGCGAACTCCTCATCACGGCGGGCCTGGTACTGGGCCTGTTCGTCGTCTACTCGCTCTGGTGGACGAACGTCCTCGCCGACCGCGAGGCGGACAAGCAGTCCGACAAGGTCCGTGACATCTGGGCCCACCAGGACGACGGTTCCGGCCGGCCCGCCGAGTACGACGCCAAGAACGGCATCGGCTTCCTCCACGTGCCCGCGATGAGCAAGGGCGAGATCCTCGTCGAGAAGGGCACGACCTCGACGATCCTCAACGACGGCGTCGCCGGCTACTACACCGACCCGGTCAAGTCGGCGCTCCCCACCTCCGGGAAGAAGGGCAACTTCTCCCTCGCCGCGCACCGCGACGGCCATGGCGCCAAGTTCCACAACATCCACAAGCTCAAGAAGGGCGACCCGATCGTCTTCGAGACGAAGGACAAGTGGTTCGTCTACAAGGTCTACGCCGTCCTCCCCGAGACCTCGAAGTACAACGTCCAGGTCCTCGCCGACATCCCGAAGGAGTCGGGCAGGACGAAGGCCGGCAACTACATCACGCTGACGACGTGCACGCCGGTGTACACGAGCCGGTACCGGTACGTGGTGTGGGGCGAGCTGGAGCGGGTCGAGAAGGTGGACGAGGAGCGGACGCTGCCGGAGGAACTGCGCGGCTGACGAACGACAAGGCCTCGGCACCTGTCACGGGTGCCGAGGCCTTCTGGCGTGACGTCCGGTCTAGCCGAAGATGCCTCCGTTGCCGTTCCCGCCGTTGTTGTTCCCGCCGTTGCCGAAGCCCACGGTCGTCAGCGTGATCTGGGTGCCCGCCGGGTCGTCGACCTCCTGGCCGCCCTTGGGGTCCTGATCCGTGACGAACGCCGTGTCGCTCTGGTCACTGCCGTTGGCGAACTGGATGTTGGTGAAGCCGGCTGCCGCCAGAGTCTGCTTGGCCTGGCCCACCGTCTGACCCACGACGTTCGGCACCTGGGTCTTCTGCTGGGCCTGCTTGCCGATCTGGATGGTCACCGTGGAGTTCTTGTCGGCCTCGCTGCCCGCCTGCGGCGAGGTCGCGATGACCTTGCCGACCTGGTTCGGGTCCTGGGTGTCCACCTCGGTGCAGGTGCCGACCAGGTTGTTGGCCGTCATCTGCGCCTTCGCCTCGTCGCAGGACTTGCCGAGGACGTCGGGCACGGTGGCCTTCTCCTCCTCCTTGGCGACGGTGAGGGTGATCGTGGTGCCCTTTTCCACTTCCTCGCCACGGCGCGGGTCCTGGTCAAGGACAGTGTTCGGATCGTCCGAGGAGGTCTCCCGGGTCTCGGTCTTGATCTCGAACTGGTAGTCGTCACCGGTGAGCTGGTCCTTGGCGTCTTCCAGGCTCAGACCGATCACGCTCGGTACCGTCACCTTCGGCGCCCCGGTAGACACAACGATGTCCACCTTGGTGTTCTTGTCGACCTTGGTCCCGGAAGCTGGGTCCTGGTCGCAGACATTGCCCTTGGGCTGGTTCTCGCACTCCTTCGGCGTGACCGTGCCGATCTTGAGATCGCTGTTGGTCAGCAGATTCTTCGCGCTCGACTCGGTCTCGCCGACGAGGTTCGGAACCGCCACCTGGCTGTTGCTCGCGTTGTCGCCGTCGAACACCCATTTGCCGATGAGGACGGCGCCGACGAGGACCAGGATGGCCGCGACGGCCAGCAGTATCGTCGAGGTGTTCGACTTCTTCTGGCGGCGCCGGTCGGGGCGGTCGTCGTAGCCGTAGCCACCGTCGTCCGGGTTCATCGGCGGCAGCATCGACGTGGCGCCGGCGTCCGAGGAGCGCAGGGCCGTGGTCGGCTGGTCGTCGGGGTAGCCGCCGTAGCCCACCGAACCCATCGCGGCCGTGGCGGCGACCGGCTGGCCGTCGAGGCAGGCCTCGATGTCGGCGCGCATCTCGTCGGCCGACTGGTAGCGGTAGTTCGGGTCCTTGGTCAGCGCCTTCAGGACGATCGCGTCCATCTCGGGCGTGATCTCCGGGTCGAAGACCGAGGGAGCCTGGGGCTCTTCCCGTACGTGCTGGTACGCGACCGCGACCGGGGAGTCACCCACGAAGGGCGGGCGGACCGTCAGGAGCTCGTAGAGCAGGCAGCCGGTCGAGTACAGGTCGGACCGGTTGTCGACCTGCTCACCCTTCGCCTGCTCGGGCGAGAGGTACTGGGCCGTGCCGATGACCGCGGAGGTCTGCGTCATCGTCATACCGGAGTCGCCCATGGCGCGGGCGATGCCGAAGTCCATGACCTTGACCTGGCCGTTGCGCGTCAGCATGACGTTGGCCGGCTTGATGTCACGGTGGACGATGCCGTTGCGGTGGGAGTACTCCAGGGCCTGGAGGATGCCGATGGTCATCTCCATGGCGCGCTCCGGCAGCAGCTTGCGGCCGCTGTGGAGAAGCTCACGAAGCGTGGAGCCGTCGACGTACTCCATGACGATGTACGGGATCGACACGTTGTCGATGTAGTCCTCGCCCGTGTCGTAGACCGCCACGATCGCGGGATGGTTGAGCGAGGCGGCCGACTGGGCCTCCCGGCGGAAGCGGGCCTGGAAGGACGGGTCGCGCGCGAGGTCCGCGCGCAGCGTCTTCACCGCTACGGTGCGGCCGAGGCGGGTGTCATGCGCGAGGTAGACCTCCGCCATGCCACCACGACCGAGCACCTGGCCCAGTTCGTACCGGCCGCCGAGGCGACGCGGCTCTTCCATAAGCTACCTACCAGCCCTCTCCGTCGGTCCCGACCTCACCCTTGTGGGTGCGCCGGTGTGCCGTCCGGGCATACCGTACCCGGCTCATCTTGTGTGACCTGGCCAAGCCCGTAACCCGATACAGGACCGGTATCGCAACGTGCACCGATGTGAAGGGGACGTGAGCGGGGTCACTTCTTGCTGTTGATGACCGCCTCCATGACGCTCTTGGCGATGGGCGCCGCGAGGCCGCCGCCGGAGATGTCGTCGCGGACCGCGTTCTCGTCCTCGATCACCACGGCCACGGCCACCGGCGAGCTGCCGTCCTCGGCCTTGGCGTAGGAGATGAACCACGCGTAGGGGTTCTCGCTGTTGTCCACACCGTGCTGGGCGGTACCGGTCTTGCCGCCGACCTTCACGCCGTCGATCTGCGCCTTCTTGCCGGTGCCCTCCTCGACGACCGTCTCCATCATCGACTGGAGGATCTGCGCGTTCACCGCCGACAGCGGCTTGCTCATTTCCTCGGGCTCGGTCGTCTCGATGGCGTCGAGGTTGTTGGTCTGGAGCTCGTCGACCATGTACGGCTTCATCAGCGTGCCGTTGTTGGCGACGGCCGAGGCGACCATGGCCATCTGTAGCGGGCTGGCGGCGGTGTTGAACTGGCCGATGGAGGACAGCGCGGTCTGCGAGGGGTTCATGTCGTCGGAGAAGACGGACGCGCTGGTGCGGATCGGCGTGAACTGCTCCTCGGTGAAGCCGAACTTCTTGGCCGTCTCCAGCATCTTGTCGTTGCCGAGGTCGGCGCCGATCTTGCCGAACACGGTGTTGCAGGAGTACTGCAAGGCGACCCGCATCGTCGCGTTCTTGCAGGGGATGTTGCCCTCGTTCGGCAGCTTGGTGGTCGTGCCCGTCATGACCCACGGGTCCGGCGAGTTCGTCTTCGCGTCCGCCTCCGTGTACAGGCCGTGCTCCAGCGCGGCGGCCGCGGTGAGGACCTTGAAGGTGGAGCCCGGCGGGTAGACCTCGCGCAGCGCCCGGTTGAGCATCGGGTCGTTCGGGTTGTTCGCCTTCTGGAGCTTCTGCCACGCGTCGGTGTCGGTCGTCGTGGAGTTGCCGGCGAAGGACGAGGGGTCGTACGACGGGTAGGAGGCCAGCGCCAGGATCTTGCCGGTTGAGGGCTCGATGGCGGCGACGGCGCCCTTGCCGCCCTGCTGCTTCAGCCCTTCGTAGGCGGCCTTCTGCGCGGCGCCGCTGAGGGTGGTGACGACGTTTCCACCCTCCCGCTCCTTGCCCGTGAGCATGTCGAGGGTGTTGCGGAAGAACAGCCGGTCGTCGTTGCCGGTGAGGATGCCGTCCTCGATGGACTCCAGCTGGTTGGCGCCGAAGGCCTGGGAGGCGTATCCGGTGACGGGCGCCCACATGGGCCCGTTCGTGTAGGTGCGCTTGAACTTGAAGTCGCTGCCGGAGGTTTCCCGCGAGCCGGTGATGGACTTGCCGTCGACGATTATGTCGCCGCGGGGGGTGCCGTAGCGCTCGATGACGACACGGCGGTTGTTCTTGTCGGCTTTGAGCTCGTCGGCCTGGACGTACTGGATCCAGTTGTCACGGATGAGCAGGGCCAGGACCAGAAGTCCGCAGAAGATCGCGATCCGGCGTAGGGGCTTGTTCACGGACGGACCACCTGGGTCATCTCGGCGTCGGGGTTGGGCGCGGGGGCGGGCGCCGGGCGGCGTGCGGTGTCGCTGATGCGGAGCAGGATGCCGATCAGCGCCCAGTTGGCGATGACGGAGGAACCGCCGTACGCCACGAAGGGCAGCGTCATACCGGTCAGCGGGATGAGACCCATGACACCGCCGGCCACGACGAAGACCTGGAGGGCGAAGGCGCCGGACAGGCCGACTGCCAGCAGCTTGCCGAACGGGTCGCGGGCCGCGAGTGCCGTGCGCACACCGCGTTCGACGATCAGGCCGTAGAGCAGCAGGATCGCCATGACGCCCGCCAGGCCCATCTCCTCGCCGAACGTGGCGAGGATGAAGTCGGAGTTGGCGGCGAAGCCGATGAGGTCGGAGTTGCCCTGGCCGAGGCCGGTCCCGAGAGTGCCGCCGGAGCCGAAGGCCCACAGGGCCTGCATGGCCTGCTCGGAGTGGACGATGCCGTCCTGGATGCCGGAGCGGCTGAGCTGGAACTCACGTGCCGGGTCGAGCCAGGCCTGCACACGCGTCTGGATGTGCGGCTCGAAGCTCGCCACACCTACGGCGCCGACCGCCGACATCAGCAGACCGAAGACGATCCAGCTGGTCCGCTCGGTGGCGACGTACAGCATGATGACGAACATTCCGAAGAACAGCAGCGACGTACCGAGGTCGGTCTCGAAGACCAGGATGAGGATCGAGATCACCCAGACGACGAGAATCGGACCGAGGTCGCGGCCGCGCGGCAGGTACATGCCCATGAAGCGGCGGCTGGCCAGGGCCAGGGCGTCTCGCTTGACCATGAGATATCCGGCGAAGAAGACCGCCAGGACGATCTTCGCGAACTCGCCGGGCTGGAGCGTGCCGAGACCGGGGATCTTGATCCAGATCTTGGCGCCGTAGACGTTCGCGCCGAGTCCGGGTACGAGCGGCAGGACCAGCAGGAACAGCGCGGCGGCCATGGAGATGTAGGTGTAGCGCTGTAGGACGCGGTGGTCCTTCAGGAAGATCAGCACAGCCACGAGCAGGGCGACGCCCATCGCGGAGTAGAGCAGCTGTCGTGGTGCCGCTTCGACGTAGCTGCTGCTCTGCTGGAGTCGCTTCGACTGGTCAAGGCGCCAGATCACGACCAGGCCGAGCCCGTTCAGCAGGGTGGCCAGCGGCAGCATCAGGGGGTCGGCGTACGGCGCGAACTTCCGGACGGCCAGATGACCGATGCCCGCCAGCAGGCCGAGCCCGAGGCCGTAGCCGGCCAGACCGGCCGGCACCTCGTCATTGATCGCCAACCCCACGTTGGCGTAGGCGAAGACCGGAATGACAACCGCGAACACCAACAGCGCGAGCTCGGTGTTGCGCCTGCTCGGCGCGCCGATCGCGCCGATCGTGGACGTGTGATGCGTCGGCGAGTTCGTAGTACTGCTCATCGTGTGACGGGGCCTCTCACGGCTTGCCTACTGCGTACCGCAGTTCGTGACGACCTTCTGCTCTTCCTCCGAGAGAGTGGGGCCGGGCTTCGGCGTCGCAGTCGGGGTCGGGGAGGTGGAGGAGGACGGGGGCGGGGACTGGGTGGACGCCGAGGGATTCGGCGTCGGTGTCGCCTTGGACGTAAGGGAGGTACGGGTGGTTCCCGTGGTGCCTCCGGCTTCGCCCTCGCCCGTCTTGGAGTTCTTCGCGCTCTCGGCGGCCTGCTGCTCGGATCGCTTCTGGCACGCGGACGCCTGGAGCGACAGCTCGTCGATCTTCGCCTGGGCGTCCTTCAGGCCGCCCTCGGCGATGGTCGCCTCGACGAGTTTGCGCTGGTACGGCGGCAGGTACTTGAGTTCGATCTCGGGGTGGTCCTTCTCCACCTTCGAGAGCGAGACCCAGGCCAGGTCCTGGCTGATCCCGCGGTACAGGGCGACGTGCTCCTCGTTGGAGCCCACGTAGTACTGCGTCTGCGTCCAGCGCCAGCCGCCGTACAGACCGCCGCCGATGACGGCGAGCGCGAGAACCGAGTAGAAGGATCTCTTCAGCCACTTGCGGCCCTTGCGGGGCTTGACGAAGTCGTCGTCGGTGTAGTCGCCGAAGCTGCCCTCCGGGGCGTAACCGGCGGTGTCGCCGCCGGAGCCGGGCGGTCCGAACTCGCCGCCCTGTCCGGGCACCTGGCGGCCGAGCCCGGAGGCGCGGCCGGCCGGGGTCTGCATGATGCCGTTGTCGTGCAGGTGGTGCTGCTGGTTCTCGGCGACCGCGCCGACCACGACCGGGGTGTCGGACAGCTGCCCGGCGAGGGTGTCGCCGGTGTCCAGGTCGAGGACGTCCGCGACGATCACGGTGATGTTGTCGGGGCCGCCGCCGCGCAGCGCCAGCTGGATGAGCTCCTGGACGGTCTCCTGCGGGCCCTGGTAGCTGGCGAGGGTCTCTTCCAGGGTCTGGTGGGAGACGACGCCGGAGAGGCCGTCCGAGCAGATCAAGTACCGGTCGCCGGCGCGGACTTCACGGATGGAGAGGTCGGGCTCGACATGGTCGCCGCTGCCCAGCGCGCGCATGAGGAGGGACCGCTGCGGGTGCGTGGTCGCTTCTTCCTCGGTGATGCGGCCCTCGTCGACCAGCCGCTGCACCCAGGTGTGGTCCTGGGTGATCTGCGTGAGGACGCCGTCGCGCAGCAGGTACGCGCGCGAGTCGCCGACGTGCACGAGGCCGAGGCGCTGCCCGGTCCACAGCAGGGCTGTGAGCGTCGTGCCCATGCCCTCCAGCTGCGGGTCCTCCTCGACCATCCCGCGCAACTGGTCGTTGGCGCGCTGTACGGCCGTACCCAGGGAGGTGAGGATGTCGGAGCCCGGGACGTCGTCGTCGAGGGCGACGATCGTCGAGATGGCCTCGGAGGAGGCGACCTCGCCCGCGGCCGCGCCGCCCATGCCGTCGGCGATGGCGAGCAGACGGGGACCGGCGTATCCGGAGTCCTCGTTGCCCTCCCGGATCATGCCTTTGTGCGATCCGGCGGCGAAGCGCAGTGACAGACTCATGCGCACCTCGCCCGTCGGCTCCGGGTACATCCGCACGGTGCCCACCCTCCGGTCGGGAGCGCGCCGGGGCCCGTGGTGTGGGCCACCGCTGCGTGCTCGCTCCGCTCGCTCATTGTCGTACTACTTCCGCAGCTCGATGACGGTCTTGCCGATGCGGATCGGCGCGCCCAGCGGAATCGGTGTGGGGGTCGTCAGCCGCGTTCGGTCGAGGTACGTGCCGTTGGTGGAGCCCAGGTCCTCGACGATCCACTGGCCGTCGCGGTCAGGGTAGATCCTGGCATGCCGGCTGGAGGCGTAGTCGTCGTCCAGCACGATCGTGCTGTCGTGCGCCCGGCCCAGGGTGATCGTCTGGCCCTGGAGCGCGACCGTGGTGCCGGTGAGGGTGCCCTCGGACACGACCAGCTTCGAGGGAGCGTTACGGCGCTGGCGGCCGCCGCTCTGTTGGCCGCGCTGCTGCGGCGGCGCGGCCGCCTGCCGGGCGGCCTGCTGCTGGCGTCCGGCCTCCCGCCTGGACCCGCGCTGGGTGACGCGCGTACCGAACAGGTCGCTGCGGATGACCTGCACGGCCACGATCACGAACAGCCACAGTACGGCCAGGAAACCCAGCCGCATGACCGTGAGGGTCAGCTCTGACATTGCCCCCGCTTCACCCTTCGGCTTGCCGGTAAATGATGGTGCTGCTGCCCACGACGATCCGCGAGCCGTCGCGGAGCGTAGCGCGGGTGGTGTGCTGCCCGTCCACCACGATGCCGTTGGTGGACCCGAGATCCTGGATCGTCGAGGGCGTTCCGGTCCGGATCTCGCAGTGCCGGCGGGAGACGCCGGGGTCGTCGATCCGCACGTCGGCGTCGGTGCTGCGGCCCAGCACGAGCGTGGCGCGGGAGATCTGATGGCGGGTGCCGTTGATCTCGATCCAGTAGCGGGTACGGCCGCCGGCCGCGGGTGCGGCGGGCGGACGCTGGCCACCCGCGGGCTGCGGGTAGCCGTAACCGCCGGGGCGGCCGCCGGGCGGCGGCGCGGCCGGCATGGGCGGGGCGCCCGCGGGCGCGGCGGGCGGCGGGTAGCCGTAGCCGCCCTGGCCCTGGGCACCACCGGGCCGCCCGGCCGGGGCGGCGGGAGCAGCGGCCGGCCGGCCGCCGCTCTGCTGGTCGGTGGAGCCGGCGAGCGTACGGCTGCGCACGCGGTACAGGCCGGTGTCGAGATCGTCGGCCTTCTCCAGGTGGACCTTGATCGGGCCCATGAAGGTGTAGCGCTGCTGCTTGGCGTAGTCGCGGACCATGCCGGCGAGCTCGTCGCCGAGCTGGCCGGAGTAGGGGCTGAGCCGCTCGTAGTCCGGCGTGCTCAGCTCCACGATGAAGTCATTGGGGACGACCGTGCGGTCGCGGTTCCAGATGGTGGCGTTGTTGTCGCACTCCCGCTGGAGCGCTCCCGCGATCTCGACGGGCTGCACCTCGGACTTGAACACCTTGGCGAAGGTGCCGTTGACCAGACCTTCGAGACGCTGCTCGAACTTCTTCAGGACTCCCATGGGGCACCTCCTCCGTAGCCTGCTTCGTCCTGTGTCCCGCCGGGCGGGCACTGCCTTACCTGGTACTGCTTACTGATCGTATCCACGCGCCGGTGAATCGGCTGGTTCCCCCTGTCGGCCCGGTCGACGGGTGTCGACGCCCTCGAAGTTCCCTTCGGAGCTCCCCTTCGAACTCCTGACAGTCACAGTCTTGCCGTGTCTTGCCATGGATCGTAGAGGCGGCCGCAGACCAGTGTCCCGCACCTGACTGTGGACCCCGACCTGCTCCTGGGGAGATACCCAGGACCGGTACGAGGTTGATACGTGAACATGTACTCGTTGATACGGAGCGGAGGGCACCGCGGATCGGAGGCCGCCGGGTGCCTGTCGGCGACTGCGCTGGTGGGCGCCGGAGCGGCGGCAGCACAGCGGCTGCCTGGGGATAAGGGATGTGAACCCACCCTGGCGAGCGTGCTAATGTTCTGGGTGTCGGAAGGCGCCGGACCGCAGGGAAAGGCCCCGAGGACACACCCAATGCGCGGGTGGCGGAATAGGCAGACGCGCTGGATTCAGGTTCCAGTGCCCGCAAGGGCGTGGGGGTTCAACTCCCCCCTCGCGCACCATGAGAAACCGGTGAGACGGGTCTCTGTAGGTGACTGAAGTCACCGCAGGGGCCCGTTTCTCGTTTCCATGATCGTTGTGAGTCATCACACAGTCTGATCAGGGCATATGGCAGGCCTCGACGCGTGAGCTATCTCACGGGTGGGGCCGGTCTCAGTCGGGCTGGAGTGCCGAGGCGAGTGAGCCGTGCCGCAGGACGGGCAGCTCCGGCCAACACCCCGACGGCAACCGCGAGACGGCACGTCCACGGGCTCACCGGCCACCGCTGCCCGCGAGGCGACGAACCCGTGCTCCGCGGGGTGGCGCGTGCGTAGCTATTCGTCGTGGAGTTCGGCGCGGACGCGGCGCGAGGGGCGGAACGCGTACAGGTCGAGTACGCCCGGCGGCTCGATCACCCCGGGGCCGCCGTCGCGGACCCAGGCGGTGATGTCGGCGGCGGCGTCGGGGTCGTTGACCTGGCCGAGCCAGACCGGCCGGCCTCCTGCCCGGCGTCCTTCGGCGGAGGGCTGGATCACGATGACGTTGGCGCGTTCGCAGGCGTCGAGGCAGTCGGTTCGGCGGATGGTCGCGACGCCCGCGAGCGCGGTGCGCAGTTCGGTGAGTTGTGCTTCGTGGTCCAGCCGGGGCACCTTGGCCGCGGTGCCGCAGCAGCATCCCCGGCAGACGGTGACCGTGCACCGGGTGGCCGGCCGGTCGCGGCGGGAACGCCCGCTCATGCGGCGCCCTCGCCGAGTGAGGTCGTCCAGGCTCGTTCGCGCAGCAGGCGCAGGCCGTTGAGGCCGACGATCACGGTGGAGCCCTCGTGGCCGGCGACGCCGAGGGGCAGCGGGAGCGTGCCGATGAGATCCCAGGCCACGAGCACGGTGATGAAGACTCCGGCGATGACCAGGTTCTGGATCACGAGCCGGCGGGCCCTGCGGGAGAGGTCCACGAGGGCGGGGACGGTGGCCAGTTCGTCCCGGACGACGGCGGCGGCGGTGTCCAGGGCGAGGTCGGAGCCCGCCTTGCCCATCGCGATGCCGGTGTGGGCCGCGGCCAGCGCGGGGGCGTCGTTGACGCCGTCGCCGACCACCAGGACCCGGCGTCCCTCGGCCTCCCATTCCTGGACGGCGGTGACCTTGTCCTGTGGGAGGAGGCCGGCGCGGACGTCGGTGATGCCGACCTCGCCGGCCAGGTGCCGGGCGGCGCGTTCGTTGTCGCCCGTCAGGAGGACCGGTGGGCTGCCGGTGAGGGCGCGGAGGGCGGCGACCGTGGCCCTGGCGTCGGGGCGGAGCCGGTCGGAGATGCCCAGTACCCCCACCGGAACGGCGTCGCGCAGGACGAGTACCGCGGTGCGGCCCTGGTCTTCGAGCCTCTGCACCGAACGGCCGGTCTCCGCGTCGACGGCGGCGGTGAGGCGGGCCGGTGATCCGACCTGAACGGTGTGGCCGTCGACGGTGGCGATGACACCGGCGCCGGGCTCGGAGGTGAAGTCGGTCGCTTCGGCCGGAGTGAGGCCGCGTTCGTCGGCGGCCTGGACGACGGCGCGGGCCAGGGGATGTTCGCTGGGATGCTCGGCCGCCGCCGCCAGTGCCAGCAGGGCGTTCTCGTCCAGGCCGGAGCCGGGTGCGGGGTGGACGTCGGTGACGCGGGGAGTGCCCTCGGTGAGGGTGCCGGTCTTGTCCAGGGCGACGGCGTCGACCTGGCCCAGGCGCTCCATGACGACGGCGGACTTCGCCAGGACGCCATGACGCCCCGCGTTGGCGATCGCGGACAGCAGCGGCGGCATCGTGGACAGCACCACCGCGCACGGCGAGGCGACGATCATGAACGTCATCGCGCGCAGCAGAGCCGATTGCAACGTGTCGCCGAAGGCGAGCGGGAGCGCGAACACGGCCGGCGTGGCGATGACCATGCCGATCGAGTACCGCTGCTCGATCTTCTCGATGAACAGCTGGGTGGGGGCCTTGGTCTCGGAAGCCTCCTCGACCATCCGCACGATCCGGGCGATCACCGAGTCCGACGGATCCCGCTCGACCCGTACCCGCAGGGCTCCGGTGCCGTTGACGGTGCCGGCGAACACCTCGTCCCCGATTCGCTTGGCCACGGGTAGGGGCTCGCCGGTGATGGTGGCCTGGTCGACATCGGAGGCCCCCTCGATCACCTGGCCGTCGGCGCCGATCCGCTCCCCGGGTCGCACCAGGACGATCTCGCCGATGCCGAGCTGGCCGGCCGGAACCGTCTCCTCGCCACCACCGGGCAGGAGACGGGTCGCCGTGGTCGGGGCGAGGTCGAGGAGGCCACGGACGGAGTCGGCGGTGCGGGCGGTCGCGACCGCCTCCAGGGCGCCGGAGGTGGCGAAGATGACGATCAGCAGCGCCCCGTCGAGGACCTGGCCGATGGCGGCGGCGCCGAGCGCGGCGACGACCATGAGCAGGTCCACGTCCAGGGTCTTGTGCTTCAGGGCCTTCAGGCCCTCCCATCCCGGCTCCCAGCCGCCTGTGAGGTAGACGGCGGCATACAACGGGGCCCACGTCCACGTGGGGGTGCCGAAGAGGTCCAGCGGGAGGGCGATCAGGAACAGGAGCAGCGCGGCCAGCGCCCACCGGGCCTCAGGCAGCGCCAACACCCGCGTGCGGCGCCGCGGGGGCGCGGGACGCGGGCCGGCGGCAGGCGGCGCGGGCCGCTGGGCGAGGACTGAAGACATGACGACGCAACCCTTCGCGGGCGGACTCGGGCAACATCCTCACCATACAGGAACATTTGAATAGGTCTTCAGGTGTCGTAGGTATGATGTGCTCATGGGCCACGGAACGGGCAATGCCGGCAACGCCACCCCGCGCGAGCGCCTCGACGCGGTCGGAACCGCCGATGTCGCCGCCACACTCCAGGCCCTCGCCACCCCTTCGCGGCTGCACATCCTGGCCCGCCTTCAGGAAGGCCCGTGCTCGGTGAGCGACCTCGCCGACGCCGTCGGGATGGAAGCCTCCGCCTGCTCGCACCAGCTGCGGTTGCTGCGCAACCTCGGTCTGGTCACCGGCGAGCGGCACGGCCGTTCGATCATCTACGCCCTCTACGACAACCACGTCGCCGAGCTCCTCGACCAGGCCCTCTACCACGTCGAGCACCTCCGCATGGGCGTGCGGGATGTCCCCGCAGCCGCGGCGGAGCCCGCTGTCGCGGACTGACTGCCCCGTCGGGGGCAGTTCGTACGGGTTCTGGTTCCCGGCATGGGTTCTGGCGCCGCCCGGCAAGGTGATGAGCCCGCCGGAGGGTCCGGTCGGGGTCATTGGAAGGGCGTGCTCGCGGTCACTGTGGGCGGGGCGCCGTCTGTGCGCCGCTGCTCTGTGAACCGCTGGTCTGTGAACCCATGGTGTGTGCACTGCTGGTCTGGGGACCGCTGCTCTGTGGACCGCTGCTCTGTGAATCGGCAGCGGCCGCCGCGGGGTTCGGTGTGCTCAGCGCTGGTTCAGCCAGCCGGCTGCCTCCATGGCCCAATAGGTGAGCACGATGTCGGCGCCCGCGCGGCGAATCCCGGTGAGCGTCTCCAGGACCGCGCGATCCCGCTCGAGCCAGCCGTTGGCCGCCGCGGCCTCGACCATCGCGTACTCGCCGGAGACCTGGTAGGCGGCCACGGGCACGTCCGAGATCTCCTTCACCGCGCGGATGATGACCGGGGCAGGACCGGGTCGGCTTCTACCGAAAGATCGTTCCCGGACACGCATGACGGCGGCGCGAACCGCTCGCTCCGTCCCGGGAGTTGGCGGGCCCTCGGACCACGGTACGGACTCGGCGCCGGCTCAGCCCGCGACGACGACCGCCGCGAGGGTCACGGCAGCGGGCAGGGCCTGGGCGAAGAGGATGCGACGGTTGGCGGTGGCCGCGCCGTAGACGCCGGCGACGACTATGCAGGACAGGAAGAAGACCTGGACCCGGTACCCGGTCGGGTCGTCTTCGATCAGCCCCCAGACCAGGCCGGCGGCCAGGAAGCCGTTGTAGAGGCCCTGGTTGGCGGCCAGCGGAGCCGTGGTGCGGGCCAGCTCGGCGTCAAAGCCGTGGAAGCGGCGGCCCGGGCCGCGCTGCCACAGGAACATCTCCAGAACCAGGATGTAGACGTGCAGCAGCGCCATGAGGGCGACGAGGACGACTGAGATCGTGTGCATGCGGTGATTGTGCGGGCCGGGGCGTTAGGGGGTGGCCGGGGGGTCGTACTTCCGGCCGAAGTGACGGCCGACGGCTCGGAGCCGGATTATCGGAGCCGGATTATCGGAGCCGGATTAGAGGTCCCCTGACCCTGTCCCTGACCCGCACGCGCGCGTGGCAGTGGAAAGAGACGCACGCGCGCGTGGTGGGGAAAGAGAGGCACGCGCGCGTGCCGCGCCCGGCCGCCCTACGCCGCGAGTCGCTGGGCCAGTTGCTTCGCCTTCGCGGCGGCGGCGTCGAGGGCGCGCTCGCGGGACGCCTCGTAGAGGGGGATCAGGTCGGTCATCTCCGGGTTGGCCGTGGCCATCGTGAGCTCCGGGACGATGAAGTCGAGGTCGGTGCCGAGGAAGTCGGCGAGGACGGCCGACAGATAGTTCTGCACGTACTCGTAGCCCTCGCGCGGTGTGCCCGGACCGTACGCGCCGCCGCGGCTGGCGACGACCGTGACCGGGGTGCCCTTGAGCGACTGGGCGTCGCCCGCGGTGCGGCCGAACAGGACCACGTTGTCCAGCCAGGCCTTCAGTGTCGACGGGATCGTCAGGTTGTACATCGGGGCGCCGATCAGCACGGCGTCCGCGCTCTCCAGTTCCTCGATCAGCTTCACGCGCTCGGTGAAGGCGGCCGCCTGCTCCGGGGTGTGCGTGGCCGGATCGGAGAAGCCGGCGGTGTGGGCGTGGGCAGTGATGTGCGGCACCGGGTCGGCGGCGAGGTCGCGGTGGATCACCGTGCCGTGCGGGTGCTGCTCCTGCCAGCTGCGGCTGAAGGCGTCCGTGACGGCCCGGGAGGAGGAGGCGTCGGTGGGGAAGACGGAGGAGTCGATGTGCAAGAGCGTGGCCATGGGGTCTCTCCAGACGGAAGGAGGAAGGAGGAGGGAGGAGGGAGGGAGGGGGAAAGGGGGGAGCGGGCAGGGGAAAGCAGCAGTACGTGGACGGACGTACCTTCCCGCTGTGACTGAAAATTCGTATAGGACTATGGATAACACAGTCGCTTACTTTTTTTCACCCCCCCAAGTTCAGGGCAGTACCCTGGGTCCATGGCGACGGGTGAGCAGGATCACGACGTGGCGGAGTGCAAGCGGGTCGACGCGGGCATCGCACGCGTCTTCCAGCTGCTCGGAAAGCGTTGGACCGGCCCGATCGTGTCCGTCCTGACCGCGGGCCCCGCGTACTTCGTCGCCCTGCGCCGGGCGATTCCCGGCATCAGCGAGCGCATGCTCTCCGACCGGCTCACCGAACTGGCGGCCGCCGGACTCGTCGTACGCGAGGTGTACGAGGGGCCGCCGTTGCGGGTCGTGTACCGGCTGACGGAGGCGGGTGCCGCACTCGAGCCCGCGCTCGTCGAGCTCGGGGGATGGGCGGAGAAGTACCTGCCGGACGGGGAGCGGCCCGAGGGCTGCTGAGGCGGCCGGGCGGGCGGCGTCCAGGTCGAGAACCGTGTGATCCGGGCGGTTTTCCACAGCCCTGGAGTTGTCCACAGGGTCTGACGCGCTCCCGGCCGGCGGTTGTAACGTCGGCACGAGTTGATGTTCGTGTCGGATGTGCGTGAGCGGGGGAGGCGGTCGCTATGACCGAGGTCGGTGCGGAGGCTGCGGCGGCGGAAGCGGCGGAAGCAGCCGAGGCGGTAGCCGGGGCGCCCGGGTCCCGGACCGTGGCTCGCCCGCTGCCTCGCGTGCCCGGCTTCGCGGAGTGGCCCGGCGGAGGGTTGCCCAAGGAGGAGGGGAAGGCACTGCGCAGGCGGGTGCCGCGCGCCGAGCACGCGGTTCTCGACCTGGACGCCGACCGCCCGGACGCCGTGGCTGCTGTCGAGGAGTCCAACCTCGGCCGGCTCCCCGAGCTCACGCCGATCAGGGTGGGCCGGATGGCGGCGACGCCCTTCGCCTTCCTGCGCGGCTCGGCGGGACTCATGGCCTACGACCTCGCCCGCACCCCGATGACCCGCATCCGTGCCCAGATCTGCGGCGACGCGCACGCGGCGAACTTCGGGCTCTACGGCGACCCGCGCGGCGGCCTGGTCATCGACCTGAACGACTTCGACGAGACGCTCTACGGCCCCTGGGAGTGGGACCTCAAGCGGCTCGCGACCTCGCTGGTGCTGGCGGGCCGGGAGGCGGGCGCGGACGAGGACGCCTGCCGGAAGGCGGCGCACGACACGGCCGGTGCCTACCGGCGCACCATGCGCCTGCTGGCCAAGCTCCCGGTGCTGGACGCGTGGAACGCGATCGCGGACGAGGAACTGGTCTCCCACACCGACGCTCATGACCTGCTCGGCACCCTGGAGCGAGTCGCGGAGAAGGCGCGGGCCAACACCAGCGGTCGCTTCGCGGCGAAGTCGACGGCGCCGACCGAGGACGGCGGCCGCAGCTTCGTCGACGCGCCGCCGGTGCTGCGCCGGGTTCCGGACGAGGAGGCGGCGGTGGTGGCGGCGTCGCTGGAGAGCTACGTCACGACGCTCTCCGAGGACCGACACCCGCTCCTGTCTCGCCACGCGGTGCACGACGTGGCGTTCCGGGTGGTCGGTACGGGGAGTGTGGGCACCCGCTCCTACGTGGTCCTGCTCCTGGATCACCGGGGTGAGCCGCTCGTCCTCCAGGTGAAGGAGGCACGTCCTTCGGCCTTGGTCCCGCATCTCGTCACGGCCGGCTTCGAGGTGCCGGCGCCCGACCACGAGGGGCGGCGCGTGGTTCTCGGCCAGAAGCGCATGCAGGTGGTCAGCGACATCTTGCTGGGCTGGACGACCGTCGACGGACTTCCCTTCCAGGTACGGCAGTTCCGCAACCGCAAGGGCAGCGTCGACCCGGCCGCGCTGGCCACCGACCAGATAGACGACTACGCCCGCATGACCGGAGCCCTCCTGGCCCGCGCCCACTCGCACAGCGCCGACCCCCGCCTGGTCTCCGGCTACTGCGGCAAGAACGAGGAGCTGGACGAGGCGATCGCCTCCTTCGCCGTCGCCTACGCCGACCGCACCGAGGCGGACCACACCGCGCTGGTGGAGGCGGTGCGGGCGGGGCGGATCGCGGCCGAGACGGGGGTGTGAGGCAGGACGCCGTGGAGGCGGCGGCAGGTCGGTCGGGTCCGTGGGCCGACCCACCGCCGACCTCGCGCCTACGCACCGCCCGGCCCACACCTCGGCCACCCGCCGACGTACAGCTCGGCCCGCCTGCCGACGCGCAGCCCGGCCCGCCTGCCGACTCATCGCCGTCGCCCGGTCGCCCAGCTCGCCGTCGCCCCGGCCGCTCGGCTCGTCGCCCCCCGTCAGCCCGGCTCGCCGTCGCCAGGTCGCCCGGCTCGCCGCCCCCGTCACCCGCCCCCGTCACCCGCCCCGGTCTCCGCATGGCGCCGACCCGGCGTGGGCCTCGGGCGTCGGTGTTCGAAGTGCCGGCCCCGTCGTGGCCTACGCTGGGCGGGTGATGACGCCGGAAGCTGAGCAGTCCCAGGCCGAGCCCGCTGGTGCGGGGGCGCCGGACGGTGCCGAGGTGCCCGTCGGCGGAGCTGAGCAGGGTGGTGAGGCCCAGGTGACGGCCGAGGACGGTGCCGAGCGGCCCGAGGAGCGGCTGGAGCGTGCCGTGCGGGCCGCCGAGCAGGCGTTGATCGAGTACGAGATCGCGGTGGAGACCTTCCGCGTCGAGGTGGAGAACTTCTCCCGGCTGCACCATCAGAAGCTCGGCCCGATGTACGCCCGTCTCGACGAGCTGGACGCCCGGATCGCGGAGGCGGTCGCCGCCCGCACCGGCGACCCCGAGGACATCCGCAAGGCCGACGAGGCGCGGGCCAGGGTGCTGCCGATGCCCGGTGTCGAGGAGCTGTTCCACGGCTGGATGGACGGCGGCGGGCTGTTCCCGGAGGCCGCGGCGATGCTCACGGACCAGCCGGTACGCCCCCCGCAGCGGGTGCGCCCCAGTGACGAGGCCCGCAAGCTCTACCGCGAGCTGGCCCGCAAGGCCCATCCCGACCTCGCCCAGGAAGAGGCGGAACGGGCCAGGCGTGAGGAGTTCATCACCCGCGTCAACGCCGCCTACGGCCGAGGTGACGAGGCGCTGCTGCGGGAGCTGGCCGAGGAGTGGGCCGCGGGGCCCGCGCCGGCCGAGCAGGGCCCGACCCCCACCGAGGAGCTCTACGCCCGCCTCGAATGGCTCGCCCGGCGCAAGGAGCTGCTCGCCCTGGTCGCGAAGGACTTGGAGGAGAGCGCGATCGGCGGGATGCTCCGGCTCGCGCCCGACGACCCCGACCGCCTCCTCGACGAGATCGCCGAGCAACTCCTGGCCCAGGTGTCGGAGCGAGAGGCGGAACTGGCCGCGCTGCTCGGCTAGTGCACGAGAAGCGCCCCGTCAGGGGCGCGGGGAACCGCGCGATCCCCACCACGAGCACGCGGCCTCGCGACGGCAGATCCGCCCCCTCCCCCTCAGGAGCCCGAAACAGTCCCGCACCTGTCAGGTAGCGTCGACGTCATGCATTTCGGATCAGGCGTACCCACCGTCGAGGTCACCGACCTCAAGGACGACGACTTCCTCCTGGACGTCCGCGAGGACGATGAGTGGCAGGCCGGCCACGCCGAAGGGGCACTTCACATCCCCATCAGCGATTTCGTGGCACGGTACGGCGAGCTGACCGAGGCCGCGCCGCATGACGGCCGGGTCCATGTGATCTGCCGCTCCGGAGGGCGTTCCGCCCAGGTCGCGATGTACCTCGGCCAGCAGGGCATCGACGCCGTGAACGTGGACGGCGGCATGCAGGTGTGGGCGGCGCTCGGACGTCCCGTGGTGAACGACGAGGGCCAGCCCGGCTTCGTCCTGTAGCGAATCAGCGGAAGTCGCATCCGCGGAAGCCGTATCCGCGGAAGCCGCATCCGCAGATCAGCGGCCTCCGGCTCATCCCAGCGGATGCGCCGCCAGCAGATCCCCCAGCGCCTCCTCGTGTGCCGCCGCCGGGCCGAGCGCCAGCTCCAGGTGCTTGGCCCAGGCGTGGTACCGGTGCAGCGGATAGTCGACGTCGGCGCCGAATCCGCCGTGCAGATGCTGTGCCGTCTGCACGACCCGGCGTACGCCCTCCGAGGCCCAGATCTTGGCGACGGCCACGTCCCCGGAGGCGGGCAGCGGCCCCGGTGCTCCCGAGGCGATCCGCCACGCGGCCTGCCACAGGGTGGCCTCCATCGCGCGCAGGTCGATGTAGCGGTCGGCGGACTGCACGGCGACCGCCTGGAACGTGGCGATCGGATACCCGAACTGCTCCCGCTTGCTCGCGTACTCGGACGTCATCCCCAGCACCCGCTCCCCCAGCCCGAGCGCCAGCGCGCACGTCCCCGTGGCCAGCAGCTCCCGCAGCGACTCCCACGCCCCCTCGGCGTCGATGACATCGCGCTCCGCCGGCCGCACCGACTCCAGCCGTAGCTCCGCGAGCCGTTCCCCGCTGGTCGAGAACTGTTCGGCGAGCGTGACCCCCTCCGCACCGCACGGCACGAGCGCGAGGACGGTCCGGTCGGTGGCCGTACGGGCCGGCACGACGACGAGATCGGCGTCGTACGCCCAGGGCACCGCGGTCTGTACCCCGTCCAGCACCCACCCGGAGTCGTCCTGCCGGGCGGTCGTGGCGAGCTCGGCCGGGTCATGACCGGTGCGGCCGTGCGAGGCGACCGTCAGCACGATCTCACCGCGCCCCGCCCGGGCGAGCAGCGCGGACTTCGCCTCGGAGCTTCCGAAGGCCTGGATCGCTGCCATCGCCGCGCTGCTCTCCAGCAGCGGCACCCTGGCGAGGACCTTCGCCGACTCGCGCAGCACCAGGCACAGGGCGACGGCGTCCAGGCCCGCCCCGCCGTACTCCTCCCTGAGCAGCAGACTCAGCAGGTCGGCGTCCGCGAGGCGGCGCCACAGCGGGCGGTCGAACTCGTCGGCGACGGCGCCCGGGGTGAGCGCGGGAGAGGGCACCGCGTCCGGCGCGACCCCGGCGAACACCCCGCGCGCCGCCTCGGCCGCCGCCTGCTGCTCCTCGGTGAAGGTGAAGTCCACGGTCCCTGCCTTCCACACGCACGGAGATCTGACGGTGCGTCAAGATAGAACAGGTTCTAGAAGAAGGGAATCCTTCAGGAGCCGGCCGCATGAGGTCAGGTCACGCGGTGTGCCCCAGTGTGCCCCTACCGCCCGGCGGGACCCCCGTATCGTGTGGGCAACGGCGGCCCGCCAGGGGCTGTGCCTGGCGCGTGGGCCTGAGTACCGTTCCCGTGCGAGCGCCGAGGAAAGACGGACCGGAATCGGGAAACGGGGCAGGATGGACGCGCACCACGCAGGCTCGGGCGCCCGGCACGGGCCGGACCAAAAGCCCGAGGAGGCTCCGCCTGCCGTAGCGCCCCCCGGCACCGGACCGCTCCCCGAACCGGAACCGGAACCCCGGACCGGTGTGGCCGCTCTCTCCCTGCGGTACCAGATCGGCGCCGCGCTCGCCCTCGCGGTCGTGGCCATAGCCGTCTGTGTCCATGTCGGCATGGTCTTTCTGCACGTCGCGCCGCCGAACACGGTGACCAAACAGCACGGCCAGGCGATCGACGACTGGATATATCCGGAGTTCGAGCAGAACTGGAAGCTGTTCGCCCCCAACCCGCTCCAGCAGAACATCGCCGTCCAGGTCCGCGCCGAGGTCGACACGGCGGACGGCGCAGCGCGTACGACGGGCTGGTACGACCTGTCCGCGCAGGACGGCCGGGCCATCGACGGCAATCTGCTCCCCAGCCACACTCAGCAGAACGAGCTGCGGCGCGCCTGGGACTTCTTCGTCGCCACGCACGACGCCCAGAACCGTCCGGTGGGCCTGCGCGGCGCCCTGTCCGAGACCTATCTGCGGCACATAGTGCAGCTGCGCCTCGACCGGGTGGACGCGGCCGGCGCGGGCGGCACCGTCGAACGCGTCCAGGTCCGCTCCCGCACCACGAACGTGCCCCCGCCGAAGTGGAGCGACGAGCAGATCTCGGACAAGGCGACCTACCGGGTGCTGCCCTGGTGGGGGATCCCGCAGGACGAGAGCGCCGACGCGGCCGGGACCGGACGGGCCGCCGCCGAAGGCACGGTCGAGGCCGCGGGAGGCGCCCGGTGAGCCGCCTCGCCCTCGCGATCTCCTCGGTCATCGCCCGCGTCACCGAGTCCGCGCACGGCCCGTACCAGACGGCCGTGATCCGGATCGGCTTCACCGCGACCTGGCTGCTGTTCCTGCTGCGCGAGTTCCCGCATCGCCACGAGCTGTACGGCCCCGACGGCCCCTGGGACTTCGACCTCGCCCAGCAGCTGATCGGAACGAACGGCTCCTTCACCGCGCTGATCTGGTCGAGCGGCGGGCTCTGGTTCGAGAGCGTCTATGTCTTCGCCGTCCTGACCAGCGTTCTGCTGCTGCTGGGCTGGCGCACCCGCACGATGTCCGTGCTGTTCATGGTCGGCGTGCTGTCGTTGCAGAACCGCTCCATCTTCATGGGTGACGGCGGCGACAACGTGCTGCACCTGATGTGCGTCTACCTCGTGTTCACGCGCTGCGGCCAGGTCTGGTCGCTGGACGAGCGCCGGGCCCGGCTCGCGCGCGAGGCACGCGCGCGGGGCGAGGGCGTGGCGCCGGACCGTTGGGGCCCGGCGCTGTGGTGCGTGTTCGGGTTCGCGCTGGTCGCGGCCACCGTGGCGGGCCGGCTCGACGGCGATCCGACCGTGCCGGTGATCCTGTGGGGCGTCTGGCTGACGCTGGCCGTGTGGTGGATCGTCGGCCGCCTCGCGCGCACCGCGGAGCCCCGCATCCTGCTGGACGTCGTCGGCAACATCGTGCACAACGGTGCCCTGTTGGTGATCATGGCCGAGGCGTGTCTGATCTACGCGACCGCCGGCTGGTACAAGATCCAGGGCTCTCGCTGGCAGGACGGCTCCGCCGTCTACTACCCGCTGCACCTGGACTACTTCTCGCCCTGGCCCGCCCTCGCCGACCTGCTCTCCTCCAGCGGCACCATGGTGATGCTCATCACCTACGGGACGGTCATCGTGCAGGTGGCCTTCCCGTTCACGCTCTTCGACCGGCGGGTCAAGAACGCCCTCCTGGCCGTGATGATCACCGAGCACGCCGTGATCGCGATCGTCCTGGGTCTGCCGTTCTTCTCGCTCGCGATGATCGCGGCGGACGCGGTCTTCCTGCCGACGTCCTTCCTGCGCCGCCTCGGCGACCGGGCCGCACGCGCGCGTGGACGCCTGTCGCGTCTGGTCCGGCGTGGCGACGACCCCGAGACGCTCCCCGCGCCGCGCGCCCCGGAGAACCCCGAGCACGCGCCCGTAGGCTTCACGGCATGACTGTGACCACCTGGAACCGGCTCGCCGGGACCGCCGTCCTGCTCGACGGCTTCCACGCCCTCAAGCACGCCGTGCGCTTCGGAGCCGAGGTCCCGGTCGCGGTCGCCGTCGACCGGGAGGCCGCGCTGGCCCTCGCCGACGAACTGGCGCCGGACGTACGGGACACCCTGGCCGCGCTTCTGACGGAGGTCCCGGAGGCGACGTACACGTCCCTGGTGCCGCGCCCGCACCCCACGGCGGTGGCCGCCCTGGCCGTACGACCGTCCCGGGCCGCCAACCTCGACAAGCTGGCGCACCTCCCGCGCACCACCCCGGTCGTGGTCCTCGACAACCCCCGCAACCTCGGCAACGCGGGCGCGGTGATCCGCCTGGCCGCCGGCTTCGGAGCGACCGGCGTGGTCACCACCGGCACGCTGGACCCCTGGCACCCGACGGTCGTACGCGGCGGGGCCGGGCTGCACTTCGCGACGGCGGTGGAGCGGCTGGCCGTGGCCGAGCTGCCCCCCGGGCCGCTGTTCGCCCTGGACCCGGAGGGCGACGACATCCGGGGCGTGAAGCTCCCGGACGACGCCGTCCTCGCCTTCGGGTCGGAGCGCAGCGGTCTGTCGGCCGAACTACGCGCGCGTGCCGACCATTTGGTGGCGCTGCCGATGCGTCCGCAGGTCTCCAGCTACAACCTCGCCACCAGCGTGGCGATGACGCTGTACCACTGGAGCCTCGGCGGTGCCTAGGCCTCCCGGCGCACCTCGACGACCCGGAACCGGTTGGCGACGAACGCCCCGTCGGTGAGCGCCGAGTTGGCCGCCGGGTTGCCGCCCGACCCGTGGAAGTCGGAGAACGCGGCCGTCTGGTTGACGTACACCCCGCCCGTGAGGTTCAGCGACAGCTGGGCCGCCTCCTCCAGGCACACCTCCTGGATCGACGCCTCGACCTCCTCGTCGGTGGTGTACGCCCCGACGGTCATCGCGCCCTTCTCCCGCACGGTCCGGCGCAGCAGCTCCACCGCGTCGGCGGTCGAGTCGACGGCCACCGCGAACGACACGGGCCCGAAGCACTCGCTCATGTAGGCCGCCTCGTCGTCCGGCTTGGCACCGTCCAGCTTCACGATCACCGGTGTGCGGACCACCGCGTCCGGGAACTCCGGGTTCGCGATCTCCCGTGAGGCCAGGGCGACTTCGCCCAGGCCGGCGGCGGCCTCCAGGCGGGCCTTGACGTCCGGGTTGACGATCGCGCCGAGCAGCGCGTTGGCACGCGCGTCGTCGCCGAGGAGGCCGTCGACCGCGCGGGCGAGGTCGGCGACGACCTCGTCGAAGGTCCTCGGACCCTCCTCGGTGCGGATGCCGTCGCGGGGGATGAGCAGGTTCTGCGGGGTGGTGCACATCTGGCCGCTGTACAGGGACAGCGAGAAGGCCAGGTTGGACAGCATGCCCTTGTAGTTGTCGGTGGAGTCGACGAGCACCGTGTTGACGCCGGCCTTCTCTGTGTAGACCTGCGCGTGGCGGGCGTTGGCCTCCAGCCAGTCTCCGAACACGGTCGAGCCGGTGTAGTCGATGATCCGGATCTCGGGGCGCAGGGCCAGGGTCTTGGCGACGCCCTCGCCGGGGCGCTCGGCGGCCAGCGCGACCAGGTTCGGGTCGAAGCCCGCCTCGGCGAGCACCTGGCGGGCGACCTGCACGGTGAGCGCCAGCGGCAGCACCGCGCGCGGATGGGGCTTGACCAGGACCGCGTTGCCGGTGGCGAGGGAGGCGAACAGGCCCGGGTAGCCGTTCCAGGTCGGGAAGGTGTTGCAGCCGACGACCATCGCGATGCCTCGCGGGACCGGTGTGAACTGCTTGTTCAGCGCCAGCGGGTCGCGCTTGCCCTGCGGCTTGGTCCACTCCGCGGTGTCGGGGGTGCGGACCTGCTCGACGTAGGCGTACGCCACCGCCTCCATGCCGCGGTCCTGCGCGTGCGGGCCGCCGGCCTGGAACGCCATCATGAACGCCTGGCCGGAGGTGTGCATGACCGCGTGGGCGAACTCGTGCGTCCGGTCGCTGATCCGCTTGAGGATCTCCAGACAGACCACCGCGCGCATCTCCGCGCCCGCGTCGCGCCACTCACGCATGCCGGAGCGCATGGCCGGCAACAGCTCGTCGATGTTCGCGTGCGGGTACTCCACGCCCAGCTCGATGCCGTACGGCGAGGACTCGCCGCCCACCCAGTCGTCGGTGCCGGCCTGGCCGAGGTCGAGGCGGTTTCCGAGGAGCGCGTCGAAGGCGGCCTTGCCCGCCGCCGCGTCCAGGCTGCCGTTCTCCCCGTAGGCCTTCGGGTGCTCGGGGTGCGGTGACCAGTACGCGCGGGTGCGGATGGCTTCCAGCGCCTGGTCGAGGGTGGGCCGGTGCTTGGCGATCAGCTCGTGGGTGGTCAGTTCGGCGGCCATGCGGGACCAACTCCTCGTTTCCAGAGCTCTCCGTCGAGCTCATGACCTGGGCAGAAACATGGGCAGCAACAGCCAGTCAGAGTTAGAGTAACCGAACGATCGGTCGGTTCAAGGGGGTCCGCCGCATCTGTGGAAAACCCCGTGCGGGAGGATCGCGCACATGACAGCACTCGCCCTCAGCAGCCCCGTGGCCGTGGTCGGCACCGGCACGATGGGCCAGGGCATCGCCCAGGTCGCGTTGGTCGCCGGCCATCCCGTACGGCTGTACGACGCCGCTCCCGGGCGGGCCCAGGACGCGGCCGACGCGATCGGCGCGCGCCTCGACCGGCTCGTCGAGAAGGAGCGTCTCACCGGCGCCGACCGCGACGCGGCCCGCGCCCGGCTGCTGCCCGCCGAGTCCCTCGCCGAGCTCGCGGACTGCGCCCTGGTCGTCGAGGCCGTCGTGGAGCGCCTCGACGTCAAACAGGAGCTCTTCCGCGAGCTGGAGGAGGTCGTCGGCGAGGACTGCCTGCTCGCCACCAACACCTCGTCCCTGTCCGTCGCCGCCATCGGCGGTGCGCTGCGTAATCCCGGCCGCTTCGTCGGCCTGCACTTCTTCAACCCCGCGCCGCTGCTGCCGCTGGTCGAGGTCGTCTCCGGGTTCGCCACGGACGTCACGTCGGCCACGCGCGCGTACGAGACGGCACGCGCGTGGGGCAAGACGCCGGTGGCCTGCGCCGACACCCCCGGGTTCATCGTCAACCGCATCGCCCGGCCCTTCTACGCCGAGGCCTTCGCGGTCCACGAGGCGCAGGGCGCCGACCCGGCCACCATCGACGCGGTGCTGCGCGAGTGCGGCGGCTTCAGGATGGGCGCGTTCGAGCTCACCGACCTGATCGGTCAGGACGTCAACGAGTCCGTCACGCACTCGGTGTGGCAGGCGTTCTTCCAGGACGTGCGCTTCACGCCCTCGCTCGCCCAGCGCCGTCTGGTCGAGTCGGGCCGGCTCGGCCGCAAGAGCGGGCACGGCTGGTACGACTACGCCGAGGACGCGGAGCGCGACGAGCCGGAGACCGCGGACAAGCAGCCGCAGCCCGCCTATGTCGTCGCCGAGGGCGACCTCGGCCCCGCGTCCGAGTTGCTCTCCCTGATCCGCGAGGCGGGCATCCCGGTGCGCGAGGAGGAAGAGGACCACGGCACGCGCCTGGTGCTGCCCAGCGGCGGCCAGTTGGCGCTCGCCGACGGCCAGACCTCGGTGGAGTTCCGGGACGTCGTCTACTTCGACCTCGCCCTCGACTACCGCCGGGCCACCCGGATCGCGCTGTCCGCCTCCCAGGACACCTCGTCGGCCACCCTCGCCGAGGCCGTCGGTCTCTTCCAGGGGCTCGGCAAGGCGGTCAGCGTCATCGGTGACGTCCCCGGCATGATCGTCGCCCGCACGGTGGCCCGGATCGTGGACCTGGCGCACGACGCCGTCGCCAAGGGCGTGGCCACCGAGGAGGACGTCGACACCGCGATGCGGCTCGGCGTGAACTACCCCATGGGGCCCTTCGAATGGAGCCGCAGGCTCGGCCGCGGCTGGGCCTACGACCTCCTGGACGAGCTGCATGTGCGCGAGCCCTCGGGCCGTTACGCGCCGTCCCTCGCGCTGTACCGCCACGCGTACGCCTCCGACAAGCGGGAGGGCAGCACCTCATGACCACCGCCAAGCGCGACACGTACACCCCCGAGACGCTGCTGACGGTCGCCGTGCAGGTCTTCAACGACCGCGGCTACGACGGCACCTCCATGGAGCACCTCTCCAAGGCGGCCGGCATCTCCAAGTCGTCGATCTACCACCACGTCACGGGCAAGGAGGAGCTGCTGCGCCGCGCGGTCAGCCGGGCGCTCGACGGGCTCTTCGGCATCCTCGACGAGGAGCCCGCGCGCGGGGGGCACGCCGCCGACCGCCTGGAGTACGTCGTGCGGCGCATGGTCGAGGTGCTGATATCCGAGCTCCCCTACGTCACGCTGCTGCTGCGCGTGCGCGGCAACACCGCCACCGAGCGCTGGGCCCTGGAACGGCGCCGCGAGTTCGATCACCAGGTCGCCGAGCTGCTCAAGGCGGCCGCGGCGGACGGCGAGGTGCGTGCCGACGTGGAGGTACGGCTCGCCACCCGGCTCGTCTTCGGCATGGTCAACTCGATCGTGGAGTGGTACCGCCCCGACGGCCGCGGCATGAACGAGCGCGAGGTGGCGGACACCGTGGTGCGGCTGGTCTTCGGGGGACTGCGCAGGGCCCACTGAAGCGGAGGCTCACCCCTGCGGCTCCAGGTCCTCCTCCTCGAACACCAGCAGCGTGCGGCTGCTGAGCACCTCGGGGATCGCCTGGAGGCGGGTGAGGACCAGCTCGCGCAGGGCCCGGTTGTCGGGGGTGTGCACCAGCAGCAGGACGTCGAAGTCGCCTCCCACCAGGGCGATGTGGGAGGCGCCGGGGAGCTGGCGGAGCTGTTCGCGGACCGTGCGCCAGGAGTTCTGGACGATTTTCAGGGTGATGTACGCCGAAGTGCCCTGACCGGCGCGTTCATGGTCGACGCGGGCGCCGAAACCGCGGATGACGCCGTCCTCGATGAGACGGTTGATGCGGGCGTAGGCGTTGGCACGCGAGACATGGACCCGCTCGGCGACCGACCGTATCGAGGCACGGCCGTCCGCCTGGAGCATTTGCAGGATGTCCTGATCGATGGCGTCGAGCGGACGCGGCGGCGGCAGGGGGACGCCGCCGTCCGGGCTCTCGGCCATTTGTTCAGGCGCCATGTCCCCCTACCTTCCTTCCGTGGACGTAGTGCGTTCATTGGAGGTTGTGGAGAACCGTTTGTCCACAGCCTGAGGGTGCCTGTAGCCAAAATGTGCCGACGACCGAACAATCGGTAGGTGAGGCGCATCACAGAAGCTGCGCCTCCCGTAGTCACTCCCACGAGGAGGTGCCGTCATGACGGTCATGGAGCAGCGGGGCGCGTACCGGCCATCGCCGCCGCCCGCCTGGCAGCCCCGTATGGACCCCGCGCCGCTGCTGCCCGACGCCGAGCCCTACCGCGTCCTCGGGACGGAGACGGCCGCGAAGGCCGACCCGGACCTGCTGCGCCGGCTCTACGCCGAGCTGGTGCGCGGGCGCCGCTACAACACGCAGGCGACCGCGCTGACCAAGCAGGGCCGCCTCGCCGTATACCCGTCCAGCACCGGTCAGGAGGCCTGCGAGGTCGCCGCCGCGCTCGCCCTGGAGGAGCGCGACTGGCTCTTCCCGAGCTACCGCGACACCCTCGCGGCCGTCGCACGCGGCGTGGACCCCGTCGAGGCCCTGACCCTGCTGCGCGGCGACTGGCACACCGGCTACGACCCGCACGAGCACCGCGTGGCCCCCCTGTGCACGCCGCTCGCCACCCAGCTTCCGCACGCCGTCGGCCTCGCGCACGCCGCCCGCCTCAAGGGCGACGACGTGGTCGCGCTCGCCATGGTCGGCGACGGCGGCACCAGCGAGGGCGACTTCCACGAGGCGCTGAACTTCGCCGCCGTGTGGCAGGCGCCGGTCGTCTTCCTCGTCCAGAACAACGGCTTCGCGATCTCCGTACCGCTCGCCAAGCAGACCGCGGCCCCGTCGCTGGCCCACAAGGCCGTCGGCTACGGCATGCCCGGCCGCCTGGTCGACGGCAATGACGCCGCCGCCGTGCTGGAGGTCGTCGGCGATGCCGTACGGCAGGCGCGCGCGGGCGGCGGCCCCACCCTGATCGAGGCGGTCACCTACCGCATCGACGCCCACACCAACGCCGACGACGCCACCCGCTACCGCGGTGACTCCGAGGTCGAGACCTGGCGCGGGCACGACCCGATCGCCCTCCTGGAGCACGAGCTGACCGAGCGCGGGCTGCTCGACGACGACGGCAAGCAGGCCGCGAAGGACGCCGCCGAGGCCATGGCCGCCGATCTGCGGGAGCGCATGAACCAGGACCCGGCGCTCGACCCGGCGGACCTGTTCGCCCACGTGTACGCCGAGCCCACCCCGCAACTGCGGGAACAGCAGGCGCAGTTGCAGGCCGAGCTGGACGCCGAGGCCCACCAGGAAGGCGCGCACCGATGACCACCGTCGCCGTCAAGCCGGCCACCATGGCGCAGGCGCTCACGCGAGCGCTGCGCGACGCCATGGCGGACGACCCCACCGTGCACGTCATGGGTGAGGACGTCGGCACTCTCGGCGGTGTCTTCCGCGTCACCGACGGGCTCGCCAAGGAGTTCGGCGAGGACCGCTGCACGGACACCCCGCTCGCCGAGGCGGGCATCCTGGGCACGGCGGTCGGCATGGCCATGTACGGCCTGCGCCCGGTGGTGGAGATGCAGTTCGACGCCTTCGCCTACCCGGCGTTCGAGCAGCTGATCTCCCACGTGGCGCGCATGCGCAACCGCACCCACGGCAAGATGCCGCTCCCGATCACCATCCGGGTCCCGTACGGCGGCGGCATCGGCGGCGTCGAGCACCACAGCGACTCGTCCGAGGCGTACTACATGGCGACTCCGGGGCTCCATGTCGTCATGCCCGCGACCGTCGCCGACGCCTACGGACTGCTGCGCGCCTCCATCGCCTCCGACGACCCGGTGGTCTTCCTGGAGCCCAAGCGGCTGTACTGGTCGAAGGACGCCTGGAACCCGGAGGATCCGCGGACCGTTGAACCGATAGGCCGCGCGGTGGTGCGGCGCTCCGGCCGGAGTGCCACGCTCATCACGTACGGACCGTCCGTGCCCGTCTGCCTCGAAGCCGCCGAGGCGGCGCGGGAGGAGGGGTGGGACCTGGAAGTCGTCGATCTGCGCTCGCTGGTGCCGTTCGACGACGAGACGGTCGCCGCCTCGGTACGGCGGACCGGACGGGCGGTCGTCGTACACGAGTCGGGCGGGTTCGGCGGACCGGGAGGGGAGATCGCGGCCCGGGTCACGGAGCGCTGCTTCCACCATCTGGAGGCGCCGGTGCTGCGCGTGGCCGGGTTCGACATCCCCTATCCGCCGCCGATGCTGGAGCGTCACCACCTGCCCGGCGTTGACCGGATCCTGGACGCCGTGGGGCGTTTGCAGTGGGAGGCCGAGAGCTGATGGCACAGGTGCTCGAGTTCAAGCTCCCCGACCTCGGGGAGGGGCTCACCGAGGCGGAGATCGTGCGCTGGCTGGTCCAGGTCGGCGACGTCGTCGCGGTCGACCAACCGGTCGTCGAGGTCGAGACGGCCAAGGCGATGGTCGACATCCCCTGCCCCTACGGCGGCGTGGTCACGGCCCGCTTCGGCGAGGAGGGCACGGAACTGCCGGTCGGGGCACCGCTGCTGACCGTGGCGGTGGGCGCGTCGGCCTCCGACGGCGAGGCCGAGGGCTCAGGGAACGTGCTGGTGGGCTACGGCACCTCGGAGGCTCCGGCCCGGCGCCGCAGGGTGCGCCCGGCCACCCCGACGCCACCGTCGGCCAACGGCGCCGCCGCGCGCGAGGCCGGCGCGGAGAGCGTGGCGCGGCCCGTCGGCACCGCGGCGGGGCACGGTCGGGCCGGTCACGGCCGGGACATGGCACCGGCCGACGAGGAGACCCGCGGTGACGGCCCGGTGCCGGTGATCTCCCCGCTGGTACGCCGTCTCGCCCGGGAGAACGGCCTGGATCTGCGGGAGCTGCACGGCTCCGGACCGGACGGACTGATCCTGCGGGCCGACGTGGAGTACGCGCTGCGGGCCGCCGAGGTGCACGGCCGCTCCGCGCAGCCGACGGCCGAGCCGCAGCCGCGCATGGCACCGGCGCCCACCGCCGCCGTCCCGCCCGCGCCGGCCCCCGTCCGCTCCTCCGCTCCCGCCGCCGGTATCCGCGTCCCCCTCAAGGGCGTCCGCGGTGCCGTCGCCGACAAGCTCTCCCGCAGCCGGCGCGAGATCCCCGACGCGACCTGCTGGGTGGACGCCGACGCGACGGAGCTGATGCGCGCGCGGACCGCGATGAACGCCGCCGGGGGACCGAAGATCTCCCTGATCGCCCTGCTGGCCCGGATCTGCGCAGCCGCCCTGGCCCGGTTCCCGGAGCTGAACTCCACGGTCGACATGGAGGCCAGGGAGGTCGTCCAGCTCGACCACGTGAACCTCGGGTTCGCCGCGCAGACCGACCGGGGACTCGTCGTGCCGGTCGTCCGGGACGCACACGCGCGGGACGCCGAGTCGCTGACCGCCGAGTTCGCCCGGCTGACCGAGGCGGCCCGCACGGGCAGCCTCACCCCGGCGGAACTCACCGGCGGCACCTTCACGTTGAACAACTACGGGGTGTTCGGGGTCGACGGTTCCACGCCGATCATCAACCACCCCGAGGCCGCGATGCTTGGCGTCGGCCGCATCATCCCCAAGCCGTGGGTGCACGAGGGTGAGCTGGCGGTGCGCCAGGTCGTCGAGCTCTCCCTCACCTTCGACCACCGGGTCTGCGACGGTGGCACGGCGGGCGGCTTCCTGCGGTATGTGGCGGACTGCGTGGAACAGCCGGCGGTGCTGCTGCGCACCCTGTGACGGTTGCTCGACCGGTGCCCTCCCCTGCGTTCCCTGTGATCGTGAAGGCACGCATACTCGGGGGGTGACCGCGTACGAGCCGACGGGCGCGCAGGGCGCCACCGACACGGGGGACCACGTCGTGTACGACGCCGTCGTGCTCGCCGGAGGAGGTGCCCGGCGGCTCGGCGGCGTGGACAAACCCGCCGTCCGCGTCGGCGGGCGCCCGCTGCTCGACCGGGTGCTCGCCGCCTGCGCCGACGCGCGCACCGCCGTGGTCGTCGCCGAGCCCCGCCCGACCGCACGCCGGGTGACCTGGGCGCGCGAGGACCCGCCCGGCGGCGGCCCGGTGGCCGCCCTCGACGCCGGGCTGCGGCACACCACCGCCGAGTTCGTCGTCGTCCTCTCGGCCGACCTGCCGTTTCTCGACGGGCGCACGGTACGGCGGCTGCTGGCCGCCCTGCGCACCGGGGGAGCCGACGGCGCGCTGCTCACCGACGCCGACGGCCGCGACCAGCCGCTCGTCGCCGCGTACCGCGCGCCCGCGCTGCGCCGCGCACTGGCAGCGCTCGCCCAGGGACACGACGGCCCGGCAGGTGCCGAGGGCGCCCCTCTCGCCGGTCTCCCCCTGCGCCGGCTGACCGGCGCACTCGAACTCATCCGCGTCCCCGACCCCGTCGCGTCCTTCGACTGCGACACCTGGGACGACATCGCCACCGCCAGGGCACGCATCAGGGAGCATGGGCACGTGTTGGATGAATGGATTTCCGCAGTCAAGGACGAACTGGGTATCGACCTCGACGTCGACACCAAGGCGCTGCTGGATCTCGCCCGCGACGCCGCCCACGGCGTGGCGCGGCCCGCGGCCCCGCTGACCACCTTCCTCGTCGGATACGCCGCAGCGCAGGCCCAGGGCGGCCAGGGCGGACCCGAAGCCGTCGCCGAGGCAGCCCGCAAGGCCGCCGCCCTCGCCCTGCGCTGGGCCGAGGAGGCCGCCGGCGAGCCCGACCAGGCCCCCGACGCCACCCCCGACACCCGCCCGGACGCCGGATGACCCCCCGCGGCGTCCGGACCGGCGAGGACGCCGAGGACCTCGACGTCGAGGAGGTGCTCGCGCTCGTGAACGAAGGCAACGGTCACCGCACCCCCGGCGACCCCGTGCCCGCGCCCGACCAGCCCGCCCAGGACCGGCAGCGGGACCGCCCCAAGCCGGAACGCCACCACAGGGCGACCCCCTGGCCCGAGGCCCGGGAGATCGCCGCCCGCGCCGCTCGTACGGTTTCCCGGGCCGTCGGCCGCGCCCCGGTCTCCGTCCCCCTCGACGCCGCCCTCGGCCTCACCCTGGCCGCCCCCCTCACCGCCCTCACCGACCTGCCCTCCTTCGACACCTCGGCGATGGACGGCTGGGCGGTCGCGGGACCCGGCCCCTGGGAGGTACGGGAGGAGGGCGTCCTGGCCGGCCATGCCGAGCCCGAGCCGCTCACCGACGGCGAGGCCGTCCGTATCGCGACCGGCGCCCGCATCCCCCCGGACACCACCTCCGTCCTGCGCAGCGAGCACGGCCGCACGGACGCCAAGGGCCAGCTGCACGCCGGCCGGGAGATCCAGCACGGCCAGGACATTCGCCCACGCGGCCAGGAGTGCCGCAGCGGCGATCAACTGCTCGCCGTCGGCACCCTGGTGACCCCGGCCGTGCTCGGTCTGGCGGCGGCGGCCGGATACGACACCCTCACCGCCGTACCCCGCCCCCGCGTCGAAGTCCTGATCCTCGGCGACGAGTTGCTCACCGAAGGACTTCCGCACGACGGGCTCATCCGCGACGCCCTCGGCCCGTTGCTGCCGCCCTGGCTGCGCGCGCTCGGCGCCGAGGTCATCGCCGTACACCGGCTCGGCGACGACGCCAAGGCGCTGCGCAAGACCCTCACCAAGTCCGACGCCGACCTGATCGTCACCACCGGCGGCACCGCGGCCGGCCCCGTCGACCATGTGCACCCCACCCTGGCGCGTCTCGACGCCGAACTCCTGGTGGACGGCGTCAAGGTGCGGCCCGGCCACCCCATGCTGCTGGCCCGCACCAAGGAGAACCAGTACCTGGTCGGTCTGCCCGGCAACCCCCTCGCCGCGGTCTCCGGTCTGCTCACCCTGGCCGAGCCCATGCTGCGCACCCTTGGGGCCCGCCCCGCCCCCGAGTCGTACACGCTGCCCCTGAAGGAGGCCGCGCACGGCCATCCGCACGACACCCGGCTGATCCCGGTCGTGCTGCGCGGTGACCATGCCGTGCCCTTGCACTACCAGGGCCCCGCCATGCTGCGGGGTATGGCGGCCGCCGACGCCGTCGCCGTCGTACCGCCCGGCGGTGCGCGGGCCGGTCAGGAGGCCGAGCTGCTCGATCTGCCTTGGGCCAGTGCCGGCATCGAGGTGTGTTTCACGTGAAACTTCCGGGCCAGGACGCCATAGCAAGACAGGCGGACGAGCGGGTCGCCACCTATCGGGTGAAGCTCCCGAAGAAGATCGTGGAGCATCCGTTCCGGCAGGTCGCCAAGCGGGTCGTGCTGGCTCTGTCGCTGCTCGTGGTGACCGCCTTGATCGTCTATGCCGACCACGACGGTTACAACGACAACTCCGACGGTTCCGTCGATCTGCTCGACGCCTTCTACTACGCGACCGTCAGCCTCTCCACCACCGGATACGGCGACATCACCCCGGTCAGTGACGCGGCCCGGCTCACCAATATCTTCGTCATCACGCCGATGCGCGTGCTGTTCCTGATCATCCTGGTCGGCACCACCCTCGAGGTCCTCACCGAACGGACCCGGGAGGAGTGGCGGCTGACCCGCTGGAGGTCCACCTTGCGCGACCACACCGTCGTCGTCGGCTTCGGCACCAAGGGCCGTTCGGCGATCCAGACCGTCTGTGCGACGGGCCTGAGGAAGGACCAGGTCGTCGTGGTCGACCCGAGTTCCAAGGTGATCGAGGCGGCCGTCGCGGACGGCTACGCCGGGGTCACGGGCGACGCGACACGCAGCGAGGTCCTGAGGCGGGCCGAGGTGCACAGGGCGCGGAAGATCATCATCGCCACCCAGCGGGACGACACCGCCGTGCTGGTGACGCTGACGGCACGCCAGCTCAATCGTGGCGCGAAGATCGTGGCCGCGGTGCGTGAGGAGGAGAACGCACCGCTGCTCAAGCAGTCCGGCGCCGACGCGGTCATCACCAGCGCCAGCGCGGCCGGACGTCTGCTCGGACTGTCCGTGCTCAGCCCTGCCGCCGGCATGGTCCTGGAGGACCTCATCCACCAGGGCAGCGGGCTCGACATCGTCGAACGGCCGGTCATAAAGGCCGAGGTGGGCAAGACCCCACGACAGACCGACGACCTCGTGGTCAGCGTCATCAGGGGACATCGCGTCCTCGGATACGACGATGCGGCCGTCGGGACCCTGGAGTTGACGGACCGGCTCATCACCATCGTGCGGGCGACGCCGGCCACTCAGGTCACACCCGATGACCGGCGTCTGCCCCCAGGGATGAAGCCCATCTGACAGGGGCCGGGCCCTACTTGCGGTTGTACAGCCGCATCGTGATCGGCCCGAAGACCAGCACCAGCAGGGCGGCCCAGCCGACCGACCAGGCGATCTCGTCCGCCGGCCAGTTGCCCGCCATCAACTCGCGGACCGCCGAGGACAGATGGGTGATCGGGCTGTTGTTGACGAAGGCCTGGAGCCAGCCCGGCATCGTCTTCGGGTCGACGAAGATGTTGGACAGGAAGGTCAGCGGGAACAGCACCATCATGCTGACGCCCATCACCGACTTCTCGCTGCGCAGCAACAGCCCGAACATCGTCCAGACCCATGAGAACGCGAACGAGAAGGCGACCAGCAGCGCGATCCCGGCGAGCACACCGACCACCCCGCCGTCCGGGCGGTAGCCGATGATCATGCCGACGGTGAGCATCACGACGGACGCGATCGTGTAGCGCAGGGCGTCGCCCAGCAGATAGCCGACCATGGTCGACGGCCGCCAGATCGGCAGCGAGCGGAACCGGTCGAAGACACCCTTCTCGATGTCGGTGTTCACCGAGACGCCCGTGTACATCGTGATCATCACGACCGACATCACCAGGATGCCCGGCAGCAGGAACTGGATGTACTCCTGCGGGGAGCCGGCCAGGGCACCCCCGAACAGGTAGGTGTACATCAGCACCATCATGATCGGGAACGCGGTGACGTCGAAGAGCTGCTCCGGCACATGCTTGATCTTCAACACCGCCCGCCAGCCGAAGGTCATGGAGGCCGAGAAGGCGCTGGGCCGCGGCGGACGCTCCTGGGCGATGAGCAGCGCGGCGAGCGACTCGGCGCTGACGGGGGCGAGGTCCTTGCTCTCGGTCTGCGTCACGGTGCTCATGCCGTCACCTCGTCCTTGTCGGCGTCCTCGTCGACGTGTGTGTCGCCGGCGTCATGGGTGTCGTGTCCGGTCAGGGCGAGGAAGACCTCGTCCAGGCTGGGCTGGCCCAGCGAGAAGTTGTCGACGGTGATGCCGGTGCGGGCCAGCTCGGCCAGCGCGCGGCCCGCCTGCTCCGCGGCCCCCTGGCCGTTGGTCGCGCCCGAGCCCACCCGCGCGGTCAGGGCCACCGGATCCGGCTCCAGCTGCACATCCGCGTCCAGGGCCAGCCGTAGCACCCGCTGGGCCTCCGGCCGCTGCTGCGGATCACGCAGCCTCAGATGGACGGAGCCGGCGCCGACGGATGCCTTCAGCTCGCCCTTGGTGCCCTCGGCGATCACCTTGCCGCGGTCGATGACGGCGATCCGGGACGCCAGTTGGTCGGCCTCGTCCAGGTACTGCGTGGTCAGCAGCACGGTGGTGCCCTGGGAGACCACCGCGCGCACGATGTCCCACACCTGGTTGCGGCTGCGCGGGTCGAGGCCGGTCGTCGGCTCGTCCAGGAAGAGCAGGTCGGGGGTGTTGAGGATGGACGCGGCGATGTCGATACGGCGTCGCATACCGCCCGAGTAGTTCTTGACCTGCTTCCCGGCCGCGTCCGTCAGCCCGAAGGCCGCCAGCAGCTGCGCGGCACGCTCCCGCGCGGACTGCTTGCCGTGCCCGAGGAGCCGGCCCAGCAGGACCAGGTTCTCGGTGCCGGTGAGGTCCTCGTCCACGGAGGCGTACTGGCCGGTGAGGCTCACCCTGCCGCGTACCGCGTCGGCCTCGCGAACGACGTCGTGCCCGAAGACATGAGCCTCGCCGCCGTCGGGTCGTAGCAGGGTGGCGAGCATCTTCACCGTGGTGGTCTTCCCGGCGCCGTTCGGGCCGAGGACGCCGTAGACCGTGCCGGCCGGGACCGCGAGGTCCACGCCGTCGACGGCCCGTGTCTCGCCGAACGTCTTCACCAGGCCGGCGGTCTCGATCGCGAGACCGGACGTCGTCTGCGTGCTCATGCTGTCGGGGTCCTTCCGAGTGGTCCTTCCACGTTCTTGGGCTACGCATGGGGAGACTTTTACGGTGGCGCAAACTCATCGGTGGCGCACAGGGTTTCCGCAGGGACCCGCCCAAGGACCGAGCGCCCCGGGGACAAGGACCTAGGGACATGGGAGTGGGGGGACGGGGCGGACGGCTTCGTTCGCAGTACGCCGATCCGGGCGCGCGGGGCGAGGAGTAGCGTCCGTTCCATGTATGCGATCACGATTCCCGAACCTGGTGGGCCCGAGGCGCTGGTGTGGGACGAGGTCCCCGATCCGGTGGCCGGCGAGGGCGAGGTACTGGTCGAGGTGGTGGCCGGAGCCGTCAACCGCGCCGACATCCTTCAGCGCCAGGGCTTCTACAACCCGCCGCCCGGCGCCTCCCCCTACCCCGGCCTCGAGTGCTCCGGCCGGATCGCCGAGCTCGGCCCGAACGTCTCCGGCTGGGCCGTCGGCGACGAGGTGTGCGCGCTGCTCTCGGGCGGCGGCTACGCCGAGAAGGTCGTCGTACCGGCCGGTCAGCTGCTGCCCCTGCCCGAGGGGACGAGCCTGACGCGGGCCGCCGCGCTGCCCGAGGTGGTCTGCACGGTCTGGTCCAACGTCTTCATGATCGCCCACCTGCGCCCCGGCGAGACGCTGCTCGTGCACGGCGGCTCCAGTGGCGTCGGCACCCTCGCCATCCAGCTCGCCAAGGCCGTCGGCGCCCGGGTCGCCGTCACGGCCGGCAGCAAGGAGAAGCTGGAGCGGTGCGCCGAACTGGGCGCCGACATCCTGATCAACTACCGGGAACAGGACTTCGTCGAGGAGATCAAGCAGGCGACCGACGGCGCCGGGGCCGACGTCATCCTCGACAACATGGGCGCCAAGTACCTCGACCGCAACGTCCAGGCCCTCGCCGTCAACGGACGGCTCGCCATCATCGGTATGCAGGGCGGCATCAAGGGCGAGCTGAACATCGCCGCGCTCCTCGCCAAGCGAGGCGCCATCAGCGCGACCTCGCTGCGCGCCCGTCCGCTCGCGGAGAAGGCGGCGATCGTGGCGGCCGTACGCGAACATGTCTGGCCCCTCCTGGACGCCGGCCACGTGCACCCCGTCGTCGACCGCGAGCTCCCCATGAGCGACGCTGCCGAGGCCCACCGGATCGTCGAGGACAGCGGGCATGTCGGGAAGGTGCTTCTCGTCGTGCCGTAGGACAGCCGACAGGCTCTAGCCGCGCCGCAGCCGCAGACCCACGAAGGCGAGGCCCAGGCCGAGCCCGATCAGCACGAGCCCCGTCCCCAGCGGCAGGAGTTCGAGCACGGGCTCGGTGGGGCCGTCGGCGTGCGGAGCGGGATGCTGGGCGGGGCGCGCCGACGGGGTGGCGGGGGAGGGATCCTCGGCGGGGGCGTCGGCGGCATCCGAGCTCTCTGCCGCACTCCCCCCGTCGTCCGCGCCCTCACGCTCCCGTGGCGGCTCCGAGCGGTCCCCGTGCTCCTCATCGCGCCCTTCACCGCGGTCCTGGCCGTCTCTCGCCGCCTCCTCGTCCTCCAGCGGCCCCTTCTCCCGTCCGGGCCGCTCCCGGCCCTCACCCGCCCGGCTCCCGGCGCGGGACGGCTCGTCGGAGGGGTCGGCCCGGTACGCGCCGGGCCCGTGGGCGGTGGCGCTGGACGACGCCTTCGGCCCCACTGCCTTCACCGACTCCTCGGCCGATCTGCCGGACGCCCCCGACCCCTTTCCGTTCGCCTCCCGCGACCCGGAACCCTTTCCGTTCGCCTCCCGCGACGCGGAGGGCGACGCGGAGGCGCCCTCGGGCGCCTCAGGCGGCACGGAGAAGGGCGGGGCCTCGGCCGACGAGCCCGGCGATGCCTCCGAGCCCGTCGCGGGCGCGTCGGCCGCGTCCGAGAAGCCTCCGGACGCCCCGGACGCCGGCTGGGACACGGCCATGGAGCCGAAGGACGCCGCCGCCCCGGACGGAGCCTCGCCGACCGGGCCGTCGAGGCCGTACGACACTCCGGCCCCCCACAGTCCGACGGCCAGCCCCGCGACCACCAGGACCAGCGGCCCCGCCCGCCACGACAAGGCGCGCGGCCCGCTCGAAGCCGCTCGCGTACGCCCCCGTGCCACCCCCAGCCATGAAGTCATGGAACAACCCTCACAGCACCTGGCATACCCGGCATTCCGGACTCCGCCACCCGATCCAATCCGCTCCGGTCCGGGGTCACCGGCGAAGGGCCGGAAGGTTGACAGAAACAGGGGACACGTAAACGGTGGATCACCCCACACCGGGGGCACCACGATGATGAGCTGTACGGGTGCGAGAGAATGGCGGCATGGAGATGCCGAGGAACGAACGGTCGTCCGAGAATCCCCAGATCCTGGTCGTCGGCCAGGACGGGATGGCGCTCGGCGGCGGCAACGCGGACGAGGACTCCCGCGAGATTCCCGTGACGGAGCAGGTCGAGCAGCCGGCGAAGGTCATGCGGATCGGCAGCATGATCAAGCAGCTGCTGGAGGAGGTGCGCGTCGCTCCTCTGGACGAGGCGAGCCGGGTCCGCCTGAAGGAGATCCACGCCAGTTCGGTGAAGGAACTGGAGGACGGTCTGGCGCCGGAGCTCGTCGAGGAGCTGGAGCGGCTCTCCCTGCCCTTCACGGACGAGGGAACCCCCTCCGATGCGGAACTGCGCATCGCGCAGGCCCAGTTGGTCGGCTGGCTGGAGGGCCTCTTCCACGGCATCCAGACCACGCTCTTCGCCCAGCAGATGGCCGCGCGCGCCCAGTTGGAGCAGATGCGCCGCGCCCTCCCGCCCGGCGTCGGCGGCCACGAGGACGGCGAGCAGCACCCGGGCGGCCGCACAGGCGGACCGTACCTGTAACCACCGCCCCCAGATCCGCGAAGGGCCCGGCAGCCAGATGCTGCCGGGCCCTTTCAGCTCGCCGGTGTCACTGCGGATTGCCCGTCGAGACCTGGAACTCCATCGTCGGCGGGTCGTCCGGGTCGAAGTCCTTCCGCGCGGCGGGCGACTGCCGCATCACGGTGCCGTCACCGAAAGTGTTCTCGTCGACGTCGACCTTCTTGTACTCCCACCCCGCCGCCTTGAGGCACGCCTCGACCGACGACCAGTGCTTGAACGCGAAGTTCGGCATGGCCACCTTGTCGGCGTCGAGGTACGACTCGTCCGGCTCGGTGCACTCTTCCGTCTCGACCGTGTTCTCGGTGTCGCCCTCGCGGTATCCCGCCTTCTTCGTCGCCGAGGACGTGGCGGTCGCGCCGCCGCTGCCGCCCGCGTCGTCGTCCCCGGAGCCGCCGCCGCCCTTGAGGGACAGCGCCACGATCAGGCCGACGACCGCCACGACGGACACCACGACCGAGCCGAGGATCACCGGCTTGTTGCTCTTGCCGCCGCCCGAGGTCCGCTGCGGCTGGGGCGAGATGGAGTACGGCGGCGGCGTCGCGTGGCCCGGCTGCGGGGAGTACGCCGCGGGCTGGGGCGTCGGGAAGCCGGGCTGCTGCTGCGGGTAGCCGTAGGCCGGGGAGGGCCCGGACGGGGGCGGGGTGCCGTACGGGTTCGGGGCCGGGGTCGGCTGGTACGGCGACTGAACCGGGCCACCGGGCGGCGGCGTCTGGCCGACCGGAGGGAAGACCGAGGCGCCGACGCCCTGGCCGCTCTGCGTGTGCGAGCCCGGCACGATGCTCGGCGGGGCCGCCTGGAAGGACGCGGCCACCCGCAGGCACTCGTCACGCATGGCCTCGGCGCTCGGGAAGCGTTCGTTCGGGTTCTTCTTCAGCGCGCGGGCGACCAGCGCGTCCACGGCCGGCGGCAGCGCGCGATTGATCGTGGACGGAGCGACCGGCTCCTCCTGCACATGCGCGTACGCGATCGCCAGCGGGGAGTCCGCGTCGAACGGGAGCCGCCCGGTGACCAGTTGGAACAGCATGATGCCGACCGAGTAGAGGTCGGAGCGGGCGTCCACCGCCCGGCCGAGCGCCTGCTCGGGCGAGAGGTACTGAGGGGTGCCGACGACCATGCCGGTCTGGGTCATCGAGGTCACGCCGGACTGCATGGCCCGCGCGATGCCGAAGTCCATCACCTTGACCACGCCACGCTTGTTCAGCATCACGTTGCCCGGCTTGATGTCCCGGTGGACCAGGCCCATCTCGTGGCTGATCTCCAGCGCGGCGAGGACGTCCGCGGTGATCTTCAGCGCCTTGTCGGCGGGCACCGCGCCCAACTGCCGTACGTCGTCGTCGAAGACCGAGCTGAGCGGGCGGCCCTCGATGTACTCCATGACGATGTACGGCGTCGTCATGCCGTCGACGGTGTCCTCGCCGGTGTCGAAGACCGAGACGATGTTGGTGTGCGTGAGCTTGGCCACGGCCTGCGCCTCGCGGCGGAAGCGCTCGCGGAACGCCTGCTCGCGACCCAGCTCGGTGTGCAGGGTCTTGATCGCGACCTGCCGGTCGAGCACGGAGTCGTACGCCAGGTGCACCGCGGCCATGCCGCCCTGGCCGAGCAGGTCGCGCAGCTGATAGCGGCCGCCGGCCAGCGACCGCCCCGCGTTCGCGCCCTGTGCGCCGTCCTGGCTCATGTTCTGCGTCCCCCGTGCCCCATGGGCGCCTGCCACCCCGTGGACCGGGTGGTCCCGAGTGATCCAATGTGCTATTCCCGGCCAAGTCTGCCCCACGGCACTGACAGGTCAAGCGCGGTGCCCGATCCGTGACCGTACGCGAAGGGAGCGACGCGGAAGCGTTACAGGGGCCGTACGGTCGGTGCACAGAATTTGCACGAGGAGACCGGGTGCAGGTTTGATGGCCGGTCCGTCTGCGTCCGCTGAGGGCGGCCGTCTCGGACCGACGGCTTGCGCCGAGGCTGTAGCGTGGCCGACGGAGACCGTAACAACACCGCGCGCACCGCGGGCAGAAACGACGGCGAGGACTGATGGAGCAGCAGCAGCGCGCTCAGGGCCCGTCCGACCCCGAGGCGGCTGGCGGCGGTATGTCAGACGCGCCGGAAATGTGGGGTAATGGCGGACTTGTCGGGGATGGCCGTTACCGGCTGACCCGCAGACTCGGCCGGGGCGGCATGGCCGAGGTGTTCGCGGCCGAGGACGTACGTCTCGGGCGCACCGTGGCGGTCAAGCTGCTGCGCTCCGACCTCGCCGAGGACCCGGTGTCCAAGGCCCGCTTCACCCGCGAGGCCCAGTCGGTGGCCGGCCTCAACCACCATGCGATCGTCGCCGTGTACGACTCCGGCGAGGACTTCGTGGGCGGCCAGAGCGTGCCGTACATCGTCATGGAGATCGTCGAGGGCCGCACCATCCGCGACCTCCTCCTCAACGCCGAGGCGCCCGGCCCCGAGCAGGCGCTGATCATCGTCTCCGGCGTCCTGGAGGCCCTGGCCTACTCGCACCAGCACGGCATCGTGCACCGCGACATCAAGCCCGCCAACGTCATCATCACCAACAACGGCGCCGTGAAGGTGATGGACTTCGGCATCGCCCGCGCGCTGCACGGCGCGCAGTCGACGATGACCCAGACCGGCATGGTCATGGGCACCCCGCAGTACCTCTCGCCCGAGCAGGCGCTCGGCAAGGCGGTCGACCACCGTTCCGACCTGTACGCGACCGGCTGCCTCCTGTACGAACTGCTCGCGCTGAGGCCCCCGTTCACCGGCGAGACCCCGCTGTCGGTGGTCTACCAGCACGTGCAGGACATCCCGACGCCGCCGTCCGAGGTCTCCGACGCCACGCCGCCGGAGCTCGACGGCCTGGTCATGCGCTCGCTCGCCAAGGAGCCGGACGACCGGTTCCAGACGGCCGAGGAGATGCGCGGGCTCGTCCAGTACGGCCTTCAGATGCTGTACGACCAGGGCGGGCACACCGGCACCTGGAACACCGGCCCGGTGACCATGCACGAGGGCCGGCACACCCCGTCCGCGGGCTTCGCGAGTACGACGGTCATGGGCCACCCGGGCACCCCGGCCTCCGGTACGACGCAGATCCCGCAGCAGATCCTGCCCTCCGGCTACGGCGGCGGGGACGACGGCGGCTTCGAGGGACACGGCAACAGGGGCAGCGGCCGCGGCAAGCTGTGGATCCTCGCCGTCCTCGCGGTGATCGCCATCGCGGCGGGTGTCGCGCTGGCGCTGAACAACGGCGGCGGTGGCGGCGGCGGGGGCAACGACACCCCGCAGAAGCCGACCGCCACGCAGACCACCGACGAGGCCACCGAGGAGCCGACCGACGAGGCCACCGAGGAGCCGACCGACGAGGTCACGGACGACGGCACGGGCACGGAGACCGACCCGGACTACACGCCGACGGAGGAGCCCACCGAGGAGCCGACGGAGGAGCCCACCCAGGAGCCGACTCAGGAGCCGACCACGGCCGAGCCGACCGAGGAGCCGACGGAGGAGCCCACCGAGGAGCCGACGGAGGACCCGACGGTCGACCCGACGCTCCCGACCGCTCCGACGGGCACCGGCGGAGGCTGACCCGCCCGGCGACCGGACCGACCCCTCACGCGCGCGTGCGGCCCTGCAACGGGCTTCACGCGCGCGTGGCGTTTGCGTACGGCCTCCTCCGCGCGCCGGCACGACCCGCGAACTGGGCGTTGTCACAGCCAGTCGTCGGCCGTCGCCCCCGGCCGCGCCCGGAGGCAATTCTTGATCGTTTTTTACCGAGCGGGAATAGCCGGACATTTCCTTCTTCACATACGAGGGTGATGTCACACCGGCTGAGTGATCCACCCCTCGGCTGCTCTTCCCGTGACCTGGCTCACCGATATAACGTGCCGTTGTTCCGGCCCCCTGCAAGGCTGTGACCAGGACTTGTTCCCGGCTTTCGGGATTTACTTGGAAATCCAAGCAAAATCCCAGGTCAGGAGGGGTTTCACAGAAATGTGGAGCACTGGGTAACGTGCCTTTTGCAGGGCGCTCGCCGGGGCACCTGTCACGCCTGTCCCCCAACGAGCCGCACCCACCCTGTGCGTCCGTAGGGCTTCAGGTGAGCCGCACTGGCACCCGGCGAACCCGGGTAGCCGGACCGACGGAGGAGCACACGTGACCGTGGAGAGCACTGCCGCGCGAAAGCCGCGACGCAGCGCCGGTACCAAGAGCACGGCCGGCAAGACAACCGCAAGGAAAACGACGAGTACGGACCCCGAACTCGTTCAGTTGCTGACGCCCGAGGGCAAGCGCGTCAAGAACGCCGAGTACGACAAGTACGTCGCCGGCATCACCCCCGAAGAGCTCCGCGGCCTCTACCGCGACATGGTGCTCACCCGACGCTTCGACGCCGAGGCCACCTCCCTGCAACGCCAGGGCGAGCTGGGCCTGTGGGCGTCGCTGCTCGGCCAGGAGGCCGCCCAGATCGGCTCCGGCCGGGCCACCCGTGAGGACGACTACGTCTTCCCGACCTACCGCGAGCACGGCGTCGCCTGGTGCCGCGGGGTCGACCCGACCAACCTGCTCGGGATGTTCCGCGGTGTGAACAACGGCGGCTGGGACCCGAACAGCAACAACTTCCAGCTCTACACGATCGTCATCGGCTCCCAGACGCTGCACGCCACCGGCTACGCGATGGGCATCACCAAGGACGGCGCCGACAGCGCGGTCATCGCGTACTTCGGCGACGGCGCCTCCAGCCAGGGCGACGTGGCGGAGTCCTTCACCTTCTCCGCGGTCTACAACGCCCCCGTGGTGTTCTTCTGCCAGAACAACCAGTGGGCGATCTCCGAACCGACCGAGAAGCAGACCCGCGTGCCGCTCTACCAGCGCGCGCAGGGCTACGGCTTCCCCGGCGTCCGCGTCGACGGCAACGACGTCCTGGCCTGTCTGGCCGTGACGAAGTGGGCGCTGGAGCGTGCCCGCGCCGGCGAGGGACCGACGCTGGTCGAGGCGTACACGTACCGCATGGGCGCCCACACCACCTCCGACGACCCGACGAAGTACCGCGCCGACGAGGAGCGCGAGGCCTGGGAGGCGAAGGACCCGATCCTGCGCGTCCGCCGGTATCTCGAGGCTTCAAACCACGCGGACGAGGGATTCTTCGCGGAACTGGAGACCGAGAGCGAGGCGTTGGGCAAACGAGTGCGCGAGGCGGTCCGTGCCATGCCGGACCCGGACCACTTCGCCATCTTCGAGAACGTGTACGCGGACGGGCATGCGCTCGTCGACGAGGAGCGCGCCCAGTTCGCCGCCTACCAGGCGTCGTTCGCGGACGTAGAGGGGGCCTGACATGACGGAGACCAGTACGTCCAAGAACATGGCTCTGGCCAAGGCGATCAACGAGTCGCTGCGCCGCGCCCTGGACACCGACCCCAAGGTCCTCATCATGGGCGAGGACGTCGGCAAGCTCGGCGGCGTCTTCCGGGTCACCGACGGCCTGCAGAAGGACTTCGGCGAGAGCCGGATCATCGACACCCCGCTGGCCGAGTCGGGCATCGTGGGCACCGCGATCGGCCTGGCCCTGCGCGGGTACCGCCCCGTGGTGGAGATCCAGTTCGACGGCTTCGTCTTCCCGGCCTACGACCAGATCGTCACCCAGCTCGCGAAGATGCACGCGCGCTCGCTGGGCAAGGTCAAGCTCCCGGTCGTCGTCCGCATCCCCTACGGCGGCGGCATCGGCGCGGTCGAGCACCACTCGGAGTCGCCGGAAGCCCTCTTCGCGCACGTGGCGGGCCTGAAGATCGTGTCGCCGTCCAACGCGTCGGACGCGTACTGGATGATGCAGCAGGCCATCCAGAGCGACGACCCGGTGATCTTCTTCGAGCCCAAGCGACGCTACTGGGACAAGGGCGAGGTCAGCACCGAGGCCATCCCGGGACCGCTGCACAAGGCGCGGGTGGTGCGCGAGGGCACCGACCTCACGCTGGCCGCGTACGGCCCGATGGTGAAGCTCTGCCGGGAGGTCGCCGACGCGGCCGCCGAGGAGGGCAGGAACCTGGAGGTCCTGGACCTGCGCTCGGTGTCCCCCCTGGACTTCGACTCCATCCAGGCCTCGGTCGAGAAGACCCGCCGGCTGGTCGTGGTCCACGAGGCGCCGGTGTTCTTCGGCTCGGGCGCGGAGATCGCCGCCCGGATCACGGAGCGCTGCTTCTACCATCTGGAGGCCCCGGTGCTGCGGGTGGGCGGTTACCACGCCCCGTATCCGCCGGCGCGTCTGGAGGAGGAGTACCTGCCGGGTCTGGACCGGGTGCTCGACGCCGTCGACCGTGCCCTGGCGTACTGAGGAGAGGGTCGTGACGACGATGACTGAAGCGTCCGTGCGCGAGTTCAAGATGCCCGACGTGGGCGAAGGACTCACCGAGGCGGAGATCCTCAAGTGGTACGTCCAGCCGGGCGACACGGTCACCGACGGCCAGGTGGTGTGCGAGGTGGAGACGGCCAAGGCGGCCGTGGAACTGCCCATCCCGTACGACGGGGTGGTCCGTGAGCTGCACTTCCCCGAGGGCACGACGGTGGACGTCGGTACGGCGATCATCGCGGTGGACCTCGGGGGCGGGGTGCCCCCGGCCGCCGAGGCGCCGGCCGCGCAGCCGGAGGCCCCGGCCGAGGAGCCCAAGGCCGAGGGCTCGGGCCGCCAGCCGGTGCTGGTCGGCTACGGCGTGGCCCAGACCTCGACGAAGCGCCGCCCGCGCAAGGGTGCCGACGTCCCGAGCCAGGAGCCCGCGGCCCAGGCCCTCCAGGCCGAGCTGAACGGCCATGGCCCCGCCCCCGAGGCGGTGCCGCCCCGGCCGCTGGCCAAGCCGCCGGTGCGCAAGCTGGCCAAGGACCTGGGCGTCGACCTGACCACGGTGACCCCGACCGGCCCCGACGGCATCATCACCCGCGAGGACGTCCACGCGGCGGTCGCTCCGGCCGCCGAGCCGGCGCCCCAGGCGGCCCCGGCCGCTCCGGTCGCCGCGCCCGCCGTCGCCCCGGCGCCGGTGGCCGCGTACGACACGGCCCGCGAGACCCGTGTCCCGGTCAAGGGCGTGCGCAAGGCGACCGCCGCGGCGATGGTCGGCTCGGCGTTCACGGCGCCGCATGTCACGGAGTTCGTGACGGTGGACGTGACCCGCACGATGAAGCTGGTCGAGGAGCTCAAGGAGGACAAGGAGTTCGCGGGCCTGCGCGTGAACCCCCTGCTGCTGATCTCCAAGGCCCTGCTGGTCGCGATCCGGCGCAACCCGGACGTCAACGCGTCCTGGGACGAGGCCAACCAGGAGATCGTGCAGAAGCACTACGTCAACCTGGGCATCGCGGCGGCCACCCCGCGCGGGCTGATCGTCCCGAACGTCAAGGACGCCCACGCCAAGACCCTCCCGCAGCTGGCCGAGGCGCTCGGCGAGCTGGTGTCGACGGCACGGGAGGGCAAGACCACCCCGGCCGCGATGCAGGGCGGCACGGTCACCATCACCAACGTCGGCGTCTTCGGCGTCGACACCGGCACCCCGATCCTCAACCCCGGCGAGTCCGCGATCCTCGCGGTCGGCGCGATCAAGCTCCAGCCGTGGGTCCACAAGGGCAAGGTGAAGCCGCGTCAGGTCATGACCCTGGCGCTCAGCTTCGACCACCGCCTGGTGGACGGGGAGCTGGGTTCCAAGGTGCTGGCGGACGTGGCGGCGATCCTGGAGCAGCCGAAGCGGTTGATCACCTGGGCGTGAGCCACCGGTGACAGCGAAAGGGCGGCCACTGTCGAGTGGCCGCCCCTTCGTATGTGTCAGGTGGTGTCAGCTGATGCGGGCGTAGCCGTAGTTGATCAGCTTCTTCACGTCCGCCGTGCGGTTGGCCTCGGAGGAGGCGGTCAGGACGGCGCCCATCACCTGCTCGCCGTTCTTCGTCGCGGCGAAGACGAGGCAGTACCTGGCCTCGGTGCCGGAGCCGGTCTTGATGCCGAGCGTGCCGTTCCAGCCGAGCAGCGCGTTGGTGTTCTTCCAGGTCGCCATCGTCCGGGTGGAACCGGTCTTGGTGATGGTCCTGGCCGTGTACGTCTTCGTCTTCACGACGGCCTTGAACGTGGAGCTCTTCATCACGCTGCGGGCGAGCTTCGTCAGGTCGCGGGGCGTCGAAGCGTTGGAGCCATTGCTTATTCCGTCGAACGAGTCGAACTTCGTGTTCGTCATGCCCAGGCTCCGGGCCATGGTGTTCATCTTGCCGATGAAGCTCTTGGTGCGGGCCGCGACGGTCGTGCCGGAACCGAACTTGTCGGCGAGGGTCATCGCCGCGTCACAGCCGGACGGCAGCATCATCCCGTAGAGCAGCTGTCGGACGGTGACCTTGTCGCCGACGATCAGGTGGGCGGACGACGGGTAGCCCTTGCGGACCATGTAGTCGCTGACCTCCTTCTTGATCGTCACCTTCGTGTCCAGGTTCAGGTTCGCCTGCGAGAGCACGACCTTGGCGGTCATGATCTTCGTGGTCGAGGCGGTGAGCCGCTTGGTGTCGGCGGCCTTGGCGAAGAGCGTCGCACCGGTCGCGCTGTTCATCAGGTACCCGCCCTTGGCGGTGATGGACGGCGTGGCGACGGCCTGCGCGGGCGCCGCGGTGAGGGCTCCGGTGGCGAGCATCGCTCCGGTCGTCACGACGACGGCCGCGGCTCTGCGGACCCGGAGGCCCTTGGTGGCGGTGATCAACTGATATACCCCGATTGCGTCGAAATGCCCCGAATGTGCGGCCAAGTTGGAGGGGAGAGGCTGGTGCCGCACGTGTGTGACACGTAAGTAGCACACAAGGTTGTGCAACAGGCGGAGTGAATATTGCTTCTTTGCCTGAGGGTTTCCATGGCGTCCGCATACTGGACGGACGCCGTCATGCGTACGTGTTGTATCTATGCTGTGGACATGCCTTCCGCCCCGCCCGCACCCCTCAAGCAGCCGCCGGCCGCCGACCGTGTCTACACCCACGTCAAACAGGGCGTCCTGGACCGCCGTTACGAGGGCGGGACGCTTCTGACCGAGGGTGAGCTGGCGGAGGCCGTAGGAGTCTCGCGCACCCCGGTGCGGGAGGCGCTGCTGCGCCTGGAGGTCGAGGGGCTGATCAAGCTCTACCCGAAGAAGGGCGCCCTGGTCCTGCCGGTCTCCGCTCAGGAGATCAAGGATGTCGTGGAGACGCGGATCCTCGTCGAGGAGCACGCGGCGCGCAAGGCCGTTCCCGCGCCCCCCGGACTCATCGCGCGCCTGGAGGAACTGCTCGCCCGGCAGAAGCAACAGGCCGCCGCCGGCGACCTCGCCGAAGCCGCCGTCACCGACCGCTGCTTCCACGCGGAGATCGTCCGCAGCGGCGGCAACGAGATCCTGTCCCGGCTGTACGACCAACTGCGCGACCGTCAACTCCGCATGGGCGTAGCGGTCCTGCACTCCCACCCCGACCGGATCGCCAAGACCCTGGTCGAGCACGAGGAGATCCTCGACGCCCTGCGCTCCGGGGACCCCGAGGCGGCGGTCGGGCTGGTCCACCGGCACATCGACTGGTTCTCGCACCTCGCGCGGGGTGAGGAGCGATGAAGCCCTCCGCCCTGCCCACCGCGCTGCCCGGCGATCCTCCGGGCGGCCGCCGCGCCGTCGCCGTCTGGGGCATAGGCGTCTCGGTCTACTTCGTCGCCGTCATCTTCCGTACCTCGCTGGGGGTCGCCGGCCTCGACGCCGCGGACCGCTTCGACGTGAACGCCTCGGCGCTGTCGACGTTCTCCATCCTCCAACTGCTCGTGTACGCGGGCATGCAGATACCCGTCGGCCTGCTGGTCGACCGGCTCGGCACCAAGAAGGTGCTGGCCATGGGCACGGTGCTGTTCACCCTGGGCCAACTCGGCTTCGCCTTCTCGCCGTCGTACGGCACGGCCCTCGCCTCGCGCGCCCTGCTGGGCTGCGGCGACGCGATGACGTTCATCAGCGTGCTGCGGCTCGGCACCCGCTGGTTCCCGGCCCGGCGCGGTCCGCTGATAGCCCAGCTCGCCGGCCTCGTGGGCATGGCGGGCAACCTCGTCTCCACGCTGGTGCTGGCACGGCTGCTGCACGGGGTGGGCTGGACGGCGGCGTTCGCGGGCAGCGCGGGCGCGGGAGCCGTCGTACTGGTCCTGCTGCTGTTGTTCCTGAAGGACCACCCCGAAGGCCACGAACCGGCGCCGCTGTCGCACCAGGGGGCGGCCTACGTGCGGCGCCAGATCGCCGCGTCCTGGCGGGAGCCGGGCACACGGATGGGGCTGTGGGTGCACTTCACGACTCAGTTCCCGGCGATGGTGTTCCTGCTGCTGTGGGGGCTGCCGTTCCTGGTCGAGGCGCAGGGGCTGTCCCGGGCGACGGCCGGTGAACTGCTCACCCTCGTCGTCCTGTCGAACATGGTGGTGGGCCTGGTCTACGGCCAGATCGTCGCCCGGCACCACGAGGCCCGTCTGCCGCTGGCGCTCGGGACCGTCGCGGCGACGGCGACCCTGTGGGCGACGACACTGCTCTGGCCCGGGGACACGGCGCCGATGTGGCTGCTGGTCACGCTGTGCGCGGTGCTCGGGGCGTGCGGACCGGCCTCGATGCTGGGATTCGACTTCGCCCGGCCCGCGAATCCTCCGGAGCGTCAGGGGACGGCGTCCGGGATCACGAACATGGGTGGTTTCGTGGCCTCCATGACGACACTGTTCGCCGTCGGTGTGCTGCTGGACGCGACGGGCGGCGACTACTCCGTCGCCTTCTCGGTGGTGTTCGTCCTCCAGGCGCTGGGCATCAGCCAGATCCTGCGGCTGCGCAAGCGGGCGGCGCTGCGGGAGCGGGAACGGCTGGTCGCCAGCAGGGTGGAGACGGTGCACGTTCCCGCCTGAGTCAGCGGACCGGGACCAGCGTGAGGTAGGCGAGTCCGAGCACCCCGCGGTAGGTCATCCACTGGCGGCGATGCCGGTCGAGGCGCTCCCGGGTCTCCTCCGCGAGCGGGTGACCGGGGTGCCGGGCCAGCCACACCTCGGCGTCCGCCTGGTACGCCGACTCGAACTCCTCCCACTCGTCGAGGCCGGCCGTCTCCGTCCACTCGGGGCGGAAACCGGCGTCGACCACGACGTCGAGCAGAGCGGCGAGTTCGTGGTGGTCGCTCGCCTCCGCCCCCGGCCACATCCCCCGCAGTTCGGCGGCGGTCGGGGTGCGCTGCCAGAAGCCCTCGCCGAGCAGGACCCGGCCGTCGTCGGTGACCAGACGGCGCAGTGCGCGGAGCCCTTCGGTGAGGTGAGCCGGCGGCTCGACGGCGCTCAGGGCCTGGCTCGCCCCGACGCACAGGACCAGGTCGGCCGGTCCGTGAGCGGTGCCGGTGGCGGACTCCTCGATGAACTCCACCCGCTGCGCCAGCCCTCTGTCCTCGGCGTTGCGCCGACCGCGCGCGAGATCCTCGGCGGCGAGGTCCAGGCCGATGCCCGTGGCCTTCGGCGCTGCCTCCAAAACCCGGAGCATCAACTCGCCCCAGCCGCAGCCGATGTCGAGGACGGTCGTGGGAGGTGTGCGGGTGAGTCGCTGGACGAGTCCGTGGGCCCGCGCCTCGGACAACGGACCGTGGAAGGTCAGTCGGGTCAGCCGCGGGGGACGGGTGGTCGTGGCTTCGGTATCGGTCACGGCGGGACGGTAGCCGTGGACGGGCAGCGGACGACAGCGGTTTTCGCCCCGCCGCCCACCGATGACCAATGACCGATGACCGTCGGTGCGCCGAGGTCCTAGTGCGTCACAGTGAAGTTGCGCAGGATCGCCGTCGTCAGGTCCGGGTCGCCCTCCGTCTTCAGCCGGTCCGCCACCGCCTCCGCGGTGACACGGCCACAGGCCAGACGGAAGAACGTCTCCCAGTCGAGGGTGAGGGTGGCGGCGGGGCCGAGGGCGGGAGCCGTTTCCAGGGTGCCGCGGCCCTGGATGTCGACGCGGATCGTGCGCAGGAACTCGATCGGGCCGTGCACGTCGAAGACGACCGCCGAGCTGCGCGGCGCCCCGGCCTTGGTGGCGACGACCTCGGGCAGCTGGGCCAGCAGGAAGTCACGGGCGATGTGCGCGCCGGGGGAGTCGAGGTTGCCCGGCCGGGCGAGGGCGGTGCGCAGGTCCTGTTCGTGCGCCCAGACGTCGAAGGCGTGGCCCCGCATGGACTCTTCGAGGGTGATCTCCGCGCCGAGCGGGCCGCGCACCTTCGTGCCGGGGTCGCGGGAGTCGTTCCGCAGCTGGCGGTTGCGGCGGATGATCGTGTACTCCAGCTCGGACGTCATCTCGGGCGCCGTGTGATGGCGGCGGACGTCGACCTGCATCTCCATGTACCGCTGGTGGTCGTTGGTGACGTGGAAGAGGTCACGCGGGAGCGTGTGGATGGGGCGCGGGTCGCCCAGCATCTCGCAGTCCATGCCGATGACGTGGGAGATCACATCGCGCACCGACCAGCCGGGGCAGGGCGTCCGCCGGTTCCACTCGCCCTCCACGAGCGGCGTCACCAGCTCGGATATCGCTTCGATCGAGTGGGTCCAGGCGTCGGCGTAGGGCTGGAGGGTGGGATGCAGACTCACGGAACGGGACCCCTCGGCGGTTGGTACGTCGGTACGCGGGCAAGTTGTGTCGGCGGTGCCAGTGGGAGGCGGCGGGTGTCTTGAAACTCCCCCAGTTCTCGGCTTCGCTCGAACCGGGGGGACCCCCAAGTTACGCTGCTGTGCGGCACCCCGGCAGTGCTTTCGTGTGACGATCGTAGGCCCGTGTGGACGACTCGAATGCCAGGACGGTGGTAGTGTGCGCGCCTCTCTGCTCCAGATCGACGTCAACGAGGGCGAATCGGTCGAATCGCGTCGGGTGCGCGTAGCCTCGCTCGTACGGCAGCAGGCCGGGTCGGCCGACCTCGTGGTGCTTCCCGAGCTGTGGACCACCGGAGCCTTCGCCTACGAGGCCTTCTCCGACGAGGCCGAGCCGCTGGAGGGGCCGACCCACGAGGCGATGGCCAAGGCCGCGAGCGACGCGGGTGTGTGGCTGCACGCGGGCTCGATCCCCGAGCGTGACCCCGAGGGGCCGCTCTACAACACCTCTCTGATCTTCTCCCCCTCCGGTGATCTGGTCGCCGCCTATCGCAAGATCCATCGGTTCGGCTTCGACAAGGGCGAGGCCGTGCTGATGAGCGCGGGCGAGGAACTGGTGACGGTCCGTCTGCCCGAGACCGTCCTGGGCGTGGCCACCTGCTACGACCTCCGCTTCCCCGAACTCTTCCGCGGTCTCGTCGACGCCGGCGCCGAGACCCTGGTCGTCCCGGCGGGCTGGCCGGAGCGCCGCCGGGCGCACTGGACGCTGCTGGCTCAGGCGCGGGCGGTGGAGAACCAGGCGTTCGTGCTCGCCTGTGGAACGGCCGGGACACACGCCGGAGTTCCGCAGGCGGGTCACTCGATCGTGGTCGATCCCTGGGGCGAGGTGCTGGCGCGGTCCGGCGCGGGGGAGGAGGTCCTCACGGTGGAGTTCGACCCGGGCAAGGTCGCGGTGACGCGGGACCAGTTCCCGGCGCTGAAGGACCGGATGCTCGGGCTGGCGCCGCCGCGTCGCTGAGGGCCGTCACAGGCGGGCGGGGTCAGTCGTCCCCGCGCTCCTTCTCCGCCAGGTGGATCACACACACCGTCACCGCGATCAGCAGCGCCGGGTCCGCGTCGTCCCGTACGACGTCGACCCCGTACGTCTCCCGCACATGCAGCCACCGCCGGGAGACGACGGCCAGCAGTTCGCCGTCGTACTCGATGGCGAACTCCCGGTCCAGGATCTTGCCGCTGACGTCGAGTTCCGTGCTGCCGTCGGCCAGGGACACCCGGTAGTGGTTGCGCAGCAGGGACAGCCGTTTGCGGCGGATGGTCGCCAGCGGCTCCCCGCCCCGCTCGATCACCATCGTGTCCCGCAGGGCGAACATCTTCTGGTGGATGTCGACGAGGACGTGCCCCTGGGTGTCCTTCAGCTCGAAGGTGTCCCGCAGCCGCATCGCCTTGCCGTCGACGAGGTAGACCTTGCTGCCCCGGTCGTCCTCGATCCAGTAGTCGTCACCGAAGCCGAGGAGCCGGTCGCGTACGAGGAATCTCATGACACGAGGGGTTCCCCGCCGCCCGGTCCGAAACGCCGTCTGTAGGCCGACGGGCTGAGCCCGGTCTCGCGCCGCACGCGCGCGCGGAGGTTCGCCGCCGTGCCCAGTCCGCTCCTCGCCGCCACCACGTCCAGCCGTTCCTCCCCGCGCTCGATCAGCCGGCACGCGAGCGCCACCCGCTCCCCCGTCAGCCAGGCCAGCGGCGTCGTCCCGAGCTGCGCCCGGAAACGCCGGTGCAGCGTGGCCGGCGACACCGCCGCGCGGGCCGCGAGGCCGGCCACCGTCAGCGGCTCCCGCAGCCGTGCCTGCGCCCAGGCCAGCAGCGGGGCCAGTGACTCGTCCGGCACGTCCGGGAGCGGCCGTTCCACGAACTGCTTCTGCCCGCCGTCGCGGTGCGCGGCGAAGACGAGCCGCCGGGAGACGTGATTGGCGATCTCTGCGCCGTGGTCGCGTCGTACGACGTGCAGCCCCAGGTCGAGCGCCGAGGCGCTGCCGGACGCGGTGAGGATGTCGCCGTCGTCGACGAACAGGACGTCCGGCTCCAGCAGGACGCGTGGGAAGCGGGCCCGGAAGGACTCGGCCCACATCCAGTGGCAGGCCGCCCGACGCCCGTCCAGCAGCCCGGCCTCCGCCATGGTGAACGCCCCCGAGCAGAAGCCGATCAGCCGGGCGCCACGCGCGTGTGCCCGTCGTACGGCGTCCAGCACGTGGGGCGAGCGCGGGGTTCCGGTGTCCGGCCGGTTCGGCACGATGAGCGTGTCCGCCTCGTCCGCCGCGTCCAGCTCCGCGACCCCGGTGAGCGTGAAGAAGCCGTCCCGCATCCGGGTCTCGGACCCGGCGGCGCACAGCGTGAAGTCGTACAGCTCCCGGCCCAGCTCCGGCCGCGACAGCCCGAAGACCTCGATCGCACAGCTCATCTCGAAGGGGTTCGAGTTCTCGTCCACGATCAGCACGACCCGGTGCGAGGATCCTTGCGGCATATGCGATTCCTAGCACTTCTGCACCGGCCGGGGAACCCCGCACGATGACGGACATGACAGAACCCATCTCCCTCGACCGGGCCCTCGCCTCCTTCACCGAGCAGTGGAGCCCGCGCATCGTCACCACCGTCAACGACTACGACGTCCGCGTGGCCAAGGTCGACGGCGAGCACGTCTGGCACGTCCACGACCACACCGACGAGTTCTTCCTGGTCCTGGACGGCGAACTGCACATCGCCCTGCGGGAGTCGGCCGGCGAGCGCACGGTCGTCCTCCCGAAGGGCTCGGTGTTCACGGTCCCCCGAGGCGTCGAACACAAGCCGTACGCCCCGTCCCCCGCCGCCATCCTCCTCCTCGAACCCACCGGCACCCTGACCGTCGGCGACCGCCACGACGAGGTACCGGACCATGTGGACGCCACGACGGGACACACCCTGACTCCACGCTGAGCGACCCCGACGGGCGGGTGGGCCGGGCCGCGTTTCGCCCCGTCAGTCGCCGACCTGGTGCTCCACCCGGTGGCGGATGTACTCGTCCGGATGGGACCGGGCCAGCGCGACGGCCGTGTCCACCAGGTCGTGCAGCTCCGGCGGATGGACAGACTTCCGGAGCGACAGTCCCGGCAGGATGCAGCGCCGGACGTCCAGGTGCTCGTTGCGCACGAACTCGCGCAGCGCGGCCTCCCGCCACTCGGCCCTCAGGTCCGAGCCGTCCTCGGTCTCCGGCTGACCAGTGGATCCGCCGTTCTCCGCGCCGTTCTCCGCCCGTACGAGGGGCATCCGCAGGGGCAGGGCCGACCAGTACCAGGCCCGCGCGGCGCCCGCCCGCTCAAGGTCCGTGCCCGTTCGCAGGTACCCGAGCAGCACGACCTGGACGCGTCTGCGCCCGAAGGCGTTCAGCGCGGGCTCGAGGAACACGCGGTTGAAGCTCGGGTCGGGGTCGTGGACGGCCGCTGCGACCAGCGCGGCGAACGACTCCCCGGAAACCGTCAGGCCCTGTCGGCAGGCGTTCCTCACTGCCGTGCGGACCTTTGACACCCAGGCCCGCCGATCGTCGGACTCCGATGCGGGCGCGACATCGAGCGAGAGGGCGCGCACGACGTCCGCCAGGCACCCGGCGAACGCCTCGCGCCGCTGCTCGGTACGTCCCGGCAACGCCATGAATCCCGCTGCCGCCGTTCCGTCGGCCGCCGTCCCGTTCCCGTCCACAGCCATCCCCCGTCCCCCTGTGCCGTAGGCACTGCCGCACGCGTGTGATCCGACGTTCCTACCAGGATGGCAAGCTTGAAGCATGAACGACGCTGATCCGGTGCCCACCCCAGCGCCCGCGCGCCGCCGCGCCCGTGTCCGTGCTCCCGAGCTGGTCGGCAAGGGCGGATGGATCAACACCGGCGGCGCGGACCTGAAGCTCGCCGACTTCCGGGGTCGCATCCTGATCCTGGATTTCTGGACCTTCTGCTGCATCAACTGCCTGCACGTCCTCGACGAGCTCAGGGAGCTGGAGCACCAGCACCGCGACACGGTGGTCGTCGTCGGGGTGCACTCGCCGAAGTTCGTGCACGAGGCCGATCACGGGGCGGTTCTGGACGCCGTGGAGCGGTACGGCGTCGAGCATGCCGTGCTGGACGACCCGGAGCTCGCGACCTGGAAGCAGTACGCGGTGCGGGCCTGGCCGACGCTCGTGGTGATCGACCCGGAGGGGTACGTGGTCGCGCAGCACGCCGGTGAGGGCCATGTGCACGCCATCGAGCGCCTGGTGACCGAGCTGGAGGCCGAGCACGAGGCGAAGGGGACGCTGCGGCGCGGGGACGGCCCGTATGTCGCGCCGGAGCCGGAGCCGACCTCGCTGCGCTTCCCGGGCAAAGCGCTGCTGCTGCCGTCGGGGAACCTCCTGGTCAGTGACACCACCCGGCATCAGCTGGTGGAGCTGGAGCGCGACGGGGAGACGGTCGTACGGCGGATCGGCTCCGGCACGCGCGCGTTCACCGACGGTACGGCGGAGTCGGCGGCCTTCAATGAGCCGCAGGGCCTCGCCCTCCTCGACGACACCTCGGTACTCGTCGCCGACACGGTCAACCACGCCCTGCGCCGCCTCGACCTCGGCACCGGCGAGGTCAGCACCCTCGCGGGCACGGGCCGGCAGTGGTGGCAGGGCTCGCCCACCTCGGGCCCCGCGCGCGAGGTGGACCTGTCGTCCCCGTGGGACGTGGCGGTCTTCGCCGGCCGGGTGTGGATCGCCATGGCCGGCGTCCACCAACTGTGGACGTACGACCCGGCGTCGGACACGGTCGCGGTGGCCGCGGGCACGACCAACGAGGGTCTCGTCGACGGTCCTGCCGCCGATGCCTGGTTCGCGCAGCCCTCGGGCCTGTCCGCGACGCCCGAACGCCTCTGGCTCGCCGACTCCGAGACGAGCGCCCTGCGCTGGATCGACCTCGACGGGACCGTCCACACCGCGGTCGGCACCGGCCTGTTCGACTTCGGCCACCGCGACGGCGCCGCCGAACAGGCCCTGCTCCAGCACCCGTTGGGTGTGACGGCTCTCCCCGACGGCTCGGTCGCCGTCAGCGACACCTACAACCACGCCCTGCGCCGCTACGACCCGGCGACCGGCGAGGTCACCACCCTGGCGACGGATCTGCGGGAGCCGTCGGACGCGGTGCTGGACGGGGACGACATCGTGGTCGTGGAGTCGGCCCGGCACCGGCTCACGCGGCTGCGTCTGCCGGAGGAGGCCGTACGCGTCGAGTCGGTGGCGCACCGCACCCGGCGTGCCGCCACCGAAGTCGCCCCGGGCAAGCTGCGCCTGGACGTGATCTTCCAGGCCCCGCCGGGCCAGAAGCTGGACACCCGGTACGGGCCCGCGACCCGCCTGCTGGTCTCGGCTACCCCGCCCGGGCTGCTGCTGGCCGGCGAGGGCGCGGACACGGACCTGTCCCGCACCCTGGAGCTCGACCCGGCCGTCCCCGAAGGCGTCCTGCACGTCTCGGCGATGGCGGCCTCGTGCGACGACGACCCGGACATCGAGTACCCGGCCTGCCATGTGCACCAGCAGGACTGGGGGGTGCCGGTCCGCCTGACCGGGGCGGGGGCGGACCGGCTGCCGTTGGTGCTGGCCGGAATGGACGGTGAGGCGGACTCTCAGGCGCCGTAACCGTCGTTGTAGCCGTCCCGGCGATGGTGGGGCTCCTGCCCGACGACCGGAGTCGAGGGCGGCACCACCACCCGCTTGCGCCGGGCGATGCTGCTGAACGTCGTGGTGCCGATCAGCCCCACGATCATCAGAATGATCCCGACCAGGTCAAGGTTGACCCCCTCCATCTCCCAGTCGGTCGCGAACGTGAGGATGGCTCCCACGGCGATCAGGATGATGCATCCGCCGAGGCCCATAAGTGTCGCCTCCCTGTCCGGTGGTTCCGGTCGGAGGCGGGTACCCCACTCGACGCGAACTACCCCTCCAGGAACGCCACCAGCGAATTGGCCAGCAGCCACGGGTCGTCCACTCCGCACAACTCCCGTGCGCTGTGCATCGAAAGGATCGCCACGCCGATGTCGACGGTCGTGATGCCGTGCCGGGCCGCGGTGATCGGGCCGATGGTGGTGCCGCAGGGCATGGAGTTGTTGGAGACGAAGGACTGGAAGGGGACGTCCGCCTTCTCGCAGGCGGCCGCCCACACCGCGCGGCCCGAACCGTCGGTCGCGTAGCGGTTGTTGACGTTGACCTTGAGGATCGGCCCGCCGTTGACGCGGGGGTGGTGCGTCGGGTCGTGGCGCTCGGCGTAGTTGGGGTGGACGGCGTGGCCGGTGTCGGAGGAGAGGCAGACGGTGCCCGCGAAGGCGCGCGCCTTGTCCTCGTACGAACCGCCGCGCGCGAACACCGAGCGCTCCAGGATGCCGCCCAGCAGCGGCCCGTCCGCGCCGGTGTCGCTCTGCGAGCCGTTCTCCTCGTGGTCGAAGGCGGCGAGCACGGGGATGTACGGCAGCCCGCCGCCGGAGCCGGCCACCGCGGTCAGGGCCGCCGTGCCCGCGTGCACGGAGAGCAGGTTGTCCATGCGCGGACCGGCGACCAGTTCCTTGTCCCGGCCCAGGTAGGCCGGCGGTTCGACCGAGTGGACCATCAGGTCCCAGCCGGTGACCTCGCCCGAGCCCAGCCCGGCGGTCTCCTCCAGGAAGGCGATCAGGTCGCCGTCGCGCACGTCGCCGAGACCCCAGACGGGCTGGAGATGGCGCTGCTTGTCGAGCTTGAGTCCCTCGGCCGACACCGAGCGGTCCAGGTGGATGGCGAGCTGGGGGACGCGCAGCAGCGGGCGGTCGACGTTCACCAGTCGCGAGGAGCCGTCCCGCAGGGTCAGCCGGCCCGCGAGGCCGAGATCGCGGTCGAGCCAGGAGTTGAGCAGCGGTCCGCCGTAGATCTCGACGGCCACCTGTCGCCAGCCGTGGCCGCCGGTGTCGGGCCGCGGCTTCACCCGCAGGTTGGGGGAGTCGGTGTGCGCGCCGACGATCCGGAACGGCGTGTGGGGCGCCGCGCCCTCGGGGACGTACCAGGCCACGATCGCGCCACCGCGCAGCACGTACTTGCCACCGCTCGTCCCGTCCCAGGCGTCCGTCTCCGCGACCTGCCTGAATCCGGCCTTCTCCAGCCGCTCGGCGGCGTTCGCCACGGCGTGGTAGGGCGACGGGCTCGCCGCCAGGAAGGACATGAGGTCGTCGGTGTGGCCGCGGTCGAAGCGGGGGGGTTCGCTCATGGGGTTCACCTTAACGACGTACGAGGGCCCGCTCCCGGTGAAGGGGAGCGGGCCCTGGTAAGGACGATGTGGAATGTCCGTGAGTGCCTGGAACGGGTACCGGGGAACCGGTCAGAAGGACGCTTCGTCCAGCTCCATCAGGTCCAGGTCGACGCCCTCGGCGAGCTTGCGCGCACCGGTGACGCCGGGCAGGACGTTGGCCGCGAAGAACTTCGCCGCCGCGATCTTGCCTGCGTAGAACGCCTTGTCCTTGGCGGAGGCCGTCTCGATCTTCTCGGCGGCCACCGCGGCGCCCTTCAGCAGCAGGTAGCCGACGACGACGTCACCGGAGGCCAGCAGCAGACGACTGGTGTTCAGGCCCACCTTGTAGATGTTCTTGACGTCCTGCTCGGTGGCCGCGAGGTCGGTCAGCATCAGACCGACGATCGCCTCCAGCTCGACGGCGGCCTTCGCGAGGTGCTCGCGGGCGCCGGCCAGCTCCTCGCCGCCCTCGGCGAGGGCCAGGAACTTCTTGATGTCCTCGGCGAGGGAGTTCAGGGCCGCGCCCTGGTTGCGGACGATCTTCCGGAAGAAGTAGTCCTGGCCCTGGATCGCGGTCGTGCCCTCGTAGAGGGTGTCGATCTTGGCGTCCCGGATGTACTGCTCGATCGGGTACTCCTGGAGGAACCCGGAGCCGCCGAAGGTCTGGAGGGACTGGGCGAGCTGCTCGTAGCCCTTCTCGGAGCCGTAGCCCTTGACGATCGGCAGGAGCAGGTCGTTGAGCGCGTGCTCGGCCTTGGCGTCCTCGCCGGTGGTCTCCTTGACGGCGATCGCGTCCTGGATCGAGGCGGTGTAGAGGACGAGCGCCCGCATGCCCTCCGCGTACGCCTTCTGCGTCATCAGCGAGCGGCGCACGTCCGGGTGGTGGGTGATGGTGACCTTGGGCGCGGTCTTGTCCATGAAGTTCGCCAGGTCGGGGCCCTGGACGCGCTCCTTGGCGTACTCGAGGGCGTTGAGGTAGCCCGTCGACAGCGTGGAGATCGCCTTCGTGCCGACCATCATGCGGGCGAACTCGATGATCCGGAACATCTGGCGGATGCCGTCGTGCTTGTCGCCGATCAGCCAGCCCTTGGCGGGGTGCTGGTCGCCGAAGGTCATCTCGCAGGTGTTGGAGGCCTTCAGGCCCATCTTGTGCTCGACGTTCGTGGCGTAGACGCCGTTGCGCTCGCCCAGCTCGCCGGTCTCCCAGTCGAACAGGTACTTCGGCACGAGGAAGAGCGACAGGCCCTTGGTGCCGGGGCCGGCACCCTCGGGACGCGCGAGCACGTAGTGAAGGATGTTCTCCTCCATGTCGTGCTCACCGGAGGTGATGAAGCGCTTGACGCCCTCGATGTGCCAGGAGCCGTCCTCCTGCTGGACCGCCTTGGTGCGGCCGGCGCCCACGTCGGAGCCGGCGTCCGGCTCGGTGAGGACCATGGTGGAGCCCCAGGTCCGCTCGACCGCTATCTGCGCGATCTTCTTCTGGGCCTCGTTGCCCTCGTCGAAGAGGATGCCGGCGAACGCCGGGCCGGAGGAGTACATCCACACGGCCGGGTTCGAGCCGAGGATCAGCTCCGCGTACGACCAGATCAGCGAGGGGGGAGCGGTCGTGCCGCCGATCTCCTCGGGCAGGCCCAGGCGCCAGTACTCGGAGTCCATGAAGGCCTTGTAGCTCTTCTTGAAGGACGCCGGGACGGGCGCGGTGTTCGTCTCGGGGTCGAAGACCGGCGGGTTGCGGTCGGCGTCGGTGAAGGACTCCGCGAGCTCGTTCTCGGAGAGGCGGGTCAGCTCCTCCAGGATGCTCTTCGCGGTCTCGACGTCCATCTCCTCGAACGGACCCGTGCCGTACAGCTTGTCGCGTCCGAGTACTTCGAAGAGGTTGAACTCGATGTCGCGCAGATTCGACTTGTAGTGCCCCATGGTCACGACTCCGTAGCGGGATCGGCGAGGCACTTGGATCCTCGCGCACGTTCACGTACCAACAAGTAGCTACGATGATGCTACCCGCCAGTAATAAGACGCAACCCCGATCCGCAATCTGTGACAGGTCACACCGGAACCGTCAGAGTCGCCGTGTATCCCTCCGTCACACCGCCCTTCACGTTCGCCAGCTGCCGGTCGTGGCCGTCGCTGAAGACACCGTCGGTGTCCAGGGAGAGCCCGCTCAGATTGCGCACGCTCGACTCGTAGCCGTCGGTGGCGTACACCGTCTCGCAGACGTCCTCGGGGAACGCGAGCTGTGAGATGCCGGTGACGGAAGTGGCCGCGGTGGCGTCGGCCAGACTGCCGTACACCTCGAAGTGGATGTGCGGCCAGCGGCCCTGGTAGCAGCCGGGGAAGACGCTCCTGAAGGTGACCTGGCCCTTGTCGTCGGCCTCCTGCACGCCGCGCAGCCAGTTCTCCTCGGTGACGCCCTCGGAGTACAGGGAGTAGTCGCCGTCCCGGTCGCAGTGCCAGACGTACACGGCCGCGCCCTTCTTGGGTGTCCCGCACCCGGAGGCGGCGTCCACGACCGTGAGCGTGAGGGTCAGCGGTACGCCCTCGGCGGTGCCGCCCGCCGAGTCGCCGAAGCTCCTGGTGATGTCGCTGCGCACGACACCGCTCTCCTTGAGGACGTTCACGCCGTTCGAGCCGTCGCCGGGGAAGGGGCCGGCGGTCTCGTCCGGGATGGTCGCGCACTCGGCGGAGGCGGCGGGCGAGGTGCCCTTGGCGGAGGAGCCGGCCGCGGCGGAGCCCTCGTCCGAGGTGCAGCCCACCAGCGGGACCAGGCCCGCCCCGGCCATCAGCCGGATCATGCGGCGGCGGGCCAGGACGGGAAGGTCGTGGGAGAGCCCACGGTCGTGCTCGTGGACGGCTTCGGCGTGGTCTCGGTGCATGGAAAGACGCTAGGAGCGGCGACCGCGCGACACCAGCACGGTGACTGTCGAGTCGCTGTCAACCTGCTGTCGGTTTGCCGACGCCCCCGTACCCGCCCGCGCCGAGGCCGCGCTCGGTACGCTTGCGCCCATGTACGGATACGGCCAGCCCATGGACGGCGGTGCTGCACAGCAGCAGTACGCCCCGCCGCAGCAGCCCATGGCCGGTGGCGTCGGTGGATACGGCCAGCAGCCGCCGCTCTACCCCGAGCCGTCCCCGCCCTCGCTCGCGGACGCGGTACGGGCCTTCACCACCGGGCAGATGTCCGCCGAGGACTTCCAGCAGGTCTTCGCGACGTCGAAGGTCTACTGCCCGCGCGGCGACAACCCGGGCTTCCTCGCCCTGCACAACACCCAGCAGCCGGTGATCCCGATGTTCACCTCGCTGAAGGAGCTGCGCAGGTACGCGGGCAAGGAGTCCAAGTACTTCGTCATCACCGGCGCCGAGGTGATCGACCTGCTGCCGACCGGCTACGGCTTCGTCGTGGACATGGAGGGCGAGCACCGCATGGTCTTCGACGCGAAGGCCGTCGAACAGATGGTCGAGTTCGCGATGCGGCGGATGTACGGCTGACCGGTCGGCCTCGGCGGGTGAGCCGCGGCGCCGGACCGTCGAGCACGGTCTCCACGGCGGCGGCGAGCTCGGCCTCCCGCAGCGCCACCGGGTCGACCGCGGCGCCCGTGCGGCCCCGGGTCGGATGCACCTTTCACGGTCAGCGCGACGCGCTGCCGGTTCCCGCCGCTCCCCGGAGGCGCGGGCCGGCGGAAACCGCTGTATGACCCATCGGACCCCCTCACGACGGATCTTCCTGACACACTGAGCCGCTGCCGAAGCTCCGGGTTCTTGTGACGAAGGCCGGCGCCCGCCGAGGGCGCCGGCCTTCGGTCGTGCCCGGAGGGAATGACTTCCGGGCTTTTCCCGTTAGAGGTGGCAAGAAGTTCAATGCTCAACTAAAGTGGCCGCACAAGGAGGTACCGACATGCCAGCAGTGACCGTCGAGAACCCGTTGACGCTGCCCCGCGTCGCCGCGCCCGCGGAAGCGGTGGCCCGTCCCGTGCTCGCCGTCACGACCGCGCCGAGCGGTTTCGAGGGTGAGGGCTTCCCGGTGCGCCGCGCGTTCGCCGGGATCAACTACCGCAACCTGGACCCGTTCATCATGATGGACCAGATGGGCGAGGTGGAGTACGCGCCGGGCGAGCCCAAGGGAACCCCCTGGCACCCGCACCGCGGCTTCGAGACCGTGACCTACATCATCGACGGGATCTTCGACCACCAGGACTCCAACGGCGGCGGTGGCACGATCACCAACGGCGACACCCAGTGGATGACGGCCGGCTCGGGCCTGCTCCACATCGAGGCGCCGCCGGAGTCGCTGGTCATGTCCGGCGGCCTCTTCCACGGGCTCCAGCTGTGGGTGAACCTCCCGGCCAGGGACAAGATGATGGCGCCCCGCTACCAGGACATCCGCGGCGGCAACGTCCAGCTGCTCACCACCCCCGACGGCGGCGCGCTGCTGCGCGTCATCGCAGGTGAGCTGGACGGGCACGCCGGTCCCGGCATCACCCACACGCCGATCACGATGATCCACGCGACGGTGGCACCGGGCGCGGAGGTGACGCTGCCGTGGCGTGAGGACTTCAACGGCCTCGCGTACGTGCTGGCGGGCAAGGGCACCGTGGGTGCCGAAAGGCGTCCGATCCGGCTGGGCCAGACGGCGGTCTTCGGCGCCGGCGGTTCGCTGACCGTCCGCGCGGACGAGCAGCAGGACTCGCACACCCCGGACCTGGAGGTCGTCGTCCTCGGCGGACAGCCGATCCGTGAGCCGATGGTCCACTACGGCCCGTTCGTCATGAACACCAAGGACGAGCTGATGGAGGCCTTCGAGGACTTCCAGAAGGGCCGGCTCGGCACGATCCCGGCGGTGCACGGGATGTCGGAGGGCGGGCTGTAGGTCCACCCCGGTCACCTCGGACGGGTCCGGCCCCGGTCGCACATGCGGCGGGGGCCGGACCCGTTCTCGCGCCCGGGTGAGCTGATCACAGCCGCGTGACGGTCGTGAGCGTCCTGTAACGGACGGAACCCCGCCCATGAGCGTGCCGTCCTGTGCGATGTCCACGTTTTGTTGCGGGGGAAGGACCCAACTCATGCGCATGCGCGCCCGTATCTCCACCACTGCCGCCGTCTTCGCCCTGTCGGCCCTGGCACTGACCGCCTGCGGTGGCAACGACGACAGCAAGCCGGCCGCCGACGGGGCGTCCGCGGGGGCGTCCGCGTCAGCCGGTTCCGGCTCCTCCGGCGGGTCCGACTCGTCCGGCTCGGCGTCGTCCGGGTCGGGTTCGAAGTCGAAGGGGACCGGCACGGGGGGCTCCGGCACGGGCGGCAAGGACTCCGCCTCGGGCACGGGCGGGGGCGACGGCGGCGACGGTGGTGCCACTTCGGCGTGCAGCACGAAGAACACCCAGGTCAAGTTCGTGCAGTCCGCGCACCATGCCAGCGAGCAGCAGGCGGCCACCGGCTACATCGAGGTCACCAACACCTCGAACGCCACCTGCACGATCGTCGGCGCCACGACCCTGACCGCCAAGGACGACCAGGGCAAGTCCGAGCCCGTCGAGACGGACAACGCGGGCAACGGCACGGACGCCGTCGACGTCAAGGCGGGCGGCTCCGCGAAGGCGTGGGTGGCCTACACGGACCTCAACTTCGAGGGCAGCGCCTCGGGCCGCGAGGTCTGCGCGGTGCAGGCGTCCACGGTCGAGATCGCCCTGCCCGACGACGTGGCGCGCTCGGTGAAGGTGACCAAGGACGGCGGGGCCGCGGGCTCCTTCAACGTGTGCGGGACGGACGTGCGGGTCAACGGCTTCGAGACCGTCTGACAGCACGGACAGGCCCGGAACCGCTCGCCGAGCGCGCGGTTCCGGGCCTTCGCCGTCCGTCACCCACCCGGTCCGCCCGCACACGACAGCCCCGCCCCGCGCATGGTCCGCTGGAATCGTGCAGGCCCCCACCCCGCCACTACCCGATCCCGTCCGCCGGCTCTCCGCCTGGTGTGTCGTCACGTTGCTCGTCGCCGGGGTCGTCTACGTCGGGATCCGGCTGGTGGTGGAGCTCCGCACCGCTGTCGTACCCGTACTGCTCGCGCTACTGGGGACGGCGTTGCTGCGGCCGCTGCACCGGCGGATGGTGAAGGCCGGGGTGAACCGGTCGGTGTCCGCCGCGCTCACCTGTGTCGCCGTGGTGGCGGTCGTCGGTGGGGCCGTGTACATCGTCGTCGCCGCGGTCGTCGACAGCGGCGACCAGATCGTCGCCTCGCTCAAGCAGGCGGGCGAGGACCTCGCCAAGCACTTCGGGGCCGCGGGGACCTCGCTGGACGACATCGCCTCCAACTCCCGGGAGCTGCTCGCCAAGTTCGGCGGTTCGGCCGCTTCCGGGGTCATCAGCGGGGTCAGTGTCGTGGGCGAGAGCATCGCCCTCGCGGTGCTCGCGCTGCTGCTCGTCTTCTTCTTCCTGCGGGACTCCGACCGGGCCGCGGGCGCTCTGCGGTCCGTCGCTCCGGGCGGAACCGGGGACCTCTTGGAGGCCATGGCCCGGCGGGCCTTCCGGGCCATGGAGGGGTTCATGCGGGGGACGACCTTCATCGCCCTCATCGACGCCGTGTGCATCACCATCGGACTGGTGATCCTCGACGTGCCGGGCGCGGTCGGGCTCGGCGCGCTCGTCTTCATCGGCGCCTACATCCCCTACCTCGGCGCCTTCCTCTCCGGCGCCGTCGCCGTGCTGGTCGCGCTCGCCGACCGGGGGTTCGTCATCGCGCTGTGGGTGCTCGGGATCGTGCTCGCCGTGCAGCTGCTGGAAGGGCATGTGCTGCAACCCGCGATCCAGAGCCGGACCGTGCAGATGCACCCCGCCGTCGTCATGGTGACGATCACCGCGGGCGCGTCCGTCGCCGGAATCCTCGGCACGCTGCTCGCCGTGCCGCTCACCGCCGCCGCCACCGGCGTCGTGCACGAACTCAGAGAGCGCTACGGCAGCTCGACGCCCGCCGGGCCGGCCGAGCCACCGGAGGCGTCGGCGCCGTCGGACTCGTAGAACTCGAACCAGATGCTCTTGCCCTCCCCGCGAGGGTCGACGCCCCAGGCCTGGGCCAGCAGCTCGATCAGCATCAGGCCCCGCCCGGACGACGCCAGTTCCCCCGGGCTGCGCTTGTGCGGCAGGTCGTCGCTGTTGTCCGTGACCTCGACGCGCATCCGGCGGGCGCCGTGCTCGCCCCGCACCTCGGCGAGGAGCAGGGCGTCGGCGTCGGTGTGCACGAGGACGTTCGTCAGCGTCTCCGACAGCAGCAGGACCGCCGAGTCGACCTGGTCCTCGGAGGTCCAGTCGTGCAGCATCTCGCGCAGCTGCTGGCGGGCCACCGCGACCCGCTCCGGCTCGGCCTGCGCGACGGACAGCACGGTGCGCCTGATCCTCGGCTGTACGGCCACCGTGTCGCCGTAGCCGCGGCCGTCGCCCTGCCGGGTCAGCAGCAGGACCGCTATGTCGTCCTCGCGCCGGTCGGCGAGCGGGCCGGTGGTGTGGTGGGAGGACGGGCCGTGCACGGCCTGTACGAGGGCGTCGGCGAGGGTCTCCAGGTCGCCGTCGTGCTCCTCCAGGATGGTGCGGATCCGCTTCCAGCCGGTCTCCAGGTCGTGGCCGCCGGTCTCGATCAGGCCGTCCGTGCAGATCAGCATGGTCTCGCCGGGCTCCAGAGTGATCCGGGTCGTCGGGTAGTCGGCGTCCGGGTCGATACCGAGGGGCAGGCCGCCGGCCGTCGGACGGGCGAGCACCGTGCCGTCGATCATGCGGATCGCGGGGTCCGGGTGGCCGGCTCGGGCGATGTCCAGCAGACCGGTCGTGGGATCGACCTCGACGTACAGGCAGGTCGCGAAGCGCAGGTCGGAGGGGTCCTCGTCGAGGGCGCCGAAGGTCATCCCGTGCAGAAAGCGGGAGGCCCGGGACAGGACCGCGTCGGGGCGGTGGCCCTCGGAGGCGTAGGCGCGCAGCGCGATCCGGAGCTGGCCCATCAGACCCGCCGCCCGGACGTCGTGGCCCTGGACGTCGCCGATGACGAGGGCGAAGCGCGCGTTGGGCAGCGGAATCATGTCGTACCAGTCACCGCCGACCTGGAGCCCGCCCCCCGTCGGCACATAGCGGGCGGCGACGCCCATGCCAGGTATCTCGGGGCCCAGCTGCGGCAGCATCGAGCGTTGGAGGCCGTCCGTCAGCTCCCGTGCGGTCTCGGCGGCCTCGGCGCGGCTCAGGGCCTGGGCGAGCATGCGGGCGACCGTCGTCAGCACGGACCGCTCGTCGGGGGTGAAGGCGACCGGATAGGTGAACGCCGCCATCCAGGCGCCCATCGTGCGGCCGGCGACGGTCAGCGGCAGGAACGCCCAGGACTGCCGGTTGAAGTGCGCGGCGAGCGGCCAGGTGAGCGGGTAGCGGTCCTTGTAGCGCTCGGGTGAGGAGAGATAGACGGCACGGCCGGTGCGGACGACCTCGGCGGCCGGATAGTCCGTGTCCAGGGCCATATGCGTGAACGGGTCCTCGTCACCGGGCTGATGACCGTGGTGGCCGATGATCGTCAGACGGTCGCCGGTGACGCCGAAGACCGCCAGCCCGTCCGGCGAGAACCCCGGCATCGACAGCCCCGCCGCGACCCGCAGCACCTCCTCCGTCGACCGCGCCTCAGCCAGTGCCCGGCCGGCGTCCAGCAGGAACGCCTCCCGCGAGCGCCGCCAGTCGCCCGTGACCGCCCTGCGCCCCGACGGGGTGCCCGGCGCGGGCTCGGTGACCTCCTGGAGGGAGCCCGTCACCTCGTACGACCGTTTCGCGCTGTCGAAGGAGGCGTGGAAGCGGCTGCGGCCGACCCGGACGACCCGGCCCCGGTCGTCCATGATCCGTACCCGGACCTCGCCGAGCGTGCCCTCGGCGACGGCGAGCTGGATCACTCCGCTGATCTCGTTCCAGTCCACCGGATGCAGACGAGCGCGCACCTGGGCCTGGCTGAGCGTGGCCTGTTCCGGGGGCAAACCGAGTAGCCGTGCCGCCTCCGCGTCGACCGTGACCAGTCCCGTGGCGGTGTTCCAGTGCCACAGACCGGTCGCGAGGGCGGCGAGAACCGCCCCCACGGCGGGCAGGGGCTCACCAGTGCGCATTGCCCCACTTTAAGAAGAGGTGATCGCAGACTGCCACCGAAGCTGTACGGGACATCTGTCGGAAGGGGCCCTGGGCGCGGGGAAATGGTGGGGAGGCGATCTTGGGGTGCCCGGTAGGCTTGGGGGGAGTTTCACGTGAAACAGGGCCCCGGATCTGCCCCAGATCCACTGGCCCGGAGCTTCACGGGAACGACGCCCCCGATCCGCGAAGACTGGATGAACGACGATGCATCGGTACAGGTCCCACACCTGCGGCGAGCTCCGCTCCTCTGACGTCGGCACCGACGTCCGGCTGAGTGGCTGGCTGCACAATCGGCGCGACCTGGGCGGCATCCTCTTCATCGATCTGCGCGACCACTACGGCATCACGCAGCTCGTGGCCCGCCCCGGCACGCCCGCGTACGAGGCCCTGGACAAGCTGTCCAAGGAGTCCACGGTCCGGGTCGACGGCAAGGTCGTCTCCCGCGGCACCGAGAACATCAACGCCGAGCTGCCCACCGGTGAGATCGAGGTCGAGGTCGGCGAGGTCGAGCTGCTCGGCGCCGCCGCCCCGCTCCCCTTCACGATCAACACCGAGGACGGGGTCAACGAGGAGCGGCGCCTGGAGTACCGCTTCCTGGACCTGCGCCGCGAGCGCATGCACCGCAACATCCTGCTGCGTACGTCGGTCATCTCGGCGATCCGCCACAAGATGACGGCGCTGGGCTTCAACGAGATGGCGACGCCGATCCTGTCCGCGACCTCCCCCGAGGGCGCCCGCGACTTCGTCGTCCCCTCCCGCCTGAACCCGGGCAAGTTCTACGCCCTCCCCCAGGCCCCTCAGCAGTTCAAGCAGCTGCTGATGATCTCCGGCTTCGACCGCTACTTCCAGATCGCGCCCTGCTTCCGCGACGAGGACGCGCGCGCCGACCGCTCGCCGGGCGAGTTCTACCAGCTCGACGTCGAGATGAGCTTCGTCGAGCAGGAGGACGTGTTCCAGCCGATCGAGCAGCTCATGACGGAGCTGTTCGAGGAGTTCGGAGGCGGCCGTCACGTCACCTCCCCCTTCCCCCGGATCCCGTTCCGCGAGGCGATGCTGAAGTACGGCTCCGACAAGCCGGACCTGCGCGCCCAGCTGGAACTCGTCGACATCACCGACGTGTTCGAGGGCTCGGAGTTCAAGGCGTTCGCCGGCAAGCACGTGCGCGCGCTGCCGGTGCCGGACGTCTCCGCGCAGCCCCGGAAGTTCTTCGACCAGCTCGGTGACTTCGCCGTCTCCCAGGGCGCGAAGGGTCTGGCCTGGGTCCGGGTGGCCGAGGACGGTTCGCTGTCCGGCCCGATCGCGAAGTTCCTCACCGAGGAGAACGTCGCCGAGCTGACCAAGCGCCTGTCGCTGGCCGCCGGTCACGCCGTGTTCTTCGGCGCCGGTGAGTTCGACGAGGTCTCGAAGATCATGGGCGCGGTCCGCGTGGAGGCCGCCAAGCGCGCCGGGCACTTCGAGGAGGGCGTCTTCCGGTTCTGCTGGATCGTCGACTTCCCGATGTACGAGAAGGACGAGGAGACCGGCGCGATCGACTTCTCGCACAACCCGTTCTCCATGCCGCAGGGCGGTCTTGAGGCCCTTGAGACCCAGGACCCGCTGGACATCCTCGGCTGGCAGTACGACATCGTCTGCAACGGCGTCGAGCTGTCCTCCGGCGCGATCCGGAACCACGAGCCGGAGATCATGCTGAAGGCCTTCGAGATCGCGGGCTACGACCGCGAGACCGTCGAGGAGAAGTTCGCCGGCATGCTGCGCGCGTTCCGCTTCGGCGCCCCGCCGCACGGCGGCATCGCGCCCGGCGTCGACCGCATCGTCATGCTGCTGGCCGACGAGCCCAACATCCGCGAGACCATCGCCTTCCCGCTCAACGGCAACGCCCAGGACCTGATGATGGGCGCGCCGACGGAGCTGGAGGAGGCGCGGCTGAAGGAGCTGCACCTGTCGGTGCGCAAGCCGCAGCCCAAGTAGTCGGCTGAGTGAGGGGCCCGGAACCGTGCTCGGTTCCGGGCCCTTTCAGGTTCCACAGGTAGCCACAGCCCACACCCATGCCCCTTACAGCGCTCTTACCTAGCGTCCTGGGCATGACGGGAAACCACACGGCCCAAGAGCCGAAGCACAAACGGGATCTGACGCGTCGTAAGGTCGTCGTCGCCGGAGCGGGCGCGGTCGCCGCGGTGGGCGTGGGCGGCACACTGGCGGCCGGCGCGTTCGCCGACGAGAAGAGCGCGACCGGCAACGAGGCCACCACGTCCGAGGTCTGCTACAAGCTCACCTCGGAGACCACCGAGGGCCCCTACTACATCGACGCGGACAAGCTCCGCAAGGACATCACCGAGGACCAGGAGGGCATCCCGCTCACCCTCCGTCTGAAGGTGATCGACGCCGAGACGTGCAAGCCCATCAGGAACGCCGCGGTCGACATCTGGCACTGCAACGCGCTGGGCGTGTACTCGGGATACGAGGCCATGGGCAGCGGCGGTGGCGGCGGAGGCGGCACCCCGCCGTCCGGTGAGCCCACGGGTGAGCCCCCGTCCGGGGAGCCCTCGGGAGAGCCGGGAGGCGGAGGCGGCGTCCACGAGGAGCCGACGGACGACGAGCGCTACCTGCGCGGCACTTCGAAGACGGACCGCAGCGGCCTGGTGGAGTTCAGGACGGTCTTCCCCGGCTGGTACCAGGGCCGCTGCGTCCACATCCACACCAAGGTGCATGTGAACGGCACCTGGACGGACGCCGGGTACGAGGGCGGCACCACCTGCCACACGGGCCAGTTCTTCTTCGACGAGGAGAGCGTGCTGGCCTCCGCCGAGGTGGCGCCGTACTCCACGAACACGACCACGCGCACCACGCTCGACGAGGACACGATCTACGACCAGAGCGGGACGACCGGCGGCCTGCTGAAGCTGAAGTACCGGAAGAACGCCATCGCGAAGGGCGTCGTCGGCACCCTCACCATGGGCGTCGACCCCGAGGCCACGCATGACGGCACGGACGACTCGGTGCAGCCGGGAGCCACGTCGTCGTCGACCTGACCCCGGACGTGAAGGCGCCCGGGGACATTCGGTCTCCGGGCGCCTCAGCGAGGGTCGATCGCTGTTCTACGAAAGGGACTTGTAGCCGCTCCAGCCGCTCGCGATCTGGGTGCGCGAGCCGAACGACCCCTTGCCGTCGCCGCTGTTGCGCCAGGCGTTGCCGCTGGTGTCGCGGGAGACGAGGTCCGGGCGGCCGTCGTCGGTGATGTCGCCGACGCCGACGACGACGTTGTAGTTGCCGCCCCAGTTGGTGAACACCTTCACGCGGGCGGCGAAGGTGCCGTCGCCCTTGCCGTCGTAGCGCCAGAGGGTGTTCGCCGTGTCCTGGGCGAGGAGGTCGGGCCTGCCGTCGCCGGTGATGTCGCCGACGCCGACGATCTTCTTGTAGCCCTTCCAGCTGTCGTAGAGCTTCACCCGGGAGGCGAGCTTGCCGTCGCTGGTGCCCTTGTAGAGATAGACCGTGCCGGTGGAGGCATGGCGGACGATCAGGTCCGGGCGGCCGTCGCCGCTGATGTCACCGGGTGAGGTGAACGCGTTGTACTGGGTCCAGCCGCTGCTCGCCAGGGTGGTGTACGACGTCGACGGCTTGACCGCCGCGCCGCAGCCCGGCTTGTACAGCCGCAGGGCGCCGGTGCTGTAGCGCACGAGGACGTCGTTGCAGCGGTCGCCGCTCAGGTCGCCGAAGGGGACGGCCGTGACGGTGGTGGGCCAGCCGGTGCCGGTGTACTTGTCGCCGAACTTGCCGGTGCCGGTGCCGCTGTGGAAGGTCAGGCCGCCGGAGGAGTTCAGGGTGAGCAGGTCACCGCGGCCGTCGGCCCCGTCGGGGCTGACGAAGTCGTGGCGGACCGCCGAGCCCCGCTCCAGATAGCCCTCACCGGACGTCACCGTGACGGGGGTGGTGGTGCCGAGGCCCGTCGCCTTCAGCGTCCATGTGAACCCGCCGGTGGGGAAGTACGCCCCGCTCGATGTCTTGCCGTTCCAGGACGCCGACACCGTCGCCGGGGTGGCGCCGCCGGTCAGCGTGCGGGTGGCCTTGCCGTTCGCGCCGCTCTGGACCGAGGTGAGGGTGAGGGACCAGGACGTGACCGGGCGGGACAGCAGCCACTCGCCGGTCCACGGCGTTGAGGGACCCGCGTAGTTGGTGGCCTCCGTGCGGAAGGCCGTCACCGCGGACGGGGTGACGCCGGTGGTGGCGAGGTGGGTCTGCTCGAACTTGTCGAACCAGGCGACCAGGCCCGTGTACTCGTCGACCGTCCACCGGTAGCGACGGTCCACGGGGAGCCCGGAGTCGGGCAGACCCGAGGCGACCACGCGCGTCGTGCCGGTGGCCGCGTCCGTCAGGACGAGCCGGTCGGCCTCGTGGTCGTGACGGACGGTGAAGCCGTCGCCGAGCAGCACGTCACCGGGGGCGACCGGCCGGGACGTCCTGGCCTTGGTGTCGTAGACGCCGGCCGAGGCGGTCCCGCACGTCCAGTACAGCCAGCGGCCCGCCGCCTGAAGCTCGTTCGGCACACAGCCCAGGCCCGGGACGTCCACGGTGGCGAGGGTCTTCCTGGTGACCAGGTCGTACGAGGTGAGCCGGCCCGGGGTCGTCGTCGCGCTCCACAGGGTGGAGCCGTTGAGCCCGGCGGCCCGGACCGACCGCTTCAGGATCTGGCTGTACCCGAACTCGCCGACGTACTGCGCGGGCGTCGAGCCGCCCGAGTTGTAGATCGCGTAGCCGTCGGAGACGTCGACGATCGCGCCGCCGGTGGTGCCGTAGGACAGCGTGTAGCCGGACCACCCGTCGTGGAGGGAGACCAGCTGGTCCTCGTTCTCCAGACCGGTGCCGCCCTCATCGCCGTTGTAGAAGGTGTTGAGGAAGACGTCCTCGGGCTCCGCGGTGCTGTTGCCCCACAGCGCGGAGCAGGCGGTGTTCGGGTACGGGCACTTGGTGGAGACCTGGTCGCCCTCGGTGGCGGCGGACGCGGTCAGTGCGGTGCTGCCGTTCGTGGCGATCCCGCGCACGGACGTGGTGTCGCTGTTGGCGTTCCTGGGGTTGTCCTCCGCGACCCGCAGGTTGCCCCGGCTGAGCGCGACTCCGGTCTTGGCGTTCTCGTACGGGGCGACCTTGACCAGCTTCTTCACCTGCGGCGTACCGTCGGCGCCGAGGCTCACCCGCTGCACCCACCAGTCGGACGCGGTGGTGCCGCCGGTGACGAGCGTGCCGCCGTCGGGGGTGGCCAGCGGGGTGCCGTACGCGGCGGTGAGCAGGGTCTTCGTGGTGCCGACGGTCAGCGAGACGGCCTTGACGCCGGAGCCGCTGGTGAGGACCGCCCAATCCCCCACCAGGGTCGGCACGGGCTTGGGGGACACATTGGTCGCCGCGCCGGCCACCGGGACCGTCTCCTCGGCCCCGAGATCGGCGCGCGGCTTGAGGTGCAGACCGTCGGCCTCCGTGTACCAGCCCACCCGGTCGTCGCTGAGGACCGGCTCCGGCAGGGAGTCGAGGCCGGTGAAGACCGGCGTGAACCGCGCGGTGGCGAAGTCCAGGTAGCCGACGGTGTAGGACTGGACCTCGCCGTACTCGTCGTGGACGGGGTGGGTCAGCAGGGCGCCGTTATGGTCGCCGGTGCGCGCGTTGTTCCACTCCCAGTAGGTGTCGGCCGGATAGCCGGTGACGACCCGGTCGCGCTGCTGTCCGTCGACGAGGTCGACGAGGTGCAGGACATGGCCGTCCAGCTGCTCACCGTCGACGACGCCGTTGTACTCGACGGTGACGGTGGTCTCGCCGTACGTTCCCACCCGGTCGGCCGACTGGCTCAGGTCCACGGTCCGCAGCGCACTGCCGTCCGGGCGCCACAGGTACACCGGGTCGCCGTACGTGCGGTGCGGCAGCGCGACGGTGTCGGCGCCCTGCCCGAACACGCCCGTGGCGCAGCGGGTCTGGATGTCGTAGCAGCTGGTGGTGGTCGGCGTGTAGAGCCCCGACGTGCCCTCGACGCCGACGGTGGAGCCGTCGTCGTAGTCCGTCCAGAGCAGGCCGGTGACCCCCGCCTGCCGGTGCAGGAAGCCGGTCTCGCCCGCCGCGAGCAGCCGGTCGGTGCGCCGGGTCTCGCTGCTCGGGTCGTCCAGGACGATCTCGGTGGTCCCGGCCGCCGCGGTCGTGGCCGCCTGCGCGCCGCTGTCCTCCGTGCCGGAGAACAGGGTGATCGATCCGGCCGCCAACGCCACGGCCAGTGCGGAGACGAGCGTGCTGCGGCCCGCTCGTCTCGGGGCGTGTCTGCCCACGTGAGTTTCCCTCCCCTACGAGGGCCCCCTGCCCTCGCACAAGTGGGCGGATGTTACCAGTGGGTTGTGCGGCCGGAACCGAGCGGGCCGCACCGAAGCCCAGGTGAGCGAGGGGGCACCGGGTCACTCGTCCGTGTCCGCCGGCGGCCGGAGCGCCTCCTCCTCCAGCAGTCGCTCCGCGATGTCGTCCGCCCACGCCCGCACCCACCGGCGCAGGTCCGGCACGGACTCCTCGGCCAGGCCCCGGGCGGTGAACTCCCGGTCGTCCAGCAGTTCCGTGGCCTCCAGCCGGGTCTGGAGGTCGGCCGGGTCGAACTCGTCCCAGGCGTGCCGGCGGCCCTGTTCCTCCAGGTCGGGGAAGCTCCAGTGGGCCGCGGCGGCGTAGACGTCGGTCAGGTCGCGGGCGGTGCCGCGGTCGGTGAGGGCGCGGACCTTGGTGCCGATGAGGTCGTCGAGGGAGAGGGCCGGGCCCAGGTCGGTCATGACGGGCGGGTGCCAGAGGGTTTCCTTCAGGAGGTCGACCGGGTGTTCCTGCGCGCCCTCCACGCCGGTCACGAGGAGACGGGCGGAGAGCGGGTCGGTCTCCAAGGGGTGCACCAGCCAGCCGAGTCCGGTCAGGCCCCGCTGGACCTCCGCCGAGATCCGGTCCATGGGCTCGGGCGTCTCGGTCGCCAGTTCCAGCGGCCCCCGCGCCGACTCCCGCGGCGTCAGGCCGTGCGCCCGGACCGCGTACCCGCCGGCCAGGACGAGCGGATAGACGGCACCGATCCTGAGGACGTCGGTCAGCAGATGGCGGCGGAGCGGAATCATCGTGCGCAGATTATGACGGCCCCGCCGAGGCCGCTGACCTCGGCGGGGCCGGAAGGGCGGGCTACTTCGCCACGAACTGCGTAAGGATCGCCTGCACCTCGTAGATGTCGACGCCCTTGGTGAACGTCTTCTCGATCGGCGTCGGCGTCCCCGAGACCCAGATCTTCAGCTCCGCGTCCAGGTCGAAGGTGCCGGCCGTCTCGACGGCGAAATGCGTGATGCTGCGGTACGGGATGGAGTGGTACTCCACCTTCTTGCCGGTGATGCCCTGCTTGTCGACCAGGATCAGACGGCGGTCGGTGAACAGGATGGTGTCGCGTATCAGCAGGTACGCGGCGTGCACCTGCTCACCGTGGCCGAGCAGACGCGCGAAGTCCTGCTGCGCCTGGCCCGAGTCGATGGTGTGCGCGTTACCGAAGAGCGCCATGAATGGATCCCCCCACTTGATGGCTCTACATGATCTTCGCAATGTATAGCGCCTGGGAGGGGTCCAGGCATAGAGACCCAAACGATCAGGTGTCGTACGAACCGTCCCAGGGCGCGCCGAAGCCCAGGTTGTCGGGGTACAGCTCGGCCCACACCTCCCCTTCGTCCTCGCCGGTGACGAGGCCGAACAGCACGCCGTCCACGGTGAGTTGGAAGGGCCGTATCGCGATGTCGGTGTACGTCCGCCGAGGCAGACGGCGCAGCTGGGTCGCGAGGTGGGCGCGGGCACGGGCGAGCGGCGAGTCGGCGCCCTGCGCGGTGCGCTGCTGCTCGGCCCAGGTGCCGGCGCACCAGATCTCCGAGTCGCGGTACCTGCCCTCGGGATCGAAGGTGTGCAGGACCGCGTAGAGGCGTTTGTGCTCTTCCCAGCCCGTGTCGAGTTCGAAGCCCTTGGGGAAGGCGTAGGTGACCGACCCCATGAACTGCCCGTCCTCGTAAAAGCCGATCGCCTCGGTACGGCCGTGCGGCTCGTACGCGATCGGAATGACCTCAGGGACTGCCATGGCGGAAACCATACGGTCGTGTGGGGGGACATGGTGGCGCCGGGGTGCGATCGATGCCAACGGGATGGGCAACATCCCCGTGATGTCCCCGAGTTGGCCACCGATCGATCAAGAAATTCACGGCAACCTTTCAGATCTCCGCGACCACGAGGGATTCGGAGGCCCGCTCACGCGGGCCCGCTCGCCGGCGGGCGAGCCTCACCGAAGCACGTAAGGACTCATTCGTGGCATCCCCTTCCCACCGCCGTTCCCTCCGCAGGCGCCGCACCGTCGTCGTCACCGCCGCCGTGGCGGCCGCCGGCCTCGGGGCCGGTGTCCTCGTGATGAACGCGAACGCCGACGCGGTCGACCTGTACCACCAGGTTCTGCCCGCCAAGGACGGCTGGGCGGCCTCCGGTTCCGGAACGACGGGCGGCTCCAAGGCCGACTCGGCCCACGTCTTCACCGTCAGCACCCGCGCCCAGCTCGTGAAGGCGCTCGGCTCGGTCTCCGACACGACCCCCCGGATCATCCGGATCAAGGGCACCATCGACGCCAACACCGACGACGCCGGCAAGAAGCTGACCTGCGCCGACCACGCCTCCGGCACCGGCTACTCGCTGTCCGCCTATCTGAAGGCCTTCGACCCGGCGACGTACGGCAGGAAGGCGCCGGCGGGCGGCCAGGAGAGCGCCCGCAAGAAGGCCGCCGAGCAGCAGAAGAAGAACATCGTCTTCCGGGTGCCGGCCAACACCACCCTCGTCGGCGTCCCGGGCACGAACGCCGGCATCAAGGGCGGCAGCCTTCAGGTGCAGAACGTCAAGAACGTCATCATCCGCAACCTCACCTTCGCCGCCACCGAGGACTGCTTCCCGCAGTGGGACCCGACGGACGGCTCGGCCGGCGAGTGGAACTCCGCCTACGACTCCGTCACCCTGCGCGGCGCGACGAACGTCTGGGCCGACCACAACACGTTCACGGACGCGCCGGTCTTCGACAAGTCGCTGAAGACCTACTTCGGCCGCAAGTACCAGATCCACGACGGCGCCCTCGACATCACCAACGGCTCGGACCTGGTGACCGTCGAGCGCAACGTCTTCAGCAACCACGACAAGACGATGCTCATCGGCAGCAGCGACAGCGACAGCACCGGCAAGCTGCGCGTCACCCTCCACCACAACGTGTGGAAGGGGATTGTGCAGCGGGCGCCGCTGGCCCGCATCGGCCAGATCCACCTCTACAACAACGTCTACGACACGACGCCCCTCAACGGCTACGAGCCCAAGTACAGCATCGACTCCCGCGCCAAGGCCCAGGTCGTCGCCGAGTACAACGTCTGGAAGCTGCCGTCCGGCGCGAAGGTCGCCAAGCTGCTCTCCGGCGACGGCACGGGCTCGATCGCGGGCAGCGGCAACCTCGTCAACGGCACGGCCACCGACGTCGTGGCCGCGTACAACGCCGCGAACTCGAAGAAGATCAAGACATCCGTGAACTGGAAGCCGGGGTTGGTGGCGGGGTTGCAGACGGCGGTGGGGAACCTTGCGGGGGAGCTGGCGGCCACGACGGGAGCCGGCGTGCTCTCCTAGCGCCGTGACGATGAGTCTCGGTCAGTCGTCTCCGGCTGTGCTCGACGGCTCACGATTCCCACGCGTGGACCACGTCCCGTGGTCCCCACACGAGTCCGACCGTGTCACCGGTCACCGCGGCCGTCGTACCGGACAGCGATACGACGGCCAGGCCGGCGCAGTCGGAGGGGAAGCCGGGGATCTCGCCGGCGCCTTGCGCGAGCGTGGTCAGGTCGTGCTGGTCGAAGGGGGTGGCCAGCCATTTCACGGACCCCGCGAAGAAGACGCTTCCGGCCACTGGGGCGCGGTCGGCACCGACGAGGTCGATCTCCGGTGTGAACCGGCGATTCCACCAGCCTCCTACGACGTCCGTGTCCGGCCAGGGGAAGTCCCCTGAAGAGGCGGCGAGTTCGAGCGCCTCACGGATCAGCGGTTCGACGGCCCGGCCCCGCCAAGCGGCCCAGCGCCGCTCCACCACCCGGTACGCGGCCTCGGGGCGGCCGCGCCGGGACAGCTCCTGCGCGGAGCGCATGGCAGCCAGATAGAGGCGCAGATTGCTGTCGGCCACACGATAGAGAGTGGGTTTGCCGGGCTTGGTCGACAGCGGGGCGTCCGAGGCGAGGACCCGCTTCTCCTCGGTGAGGCGGCGCAGCAGGGGCGACAGTATGCCGGACGGCAGTGCTCCACTCTGGCTGCCGGCCGTCGCAGCGATATTGGCATGCGTCCGGTCCCCGCTGCCCACGGCCTCGAGGACGCGGCGTGCCTGGTCCGGGGCCGGGAACTCGGCAAGCAGCGCTGCCTCCGGGACGCCGAACAGCGGTGAGGCGGGGTCGGCGCACTCGGACTCGATGAAGTCGAGCGCCGGGGTGCCGTGCGGCCAGGCTCGCAGAATTCCCGGCAGGCCACCGGAGACGAGGTGTGCGTCGATGGCGTCGGCCGAGTCCAGACCCAGTGCGTTCCCGGTCTCCGCCGGATTGAGAGGGCCGAGGACGAAACTGTCGGCGCGTCCGTAGAACGGGCGGTCGTACGCCGTGAACCGTTCCATCATGTGGAGGTCGCTGCCGAGCAGGAGCAGCAGTACGGGGCGGCCGGACAGCAGTCGGTCCCAGGCGGTCTGTAGTGCGCCGTCAAAGACCGGGTCCTGTTCCGAGAGCCAGGGCAGTTCGTCGAGGACGACGATGCTCGGGGTGTCGGGCAGCAGGGCGGCGAGAGCACGGAAGGCGTCGGGCCAGTTGGTGGGGGCGGTCCTCGGCACGAGCTCCGGGTCGGTCGGGAGCGAGGACTCACGCAGTTCCGCCATGAAGTCCGCGATGCCCTCCACGGGCGAGGCGCCTTTGGTCGCGGTGAAGAAGACGTACGGTCGGCCCGCCCGGTCACAGAACTCCTGGACCAGCCGGGACTTCCCGACCTGCCGTCGGCCTCTCATGGCGACCGCGGTGCCGGCGCTGTCGGCGGTGACACGGTCAAGACGTTTGCGAAGGAGTGCCAGTTCGGTCCGGCGGCCTACGAACGAGGCGGGCATGCGACCCCCCGAGGGAGTTATGTAGATTCGTTCTACGTAGATTCAAGCTACCCAAAACTCGGTCTTCTCGCTTGATCGGAAGCGCATGAGAACGGGCCCGGAACCATGTCGGTTCCGGGCCCGGGAAGCGGAGTGCTACGCGCCCTCTCCGCCGAAGCGCTCCTTGTACGTCTCCAGGTCCTCGTCCGTGAGCTTGGCGAAGAGGACCGGGGGGACGGTGAACGGGGTGCCGACGGGGACGGCCGTGAGGGAGCGGGCCTCGTCGGCGGTCACCCAGGTCGCCGTGTCGTCGGGCAGGGCGAACGCCTGGCGCATGGCGGCCGAGCTGGCCGGGATGAAGGGCTCCGAGACCACCGCGTACAGGTGGATCAGGTTCATCGCCGTGCGCAGGGTGAGGGCCGCGCCGTCCTTGTCGGTCTTGATCTCCAGCCAGGGGGCCTTCTCCTCCAGGTAGGAGTTGCCGGCCGACCACAGGGCGCGCAGCGCCGCCGCGGCCTTGCGGAACTGGAGGGTCTCCATGTGGCCCTCGTACTCCGCGAGCAGCTCGGCGATCTGCTCGCCGAGCTTCGTCTCCGCCTCGCCGGGCTCGCCGCCCGCGGGGACCTCCTCGCCGAAGCGCTTCTTGGAGAAGGACAGGACGCGGTTGACGAAGTTGCCGAGGGTGTCGGCCAGGTCCTTGTTGACCGTGGCCGTGAAGTGCTCCCAGGTGAAGGACGAGTCGTCGGACTCGGGGGCGTTGGCGATCAGGAAGTAGCGCCAGTAGTCGGCGGGGAGGATGTCGAGTGCGTGGTCGGTGAAGACGCCGCGCTTCTGGCTCGTGGAGAACTTTCCGCCGTAGTACGTCAGCCAGTTGAAGGCCTTGACGAAGTCGACCTTCTTCCAGGGCTCGCGGATGCCGAGCTCGGTGGCCGGGAACATCACCGTGTGGAACGGGACGTTGTCCTTCGCCATGAACTGCGTGTAGCGGACGGTCTCGTCCACGTCGTACCACCACGACTTCCAGTCGCGGTTGGACGGGTCGAGGTCCGACCACTCCTTCGTGGCGCCGAGGTACTCGATCGGGGCGTCGAACCAGACGTAGAAGACCTTGCCCTCCGCCGCCAGCTCCGGCCAGGTGTCCGCCGGGACCGGGACGCCCCAGTCCAGGTCACGGGTGATCGCGCGGTCGTGCAGGCCCTCGGTCAGCCACTTGTGGGCGATGGAGGAGGCCAGGTGCGGCCAGACGCCGTCGTGGCGGGCGACCCACTCCTGGACCTCGTTCTGGAGCTTGGACTGGAGGAGGAAGAGGTGCTTGGTCTCGCGGACCTCCAGGTCCGTGGAGCCGGAGATCGCGGAGCGGGGGTTGATCAGGTCCGTCGGGTCGAGTACGCGGGTGCAGTTCTCGCACTGGTCGCCGCGGGCCTTGTCGTAGCCGCAGTGGGGGCAGGTGCCCTCGACATAGCGGTCCGGGAGGAAGCGGCCGTCGGCGGGCGAGTACACCTGGCGGATCGCCCGCTCCTCGATGAAGCCGTTCTCGTGCAGCTTGCGGGCGAAGTGCTGGGTGATCTCGACGTTCTGCGGGCTGGAGCTGCGGCCGAAGTAGTCGAACGCCAGTGCGAAGCCGTCGTAGACCGCCTTCTGGGCGTCGTGCGCCTGGGCGCAGAAGTCGGCGACCGGGATGCCCTGCTCCTTCGCGGCGAGCTCGGCGGGGGTGCCGTGCTCGTCGGTGGCGCAGATGTACAGGACGTCGTGGCCGCGCTGGCGGAGGTACCGGGAGTACACGTCCGCCGGGAGCATGGACCCCACCATGTTGCCCAGGTGCTTGATTCCGTTGATGTACGGAAGGGCGCTGGTGATGAGGTGTCGAGCCATCGGGGGCTGCTCCCAGGTCGGAATTCGGGGTTCTTGGTTCTTTGCGAACCTTGAAATCGTAGCCGACATGGGTGGGCCGCCCGCTTCCCGTTTTACAGGGTGGGAAGGGGCGGCCGTCAGGTGATCTTCGGGTTGATCTCCGAGGTGATCTACGAGGTGATCTCCGGGGGGTTACGGGCGCCAGTCGATCAGTACGCCGTCGTAGAGCTCGGCGTCCGTGAGCTCGCGGGGGGTCGGGCCCGCGTGGAAGAAGGCCGTGTTGTCGGTCTTCAGCTTGCGGAGGTAGTCGAAGGCCTTGTTGTCGTGGTCGCCGAAGGCGATGAAGGAGAAGAACACCGAGGGGTGGCTCTTCGCGGCTTCGGTGAGCGACTGGGTGGCCGGGGTCTTGGCGTCGGGGGCGCCGTCGGTCTGGAAGACGACCAGGGCGGGGGCGCCGGGGGTGGCGTTCTTGTCGTAGTGGGCGAGGACGGCTTCCACGGCGGCGTGGTAGCTGGTACGGCCCATGCGGCCGAGGCCGGCGTGTGCGTCGTCGACCGCGGTCTCGGAGGAGGCCGGGGTGAGGTCGGTGGTGCCGTCGACCTCGGTGGAGAAGAAGACGACGTGTACGGAGGTGTTCGGGGCGTCGGGGTCCAGGTGCTCGGCGAGGGCGAGGGTCTGGTCGGCGAGGGCCTGGGCGGAGCCGTCCTTGTAGTACGGGCGCATGCTCGCGGAGCGGTCGAGGACGAGGTAGACCTTGGCGCGGGCGGTTTCCAGGCCGGCCTTGGCGAGGGCGGTGGCTGCGGGGGTGTTGGTGGCTGTGGCCTCGGCCTCGGCTTCGCCTTCGGCCGGGGTGTTCCCACCCGCACCACCCGTGCGGGTTTCGTCGTCGGCTGCGGGTGACTCCTGTGGGGCGTCCTCGCCGTCGGCGGCCGCGGCGGTGTTCTCGGGGGACGCCGCGACCTCGGCGGCCGGCTCGGGCTCCGGCGTCGCCTCGTCGGCAGTGGCTGCCGGAGCGGGCTCCTCGACGGCCGGCTCTTCGGTGGCGGGCGCTTCCGCGGCGGGCTCCTCGACCACCGGCTCCACCTCGGCCGGTTCGTCGGCCACAGTCGTCTCAGCGACCGGCTCCGCCGCAGCGGGCTCCTCGGCGACCGGCTCCTCAGCCACGGCCTCTGCCTCAGCCGCCGTCTCAGCGACCGGCTCCTCAACCGCAGGCGTCTCGGCAACCGGCTCAACCTCAACCGGCTCCTCGACGACCGGCGTCTCAGTAACCGGCTCAACCTCAGCCGGCTCCTCAACCGCAGGCGTCTCCGAAACCGGCTCCTCAGCCGCCCGCTCCTCGACCACCGGCGTCTCAGCAACCGGCTCAACCTCAGCCGGCTCCTCAACCGCAGGCGCCTCCGCAACCGGCTCCTCAGCCGCCCGCTCCTCGACCACCGGCGTCTCAGCACCCGGCGTCTCCGCCACCCCCTCCACCGACTCCGCCGGTCGAGGCACTGTCACGTTGTCGAATGCGGCCGAGACCAGCTCGTGCTCGTCGTTGTCGTCCGTGTCCGGCGTCGGGGCCGTTCGGGGTTCCGGTACCTGGGCGGTGGCCGGTGGCTGGGGTTCGGGGGACGGGGAGGGGACCGTCGGGGTCGCCTCCGGGGACGGGGAGGGGACCGTCGGAGTCGGCTCCGGCGAAGGCGTCGTCGCACCCTCCGCTTCGGCGCTACGCCCCTTGCGTGACCGGCCGAACGCGTTCCGCAGGAGAGTGAGAATGCCCATGTGCGCAACCCTTCGCGTGAGTTGATGCCCGTAGATCCCTGGCCAGGACGGACACGTAAGGTTAGCGGCCCCGGATGGTGATCTTGGGGAGGGGCGGACACCTGGGGTCCGCACAAGTCAAGGGTCACATCGCGTCGATCGGACGCGGCACACCAACTCCCGTACAGATACCTCTGGTTCATCCTGCGTTCATTCAAATGCTCCGCTCCCGCACAAACGTGCCCCTACCGTCCCCCACGCTGCATTCAAGGGGAAGCAAGGGGAGTACCAAGAGCCATGCGTATTCAGTTGCCGATCGTCAGCGTCAACAACGACTCGCATCATGGTGGCAGGGCGGCCCTGACCTGCCGCTTCCGGTGTGGTGACGCCTGTTTCCACGAGGTGCCCAACACCACCACCAACCCGTACGTCGGTGATGTCATCGCCGACGCCCTCAGCCGCCGTACCGTGATGCGCGCCGCCGCCGTCGTCACCGCGGCCACCGCCGTCGGCGCCTCCGCCACCGTCGCCGCCCCGGAGGCGAGCGCCGCCGAGGCCACCGCCGCCACCAGCACCCGGCACGCCTCCCGCGGCGCCCGCGGCCTGCGCTTCACCCCCGTCGCGCCGAACACCGCCGACGCCGTGACCATCCCGGACGGCTACGGCCAGAACATCGTCATCCGCTGGGGCGAGCCCATCCTGCGCGGCGCGCCCGCCTTCGACCCGGAGAACCAGACCGCCGAGTCGCAGTCCAAGCAGTTCGGTTACAACAACGACTTCCTCGCGCTGCTGCCCCTGCCGGGTGAGCACAACCGGCAGGTCCTCGTCGCCAATCACGAGTACACGGACGAAGTGCTCATGTTCCGTGGCTACGACGCCGCCAACCCGACCAAGCAGCAGGTCGAGGTCGCCTGGGCGGCCCACGGGCTGTCCGCCGTCGTCGTCGAGGGGGACCGGCGCAGCGGCAAGCTCACGCCCGTCTCGCGGCACCCGCTCAACCGGCGCGTGACCGCCACCTCCGAGTTCAAGATCACCGGGCCGGCCGCCGGCTCCGACCTGCTGAAGACCTCCGCCGACCCGACCGGCACCAAGGTCCTGGGCACGCTCAACAACTGCTCCGGCGGCGTCACCCCGTGGGGCACCACGCTGCACGGCGAGGAGAACTTCAACCAGTACTTCGCCAACGCCAGCCGGGCGACCGACAAGCGGTACGGTCTCGGCACCGGCGCCACCGAGCGCAAGTGGGAGCGTTTCGACAAGCGGTTCGACGTCGCCCAGGAGCCGAACGAGTCGCACCGGTTCGGGTACGTCGTCGAGCTCGACCCGTACGACCCCACCGCCAAGCCGCGCAAGCGCACCGCGCTCGGTCGTTTCAAGCACGAGGGTGCGACCGTGCGGCTGACCGAGGACGGGCGTCCGGTCGTGTACTCCGGTGACGACGAGCGCTTCGACTACTTCTACAAGTTCGTCGGCAGCAAGCGGATGAAGAAGGGCCACTCGCGCTCCGTGCGCGAGCACAACCTCTCGCTGCTCGACGAGGGCACGCTCTACGTCGCCAAGCTCACCGGTGACTCCCCCGCCATCGAGATCGACGGCACCGGCAAGCTCCCCGCCGACGGTGAGTTCGACGGCAGCGGCGAGTGGATTCCGCTGGCCACCGCCACCTGCGACGGCGCCGAGTCGCACGTCGAGGGCATGACGGCGGAGGAGGTGTTCGTCTTCACGCGGCTCGCCGGTGACAAGGTCGGCGCCACCAAGATGGACCGTCCCGAGGACATCGAGCCGAACCCGTACTCCGGCAAGGTGTACGTCGCCCTCACCAACAACACCAACCGCGGTGTCGGCTCCAACGCCAAGGCGGACGAGGCCAACCCGCGCAACGCCAACAAGCACGGCCAGATCCTGGAGCTGACCGAGCGCTGGAACCGCGCCGACAGCAAGAAGTTCGCCTGGACGCTGTTCCTGGTCGCGGGTGACCCGGAGGACCCGGCCACCTACTTCGCCGGCTTCCCGAAGGACGACGTCTCCCCGATCTCCTGCCCGGACAACGTCGCCTTCGACTCGCACGGCAACCTGTGGATCTCCACCGACGGCGCCCAGCTCGGCTCGCACGACGGTCTCTTCGGTGTCGCCACGCGCGGTGACCGCCGGGGTGAGCTCAAGCAGTTCCTCACGGTGCCGAAGGGCGCGGAGACCTGCGGCCCGGTCATCCAGGACCGCCGTGTCCTCGTGGCCGTGCAGCACCCGGGCGAGATCGACGGCGCCACGGCCGAGAAGCCGCTGAGCGCCTGGCCCGACGGTGCCGGCAAGATCAACCGCCCGGCCGTCGTGGCGGTCTGGCGCAAGGACGGCTGCGACATCGGCGTCTGACCCCCACGGACGCCGAACTACGGGAGGGCTGGGACCGGCGACTGCCGCTCACCGTCGTGTTCCAGCCACTCCCGGTACGCCGGCGCCTGCCGCGCCGCCTCCCAGTACGCCTCCTCCAGCGCGGGATACACCCCGTCGAGGTCCGTCTCCGTACGGGCCGCGAGGAGGAGGCGTACACCGAGCGGGTCGCCGTGCAGACGCCGTACCGCCATCGTGGGGCTGTCGGCGTGGGTGGGCTGGCAGACGGCGACCACCTCGCCGGTGGCGACCAGGGCGTCGGCCGTGTAGTAGTCGCCGTGCAGGACATGCGGGTTGACGCCGGCCGCGCGGAACATCCGCTGCACCGCGTCCCACTCGCCGTCCACCGTCGGGTCGACCATCCAGCGGTCGTCGGCCAGATCACGCAGGTGGACCTCCGACTTCGCGGTGGCCGGGTGATCGGTCGGCAGGGACACGAACTGGGGCTCCCGGTCCATCAGCACGCGGAGTCTCAGCTCGGGCGGGATGCGCAGCGGGCAGCCCTCCACCTCGTGCACGAAGGCGACGTCCAGCTGGCCGTCGGCGACCATGCGCAGCAGGGCGTTCGGGGAGACGTTCATATGGAGCGTCGGGTCCTGGCCGTGCCCGCGCAGCCGGCGCAGCCAGCCCGCCAGCGCCTTGCTCGCCGTCGAGCCGACCCGCAGCTCCGGGCCGCCCACCGCGGCCGCCCGGGCCTCCGCGACCAGGGCGCGCATGTCGGCGACCAGCGGCCGGGCGCGGCTGAGGACCAGTCGGCCCAGCGGGGTGGGGCGGCAGCCTGTCCGGGCGCGCAGGAACAGCGTGCCGCCCAGTTCCTGCTCGATCCGCCGCAGCTGGGTGCTGAGCGACGGCTGGGCGACGCCCAGTTGGCGCGCGGCCCGGTGCAGACTGCCGGTGTCGGCTATGGCGCACAGCGCGCGGAGGTGTCTCACCTCGAGCTCCATGCCCTGGGAGACTAAAGCGGACGCACTGGTTTCACCAGCCGCACAAACCCCCACCGATGCCCGCCAATTGGGGCCCCGATAGGGCAGGGCTATCGCCGATTGCCATCATCACAGCGGCCACACAGGCGCAGACACTCGCCTTGACGACTCACCCCCCACCTAGGAGTCATCGATGCGCATGTCCTTCTCCCTGTCCGCCCGTTCGCTGACGGCGGTCGGTCTCGGTGTCGCGGCCCTCGGCCTCGGTACGGTCGCTCCGGCGACGGCCGCCCCGGCCCACGTCCGGGCCGGCTACGTCGCCGACTCGGCCGAGTCCGACTCGAGTCGGGCCTTCTTCGAGGCGGTACTGAAGTCCGTCGCCGAGAAGCGCGCCGAGAACCCGGGCCTCGCGGCCGTCACCGTCACCTACGACGCGTCCGCCGCGCCGACGTTCAGCGCGCAGATATCCCGCAGCACCCAGATCTGGAACAGCTCGGTATCCAACGTCCAGCTCCAGCAGGGCTCGAACGCCGACTTCACCTACCGCGAGGGCAACGACCCGCGTGGCTCGTACGCCTCGACCGACGGTCACGGCAACGGCTACATCTTCCTCGACTACCAGCAGAACCAGGAGTACGACTCCACGCGCGTCACCGCGCACGAGACGGGCCACGTGCTCGGGCTGCCGGACCACTACGAGGGGCCGTGCAGTGAGCTGATGTCGGGCGGCGGCCCCGGCCCGTCCTGCACGAACTCGCAGCCGGACGCGAACGAGCGGGCCCGCGTGGAGCAGCTGTGGGCCAACGGGTTCGCCGCCGCGATGGACAAGGCCCTGCACAAGGCCGGCCGCTAGGCACACCCGCACCACCAGGACCACCCCCCACATGGCGCGGTCGCCCTCCTGCACGGGGCGGCCGCGCCCATTTGTGTTCCGTCCCTCCTCAGCGCGGGGACGCGATGGCGCGGTCCGCCGCCACCTCCTGGTGGACCGGCTCCAGGACGCTGCCCGCCGGGCCCGTGAGGTCCGTGCGGACCTCGTAGAGGGTCTCGGCCTCCCGCACCCCCGCCGCCAACTCCCTTAGCTGACGGGCGACCTGGGTCACCTCGGCCGTGGACGGCGGCGTCGCCCCTGGCCCGCCCGCACCCTGGCCGCCGTGGTCGCGTCCACGATCCGCTCCACCGCCACGACCAGCGGCCACCACGCCCCGCCGAGGTCGCGGTAGAGGCGGCGGCGCATCCGGGCGCGGGCCGACGGGTCGGCGTCGGCCGGGCCGAAGGCGGCAGCAGCAGCCCGGTGCCCTGGCGGTTCAGGATGTCCGACAAATGGGCCCCCCGGTTCAGCTCACCGGCGCTGGTGGAGGGTGACGTCGGCGACCAGCGCGCGGTGGTCGGTGTCGGGCAGGTCGAGGAAGCGGGCGGTGCGCACCGAGAAGTCGGCGGAGAGCAGCACATGGTCGATCTGCACTCCGAACGCCGGTGCCGTCCGGGCCGGCCAGCTTGCTGTGCGGTCGTGGCCCGCGAGCCGGGCGGCGTCCTGAAGTCCGGTGTCCAGGACGCGGCGGAAGGCGGCGTGGTCCTGGGAGGCGTTGAAGTCCCCGGCGACGACGAGGGGCGTCCTGTCGCCCTCGGCGGCGAAGTCCCGCAGCTCCCCGAGTTCCCGGCGCCACCGGCCGACGTGTCCGGGCAGCGGGGGCATGGGGTGGGCGAGCTGGAGCCGTACGGCGTGCCCGCGGACGTCGGCGACGGCACCGGGCATGGCCATGGTGCCGGGCAGTCCGTCGGTGCGGTCGAGCGGGAAGCGGCTGAGGACGACCGAACCCTCCGACCCGCCGGCCACCACCGCCGCCCGGTGCGGGCAGTCGGTGCCGAGGGCCTTCCGGAGCGTGGCGTCGCAGCCGTACTCGCACTCCTGGACGAACACGATGTCCGGCTTCTCCCGGCGTACGGCGGCGGCGAGGGCGTCGGTCGCCTGCCCGAACTCGACGTTCGAGGTCAGCACCCGGAAGGACGCGAGCGGGGGCCCGCCCGGGCGGTCGGTCCTGCCGTACGGCTCGATGAACCAGGCCAGCAGCCCCAGCAGCACGAGCGCCCACACCACGCCGGACCACCAGCGCGAGAGCAGGGAGAGCAGCAGTCCGAGGCCGGCCGGGACCAGCAGCCACGGCAGGAAGGCGAGGAGTTGCGGCACCGGGGTGATCGCGTCGGTGTCGGCGACACGGCAGCCGACGACCACGCTGACGCCCGCGAACAGCCCGCCCGCCGACCAGGCGCCGATCCGCCGCCGGGCCCGGCGCCCTGGCATGCCGTCCGGGAAAGCCGTCCACTCGGCAGCCGCAGTCTCCAAGTCCCGGCCTTCCGCTCGTGGGTGGGATGCCCGAATCCTCCCTCAAAGACGGGGGCCGTGGGGCGAAGGTTGCGTGGCGGTCGGGTCAGGTGTCGACCCGGGCCAGGAACTCCTCCAGCGCCCGGTTGAACTGCGCCGGCCGCTCCAGGTTCGGCATGTGGGCCGCGCCCTCGATCACCCTCAGGGCCGAGTCCGGGAGTGCGGTGTGCATGGCCTCGGCGTCCGACACCGGGGTGTAGGCGTCGTCGGCGCCCACCACGACCAGGGCGGGGACCCTGACGCGGGTCAGCAGGGCGCGGTAGTCGGGGCGCTGCGCGCGCCCGCGCAGGGCCGCGGCGGCGCCCTCCGGCGCGGTCGCGGTCATCATGCCGTGGACGTGGGCCTTGACCTCGGCGGGCGCGTACGGCGCGACCATCCGCTCCAGCACCTCGTCGGCGTACCCGCGCATGCCCTCCCGCAGCAGCCGGTCCGCCATGGCGTCCCGGGTCCGCCGGCCCTCGGCCGTCTCCGCCGCCGGGAAGGTGTCCGCGAGGACCAGGCCCCGGACCCGCTCGGGGAAGCGGTCGTAGCACTCCATGACGATCTGGCCGCCCATCGACAGGCCCGCCAGGACGAACGTCTCCACCCCGAGGTCGTCCAGCAGGGCCTCGATGTCCCCGGCGAAGACGGACAGCGGGGTGATGCCCGGTACGACGGGGGAGGCGCCGTAGCCGCGCAGGTCGGGGGCGACGACCCGGCGGCCGGCCGAGAACTCCTCGATCTGCGGGGTCCACATCGTGCGGTCGAAGGGGTGGCCGTGCACGAGGACGAGGGGGACCCGTGAGGAATCCGCGCCTTTGTCCTCGTATGCGAGGAAGGGGGTCATGTGGACGACCCTAGGTCGCGTCAACTCCTCGGTGCAATAAGATCTTTGCCCTCGGTGCAATGTCAGGGGGGCACATGGAGGACTACCGGCGCATCGCCGACCGCATCGCCGACGCGATCACCTCCGGACGGCTGAAACCCGGCGAACGACTGCCGCCACAGCGGGTGTTCGCCCGGCGCCGCGGGATCGCCGGGTCGACCGCGGGGCGGGTGTACGGCGAACTCGTCCGGCGCGGGCTGGTCGTCGGCGAGGTCGGCCGGGGGACCTTCGTACGGGCCGCCCCGGCGGGCACCGGGCCCGCGCTCGTCGAGGCCGCGACCCAGGCACCCGTGAACCTGGAACTCAACTACCCCACCGCACCGGACCAGTCGGCCCTCCTCGCCCCCGCCCTCACGGCGCTGGGCCGCCCCGACGTGCTGACCGAGGCCCTGCGCCCGGCCGCCGCCACCGGCACCCCCGCGGCCCGCCGGGCGGCGGCCGGCCTGCTCGCCACGCCGGGCTGGCGGCCCGCCCCCGAACGGATTCTCTTCACCGGCAACGCCCGCCAGGCCGTCGCCGCCACCCTCGCCTCCCTGGTCCGGCCCGGCGGCCGGCTCGGTGTCGAGGCGCTGACGTACCCCGTGGTCAAGGACATCGCGGCCCGGCTCGGCATCACCCTGGTGCCGCTGGCCTGCGACGAGGAGGGCCCGCGCCCCGAGTCCGTCGCCGCCGCCCACCGTGCGGCTCCCCTGGCCGCGCTGTATCTCCAGCCGACCCTGCACAACCCGACCGCGTTGACGACCGGCCCCGAGCGCGTCCGCCGGCTCGCTCGCACCGCGCTCGACCTGGGCATCCCCGTCGTCGAGGACCGCATCTGGTCCTTCCTCGCCGACGGCGACCCCCTCGCCCCGCACGCGCCCGGCCTCACCCATGTCGTCGACGGCCTGTCCAAGCGCGTCGCCCCCGGGCTCACCATCGGAGTCGTCGTCGTACCGGAGGGGCGGGTCGAGGCGGTGGCCGCCTCGGTGCGGTCCGGCGGGTGGAGCGCCGGGTCGTTCGCGCTGGAGGCGGCCGTGCGGTGGATCGGGGACGGGACCGTTCAGCGGCTGGTCGCGGCCAAGCGGGCGGACGCGGCACGCAGACAGCGCATCCTCGGCGAGGAGTTGCGCCCGTTCGCCGTACGGTCCGATCCACGCGCCTATTTCGCCTGGTGGGAGCTGCCCGCGCCGTGGCGCGCGGACACCTTCACGGCCGCCGCGGCCGCGCACGGCATCGCGGTGACCCCCGGCCCCGCCTTCGCCGTCGGCCCCGGCCGCGTCCCGGACGCCGTCAGACTCGGGCTCGCGTCGGCTCCCGAGCCGGATCTGCGGCGGGCCCTGCGGACGCTCGCCGACGTCGTGCGAGGTACTCCGTGAACCGACAGACCAGGGCCACGGCCACCCCGAGGACGACCAGCAGCCAGGACACCGTGCGCAGGGTCGCCGTCAGGGCGTCGTAGACCGCGCCCGCGGCCGGGCGGTGCACGGCCTCCGGCACGTCGGCCAGGGTGAGCCGGCGGCCGAGCGCGACCGCCAGGGCGAGGAACGCGCCGCCCAGCGCCGTGCCCAGCGCGGTCGCGGTGACCGCGCGGCGGCGGCACGCGGCGACGGCGATGCCGGCCGCGGCGAGGACGGCGGCCGAGACGGGCAGCCAGAAACCGGCGACTTCGAGCACGCCGTACCCCTTCCTGAGCCGGTCCAGTTCCCGCGCCGGGAGCACCCGGACCGCGGTGTGCCGGACCGGGATGCGGTGCGCGAACGGGATGTGGTCGTCGGTGAGCCGGCGCTTGACCTGGGCGGTGACCGGGGCCAGGTCGACGGTGACGGTGCGGGCGCGGTCGTCCCTGAGGGCCCTGAGCAGGGCGTCGTGGACCGCTTTGTTGCCCGCGTCCCACGCCGTGCGGAAGGCCTCGGTCCGGGTGAAGGAGCGCACCGCGTCGTGGACGAAGGGGCGCACGGTAGCGGGCGACGGCGCGGCGGGCGACGCCTCCAGCTCGCGATCGACGTGGTGCATGATCCCGGTGCCCACGCTGTCCGCGACCGCGCCCTGCACCGCCGGATCCGTGGCGAGCGGCGCCATCGTGGCGACGTATCTGCCGGTGTCGGCCAGCCCGTACAACACCCAGGCCGCGAGCGCGCCGAACGGCACGAGAAGGCACGACAGGGCGATCAGCACTGCCGACAGGGCGTTCCGCAGACGGGTGGGCACCCTGTCAGGCAAAGGTCGGGGAGGCGAGGCCGCCAGCGGGATGCCTGCATACGGCCGCACGGCATCGCTCTCCGGTGGAGGGTTCACCCGAACGGGTGTCTCATGGATCAGGGGAGCGAGCGGACCGGGTGCGTGGGTGGATGAAGGGGAAACGGGCCGGTCCCGGCCGTGGTGCCGGGGCCGGCCCGTGCGCGCCCTCAGCCCAGACGGTGGCCCTGGGCGTCCTCGTGCGTGTAGTAGCGGTAGAACATCACGACGAACCAGGCCGCGCCGACCGCCAGCCCCATCAGCGAGGACCTGAGGACGGACGCGTCGGTCTGGCTGTACAGGAAGCCGAACGAGCCGCCCACGAAGGCCGCCCACACGACGGCGTGCAGCTCGCGCCTCATGTGCGGGCCGAGGGCGCGGACACCGACGTAGGCGACGATGAACGCGAGCGCCGTGAGGAAGCCGAAGAGCAGGTTCCAGCCGGTGATCTCGCCGCCGGAGCGCCGGTTCGCGGCGGCCCAGTAGCCGTAGATCAGTCCGAGGACGAGTGGTACGGCCACGCTCGCGATCATGTGCGTGCGCGCACTGAACACGTCGGGCAGCATGCTCGGGCGGGCCGTCACCGTCCCCGAGGCCCGTCCGCCGGGCGCGGGTGCCGCATGAGCCATGAGAGCACTCCTCTCTCTCGCCCCCGCCCTCCAGAGCACACCTGGGGCGTCCGGCCGGCAAGTCGACGCGGGGGTCGGCCTCGGTGGCCCGGTGCTCGGGTACCCGGATGCGGCGGGCCGAACGTCGTGCTTGTCTGAGGCGCATGAGGGCCGTCAGCGACGGTGCAACCGGCCTGAAGGGCGACGCGCGCCGGCAGGGGATGCTGCGCGTGCGGGGCCGCAGCGTCGCCTGGCTGGCGCCGCTGGTGCTGCTGGTCGCCATCGTCGCGGTCGACTTCCGGACCAGCAGCGACTTCCGGATCCTGTCCTGGATCGTGCTGGTGCCCGGTATCGCCGCCGCGATCTGCGGGGTGTGGGGGACGGCCGTGTTCGCGGTCCTCGCGCCCGCCACGTACGTCGCCGCGGACGCCGCCCTGCCGCACGAGTACCAGGCCGGACTGCCCGATCTGGTGCTGGCCGGCATCGGTGGTGTCCTCGCCACGCTGGCCTGCGTGGTCCGGGTGCGCGGCGAGCGGCGCATGCTGCACATGCAGGACGTCACCGCGACCGTACGCCGCACCGTGCTGCGCCCGCTGCCGCCGGGCTGGGGCGGTCTGGAGCACGCGGCGGTCTATCTCGCCGCCGACAGCGAGGCCCGGGTCGGCGGCGACTTCTACGACATCCAGATCGGCCTGCACGGCACCCGCGTCATCGTCGGCGACGTCCAGGGCAAGGGGCTGGGCGCGGTGGAGGTGGCGGCGGCGCTGCTCGGCACGTTCCGTGAGGCCGGGTACCACGAGCCCGACCTGGCGACGGTCGCGGTCCGGCTGGAGGAGCGGCTGCAACGGCACGTCCTGATGCGGGTGGCGCTCGGCCGGGAGGAGGGCGACCGGTTCGCCACCGCCGTACTGCTCGGCTTCCCCGCGTCGGATCCGGAGGCGGTGGACACCGTCGTTCTCGGCCATGACTGTCCGCTCGTCGTCGGCCCCGACGGGGTACGGCCGCTGCCGCCGCGCAGCCACAGCCTCCCGCTCGGCCTGGGTGAACTCACCCCCGGTATCGGCCCGCCGCCCGCCCAGCGGGTGCCGTTGCGTCCCGGTGAGACCCTGCTGCTCACCACGGACGGGGTGACCGAGGCCCGGGACGGCGCCGGCGAGTTCTACCCGCTGGCCGCCGATGTCGCCGCCGCCGTGGCCGCGGACCCCGGGATCGCGCGGCCCCAGCGGCTGGTGGCGTTCGTGCGGGAGCGCACCCTGCGGCACAGCGGGGGTCATCTGGCCGACGACACCACGGTGTTCGCGGTACGGCGGGACGGGGGTGCGGGCGACGGTGCGCGCAACCGTGCGGGGATCGTGGGGAATGGGGACGGAAACGGACGTTTGCAGCCCTGAGATCCCTCCTTTGTACCCGCAGCGGTTACGGTGCTGCCGTACGTGATCGACGGGGGATGGGGAGGGACCGATGCCGGGAACCGTGCTGCTGCTCGCCGCCTCGCCGGTGGGCAAGGGGTGTCTGGTGGACGCCGCCTCCGTGCTTCCCATCCTCGCCGCGGTGCCGCCGGCGGTACTGGCGGGCACCGACACCGCGAACGTCGTCGAGCTCGCCGACCCGCTGGAACCCCAGGCCGTTCTCACCCGCCTGCGCGCGGCGGCGGTCGCCCCCGGGCCGCTCACCGTCTTCGTCGCCGGCCAGCTCCAACTGGACCGCCGCCAGCACCTCCCGCATCTGGCGCTGGCCCGCTCCACACCGGCCTCGGTGCGCTACACCGGCTTCCCCTGGCACTGGTTCCGTGAGGAACTGCGCCTGCGCGCACCGGGTTCGACCTCCCTCGTGGTCGATCTGCACGCCGACCAGGAGACCTGGGAGTGGCTGCGCGCCAACCCCCTCGACTCGGGCCGCGGCAGCACGGTGTACGGCCGCATCGCCCCGCCCCCCAGCCGCCGCACGGTGGCGGGCCCGGCGTACATGAAGGCGGTGGCCACCCTCCTGCGCAGCGGCCACCGCCCGCCCCTGGACCAACTCCACCAACAGGCCCTGTCCCGAATCACCCCGGACGCGCGCCCGACCACGGACATCGTCCTGACGGCCCACGCACCTGTACGGCCCCCGGTCCCCGGGTACTTGCCGGGCCCGATGCCGACCCTGGCGCCCGTGACGGCGACGAATGACGGGTGGGGGGCGGTGGGGGGTCCTGTTGGGGGTTCGGTGCCTGTGCCTGTGGCGAGTTCCGGGTCGGCTTCGGTGCCGGTGGCTACGGCCGGCTCGGTGCCGGTCTCTGGGTCGGTCTCGGCGGTGAGCGCTGGGGTGGGTTCGGTTCCGGGTCTTCAGCCGGGCGGGGCGCCCCACTTCACGCCGGGTTCCGCGGCGGATTATGAGGCGGGCGCTGCGTCGGGTCTCGTGGCGACCTCTGTGCCGGGTCCTCAGCCGGACGCCGCGCCGGGCTCCATGCGGGGCAGCGCACTGGGTTCTGAGACGGGCGCAGCGTCGGGCCCCGCGCCTGCCTCCATGCCGGGCGTCTCTACGACGAGCCCGGCGCCAACCTCCTTGCCGGGGCCTCAGCCCTTGCCGGGGCTGGCTCCGGACACCATGCCGGCCACGACGCCGGTCTCCGTGTCGAGTCCCGCGCCGACCACCACGCGAGCCCCTGTCCCGAGCGCTCTTCCCAGTCCCGCCTCGGCCGCCGTTCCCGGCAACCCGCCGACGCTCGTGCTGACCCCGCTGCCGAGCACCCAGCTCAGCCCGGCGACGAGCCCGGCGACGAGCCCTGCGCAACACCCCGCGCCCGCCCCCGAAGAGAACCCCGGCGATCCCCACGACGCCATCAGCACCGCCGTCCAGTCAGGTCGGCACGGTGATGCCGATGCGCTGGCTGCCAGGGAGGAGCAGGGGGCCGCGGAGGTTTTCGGGGTCGGGTCTCCGGAGGCTCTGCACTGGAGTGAGGTGCGGGCCGATCTGGCGATGTTGGCGGGGGATCCCGTGCGGAGTTGCCGGACCTGGCTGCGGGTGGCGTCGGTGCGGCTCGGGGCGGGGCAGGCGGCCGACGCGCCCGCGGTGGAGGCCGCCGTGGACCGGGCTCATCACCAGTGGGGGCAGGTCCGGGACGCGGAACGCGCGCGTGAACTGGGGGCCGCGCTCACGGAGTTGAGGAGTCAGGTGCCAGGGCGCCGGCGGGGCGCCCTGGCGAATGTGCGTCAGCGGATGGAGCAGCTCCAGGTCAGCGGGTGAAGGTGAAGTACTTCCACGTGCCGTACGTCGTCGCGTTGACGTTGTCGCCCGACGCCGTGTCGATGTAGGACGAGCGGAGCCGGAAGCGGACGCCCGTGGGCGGGTTGTCCTCCAGCAGGACCGAGTCCTTGCCGTAGCGGTCGAGGCCGAAGTACTGCGTGGCCGTCGTGTGCCAGGCCCCGCTGTAGAACTGCTGGATCTGGAACTGGTACTTGCGCCCCGGGTACATGGTCATCGCCGTGTTGTAGACGGGGTCCTTGGACTGGCGGAAGTAGGAGTACTTCTCGTTCCAGGCCGTCGCCGTCTTGTATGCGCCGCTCAGCGACGACGTCACGCTCACCTTGGTGTAGACGGTGTTGGTGATCGTCCTGGGCGCGTACCGGGTGTCCCCCGTGAACTTCGCGCTGACCTTGGCGTCCCGGGTCAGCCGGACCGTCGCCGTCAGATTGCCGGCCGAGTCGACCGTGCCCTTCTTCACCAGGGCGTTGGGCTTGTCGGAGCCGTAGGGGTCGGCCCAGATCTCCACCGTGCGGTTCTTGTACGTGGCACCCAGGTGCGCGGTGAAGGTGACGCTGCTGTTGTAGCCGTACACCTTGAGGTTGTTGTTCAGCGTCAGCGTGGTCGCGGACTTGGCGACCGTCACCGAGCGCGCCGCGGTGGCGCCCGCGTGGTCCGCGTCACCGGCGTAGGAGACGGTGTACGTCACCTTGCCGCCGGCCGGCGGGGTGTCCGTGAAGGTGTAGGAGCCGTTCGAGGCGACCGTCGCCTTGCCCAGCGCCTTGCCGGCGGGGGACTCGTCGTCGGTGCGGGTGACGGAGACCTGGGTGCCGGCCGGGAACGCCGACGCGGAGGTGAGCGACCCGGTCACCGTCAGCGGCTTGGCGCGGGGCGCGGTCGCCGGGGCGTTCGCCGTGAGGGTGACCGGCGTCTTGGTCGGGGCGTCGAAGACACGCAGCGAGTACACGTCGCTGTCGTTCATCGACACCGCGAACAGCTTGCTCTCGTCCGGCGCCCACGCCAGTCCGCGCGCGGCGAGGGTGTCGGAGCCGCTGCTGTTGCCGGTGTTGGGGAAGTCGTACTGCTTCACCGGGATGGAATCGCCCTGCTTGAAGACGTGCACGTCCGGGTCGTACCAGGAGCTGGTGCCGGCCGCCACGTCGCCGTTCGGGGCGATGTCCACCGCGTTCGGGTAGGTGTTGGTGACGTACTTGCCGTCCGCCGAGAGGTCCGAGAGCTTGTAGACCGGCTGGTAGTACGGGGCGCCGCTGGCCGTGATCACGTCCTTGCCGTCGGGCGTGACCGCGAGGTCGGCGAGGTTGCCGCCACCGGTGTTCCCGGGGTCGAAGGCGTACGCGGTGCGGCTCGCGGTGCCCGCCGAGACGTCGTACACGGCGAGTTCGACCGGGCTCTGGCCCGGCGCGCCGGCGACCAGCGTGCCGGGGGCGGCCGCGGCGGCGTCCAGGATCGGGGCCTCGTAGAAGGTGCGGTCGGTGTCCTGGCCCAGGGTGAGCACCGGGTCGGTGCCGCTCAGGTCGAGCGAGCCGATGTTGCCGTCGCCGCCGGAGCCGTAGCTGAACCAGACCTTGCCGCCGGTGAGGGCCACGTACTTGGGACTGACCGAGCCCGTGGACCAGCGGTGGGCCTCGGTCGCGGTGGCTGTGTCGATGGCCACGATCGCGGTCGCGTCCCCCAAGGCCGCGTAGAGGGTGCCCGAGTCGGGCGACAGCTCCAGGCCGCGGACACCCGGCAGCGAGCCGACGGTGCCGACGACTGCACCGGCGTAGTCCGTGACGACGACCTTCCCGGAGGTCGGGTCGCTGATGAAGACCCGCTGGTGGGCCCCGTCGACCACGACGTCGCCGGTCGACCGCACGGGCAGGGCGATGCTGGAGTCGGCGAGCGCCGACCCGGTGCCGGCCGCGACGAGGGCGGCCGAGCTGAAGAGGACCGCGAGTGCCGTCGCGGCCGGAAGAGTGCGTCTACGCACGATTTTTCGAACCCCCCGGAACGAAAAAGAAAGGGACGGCGGACGCGGCAGCGAACGGGCACGCGTGCGCCTGAGTGATCGAAGGCTAGGTCATGGCACTGACATCCGTATGAAGGATGGCGTAAGAGGGGGGTGAGAACGAGGAGGCCCGTGAGGCCCGCGACGCCTGATCGGCCGTCACCCGGACGGCCCGGCGCGCTGGTGGAGGTGTCGGCGGGGTGGTGCCTTGGGAGGGCGTGCCGATCTTGAGCGCGTCCTCGACCCCGGCCCAGGAGGCCCGCGATGCCCCGTTTCCCGGTCCGTGCAGTCCTCGTCGCGGTGTGTTCCGCGGGTGCCCTGCTGAGCGCGCCCGCGTGCTCGGTCGTCGCCCCGGACCGGGCGGGCCGGACCGTGGCCTCCCCGGGGGCCGCGGGCACCGCCTCGAAGGCCCCGGCGGCCGATCCGACACTCACCGAGGCGCAGGCGCGGGCCGCCCTGATCAGCGAGGCGGACCTCGGTGAACCGTGGGTGCCCACCGAGGGGTTCGCCACCTGGCGGGACGGCATGCTGAAGGCGAGCGCCGAGCCGGCGGAGTGCGGAAGGCTGCTCGACGCCCTCTACGCGGAGGACCTGTTCGGGGCGGATGCCCGCACCCGCGCCTCGGTCGGGCTGGACGACGAGTGGGACGGGGCCCAGTTGCGCTACCAGGTCGTGGCCCACCGGCCGGCGGAGGTGGACCGGACGCTGGCGTGGCTGGGCTCCATGCCGGACGAGTGCGGCCGGTTCACGGCGACCGCGGGCGGCGGGCGGATGGCCGTGGAGGTCAGGGAGAGCGAGCTGCCGCAGGTCGGGGACGCACGGCAGGGGCTGCGTCTCGTCCTCACCGGTATCTCCGAGTACGCCGACGCGCCCACCCTCACCCTCGACGTCGCGGCCGTCCGCGTCGGCGACGACACGATCACCGTCACCAACGGGGGTCTCGGCGAGGTGCCGGACGAAGCGACCTGGGCGGCCGTGGAACTGGGCGCGCACCGGCTGGACGAGGTCAGGAAGAAGGGTCGGCAGAGCGTGTGAGCGAGACGCCGCCCGGGCGCTACGCCATCCGCTCGACCGCTTCCTTGGCCTCCTTCAGGCCCGCCCCGGTGATCTCCCGGTAGACCTTGATCGCCTGGATCTTCTTGTCGTCCCGCAGGAGCGCGGCGACCTCGGACATGCGGGGGTCGTCGTTCTCCCGCAGCCCCAAGTGGTCGAGGACCAGGTCGAGTTTGCGCTCCACCCGGGCAACGCGCCGGTCCGCGCGGGAGATCCGGTTCTCGATGGTGAAGACCATGACGAGCGCGACCGCTGCGAGGAAGATGCCTATTGCGTCCATGGGCAGCGATCTTATGCGCGGCCGGCTATCCGCCCTGATCCCGGCCGAAGCCGCCCCGGTCCCGGCCGAAGCCGTACTGACCCCCGTCGAAGCCGCCCCGGTCCCGGTCGAAGACGTCCGGATCCTGGTCGAAGCCGCCGCCATCGCCCTCGAAGCGCAGTCGGTGGCCCACCACGTCCCCCGCCACGTCCAGCGCCGTACGCCCGTGCGCGAACGCGTGGGCCCGCAGCCGGGCCAGTGCCTCCTCCGTGCCGACGCCCAGCTGGGCCATGATCATGCCGGTCGCCTGGTAGACCTGGTCATGGTCGGCGGCCAGCCCGTTCAGCCACCTGTCGCCGCCCGGTTCGTCCGCCTCGTCGGCGTGCGGCAGCTCGATCAGCGCCACGGTCATCAACCCGGCCACCAGCCGTGCCATCCGCAGATCCCGGTCCGTGAGGTCGCCCGGTGAGTCGCGATACAGATCGAGCGTGCCGACGCACACCGTCTCGCTGCCGAGCGGCACCGAGTACGACGCCCGCACCCCGGCCGCCGTCGCCTCCTGGGCGAAGACCGGCCAGCGCAGAACGTCCTGGCCGCAGGTCAGATCGCAGGCGAACACGGGCGCACCGCTCTGCGCGGCCGACTGGCAGGGACCGTCGCCCAAGGTGGCCTGGAGCTCGGTCACATACGCGGCCTGCGCACTGCTCGCGCCCAGCTGGACGGGGAGTCCTTCGCTATGCAGCGACACGCTCGCACCGGACACCGGGAGCAGTTCCACCGCGACCGCGCACAACCGCGCCGGGATCTCGCGGGGACCCGCGTCGCGGACCTCTTCGACGAGGGCGTCCGCGGCACCACCCGTCGGCTTCCGCCCCGGCTCACCTCGCTGATCGTCTCTGGGCTGCACGGCAGCCTCCTCAGCCTCCTCGTTCTGAGCGCGACCGGCCCGGCCCGGGACCGGGCGGTCACTCCACCGCCTCGTCCCGACCGACGCCCGACTACCCCTGGCCGGGTCCGCGAAACCCGGTCGTGCAGGGCGGCCGCGACCCCGCTACCGCCGCTCGTACGGGTTCGCCGGCTCGGCGATCCGCCGCACCGACGAGGCGTCCAGCACCGGCGGCCAGGCCGCGTCCGTGCCGAGCCCGCCCTTGGGGTGCCAGGTACCGGTGACGGTGATCCAGGTGTCGTCCGTCGGGGCGTCCGCGCCCCGGATCTCGACCTTGCCGGTGGCGGCGTCGGCGGCGCAGCAGGAGATGAGGAGGCGGGTGACGTACCAGGTGCCGTCGTCGTCGCGGGTGACGAACCCGGTCAGCCGCACGGTACGGCCCGACAGCGACCGCCCGCTGTCGTAGATCGCCCGGGAGCCGAACTCCTCCAGCGTCAGCCGCACCGGGTTCCCGGCCGGCAGCGCGGGGAAGTGACCGACCCCCTGCGCCGCCCGCTGCGCCGCCTCGCGCTCGGCGCTGTAGGAGCCGAGGGCGGGGGGCGGGAAGAGGAGCAGGGCGAAGGCGGGGAGGGCGAGGAGCCAGGCGACACGGGGGCTATGGTGAGCGCCGTGATCATCATGCTGGCCATGGCCGGGGGAGTCGTCGCGGTCGCCGTGCTGCTCCTGCTCGCCGCGCTCGTGGCCGGCGGCGTGTTCGTCGCGCTCTGCCTGCTCGCCCTGCTCGGCGTCCGTTTCCTGTTCCGGGCGCCGGACGACCGCCGCGGCCACCCCCAGCAGCACCAGCAGAACTCCGGACACGACCAGGTATGGCCGTAGCCCCGCCTGCACGTACCGCAGGTACAGCTCGCTGAACAGCGATATCCGCAGGATCGCGGCCCCGGTCAGGAGCAGCAGCACCGCCGGTCCGTACCGCCTCACAGCAGCCACCACCCCACGAGCACGCTGCTCACCACGGCCACCACCCAGGTCACGGAGGAGAACCTCAGAGCGAAGGACCGTCCGAAGGTCCCCGCCTGGAGGGCGATCAGCTTCAGGTCCACCATCGGGCCGACGACCATGAACGCCAGCCGCGCGGTCGGCGAGAAGCCGCTCAGGGACGCGGCGACGAACGCGTCGGCCTCGCTGCACACGCACAACACGACCGCCAGCAGCGCCAGGAGCAGCACCGACAGCCAGGGCGAGCCGGTGAACAGGTCCAGTACCGAGCGGGGCACCACGATGTTGAAGGTCGCCGCGGCCGCCGCGCCGAGGACGAGGAAGCCGCCCGCGTGCAGGAAGTCGTGTTGCAGCCCGGCGGCGAAGGCGCGCGGGCCGGTGGCGGCCGGATGGCCGTGCCGTTTCGGCTGCCGCAGCCACTCGTCCCGGCCGAAGCGGGCCCACAGCCAGCCCATCACCACGGCCGTGGCCAGCGAGGCGACCAGTCGGCCGAGCACCATCTTCGGCTGTCCCGGGAAGGCGACGGACGTGGCCACCAGGACGACCGGGTTGATCGCGGGCGCGGACAGGAGGAAGGCCAGCGCCGCGGCCGGGGCGACCCCGCGCCGCATCAGGCTCCCCGCCACCGGCACGGACGCGCACTCGCAGCCCGGCAGGACGACACCGGCCGCACCGGCGACGGGCACGGCGAGGGCCTGGTTGCGCGGCAGCAGCCGGCTGAAGACCTTCTCCGGTACGAAGGCCCCGATCGCCGCCGAGACGACGGTGCCGAGCAGCAGGAACGGCACGCCCTGCACCGCGATGGCCGTGAACACCGTCCACCAGGCGGCGACCGGCGGGGTGTAGAGGTTGAGGGCGAGCATCGGCCCGAGGACCGAGGCGACCGTGGCGATGGCGAGGATCGCGGCGCCGCCGAGCACGGCGTACACGAGTGTGCGTACGACGAGCCGCAGCCCGTCCACCACGGTCCGCTGGTTCTCCACCGTGCCTGTCCCCACCTGTTCGAATAGCTCCGCGAAGGCTAACCGGTGGGAGCTGTGGGCAGGCTCGGTTTCCTCACAGAGGAGGCTGTGCGGGCGCGGGCCCGAGGGTCGTGGTGCCGGGGGCCGTACGGTGCCCCAGGCCCGTCCGGTACGCGTCCAGCGCCGCCTCCACCCGGCCGGTGCGGCGCAGCAGGTCACCGAGGAGACGGCACAGGTCGGCCAGGTCGCCGGCCGCGCCCGCGCGCTCCAGCAGGCTCAGGGCGCGGACGTAGTGCTCCTCGGCGGTCTCGGTGTCCCGGGCGTCCTCGGCGATGATGCCGAGCAGGCGGTGCGCGGCGGCGGAGTGCAGGGCTCCGCGTTCGGGGCTGAGGTCGCTGAGCACCTCGTGCAGCAGGGCGGCGGCCTCCTCGGACTTGCCGCGCCGGTGCAGTACGTCCGCCAGCTCGACGGCGACCTGGCTGGTGTACAGCGCGGCCCGCTTGGCGGTGAGCATGGTCTGCGCCTCGCGCAGCTCGGCCTCGGCGCGTTCCAGGTCGCCGTTCTGGGCGTAGACGTAGCCGCGCATCCAGTGGCAGTTGGCGAGTTCGGTACGGATCTGGAGCTGCCGGTACAGCTCGGCGGCCTTGGCGAGCGAGGCGTCGGCCTCGGCGACCCGCCCCTCGGCGAGCAGGGTGCGGGCGACGGACCGGTGCATCCGGGCCACCAGCGCCGGGTCACCGGCCTGCGGCGCGAGGGCGAGGGCGTACTCGGCGGCCTGTGCGGCCCGCGCGTGGGCGCCCATGTCCATGTACGGGCCGATGACACTGGCGTAGAGCAGCAGCAGGGCGTCGGGGTCGTGCAGTCCGCCTCGGTTCAGCTCGTCGAGGGTGGATTCGAGGAGGTACACGGCGTACCGCAGCTCCCCGGCGAGGTAGTGGGACACGGCCCGTCCGCGCAGCGCCGGGACGCGGGCGGGCAGCGGTGCGTCGGCCTCGGCGAGGACCTGTTCGGCCTGCTCGAAGTGGTTCCGGGCGGCGGCGAGTTCACCGGCGTCGAGCCCGCACTCGCCGAGTCCGAGCAGTGCCGCCGCCCGCTCCTCGGCGAACCCGTGCGCCTCGGCCTCCGCGAGCAGCGCTGCGTACTGCTGCACGGCGGCCTCGGCGTCGCCGGTGGCGAGCACGCGCTGGGCCTCGGTCAGTCGCAGCCGCAGGTCCGTGACGAGATACGCGGGCCGTCCGGTGGCGAGCTCCTCGAAGGCGACGCCGAGCCGGTCGGCGATGTGCCTGAGCGCGTCGTCGGAGGCACGGACGCGGCCGGCCTCCAGGGTGGAGATGTACGCGGGGGTGTACGCCGGTTCCGCCAACTGCTTCTGCGTCAGCCCCCGATCGGCCCGCAGCTGCTGCACCCTTCGCCCGATGGTCCCGGGATCATCGCGGTCCGACATCGTTCAACTCCCCCTGTGCCCCTTGCCGTTCGAGTCCGACAGCGCCTAGGTTAAACCGCGTATTAAACGTGGTTAACCCATGGCTGTTGCGAGGTCGCCGTGCAGGAACGCACCAGCTCCACCGAGCGCTATACCCGAGGGGTCGCGGCGGCGCTGGTCGCCGTGGTGACCCTGATTCTGGCAGCCAACGCCGGACCGGCGCGGGCGGCCGAGCAGGACCCGGCACAGCAGCGGGTTCAGCAGATCATCGCCGGATGACACTCGGAACTCCCCCCCCCGCGAAAATCGCCGCGACACCCCCGCCCACCCGCTGCTACGGTCCCCCCATGCAGCGCGCCAACCCGTCTCTGACGACGACGCCGGACCCCGTCCCGGCGCCGCGCTGACAGCTGAGCGAATCCGAAGCCCCGGGACGAGTGCCCCGGGGCTTCGTCGTGGGTGCTCGTCCGTTCCCCTGGAGGAGCAGCCATGCACGACCACCGCCGCCTCGGCCGCGAACTCGACCTCTTCGACACCGACCCCCTGATCGGCGCCGGCCTGCCGTACTGGCTGCCCGACGGGGCCGTCGTACGGCACGCGCTGGAGGAGTACATCCGGGAGGTGGAACGGGAGGCCGGCTACCGGCACGTGTACTCGCCCGTCCTCGGCAAGCGGGAGCTGTACGAGATCTCCGGGCACTGGGACCACTACAGCGACGACATGTTCCCGCCGATGGAACTCGGTGCCGAGCAGGTCGTCCTGCGGCCGAGCCTCTGCCCGCACCACGCCCTGATCTACCGCTCCCGATCCCACAGCTACCGCGAACTCCCCCTGCGCATGGCCGAGTTGGGCGGCATGTACCGCTCGGAGCTGTCCGGCGTCCTCGGCGGCCTCACCCGTGTGCGCGCGATCCACCTCAACGACGCCCATGTCTTCTGCACCCTCGACCAGGCCGTCGAGGAGGCCGCGGCCGCCCTGAGACTCATCGAGCGCGCGTACGCCGATCTGGGTATCCGGGCCGCCCGGTACCGGCTCTCGCTCCCCGGCGGGGGCGGAGGTGCCGGCAAGTACGTGGCCGATCCCGAGCTGTGGCGTCGCGCCACCGCCCTGCTGAGGGAGGTCCTCGACGGCTCCGGCGTCGCGTACGAGGCAGCCGAGGGGGAGGCCGCGTTCTACGGCCCCAAGATCGACGTCCAGATCGCCGATCCGGCGGGACGGGAGGCCACCCTGTCCACCGTCCAGATCGACTTCCACCAGCCCGAACGCTTCGACCTGCACTACATCGGGCCTGACGGAGCCAAACACCGGCCGGTCATGGTCCACCGCAGCGTCATCGGCAGCGTGGAGCGGGCCGTCGCCCACCTCGTCGAGCAGCACGGCGGAGCCTTCCCGGTCTGGCTGGCCCCCGTGCAGCTGCTGATCCTCCCGGTGGCGCAGGCCCAGACCGGGCAGGCGGAGAAACTTCTTCGCCGGGCCCGCCGAATGGGTCTGCGGGCCGAGATCGCCGGTCCCGAGCACGGCACCCTCGGCGCCCGCGTCCGCGCGGCCCGCCTGGTGCCGTACCAGGCGGTCATCGGGGAACGGGAGGCCGGGGCGGAGGGCGAACCGGCGGCCGTACGGCTGCGGGACGGGCGCAGGCCCGGGGCCGTACCGGCGGCGGAGCTGGTGGACCGGATCGCCGCCCGCGTCGCCGCGCGCGGTCCCGAGCTGTGGGACGCCCCGGAACGCGGAGACGCCGTATGACGCCGCCCGCACGAAGCCGTACGGCGACGCCATACGGCGACGCACTCCACCTGAGGCACACCGTAAGGTCGCTTGCGTAGAGCCCGCCACCGCACCCGCGCGAGGGGAGCCCCGCCGTGACGAACGACGGCACGCCCATTCCGGTGATCATCGACTGCGACACCGGCGTCGACGACGCGCTGGCCCTGCTGTTCGCCGTCCGCCATCCGGGGCTGGACCTGCGCGCGGTCACCTGCGTGGCCGGGAACACCGACGTGGACGGCGTCGTACGCAACACCCTGACCGTGCTGGAGCAGGCCGGCGCCCCGGAGATCCCCGTCGCCCGGGGCGCCGCCCGCCCGCTGATCGAGTCCGCGCGCTCGGCGCGGCACGTGCACGGCGAGGACGGCATGGGCGACATCGGCCTGCCCGCCCCGACGCGCGCCCCGGCCGACGTGGACGCGGTGACGCTGCTGCGCCGCGAGATCCTCGCCTCCCCGCGTCCGGTCACCCTGATTCCCACCGCTCCCCTGACCAACATCGCGCTGCTGCTGCGCACCCATCCGGAGGTGACCCGCAACATCGAGCGGATCGTCTTCATGGGCGGCGCGGTGGCCTGCGGGAACGCCACGCCGGTCGCGGAGTTCAACGTCTGGCACGACCCGGAGGCCGCGGCGATCCTGCTCACCGCGGGGGTGCCGATCACCATGTACGGCCTGGACGTCTTCCAGCGGGTCGTGGTGCCCGGCACGGACGTACGGCGGCTGCGGGCGAGCACGGAACCCGGCGCCCGGATGGCCGGCGACCTGCTCGCCCACCGGCCGGCCGCGCCGGACGTCACCGCCGACCCCGAGGCCGGCGGCATCGGTGACGCGGGCGCGGTCTGCACGGTCGTGGACCCGGCGGGCATCACCAGCCGCCTGCTGCCGGTCGAGGTCTCCCTGACCCCCGGCCCCACCCGAGGCCAGACGATCGTCGACCGCCGCCCACGCCCCGGCGAGTCCGAGATCCACGTCGGTGTCCGTGAACAGGCCCTCGTCGACGTCGCGTTGGACGTGGACGTGGCCCGCTTCACGAAGTTGTACCTGGAGACGGTGGAACGCGTCTCTCAAGAAGGCTGAGGATCATCCGAGCTATCCGGCCCTGGGTAGGGTGAGCGTGCCTGACCAGCACGAACGAGGGAACAGCCATGACCGCCACGCCCGAGGCCCCGGCCTCCGAAGCCGCCGCACGCGACCCACTCAAGACTCTGTGGGCCTCGCCCTTCTGCTTCATCACGGCGGCGTTCGTCGCGTTCAACGTGTTCGGGCACAACACGGCGGGGTGGTCACTGATGGCGGCCGGACTGCTCGGCCCGATCGCCGCCCTCGTCTGGGGCGCGGTGCGGCATGAGCGGCCCGACTCGTTCGTGATCGTCCCGGCGGGTGGAATGGCCCTGTTCACCGTGCTCTTCGGCATCAGCCACGGCTTCCCCTGGGCCTGACGGCTCATCGGACGAGAAGGGGCCCGGGGTGATCACCCCGGGCCCTTCGTATGACCGTCGGTCAGGAACGCGCCGTGCGTCGCCGCTTCGACGCGGCCACGAATGCCACGCCGCCCGCGACCAGCACGACCGCGCCGATCGCGATCGGGCCCGTCGCGCTGCTGCCGCCGGTCTGGGCGAGGTCGTCGTCGCCGCCGTTCGGGGAGGGGGCCGGGGCCGACGTCGACTCGGAGGGCTCCGGGGTCGACGGGGTCTCCGAGGCCGGCGGGGTCGTCTCCTCGGCCGGGGTCGACGGCTCGTCGGTCGCCGGCTCCGAGGGCTCGGCCGGCGGGGTGGTCGGGGGCTCCTCGGTCGCCGGAGGCTCGGTCGTGCAGTCCTTCGAACCGCCGTTCCAGGCCGCGATCAGCTTGTCCTTGATGACCGGGCGGTCCGGGCCCTTGGGCAGGTCGCCGTGCTCGAAGCCGTCGTTCGCGTCGAGCTTGCCGTCGAACTTCACCGCGCCCCGGTACAGGTCGATCTGCGCGAAGCAGCCCGCGTCCGGCACCGCGATGTCGAGGGTGTCGGTGCCGCCCGGCTTGACCGTGACCGAGTCGAAGTCGACGAAGACCTGCTCGCCGGAGGTCGCGAAGGTCGCCCCGTGGGCGAGGTAGGAGGCGAGCGAGGCGGTGCAGGTGGTGGCGTCGGCGGCGGCGCGGACCGTGATGTGGACCTTGCCGTCGTCGGTGACCTTCAGGTTCTGGTCGTCGACCTTGACCGAGTCGTAGAAGTTCGTACCGTCGAGCGAGAACTCGCAGCGGTCGGTGGCGGTCTCGGTGCCGGCGCCGGTGCCGGGCTTGTAGGTGCCGCCCGACTTCCAACCGTCTCCGCCGGGCGTGCCGTGGGCCCAGGCGCCGGAGGCGGCGGCGACGGTGGCCGCGCAGAGGGCGAGCGACGCGGCGCCGGTCCCCAACAGGCGTCGCGCGATGACACGTCTCGCTATGGACATGCGTATCCCATCGTGGGGTGAGAGATCGAAGCAGGAACACTGGGCGCAGTGGTCACATGCGCCTCAGAGTGAGCACATCGTCGGGGGCCGGGGGACCGGTGTCAACCTGCGAAAACGCAACGGAAGTTCAAGAGGCAATCACAATTCCGTCACGCGGGGAACGATCTACTCCGCTCTTCGTGGGGTTCACTTTTCCGACCAAGTGGACAGAGTTCTCACTGTCGTCCGTACGAACCTCGAGGAGCCCGCGTGCCCGACCTCTCCTCCAGCAACCCCGACTGGTGGCGCCAGGCCGTCATCTATCAGGTCTACCCCCGCAGTTTCGCCGACGCCGACGGCGACGGACTCGGCGACCTCAAGGGCGTCGTCCAGCGCCTGAACCACCTCGCCGCCCTCGGTGTGGACGCCCTGTGGCTCAGCCCCTTCTACCCCTCCGAGCTGGCCGACGGCGGCTACGACGTCGCCGACTACCGCGACGTCGACCCGCGCCTGGGCACCCTCGACGACTTCGACGCCATGGTCGCCGAGGCCCACCGCCTCGGCCTGAAGGTGATCGTCGACCTGGTCCCCAACCACACCTCCCACCAGCACGTCTGGTTCCAGGAGGCGCTGCGCTCCGGCCCCGGCTCCGCCGCCCGCGACCGCTATGTCTTCCGCGACGGCCGCGGCCCGCACGGCGAACTCCCGCCCTCCGACTGGCAGTCCGTCTTCGGCGGCAGCGCCTGGAAACGGGTCCCCGACGGCCAGTGGTACCTCCATCTCTTCACCCCCCAGCAACCCGACCTGAACTGGGAGAACGACGAGGTCCGCACCGACTTCCGGACCACCCTGCGGTTCTGGTCCGACCGCGGTGTCGACGGCTTCCGCGTCGACGTCGCCCACGCCCTGGCCAAGGACCTGAGCGAACCGCTGCGCGACCTCGGCGCCCCCGAACTGAGCGGTGAGGCCTCCCTGCCGGACTTCCCGCCCGGCGACCACCCCTTCTACGACCGCGACGAGGTCCACGAGATCTACCGCGACTGGCGCAAGATCCTCGACGCCTACGCCCCGCCCCGCATGGCCGTCGCCGAGGCCTGGGTGAACCCGAGCGACCGGCGCGCCCTGTACGCCCGCCCCGACGAACTGGGCCAGGCCTTCAACTTCGAGTACCTACAGACGGGTTGGGACGCCGAGGAGCTGCGGCAGGTCATCACCGACTCGCTCGCCACGGCCCGCGCGGCAGGCGCCTCCGCCACCTGGGTGCTGTCCAACCACGACGTCGTACGCCACACCTCCCGCCTGATGCTCCCGCCCGGCACCGACGACAACGCCTGGCTGCTGTCCGGCGGCCACGCGCCGGCCGTCGACGAGTCCGCGGGCCTGCGCCGCGCCCGCGCCGCGACCCTGCTGATGCTGGCGCTGCCCGGCTCGTCGTACGTCTACCAAGGCGAGGAGCTCGGTCTGCCCGAGGTCGCCGACCTGCCCTTCGAGGTGCTCCAGGACCCGATCTGGGAGCAGACGGGCCGGGTGCGCAAGGGCCGCGACGGCTGCCGGGTGCCACTGCCGTGGACGACGACCGGTCCGTCGTACGGCTTCGGCGCGGGCGGTTCCTGGCTGCCGCAGCCGTCGGCTTTCGCGGCGTACGCAGTCGAGGCCCAGGACGGTGTGGCGGGCTCGACCCTGGAGCTCTACCGCAGCGCCCTGCGCCTGCGCCACAAGTTGCTGGAGGGCGAGGCACTGGACTGGGCGCCGGACAGCCCGCCCGGCGTCCTGCACTTCGCCCGCACCAACGGGTGGCGGTGCGTGGCCAACCTGTCGGACAGGGCGGTGGAGTTGCCGCCGGGGGAGGTGCTGATCACCAGCTCGCCACTGGAGGACGGCAGGCTGGCCCCGGACACGACGGCCTGGCTGACGTAACCGGGTCACCTCACGGGGGTGAGGGAGACCTGCGGTTCGCCCGCCGTGGGAGGGGGCGGGGTCAGGTCCTCGGCCGGGAGCTTCGGCGGAGTCGTCTCCTGGAAGAGGACCTGGTCGAAGTCGACCAGCCCCGTCTTCTCCATCACCGTGATGTGGTCCAGGACGGTGTCGTTGGCCTGCTCGGCCAGCTGCCGGACCAGGGAGTTCTCGGTGGTGGCCCGGATCTTCGCGATCGTGCCGAAGATCTGGCCGTGCGTGGTGCGCAGGACGTTCGCCATGTCGCTGTCGAACTGCCTGCCGGTGTCCGCGTCCAGCGTCGCGACGAAGCCCTGCTGCTGGGGGCTGGGCCGGTCGGGCAGGGTGATGTTCAGCCGTACGGCGATCCTGCGGCAGGTGGCGTCCAGCGCGGCATGCCCGAGGACCAGATGCCGCCCGGCCGTGCGCACCGCGTCGGTCGTGCCCTTGCGCAGGGCCATCTTCCCCACCGGGTACTCCCACAGCCCGGCCGCCCGCACCTTCACCACGAAGTCACGGTCGGCCTCCGTCAGCGGTCCCGTCGAGGTCTGCGCGATGACCCGGTCCTGCGCTTGGGAGACGGTGCTGAAGCCGAGCACCGACGGACAGGCCAGGGCGGCGAGGGTGAGACTCAGGGCGCCGCCCACGAAGAGAGTTCCGGTTGCGTGCCGCGTCATGCCCACCGTGCTGCCTCCTGCCGGGCCGGGATCGTGGTCGTACGCAGGGAGTTACGGAGAACCCGGGGGTGCGGGACCTCTTGGGTTGGTACAGGGTCCGTAAAGCGATGCCCGTGCTGCCCTCCCTTGGTCCGTACGGCCGAACACGGGTGTCGGCGGCGGGAGCGGTCGGAACAATCGCCGGTGGGGGTGCCCGCCGCGTGTGTGAGGAGCTCCGCCAACGATGAGCAGGTCCCGCAGATCCCGGAAGTCAGCGTTTCTCGCCTCGCTCGCCGCCGCCGGTGTGATCGCCGTGCCGGGGACGGCGCACGGCACCGGAGCCCCGGCCGGCGCGGGCGGCGACGGCCTGTGGGCGGTCGCGACCATCGAGCCCGGACGGTCCGGCGTCGTCGAGGTCAGGGGCTTCGGCGCCGAGGCCCTCGGGGCGGGATCGGTCCTGACGTTGTCGGCCCCGGCCAGGACCCGGGTGACGGGTGCGCCGTACGCCGGGCTCGGGTACCGGGGGGCGGTGGTGCGGGGCGGGGGCAGCGGGACGTACACCTTCGGCGGCGCGTCCGCCGCGGGGTGGAAGGACCTCGCGTTCCCCTTCGTCCTGTCGCTCGCCCCGGACGCCGAGCCCGGGACCCGGCTGCCCGACTGCACGCTCGTCCTGCGGGACGCGAAGGGCACCGTACGGCAGCGCGGCACCTGCTCCGTCACGGTCGGCCTGCCCGCGCCGACCCTGTCCGGCCCCGCGTCGGGCGTGCCGCTGGGCGCGACTCCGCGGGCCTCGGGGACGGCCTACCCGGGCGCCCAGGTCACGGTGCGGGACGCGCTGGAGCAGGAGGTCTGCGCGGCCACCGCCGCACCGGACGGCGCCTGGTCCTGCGTACCGGGCTTCGCGCTGCCCACCGGTACGGGCCGCCTCCAGGCGACTGCCACGCTGAACGGCGTCAGCGCGCTGAGCGAGCAGATCGACATCATGGTGTCCGGGGCCGGGGCGGCGCAGAAGGACACGGTGTCGAACGGCGGGGGCGGCCGGCTCCCGGGCTAGGGAACCTCGGCCGGGGGGCCGGACGCGGTCAGGCCGGCTGCCACAGCTCGATCCGATTGCCCTCGGGGTCGGTGACCCAGCCGAACCGGCCGACCCCGTCCATGTCCTGCGTCTCCTCGGCCACGTCCGCGCCCCGGGCCCGCAGTTGCCCGAGCATCGCGTCCAGGTCGCGCACCCGGAAGTTGAGCATGGTCCGCTGGGCGCGGGACCCGAAGTACTCGGTCTCCGACTCGAACGTCGCGAACACCGTGGGCCCGGCCTCCTGGCCCCACAGGCCGTTCTCGTCGGCGTCCAGACCCAGGCAGTCGCGGTACCAGGCGCTCAGGGCCGCCGGATCGGCAGCCCGCATGAAGTAACCACCGATTCCCAGCACACGTTCCATGTGGCCATCGTGCCAGGACGGCCGTCCGGGCGGCGCGTTAGGGCGGCTTCGTCCGGCGGACTCAGTGCCCGGTCAGTAGCGCACCGCCCGCGCCACCTCGGCCCGCACGTCCCCGCTCAGATCGCGGGTGCTGCGCGCGGTGCCCTTGCCCGACTCGCCCCCCGCCACGTCCGACAAGGTCACCACCGTGGCGTCCAGAAGGTTGCCGCTGTCGTCCTTGAAGTCGACCTGCACGGCGAAGGACCGCGTCGAGCCGGTCGTGTTCCGCGCCGTGACCTCCGCCGAGGCACGGCCGCCGGAGTCGGTCGTCGCCTTGCCCACGCTCACCGAGCCCTTGACGTCGACGCCGCCCGTGATGTCGTCCAGTCGGCGTCCGGGCTCCGCCGTCGCCGTGGCGTAGGCCGACGCCGCCTTGCTCGCCACCGAGGTGGGCGTGTCGTCGTCCGAGCACGCGGTCAGGGCGGGGACGGCCAGGGCCGCGGCGGCCAGGAGGGCGGCGGTCGTCGTCCCTCGGGTGCGGGGACCGGGCATGGCGACTCCAGGGGACTCCAGAGGGTGCGATCCGGTGCCCTCAGTGAAATGCGGAACGCCCGGGACCGCACTCCGGCCTCACCCGATCGGCCCGCCCCCCGTGGTGGGCGACCCCGGGCCGCCGCATCGTCGTACCGACCGCAGAACCCGATCGCGCGACCCGCGAGAAGTGGGGTACGGCCATGAGCCAGCCGCAGCCGCATGCCAGCGACGCCGCCCACAGCCCTCCGGGGGCGCCGGCGCCCGGAGCGCCCGGCGGGTCCGGTCCGTCCCAGGCGGCCTGGTCCTCCCGCGAGACCACGTCCGACGCCGCCCCCACCTCCGACTGGGGCCCCGGCGCGCTTCTCTTCGCCGGTGTGTTGCTGGTGGTGGGCGGGCTGCTGGCCATCTTCCAGGGCATCGGCGCCATCGCCGACGACGATGTCTACGCCACCATCGGCGAGTACGTCTTCGAGGCCAACCTCACGGCGTGGGGCTGGATCCTGCTGGTCCTCGGCGTGCTCGCGGTCGGCGTCGGCTACGGCGTGCTCCAGGGTGCCTGGTGGGCCCGCATCACCGGCATCTTCCTGGCGTCCCTGAACATGGTCGCCCACTTCCTGTTCCTGCCGTATACGCCGGTCTGGTCCGTGGTCATGGTCGGGATCGACTTCTTCGTGATCCTCGCGCTGGCCCTGGCACCGGACACCGCTAGCGCTTCAGGGCGCGGTAACGCCTCAGCAGTTCGCTGATCCGGGCCGGGTCCTTGCGGCCGTTCAGCTCGGTGAGCAGGTCGTCGGGGCACAGCTCGTAGTGGTCGCCCCAGAAACGGCGACCGTGGTTGTCCCAGACGCGGTAGCCGCCGGGCACGCCCCTGGCCACAAAACGTCGTCGGCTCACATCGCCCCCCAGCCCTCGCCCTGATGCCACCCTGTCCGTCCGGACAGGGTGGCATCAGCCGGTGACCCCCGTCGCCCGCTTTTCCCGGCTCAGGCGTGCCCGATGCCGCCCCCGCCGAAGGACCCGCTCTTGCCGGGCAGCCAGCGCTTGCGGTGCTGGTCCTCGCTGCGCCGGCTGCTCGCGGGGTGCAATTCGTGTGGCAGGAGGCGTTCCCGGCCGTTGCCGTGCGGGACCTCGTCGGGCTCCCTGACCTCCCGTTCCTCGCGGACGGGCCCGGTGTCGGGCAGATGCGACTGCTCGTCCGGAGTGGGCCGTGGCAGTTCCCGGTCACGGACCCGCATGCCGAACTGCACCGCCCAGACCAGTGCGCCGGCGACGATCATTCCACCCACGAAGGCGGCGATCACGTTGAGTACTTCGCTCGACGTGGCCGCTAGTTCAAGCGTTGTCGTACCCATGCCCCAATTATCACCGAAACGGGCGAATAAGCTCCCGGAGGAACGATCGATTCCGTGGCCGGAGGTGGCCGCAGGTGGCAGCAGGTCTACGCGCGTTCCTCGCCGGGGGATCCGGCCGCCTCCGCCGTGTCCAGTTCCGTGAAGAGCGTCAGCTGGAGGGCGCCCGGGGCTTCGAGGCGTGAGTTCAGGGAGTTCCACGGAGTGCGGGTGGGCTCCGCGACGACCTCGGCGCCGGCCGCCGCCAGCCGCGCCGTGGTGGCCGTGGAGTCGTCCACCTGGAAGGCGACCCTGATGTGCCCGGCCACGCGTCGGCCGACCTCCACCTCGTCGATGAACTCCGCATGGTTCGGATCGGTCAGCTCCAGCGTGGCCCGGCCCGCTTCGAGGATGGTGACCCGGCCGTCGCGGGAGGCGAACGCGGCCCGCTCGGGCAGGCCGAGCTCATCCCGGTAGAAGCGCAGAGCCTCGTCGTAGTCGGCCGCGGTGACCACCAGACGGAGCTCGTGCACGGGGGCGGGGGATTCGCTCGGTGTACCGGACATGACGGACTCCTCTTCGACGGTCGTGCCGGGTGAACCGGTGGGGACGGCGCGTTGATTCCCAAGGGTGCCCCCGGCCGGGGGCGGGCGGCGCAACCTCCGTAGGCCACACCGGCGACCAAAGACGCACCGCGAGCGACCATCGGCCGACGCTCGGCGCCGGGCCCCCGCTCGACCATGGACACGTCCGGCGAACGGGAGGAGCGGGAACATGGCGGACCTGCGGGTCGGGGCGGTCGTGTCGGCGATCGTGGTGGTGCTGGCGGCCGGCACGGCGCCGGCGGCGAGCGGGCGGGCGGGGGCCGAGCAGCAGGTCTACGTGGCGCCCTGGGGGAACGACCGGTGGCCGGGTACGGCCGAGCGTCCGTTCGCGACGCCGGCCCGCGCCCAGCAGGCCGTGCGGGCCAGGACGGCCTCGATGACCTCGGACATCGTGGTCAACCTGCGCGGCGGGACGTACCGGCTCACCGCTCCCCTGCGGATGTCGCGGGCCGCCGGTGACTCCCGTCGCGGCGGACACCGGGTGGTCTACCAGGCGTACGGCTACGGGACGGCCCGGCAGGAGCCGGTGACCCTCAGCGGCGGCCGGGACATCGGAGGCTGGCGGCCCGACCCGCGGCGGCGAGGCGTGTGGCGGACGGACGTCGGGACGCTGAACACGCGTCAGCTCTACGTCGGGGGGAAGCGGGCCGGCCGGGCGAGTCTGGGCGACGGGATCCCCGGCAGGCTCAAAGTGACCGACACCGGCCTCACCACCACCAGCGCCGTCCCGCGCGGCTGGCACGCCCCGCGTGACATGGAACTGCGGTTCCGCTTCGACTACCTGGAGGGCCGCTGCGGCATCGCGGACGTCTCGCGCGGGCCGGGACCCGGATCGACGATCACCATGGACCAGCCCTGCTGGCGGATGGCCCACGCCCTGTACGGCCCGGAGCTGCTGGCGCTGCCGTCCGACGTCGAGAACTCACCGGACTTCCTGGACCGGAAGGGGAGTTGGTACCTCGACCGCTCCCGCGCCGGGCACCACCAGCTGCTCTACCGGCCCAGGGCGGGCGAGGACATGCGGAGCGCGCAGGTGACGGCGCCGGTGCTCCAGACGCTGGTGGGCGGGACCGGCAGCGCGGGGCGGCCGGTGCACGACATCGCCTTCCGGGGGCTGACGTTCGCGCACGCCGGGTGGCTGAGGCCGAGCGAGCCGGCCGGGTTCGCCGCCGCGTGGAGCATGTACCTGCGGCCGGGGAAGGGCGACGACGGCATGCGGCTGCTGACCGTGCCCGGGAACGTCGCCTTCCACACCGCCGAACGCATCACCTTCCAGGGCAACCGGTTCGTCCACCTCGGCGCCCAGGGCCTGCGGTTCTCCGGGAACAGCGCGCACAACACCGTTACCGGCAACGTCTTCACCGACATCTCCGACGGCGGTGTCGCCCTCGGCGTCCTGCCGCCCGACACCAGGAGCACGAGCCGGGACAACCGCGTCACCGACAACTGGATCCACCACACCGGCGCGGACCACCACGCCTCCTCCGGCATCTGGGACGGCGGCAGCCGGCGGACGACCATCGCGCACAACCAGATCGACCACCTGCCCTACACCGGCATCCTCTCCGGCCCCGCCGAGGACGTACGCGGCCTGATGAGCGGCAACCGCATCGTGGGCAACCGGGTGTTCACCACCAACCGGCTCCTGGCCGACGGCGGCGGCATCTACCTGCGCGGCGAGCAGGGCACGTCGTACGGCGATGGCGCGCTCGTCAGCGGCAACGCGGTCACGGACAGCGCGTACGGCATCTGGAACGTCGGCATCTACACCGACGACAGCAGCAACTGGATCACCGTGCGCGACAACGCCGTTCACGACTACCGGGCCTCGATCGGCGGTTGCAGCGAGGACTGGGGCGACCGGCCGGTCCAGAACGTCCGCTTCCACGGCAACTTCTGGGACGACACCGTGCCCGACTGGCTGCCCCGCCGGGACTACCCCGGAGGCTGGCCGCCCGCACCGGACTGCGGGGACCCCAAGAACCTGGAGTTCAGGGGCAACACGCTGCTCACCGCGGCCGGCCCGGCGGGGGACTGCGCGGCGCGCGCGGGTTGCGCGGCGATCGTGGACCGGGCGGGGCCGCGGGAGCCGTACCGGCGGGGCTGGGGACTGGGACCGAGGTGAGGCGGTGGGTGGCGGCCCCGGCGAACGGGGGTGGGGCCGCCACCTGCCTGCCGGGGCGTCAGCTGCCGGAACGTCCGCGGTCGGTTCTGCCGAGCAGCCTGTCCATCTCCTCGATCTCGGCCGTCTGGGCGGTGATGACGGCGTCGGCGAGCTTCGTCGCCGGGCCGTACCGCCCCTCGGCCTTCTCGGCGCGGGCCATCTCGACCGCGCCCTCGTGGTGCTCGACCATCAGGGTGAGGAACAGGGAGTCGAAGGCCTTGCCGGACGCCTCCGACAGCCTGTCCATGTCCTCGTCGTCCATCATCCCGGCCGTTCCGGCACCGCCGGAGTGGCCGGAGTGGTCCATGCCGGGGGTGGCCGACGGCACGTCCTCACCCCAGGCCCTGAGCCACCCCGACAGGGTCCGGATCTCCGGGGCCTGGGCCTGCCGGATGCGCGAGGCGAGGTCCTTCACCTCGGCGGTGGAGGCCCGGCCGGCGGCCGTCTCCGCCATCTCCACGGCCTGCCGGTGGTGCGGGATCATGCCCTGCGCGAAGGAGACGTCCTGGTCGTTGTGCGCGTCGGCGCTCACGGAGGCGGAGGCGGAGGCGGCTGAGGACGAGGCGGGGGCGTCGGCCGCGGTGTCCGAGCCGCCGTCACCGCCGCACGCGGCGAGGACGAGGACGGCGGTGCCGGCCGTCGCGGCGAGGGCGGCCCGGCGGACGCGGGCACGGGTGCGGGTACTGGTCATGCTGAGAACTCCTGCGGTGTACGTGAACTGCCGCGCCCCCGGGAGGGCGTGGCACGGGCATGGCTGGGTGCCGTACGCCCCCGGCGGTGCGGGGAGGCGGACGGCTCGGCCTTGTCCTAGGTCCGCAGGATCTGTAGTTCGGCCGGCGAGGGAGGCGCGCGCCCGCCTTCCGGCGCGGTGACCGGGGAGCGCGGGTCGAGGTCGCCCGCGACGCCGCTGCCGGCCGGATCGGGCAACGGCGCCGGCAGCGCGGGAGCGCCGGCGACGGCGCCGGAGGCGCAGGTGGGGTCGGAGTGCTGGGCGTGTCCGCCGCCGGAGTCGGTGCCGTGACAGACGGATTCGTCGGTCATGGCCGACGTGTGGGAGGCGGAGTGGGCGGCGTGGGACGCGCCCGCGACCACGGTGCCGGGTCCGAGGGCGTGCATCCCGAACAGTCCGGCGAGCAGCCCGAGCAGCAGAAACGTGCGCCACACCCCCGTCAACGGAGGCCGCGGCGCGCGGTGATGCTGCGCACGGGCGGTCACGCCCTCATCGTACGGACGGGAGGCGGGACCGACTCATCGGCCAGGCGGCCGTCAACTCCTCGGCCCCTCCGGTGACTTTGCCATCTCTTTACAACCTGGCCCACTCCCGCGTCGTCTCTCCGCTCGACCCGTCACCGGCCCGCCCGGTACGCCCGTACCGGCGGACAGACGAAAGAGAGCGACGCAATGCGCCGAACAACCCTCAGCGCCCTGGCCCTGACCTGCACCGCCCTCCTGGCGAGCGCCACGCCGGCCCTCGCCACCTCGGCCTCCCCGACCCCGGCCCCCAGCCCGACCCGCGACTCCTCCGCCTCGGCCTCGCCGACCCCGTCGACCGAGCCGACCGAGCCTCCCTCCGCGGCCCCCTCCACCCCGGCGCCGGCCGAGCCGACCCGGGCGCCCGGCCGCGGCCAGGTCTCCGTAGTCCCGTCCGGAGCGCCCGACACCGGCGTGACGCCGACGTCGAGCGACGGCTCCGGCCAGGGTGGTCTGATCGGCGGGGGCGCGGCGGCGCTGCTGCTCGCCGGGGGCGCGACGACCTTCGTCGTACGGCGTCGGAGGGCGAACGGCGCATGACGGCGCTCTCCAGGCGGGCGTTCGGCACGGCGGCGATCGCCTCGCTGCTCGTGGCGTGCGGCGGCCAGGGAGCGGACCCCGCGGCGAGCGCGCACTCCCGGCGCACGAGGGGCCAGGAGGACGCCGAGGAGACCTCCGGCTCGTCGTCCGACTCGTCGTCGACGGCGAACTCGGCGCGCGCGCTGGGCCGTTCGGCCCCGGTCCGGCTCCGTATCCCGGCGATCGACGTGGACACCCCGGTGCTGAACCTCGGCCTGGCGGCGGACGGCACGGTGGAAGTGCCGCCGATCACGGCCGACGACCGGGCGGGCTGGTACCGGCACTCGCCCACGCCGGGTCAGGTGGGCCCGTCGGTGCTCCTCGGCCATGTGACGGTCGGCGCGTACGGGGACGGGGTCTTCCGCCGCCTCGGGGAGTTGCGCCGGGGAGACCGGATCGTGGCGCGGAGGCAGGACGGGACATCGGCGGAGTTCGCGGTGAGCTCCGTACGGACGGTGGCCAAGGACGACTTCCCGGCGAAGGAGGTCTACGGGAACGTGGACCGGCCGGAGTTGCGCCTGATCACCTGCGGGGGCCCGCGCACGGGTGAGGAGTACCGCGACAACGTGATCGTCTTCGCCACCCTGGCCGGGGCGGCGCCCTGACGTGTCGAGTGGGGTCCGGGCCGGTCGAGGGAACGCGAGCCGACCGCCCGGCATCCTCCTTCATGAGCCCGACGAGCCCTCACCATGGAGAGCGTTGAAACGGTCCCGAGACACGGCAGCGTCCGAGTTGTTCGCCGCCCTGTACCCGCGCCTGGCCGGCTGGTGCCGCCGTCTCGTCGACGACGACGAGACGGCGCACGAGATCGCCTCCGAGGCCTTCACCAGGCTGTGGGCCCGCTGGAGCCGCGTGGAGGAACCGCGCGGCTTCCTCTACGTCACCGCCGCGAACCTGGTCCGGGACCACTGGCGCAAACTGGAGCGGGAGCGCAAGGCCATGCGCCGGGCGAAGTCGGAGGCCGCGGTCAACGCGCACACGGAACAGTCGGATCCGTCGGTCCGTCTCCTGGTCCAGTCCCTCCCCGAACGCCTGCGGACCCCGATTCTCCTGCACTACTACGCTGACATGCCGATCCGGGAGGTGTCCGCGCTGACCGGACGAAAGGAAGGAACCGTCAAGGCCGACCTCCACGCGGCCCGCGAACTGCTCCGCGTCCACCTCAGGAGAAGCCTTGACCACACGCTTTGACGACGACGACCCGGACGCGCCGGACCTCGCCCCCGACGACCCCCTGGCGATCATCCTCCGCCCGCCCACGGACCACCTCGCCCCACCCCCCGGCCACTACGACACCGTCCGCCGCAGGGCGTCCCGCCGACGGCTGGTGCGTACGGCGACGGGGGCGGCGGTGACCTGCGCGGTGGCCGTACTGGCCGCCCTGCAACTCAACTTGGGCCCGTCCGACCCCTCGCGCAACCCGGCCCCCCCACTCGCCCCGGCGCCCGCCACCACCGACCCGACACGGCCTCCGTCCCCATCCCCGTCCCCGTCGGAATCCCGGTCCCGAACGGCCCCCCCGACCCCACCCGAAACGGCGACCTCGACTCCCACCCCCCGGGACCCCGGCCGCACGGGATCCCGCACCCCGACCGCCACGGCGGCACCGACGGTCGAGCCGTCGTCGCCACGGACATCAGACGGAGCACTACCGTCGGCGGACCCGACCCCGGGGGCCTCGACCACGGGCACGGGCACGCCACGACCGTAGGCACCCCAGCCCATCCCGTGGTCTGGTCACGGTCACCGCGCCGCGAACTGGAGCCCCGTCGACTGCACGGCGTCCGGTCGTATCGAGGCGCCCTCGAACGTCAGCGTCTCCCCGTAGATGTCCGTGAGCCTGATCGCCGACCCGCAGCCCTCTCCCTGTTCGGAGAGGAAGTAGTTGTATGCGGTGCGGGGCAGTTGCCGCCAGCCGTCGTCGGTGGTTCTGACTTCCAGGCGGGCCAAGGGGTTTTGGTGGCCCACCGCCTGGATGGCGCACCAGTACCGGCTGGAGCCGGTCTTGTAGCGGATCGAGATCCGCTCCGACGTGGCGGGGCTGAGCAGGGTCCAGGTGATGGGGAGGCGGCCGGTCTCGGGGGTGGCCAGTCGGGCGAAGGCCTGGGGGCTCAGGTCGAGTTGGCCGGGGGCACAGGGAAGGGGGCATTCGTTGGTGACGCGGACCGTCACCGAGGCACCGTTCGCGGCCCGGACCTCGACGTATGCCCCGCAGGCCCGCGAGGTCTCGTAGTCCGTGTGGTTCATCGCCGCGGTCATGACGTCGTCGGTGGGGCCGTACAGACAGGCCCCGTCGCCGTCTCCGGTGTCGTAGAAGGTGGCGATCCCCTCGTAGGTCATCTTGGGGCGGATCCTTCCGGCCAACGGGGCCGAGCCGGACGCCGGTTGTGCGGGTGCCGGCACGGCGGGGCGGGTGCTCGGGCTCTTCGCGGCCTTCGTCGGCGACGGCGAGGCGGAGGGGGACCGGGACGGCTCGGCGGGACTCGGTGTCGTGCGGGCGGCGGAGGCGTGGGTGGTGACGGGTGTGGTCGTGGGCCGGGCGGCCGTGGTCTGCGCGCCGGGGCGCAGGGCCATCAGCACGGATACGGCCACCGCGACCACCGCCACCGCCGCGGCGGGGGCCAGGGCCGGGTGCCGCTTTCGGGGGGACCGGTGGTGGGCGCGGGATGCCACGGGTGAGTCCTTCCGCGGTTCGGGGTGTGGACGGGGAGCCGGGGGCGGCCGTGTGTCAGTGGCCGCCGGGGGCGGAAAGGTTGCCGTGGCCGGGCGGGTCGAAAATGCCTCGCGGGGCGGGCGGGTGCCGTCCTACGCTCGGGGCGATGACTACTCACTCTGGTGACAGATCGGGGGTCCCGTCCGCGCAAGGTGAGTGCTGATGGGCACTTGGACCGCGAACGGGGATTCCCGGCTTTCGGAGCTTTCCTTCTGGCCGCGCGTGCGGGACTTCGCTGTGCCGGCCTCCATGATCGAGACCGCGACCCGTCGCCGGCTCGCCGGGGACTGGGCGGGGGCGTGTGCCGCCGCCGGGTTCGACGTCGATCTCAACCTGCGTTCCCTGGCCCGTGATCACGGGCCCGAGCTCGCCGGCCGGGTTCGGGACGACCTCCGCTGTCTCGCTCCCGATCTGCTGCGCTGGCACATGCCCCGGATCGCTCCCGACGGGCTGTTGCGTCCGGGGCTGACCCTCGCGCTCGCCCGGTACGGGAGCGCGGGGCGGCCGCTGTTCCTCGTGGCGCGGACTCCGCCCGCGTGGGCGGACGCCGGGCAGCGGATCAGTCTCGCGGTATGGGGCGGGGACCGGGCCTCGTCCCGGGGGCGCCTCACCTCGCATCCGCATCCTCGGCCCCATCGGCGGTTCCGGCTCGATCTGCACCGTCATCTCTGGGACGCGGGCAGGGCCGGCGAACTGCGCGTGCGGGCCGGACGGGGAGGCCCGAGCCACTTCGGGCCGGACGACTGGCGTCGATGTGCCGTCGACCGGTGGGCGGACGAGGCGCTGCTGCTGCTCCGGGCCGAAGGGCGCTCCAGCGGTGCCGTGCTCGTGCGGCTGGGGCGTGGGCAGCGGCTGGTCCTGGAGGTGTCCGCGGCCGGAACGCGGATCGTGGAGTCCGACGGGCGACGCGGTCACGCACTACCCGTACTGCCCGACGCCGCCACCTGGGTGCTGCCCGACCTGCGGCTGCTTCGGGACGGTGCCATCGAGGCCGACCGGCTGCATCCGCTGGTCGCCTCCGCGCTCGTACCCGAGGCCTCGGGGGCCGCAACTGCCACGCCCCGGGGCCGGGTTGGGCAGCCACGGCTAGTCGACTGCCGGGGTGCCCGGCATCGGATCGGCCTCGTCGACGGCGTACTGGCTCCGCTCGACCACGCACCCGACGAGATCCGGCGCGAGGAACTCCTCGCCGCGCTGACCGGCACTCCCCTGCCCTGTCTCCGGGCCATCGACGAGGCGCACCGGCATCCTGAGTGCCTGCCCGACGTCCGCGACAGGCTCTCGCACGGCGACTTCGCCGGCGCGCTGGCCGTCGTCGAGGGGCTGTTGGGACCGGACGCGGTGCTGCGCGACGGTGCGTTGCGGGACGAACTGGAGGCGGCCGCGCGGCGGCGGGTGACCTACGGCCTCTTCAGGGCCGGGCTCGTCGGTCCCGGTCCCGGGCGGCCGCGGCGTCTCGCCTACGACGGTCCCGGCGGCCGCCGTTCTCCCGCGGACCGGGCCCGCCCGCGGCACGCGAACTTCCCTGATCCACGCCGAGCGGCCCGCTGATCCCCGGCACCGCCGGACCTCGTACGTCTTCCCAGCTCGCCCTCTCACTCCACCCCAGGTGATCACACATGCCCACACGCACCCAGCCCACCTCCGAACTCGCCGTCGCCGCGGACCTGTTGGCGCTCCTGCGCGACACCACCACCGAACCCCGCCCCGACACCCAGCTGGAGGCCCTCACCCTCGCCGTGGCCGCCGATCTGCCGGTCCTGCTGTGGGGCGAGCCGGGGATCGGCAAGACCGCCGCGCTCACCCAGCTCGCCGAGGCGCTCGACCTCCCGCTGACCACCGTGATCGCCAGCGTCCACGAACCGTCCGACTTCTCGGGGCTGCCCGTCGTCGGGGACGACCCGGCGGAGCAGGGCGTTCCGATGGCGCCGCCGGACTGGGCCGTACGGCTGGTGAGGGCCGGGCGGGGACTGTTGTTCCTGGACGAGTTGTCCACCGCGCCGCCCGCGGTGCAGGCCGCGTTGCTGCGGCTGGTGCTGGAGCGCAGGATCGGGGCGCTGCGGCTGCCGCCCGGGGTGCGGATCGTGGCCGCCGCCAACCCGCGTTCCTCGGCGGCCGACGGCTGGGAGCTGAGCGCGCCGCTCGCCAACCGGTTCGTGCATCTGCACTGGTCCCACGACCACGAGGTCGTCGTACGCGGACTCGGCGGGACCTGGCCCCGGGCCACCCTGCCCCGGCTCGACCCGGAGAAGCTGCCCCAGGCCGTGGACTTCGCCCGGCGGGCGGTGGGCGGACTGCTCGGCGGGCGGCCGGCGCTGGTGCACCGGCTGCCGAGCGGGGAGGCGCGGCGGGGCGGGCCGTGGCCCTCACCCCGGAGCTGGGAGATGACCCAGTGTCTGGTCGCCTTCGCCACGGCGGCCGGGTCCTCGCGTGAGGTGCTCTCCCTGCTGGTCAGGGGCACGGTCGGGGACGGGCCGGGGCTGGAGCTGCTCGCCTGCGTGGACCGGATGGATCTGCCGGATCCCGAACTGCTGCTCGCCGATCCGGCGGGTGCCGAGCTGCCCGAGCGGGGGGATCTGCGGCAGGCCGCGCTGGACGGTGTCGTCGAGGCGGTCCGGGCGCGTCCCGACCGGGCCCGCTGGGACGCGGCCTGGGCGCTGCTGGTCCGGGCCGTGCAGACCGGTGCGCCGGACCTGATCGTCGTACCCGCGAGCACGCTCGCCTCGCTGCGGCAGGAGGACTGGGACGTGCCGGCGTCGATCGACCGGCTCGCCGGGGTCGTCTCCCTGTCCCGGCGTGCGGACCAGGCGGGACGGGCGGCGGGCACCGGCGTCGGGAAGACGGAGGCGGGCGTCCGATGAGCCCGCACCCCGCCGAAGCCGCGCCCCTCGACCGCGACAAGCTCTTCTCCGCCCGCCTGCACGCCGTCCGGGTCCGCCCCTACCTCGCCACCGCCCTGTTCGCCCTGCACGTCGTCGAGTCGCGCCGTGTGCCGACGATGGCCGTCGACCGGCACTGGCGGTGCTATGTGTCGCCGGCGTTCGTGGCCCGTACCCCGGTCGAGGAACTGGCCGGGGTGTGGGTGCACGAGGTGTCCCATCTGCTGCGGGACCATCACGGGCGCAGCGACCGGGTGGCGCGTGAACGCGGGCTGACCGGGCCGGGCGAGCGGCTGCGGATGAACATCGCCGCCGACTGCGAGATCAACGACGACGTGTACGGCGACGGGCTGACCCGGCCCGCGGGCGCCGTCCTGCCGGCGACGCTGCTGCTCGGCGACGGCCGGCTCATGGAGGAGTACCTGCGCCGCTTCCGGCTGGGAGCGAGGACGCAGGAACTGGCCTGGCTGGACTGCGGCAGCGGGGCCGACGGGCTGGAACGGGAGTGGGACCTCGGGCCGGACGGCGCGCACGGGCTGAGCGCTCAGGAACGCGACGCCGTCCGGTTCCGGGTGGCGCGGGGCATCACCGGCCGGCCGGGGAACGCCCCGGACGGATGGCGGCGGTGGGCGGAGGAGGTGTTCCATCCGCCGCAGCCCTGGCGGGAGTTGCTGGGTGCGGCCGTGCGCTCGGCCGCGTCCGGCTCCGGTGCCGGCGAGGACTACACGTACGGCCGCCCGTCACGTCGTTCGGCCTCGGTGCCCGGCGCCGTCCTGCCGAGCCTGCGGCGCAGGCCGCCGCACGTGAGCGTCGTCATCGACACGTCCGCCTCGGTCAGCGACGCCGAACTGGGCAGCGCGCTGCTGGAGGTCGCCGCGATCTCCCGGGCCGTGGGCGGGCGCCGTGACCTGGTCAGCGTGGTCTCCTGCGATGCGGCGGCCGGCGGGGTGCACCGGCTGTGCCGGGCCGAGGGAATTCCGCTGGTCGGGGGCGGGGGCACGGACCTGCGCGAGGGCTTCGCCCAGGCGCTGCGGACCTGGCCCCGGCCCGATGTCGTCGTCGCCCTGACGGACGGACAGACGCCGTGGCCGAGCACCCGCCCGCCGTGCCGGACGGTGGTGGGGCTGTTCCCCCGCTTCCCCCGGCACTCCCGGCGGGCCGGGGCCGGTCCGGCGGACGAGGACGGTTCCGCGTACGTGCCGGACACACCGCCCCCGTGGGCACGCGTGGTCGAGATCGGGGCAGGCGCGGCGAGCAGGTGACCCCGGCCTCCCCCTTCCGCACGCCGCCGCGCACGGCCGTGTGCGACCACAGGCCCCCCGCCCCTCGTACTCCTGGCCGACCCACCCCCACCCCGTACTGCATTCTCAGTACCGGCGATTGTCGGCAGCCGCACGACGACACGGCACCCCGCTCCCGGACAACCTGGGCTCACGTTCGAGTCCCAGATGTGGAGACCCCCTGCCGTGGCTACTTTCCTTTATCGCGTGGGCCGTCTGGCCTTCCGGCGGCGCTGGTACGTCGTCCTGGTCTGGGCGGCCGTGCTGGCCGCCGTCGGTCTGGGGGCCATGAAGGCCCCGGGAGCCTCCGACGAGGGGTTCTCCATGCCGGGCATCGAGTCCCAGAAGGCGTTCGACCTGATGGAGGAGCGCTTCCCGGGGGCGACGGCCGACGGAGCGACCGCACGGGTCGTCTTCGTCGCGCCGGACGGTCAGAAGGTGACCGCCGCCGAGCACAAGAAGGCCGTCGAGGAGGCCGTGACCGAGCTGGGCGACGGTTCGCAGGTGGCGTCCGTCGTCGACCCCTTCCAGGCGAAGGCGGTCAGCGAGGACGGCGCGACGGCCTATACGACCGTCACCTACAAGGTCGGCTCGAACGACCTCACCGACGCGAGCAAGACCCACCTGGAACGGGCGCTCGACCAGGCCCGTGACACCGGGCTGACCGTCGAGGCCGGCGGCAGCGCCATGGACGACGGCGGCGGCGCGGGCGGCGCGGCCGAGGCCATCGGCGTCGCGATAGCCGCGGTCGTGCTGCTGATCACCTTCGGCTCGCTCGCCGCGGCCGGACTTCCGCTGCTGACCGCCGTCCTCGGCGTCGGCGTCAGCATGGCCACCATCCTCGCCCTGTCCGACGCGCTGGGCCTGTCCACCACCACGGGCACGCTCGCGATGATGCTGGGCCTGGCCGTCGGCATCGACTACGCCCTGTTCGTCGTCTCGCGCTATCGCGAGGAGCGCGCGAAGGGCCGTACGCCGCAGGAGGCGGCCGGGATGGCCGTCGGCACGGCCGGGTCGGCCGTGGTGTTCGCCGGGCTCACCGTCGTCATCGCGCTGGCCGGGCTGTCGGTGGTCGGCATCCCGATGCTCACCAAGATGGGCCTGGCCGCGGCGGGCGCGGTCGTCGTCGCCGTACTGATCGCGCTGACCCTGGTCCCGGCGTTCCTCGGCCTGTGGCCCAACGCCGTCCTTTCGAGGCGGGCCCGCCGGAGTGGCCGGGTGAAGGAGAGCGCCGACGACAACGGCGGCACCCGCTGGGCGCGGTTCGTGCTGCGCCGCCCGCTTCCCGTGCTGCTCCTCGGCGTCGTCGGCCTCGGCGCGCTCGCCGTGCCGGCGACCCAGCTCCAGCTCGGCATGCCCGGCGACGAGGCGAAGTCGACGTCCACCACCGAACGCCGGGCCTACGACGCGCTCGCCGAGGCCTTCGGGCCGGGCTTCAACGGGCCGCTGACCGTGGTCGTGGACGCCAAGGGCGACTCTGACGCGAAGGGCGCCGTCACCACGATCACCGACGAGATCGGCGGCACCGAGGGGATCGTGTCCGTCTCCCCGGCCCGCTTCAACGAGGCCGGTGACACCGCCGTCTTCTCGGTCGTGCCGTCCACCGCGCCGACCGACGAGAAGACCAAAGACCTGGTGACCCTCGTCCGGGACGAGCGGCCGGGCATCGAGGCGGAGACCGGGGCGACCTTCGAGGTCACCGGGACCACCGCGATGAACATCGACATCTCGCAGAAGGTGCAGGACGCGCTGATCCCGTATCTGGTCCTCGTGGTCGGGCTGGCGGTCGTGCTGTTGCTGGTCGTCTTCCGGTCGCTGCTCGTCCCGCTGAAGGCGGCCCTCGGCTTCCTGCTGTCGGTGCTGGCCGCCCTCGGCGCGGTCGTCGTGGTCTTCCAGCAGGGCCACGCCGCCGAACTGCTGGGCGTGGAGCAGACCGGGCCGATCATGAGCCTGATGCCGATCTTCCTGGTGGGCATCGTCTTCGGACTCGCCATGGACTACGAGGTCTTCCTCGTCTCGCGGATGCGGGAGGCGTACGTCCACGGGGAGCGGCCGGGGCAGGCGATCGTCTCCGGGTTCCGGCACAGCGCCCGGGTCGTCGTGGCCGCCGCGCTGATCATGATCGCGGTGTTCGCCGGGTTCATCGCCGAGAGCGACTCGATGATCAAGATGATCGGGTTCGGGCTCGCCTCCGCCGTGCTGTTCGACGCCTTCGTCGTACGGATGGCGATCGTGCCCGCGGTGCTCGCCCTGCTCGGCGACAGGGCATGGTGGCTGCCGAAGTGGCTGGACAGGATCCTGCCCCGGGTCGATGTCGAGGGCGAGGCGCTCGGTCGAGGGCCGGATACGGATCCGGCCACCGCCGAGCCGGTGGTGGCGCGCGTCTGACCGACCGTCCGAGGGGCCGCCCGTGACGAAGGACACGGGCGGCCCCGTCGGCTGTTCCCTCCCGGGGACGGCCACCATGGACCCAGCCCACCGACCGGAGAGCACCATGACCACCAGCCCGGAGCGGCGCTACGCGGACCGCCTGGAGAGCTTCTCGGACCGCAACCCCGTCGTCGTCGACGTGGTCCTGGCCGCGGCGCTGATGGGCTCCGCGACCCTCGGCAGCATGCTCACCCTGCCCGGCGCCGACCCACCGGACCAGGACACCACCGCCTCGGTCCTGCTGGGCGTGGCCTGCCTCGCCCTGCTCCGGCACCGCAGCCACCCGCGCCTCGCGGTCGCCGTGACCGGCGTGTGCACGGTGGTCGTGATCGCGCTGGGCTATCTGCTCACTCCCCTGTTGCTGGCGCCGGTCATGACGGCGCTCTACTGGCTCGCGACCCACACCGACCGCGCGACCACCCGCGTCTACGGCGTCGCGACCATGGTGGCGGTGACGGTCGCCGCGGCTGTCTCCGACTCCATGGAGCATGTGTCGCTGCTGCTGCGGACCATCGGCCCGTTCTTCTGGCTGCTGCTGCCGCTGGCCGCCGGCAACATGACCCGGCTGCGGCGCGCCTATCTGACGGCGGTGCAGGCCCGCGCGGAGCACGCCGAGCGCACCCGGGAGGAGGAGGCGCGGCTGCGGGTCACCGAGGAACGCATGCGCATCGCCCGCGAGCTGCACGACGTCGTCGCCCACCACCTGGCCCTGGCCAACGCCCAGGCCGGCACGGCGGCCCATCTCGCGGTCACCAACCCCCAGCAGACGCAGCGGATCCTGACCGACCTGACCGGCACCACCTCCTCGGCGCTGCGTGAGCTGAAGGCCACCCTGGGGCTGCTGCGGCAGAACGGCGACCCGGACTCCCCGCCCCTGGAGCCCTCGCCCGGTCTCGCCCGGCTGCCCGAGCTGGTCTCGGCGTGCGCGTCGGCGGGGGTCGACGTCACGGTCAGCACGGAGGGGGAGCCGCAGCCGCTGTCCCCGGGGGTGGATCTGACCGCGTTCCGCATCGTGCAGGAGGCCCTCACCAACGTCACCAAGCACGCCACCGCCGAAGCCGCGTCCGTACGGCTCGCCTACTCCGGCTCCCGGCTGCTGATCAGCGTCACCAACGACGGCCCCGCCGCCCCCGGGGCCGGCGGCCTGACCGGGGAGCGCGGCGGCTTCGGCGTCATGGGCATGCGCGAACGGGCCCACTCCGTCGGCGGCGAACTGCACGCCGGACCCCGCCCCGGGGGCGGCTTCGAGGTCACCACGGCGCTGCCGCTGCAACCGCACGGCGCGGGGGAGGACCCGGCTCAGAGCGCCTGATCCGGCCGCCCTGGGCGGGGTGGCCGGACCTCCCGGTGGCACGGCTCACCGTGCGAGAATGCACCTGCCCGCCGCCCGTTCCCCCGCGTACCGATCCATCGAGGTTCCCGTGACCAAGTCCGTCGCCCGTGAACCGCTGCGACGCAACGCGCGGGCCAACCGGGCGCGCATCCTGGCCACCGCCCGGCGGGAACTCGGACACAACCCCGACATCACGTTGGAGGAGCTCGCGCGCTCCGCGGGTGTCGTACGGCGGACCCTGTTCGGTCACTTCCCCGGGCGGGAGGCGCTGCTGGAGGCGCTCGCCGAGGAGGCCTCCGAGTCACTGCGCGGCGCGTTGGCGGACGGCGCGAAGCTGATGGAGACGGAACCGGCCGACCGCGCGCTGGCCGGCTTCGTGTTCTCGCTCTGGCCCGTCGGCGACCGCTACCGGCTGCTCCTCGCCCTGGCCAGGCGCGACCTGGGCGCCGACCGCGTGGCCGAGGTCCTGGCCCCGGCCCGTGCCAAGGCCACCGCGATCCTGCGGCGCGGCCAGCAGGACGGCGTCTTCCACACCCATCTGCCGGCCGAGGCGCTGAGCGCCGCGCTGGAGGCGATGACGGTCGCCCTGCTGGAGTCGGTCAACACCGGCGTACTGGAGGACGACGGCAGCCGGGTCGCGATCACGAGCCTCATCGCGGCCGGCGTACCGCAGGAGCGGGCCCGGACGGTGGTCGCGGAGGTGGCGCCGACGGTACCGGCGCCGAAGCTCCCTGCGGAGGAGTGACGGGGCGGGGCCGTACGCGGGCTGAGGCCGGACGGGCGTCCGTACGGGACGGGCCTGGGCGGGCGTGCCTCGCAGGACAGGGTCCGTACCCGCCTGCCGTACGGACACGGCCCGGGCCGGATTCCCGAACGAGAGAAGCCGGACGGTGCCGGGTGTCCCCTTCCGGCACCGTCCGTGGCCGTGCGCCGCTCAAGGCACGGCCCGTTCTGGGGTGATGTCGGCTCAGGCCGTCGTCGACGGGGTCTTCTGCGGGTCGGCCGGCTCCTGGGGCGTGGGGATGTCGTCCCGGGACGGGGTGCGCGACTTGCGGCGACCGGGCAGGACCGCGAGGACGATCATCGTGCCGGCGGCCATGATGATGCCGCCGATCAGGCTGGTCTGGGCGACGCCGTGGGCGAAGGCCTCGTGGACGGCGTCGAGCAGCGCCTGGGCCTGCTGGGCGCCGCCGGCCGGGTTCTTCGCCACCTCCTGGGCCACCGCGAGTCCGCCGCCGACCGAGTCCTGGGCCGTCTCCAGCGCGCTGTGCGGGAGCTGACCGCCGATCAGATCCGTGAGCTTGTCGCGGTACGCGGTGCCCAGCAGGGAGCCGAGGATCGCGATGCCGAGCGCGCCGCCCAGCTCCAGCGAGGTGTCGTTGGCGCCGCCGCCGACGCCCAGTTCGGACTCGGGGAACGAGCCCATGATGGTGTCGGTGGCCGGGGACACGCTCAGGCCGATCGCGAAGCCCAGCATCAGCAGCGACGCCAGGAAGTCGGTGTACGTCGAGCCCGCGTCGATCCGGGTCAGCAGGAGGACACCGGCGGTGCCGATCACCATGCCGGTGACGACCATCGCCTTCACCCCGAGCTTCGGGGTCAGCCGCCCGGTCGCCGCGGCGCCGACGAACACGGCACCGGCCAGCGGCAGCAGCCGTACGCCGGTCTCCAGCGCGTTGTAGCCGAGCACGAACTGGAGGTACTGGGTGGCGTAGTAGAGCGCCCCGAAGGTGCCGAAGAAGAAGAACAGCACCGCGAGCATCGACCCGCTGAACGGCCGCTCGGCGAACTTGCGCACGTCCAGCATCGGGTGCGGGTGCCGCAGCTCCCAGGCGACGAACGCCAGCAGACCGACCCCGGCCACCACGGCCGCGGCGACCGGACCGGCGCCCCAGCCGAAGTGCGGGCCCTCGATGGCCGCGTAGACCAGCGAGCCGACCGAGACGATCGACAGCAGACCGCCGACGTAGTCGATCCGGCCCATGCCCTGCGCCTTCGACGGCGGAACCAGCGCCAGCGCGCCGACGACCGCGACGACCGCGATCGGGACGTTGATCAGGAAGGTCGAGCCCCAGGCGTGGTCCTCGAGCAGCCAGCCGGCGACCAGCGGGCCCACGGCGATCGCGAGGCCGGACGTGGCGGTCCAGCCCGTGATGGCCTTGGCGCGCTCACCGCGCGGGAAGATCGCGACCAGCAGGGACAGGGTGGCCGGCATGACGACGGCGGCGCCGACGCCCATGATCGCGCGAGCGGCGATGACCAGCCCGGTCTCGTCGACCAGGCTGCCCATCACCGAACCGGCCGCGAAGATCAGCAGGCCGGTGACGAGGGCGCCGCGACGGCTGTACTTGTCGCCGATCGCGCCCAGCACGAGCATCAGCGCGGCGTACGGAACGGTGTAGCCGTCGATGACCCATTGCAGGTCGCTGCTGCTCAGGCTCAGGTCCTGGGTCATGTCGGGCGCGGCCACGATCAGCGACGTGTTCGCCATCACGACGATCAGCAGGCTCAGGCACAGCACGAGCAGTGCCCACCAGCGCCGCGCGTACGGCCCGGTCATCTTCTCGACGGGTGTGTTGGCAAGGAAGGGCACGGGGACTCCCAGAAGCGGTGACTTATTTGCACATCAATGAGCAGACTAGTTTCTTGCCCGTCCGTGTGCAACTATCGGTGGCGAGGGCCCCGGCACCCCGACGCTTCCCGAGCCCCCTGTCACCCGCCTGACGCCCCTGCCCCATCCCCCCTCCTCCGCACGAGGTGCCGACGTGAGCAGCACGACGCCCCCGCGACCGGCCCGAACGCGCCGTACGACGCGGATCACCCGCGCCCGCATCCTGGACGCGGCCCTGCGCGAACTGGGCCGCAATCCCGACACCAGCCTCGGCGACATCGCCGCGGCCGCCGGGGTGGCCCGGCGCACCCTGTACACGCACTTCGAGGGACGGGCCGCGCTGGTCAGGGGCCTCGCCGAGGAGGCGGTGGAGGCGATACGGCAGGCGGTGGCCGTCGCGCGCACAGCCGCCCCGGACACCGGCATCGGCTCCGGTTCCGGTTCCGGTTCCGATCCCGCGCGCGCCCTCGCCCGCTTCGTCCTCACCCTCTGGCCGGTCGGTGACGCGTACCGCACCCTGATCGGCCTCGCCCATCAGGATCTCGGCCACGAGCAGGTGAGCGAACTCCTCGCCCCGGCCCGCGAGACCGTCGCCGGCATCCTCGCGGACGGCCAGCGCCAGGGCGTCTTCCACACCGTCGTCCCACCCGGCCCGCTCAGCGGCGCCATCGAGGCCCATCTGCTCGCCCTGCTCGGCACGGTCAACGCCGGGATCTGGGCGGACGACGGCACGAACGCCACCACGGCCGCCCTGATCGCGGCCGGAGTCGACACCCACACCGCCGCCGCCACGGTCCGCCGTCTGCACGGCACCCACCGACCCCACTGAGGAGGGCACCGCCCATGCGCAACTCCCCGCACGAGTACGGCTACGACTCCCGTCACGACGACGGCTCGCGATACGAGCCGTACCACCCCCCTCTCGACGAGGTGACGGAGCCGTACGAGCCGTCGTACCGCCGCCGCTGGAGCCCGCGACGGCCGGTGGCCCTCGTCACCGCCGCCCTCGTCGCGTTCGCCCTCCTCCTCGTCGGGGTCGACCGGGCCGTGGCGGCGCGGATCGAGTCGCGCACGGCGAAGGCGTTCCAGCAGGGCATGGGCACACCCCGGGCGCCGGAGGTCCACGTCCGCGGCTTCCCCGTGCTCACCCAGGCCGCCTCCGGCCCACTGGACCGCGTCGACATCACCGCCCACGACATACCGGCCCACGGCACCAGCCGCCCGCTGAAGGTGTCCGAACTCGCGCTCCGGCTGGAGGGGTTGACGAAGTCCGACGACGACAGCGAGGCGCGGGCCCGCCGGGCGCGGGCGACCGCCTTCCTGTCGTACCCGGACGTCTCGGACTCGCTCGGGCTGGAGATCGCCCAGGGCGACCGGCCGGGCCGGGTGAGCGCGGTCGTCCTGCTGCCGTTCGGCCGGCAGGTCACCGTGACGACGACCGTCTCCGCCGTCTCCGGCAACCGCATCGCCTTCAAGGACTTCGAGGTCACCGGCGGCGCACTGCCCGCCGCCGGGAACGCGGTGCTCGACAAGGTCTTCCAGCAGCCGATCCAGCTGCGGAACATCCCCGACGGCCTGCGCCTGCGCTCGATCACCACCACGGCCTACGGTCTGCGCGCCCACTTCTCGGGCAGCTCCGTCACCTTCCGGCCGGACGGTGCGTCGCGGAAGGCCGAGAGCGCCACGGGGGCACGGGCGGCGGCGCTGGGGTAGGCGCTCCGAAAGCGACTTTTCCGCGGGGTACCGTGCGCGAAGACGCACCGGCGGCGCCGCCCGCCGCCGCACGGAAGGACCCGGATCTGAACACCCCGCTCGCCGAGACCCTTTCCGTGGCCATGCTCGTGCTCGTGCTGGTCTGCGCCGTCGTCCGGCCCTTCAACTGGCCGGAAGCCGTGGTCGCCGTGCCGGCCGCGGCACTGGTCGTCGTCACAGGGGCGATCTCCCCGGGCGCCGCGCTGGACGAGTCCGAACGGCTCGGGCCGGTGATCGGCTTCCTGGCGGCCGTACTGGTCCTCGCCCAACTCTGCGACGACGAGGGGTTGTTCCAGGCCTGCGGGGCATGGATGGCGCGTACCGCGAAAGGCCGGCCGCGGCGGCTGCTGACCCAGGTGTTCCTGGCGGCGTCGGCGATCACGGCCGTACTGAGCCTGGACGCCACGGTGGTCCTGCTCACCCCGGTGGTCTTCGCCACCGCGGCCCGGCTCGGGGCCCGCCCCAAACCGCATGTCTACGCCTGCACCCACCTGTCGAACACGGCCTCCCTGCTGCTGCCGGTGTCCAACCTCACCAATCTGCTGGCCTTCGCGGCGAGCGGACTGAGTTTCACCCGGTTCGCCGCGCTGATGGCGCTGCCGTGGCTGGCCGCCATCGCCGTCGAGTACGTCGTCTTCCGGCGTTTCTTCGCCACCGACCTGGACGCCGGGGCCCAGGAGCGGCCCGGCGGCGACGAGCCCGAACTGCCGGTGTTCGCCCTGGTGACGGTGGCGGGCACGCTCGCCGGGTTCGTCCTGACCTCGGCCCTCGGCATCGACCCGGCCTGGGCCGCCCTGGCGGGGGCGACGGTCCTCGCCGTGCGGGCGCTGCTGCGACGCCGTACGACGGCGAAGGCGCTGCTGCGGTCCGCGTCCGTGCCGTTCCTGGCCTTCGTACTGGCGCTGGGGATCGTGGTCCGGGCGGTCGTGGACAACGGGCTCGACACGGCGCTGGGCCGGCTGATCCCCGACGGCACCGGGCTCGCGGCGCTGTTCGGGATCGCCGCGCTGGCCGCCGTACTGGCGAACGTCATCAACAACCTCCCGGCGGTGCTGGTGCTGCTGCCGCTGGCCGCCGACTCCGGCCCGGGTGCCGTGCTCGCCGTGCTGCTCGGCGTGAACATCGGGCCCAACCTCACCTACGCCGGTTCGCTGGCCACCCTGCTGTGGCGGCGTATCGTGCACGCCCACGACGCGGAGGTGGAGCTGGGGGAGTTCACCCGGCTCGGCCTGTACGCCGTACCCGCGAGCCTGTGCGCCGCGGTGCTGGCACTGTGGGCCTCACTGGCCGTGATCGGAGGAGGCTGAACCCATGGCGGTGGTCGTCTGGATCGTCGAGGGCACCTGGCCCGCCTGTGTGGACGCCGCACGGGCGCACGCGCCCGAGGACGCCGAGATCGTGCTGCTGCACGTCACCGGGCACGATGTCGCGGACGCCGCGCACGGCGCGTTCGCCGGGCTGCTCGGCCGAGGGCACCCGTCGGGGCACCGCCCGGCCGAAGGCTGGGGGAGCGACCCCGGCACCCGCGTCGAGCACCTCGCCGCCGAGTCCGCCGAGAGCCTGCTCCAGGCTGCCGCCGAACGCCTCGGCCGCCCCTGCACCCGCGTCGAGCGCGGCGGCCGGGTCGAGCGGGAGGTGGTCGCCGCGACGCAGGACGCCGACCTGCTCGTCCTGGCCCGCGACGGCGACCGCACCCGCCTCGGCCCGCCCAGCCTCGGCCCGGCGAGCCGCTTCGTCGTCGACCACGCCACCTGCCCGCTCCTGCTGGTCTGGCCCGAACCGGCCCCCGACCTCACGACACTGCCGCCCCCGCCACCACACCACGGGTGAGGGGGCCGGGGGCGGCAGTGTCCGGGGTCAGCCCGCCTGGGCCGGGGTCTGCTTCATCTCGTCGACGATGGCCCGCTGCATGACGGCGCTGGTGTAGAGCACCGTGCCGGGGGTGATGAGGGCGTCCGCGCCGTCGGCCTCGCGGACCTGCACGCTGCGCTGGCCGAGGAAGACGTGGGTCTCGCGGTCGAAGATCCACTCCTCGCGCTGCCCGCTGGTCTCGTCGAGCCGGGCGACCGCCACCCCGTGCCGTCCGGCGGCGTCCACCGCGTCGTCCACCACGACCACACCGGGGATCTTCGCGGCGGCCTTGAACAGCGCCGGGTACAGCTCCGCCGGGGGGTAGCTCTCGCCGAGCAGGTCGCCGATGGTGGTGAACGCCTGCTGGTCGGGGGAGTTGCCCATCCCCTCGGTCTCCTTGTAGATCTTGGCGAGCAGCGCGGCGGGGTCGGTGGTCAGTTTCGTGAGGTAGTCGTACGACGGGGCGTTGAGGTGGGCCTTCGGGGTGTTGCCCTGCTCGTCGGGCAGGCTCAGCGTCTCGCCCTCGGGGCTGTCGTTGACCGCCGGGTCGATGAGCCAGCCCTCGGTGCCGTCCGGGGACTCCCACACCTGACGGGTGTGCAGCGCGTGGGAGGCCAGGCTGGACTTGTCGTCGACGGTCTTGACGAAGGTGTCGGCGGCCTTGGACTCGATGTACACGAACTGCCCCGGCTTGACCTCCGGGTGGGACACATCGGCCGCCGCCAGCGAGATCTCGCCCAGCAGCCGCGGTACGCCCTCGCTGCTCGCCGCGCCGATCCGCGTGGTCAGCGCCGGTCCGGTCGCGACGCCGCTGTCCCGGACCCCGCCGGTGCCGGCCCCGCTCTGCCACACCCCGGCGACGACCGCCGCCGCCAGGGCGACCGCCGTCACGGGCAGCGCTATCGCCGGGCGCGGAATCCGCAGTCGCCGGGTCCTCGCGGGCGCCGGTGCCGCCGTGCGCTCTTCCTGCTGCATGTCGTGGATCTGGGCCATCAGACGCTCCTTGTGGAACTCATGGCGGCCCGTCGGCAGGTCACGCGCCGTCCGGGAGAGCAGCTCCGTCGTGCTCTGCTCCCCGTCGGCGGGGTGCTGCCGGGACGTGTTCGCGGTCATCGGTTTCCCTCCTGCGCGGGCCGGATCACGCTGGTGTGATCACCTCTTGTCTGTCGGGCGGCACGGCCGCCTTCCCGATTTCCACGAACTTTCTCGTATGACGTCCCGCCCGCGGCCCGCACCGACCGGTCCTCGGCGTGCGCGCGCAGCTTCTTGCGGGCCCGGGAGAGCCGGGAGGCGACCGTGCCGACGGGAATCCCGAGCGCCACCGCCGCGGCCTCGTAGTCCAGGCCCTCGACCAGGCAGAGCGTGACGACCTCGCGCTCCGGTCCGCGCAGCCTGGCCAGGGCGGTGAGGGCGGTGGCGACGCGGCGCCCGTCGTCGATCCGGTCGGCCACCTCGTCCGCGTGGTCCGGCACCGACAGCTCGGCCGCCGCGGCGGCGTTGGCGGCGGCGCGGTAACGCCGGTTGCTGCGGTACTGGTTGCGGGCGGTGTTGGTGGCGATGCCCAGCAGCCACGGCCGCAGCGAGCCGCCCTCGGGTTCCACCCGGTCGCGCAGCCGCCATGCCTCCAGGAAGGTCGCGGCCATCACGTCCTCGGCCACGGACCAGTCGGCGGTGAGCCGGAAGGCATGGTTGTAGACGGCGCGGGCGTAAGCGTCGAAGAGCTCCGCGAACGCGCTCGATTCCCCGGCCCGTACCCGGGATCGCATATGAGTGCTCACCTCAATGAGCTGTCCGGCACCCCACGTCGACTTCCGTGACGTGCGCCACACTCCGGCCGAGGGCCGAGCACTCCTGACGACATGGCGGGACCGGCTGCCTCGCCCGGCAGCCTACGACGGCCCCGCCGACGTCGTCGTCACCGGTCGGGTCAGAGGCCGAACTCCTGGGTGGGCAGACCGAGGACCGAGCACGCCTCGCGCAGGACCTGCTCCTCGGCCGGCGCGATGTATCCGTCCGCGCCCGCCACGACGAAGCCGGTCTGGACGACCGCCCTGGCCTCGGCCGGCTTCTTCGCCGCCTTGGCGATCTCCTGGAGGGCCTCGGTCTTGCCCTGCTGGAAGTTGAACGCCAGCTGGTCCACATGCTTGTTGAAACGCGTGCGCAGCTGCTCGGACGGGAAGTTCTGTAGGACGTCGTTGTTCAGGATCAGCGACTCCACGTGCTGCCGCTCGGCGGGGTCGACGTGCCCGTCGGCCGCGGCGACCAGGGCGCACATGGCCATGCTGGCGTCCCGGTAGGCACCGCTCTTCAGCTCCGTCTTCAGCGAGGTGAGCTGGGACTTCAGCGTGCTGACCAGCTGCGCCTTGGATCCGCCGCGGGACCCGGAGCCCGGCCGCCCGTGCCCGCTCCCGGCGCCCCGAGCGCCCTGGGCCTGCTGCTGTAGACCCTTCGCCTGGTCCTTGATCCGGTCCCACATAGCCATCCGTGCCACCTCGGCTTCAGCCCGTGTCGTTCAGGTCGTCCGTGCGCTCTTCGCGTGTCACCCTGCCAACGTCCGCCCCGCCCAGTGAGTTCCACCGCCGGAGAACCAACGCCGCCCCTTCTCACCGAGTACCACCCACCCGGCGGCCACGTCGATCCCGGCGATCAGGAGGACCGCGACGCTGGGCGTCCCGGCGGCGAGCGAGCCGAGGAAGCCGAGGGCCGTCGAGAGCGCCACGAAGACCAGGCACACTGCGAGCACCACGCGGATCCAGGGGCGGCGTCCGCGCGCCAGCACGACGCAGTGCACCTGAAGCGCCGCGAGCGCCCAGCCGAACAGTGCCGTGAACCAGGCCAGGCCCATCGGCATGAGCAGTTCCTGGCCGTGCTCCTGCTTGCTGTGGTTCTCGTCGAGGACCGCCCAGCCGCCGATGACCGTACCCAGCGCGTGCGCGGCGACGACCACGAGGACGAAGACCACCGCCGCGGGCATCCGCCCCGGCTGACGCGGAGAGCTCTGCATCAAGGATCACCTCACACTGTGATTGTCCGAACCTGCGAAGTCCGAAGGTGCGAAGTCCGAGGTCCGACAAGGTCCGCGGACAGGCGCCGCGACCGTACGGCCCGTCCACGGGGAGGGGTCCCGGGGAGCAGTCCTGAGGAGCGGTCCCGGGGAGAGCCGCACCGCGCCTGCCCCGTCCGGGCGACTCCCGGGCGTGCTGGCGGAGCACGACCGCGGGCCCGCGATAGGACGGGACAGCCCCTCCCTCCGGCACGGGAAAGGACCTGACTGTGCGGGTTTCGGTCGCCCTGTTCACCGCGGACCTTCGCGTGCACGACAACCCGGTCCTGCGGGCCGCGCTGAAGGAGGCGGAACGCGTGGTGCCGCTGTTCGTCGTCGACAGCGGGCTGCGCGGAACCGGGTTCGTCGTGCCGAACCGGGCGGCGTTCCTCGCCGACAGCCTGGCCGATCTCGACGACGCCCTGCGCGCGCGGGGCGGTCGCCTGGTGGTGCGGTCCGGGGACGTGGTCGAGGAGACGTGCCGGGTGGCGGCGGAGACCGGGGCCGACGCGGTCCACATCGCGGCCGGGGTGAGCCGGTACGCGACGCGGCGCGAGGAACGGCTGCGCGCGCGGCTGGCCGACGACCGGCGTGAACTGCGCGTCCACGACGCCTCGTTGACGGTCGTGCCGCCGGGGGCGCTCACGCCGGGCGGCAAGGACCACTTCGCGGTCTTCACGCCGTACTTCCGCCGCTGGGAGAGCACCTCCGTGCGCGGTGTGCTGCAAGCCCCGAGGGCGGTACCGGTGCCGGAGGTCCGCTCGGACCGGCTGCCGGGCGCCGGGTCCCTCGCGTCGGGCAGCGCCTCGCCGGGCCTGCCCACAGGCGGCGAGTCCGAGGCCCGGCGCCGGCTGCGGTCCTGGCTGACGGGCCCACTGGCCGCGTACGAGGAGCGGCACGACGACCTGGCCGCGGACGCGACCTCCCGGCTCTCCCCCTACCTGCACTTCGGCTGTCTGTCACCGACCGAACTGCTGCACCGGGCCCGGGCGAAGGACAACGCCGGCGCGCAGGCGTTCGTACGGCAGCTCGCCTGGCGGGACTTCCACCACCAGGTCCTCGCGGCCCGGCCCGACTCGGCCGGCCACGACTACCGCCCCCGGCACGACCGCTGGCGCCGCGCCACGCGGCAGACCGAGGCCTGGCGGGACGGCCGTACCGGATACCCCCTGGTCGACGCGGCCATGCGGCAGCTGCGCCACGAGGGCTGGATGCACGGGCGGGCCCGGATGCTCGTGGCGAGCTTTCTGACCAAGACGCTGTACGTGGACTGGCGGGTGGGCGCCCGCCACTTCCTGGACCTGCTCGTGGACGGCGATCTCGCCAACAACCAGCTCAACTGGCAGTGGGTCGCCGGCACCGGCACGGACACCCGGCCGAACCGGATCCTCAACCCGCTGGTCCAGCAACGCCGCTTCGACCCCGACGGGGAGTACGTACGCCGCTGGCTCCCCGAGCTCCGGGACCTCGACGCCCGGACGATCCACCGCCTCCCGGGCCTGGACGACGCCGACCGCGCGGGTCTGGACTATCCCGCCCCGATCGTGGATCTCACGGCGGCGGCCGAACGGTTCAAGCAGGCGAGAGGGGCCTAGGTGTGCTGTCCGGACAGCACACCTAGGCCCCCGGCGCGCGGAACGCGACCTGCCGTCGGGCCGCGTCGTCGATCTCCTCCACGGTGAGCAGCGGCGTGGCCCGGGTGTGGAGGGCGCCGCTGGCCTTGACGGTGAGGCTGGCGGCGGCCATCGACACCGGGTCGGGGAAGTCGAGGATGATGACGAGGTCGTCCTGCCCGAAGGCGAAGTACATGGCCTCGACCGTGCCACCGAGGCCGCTGACGACCTGCTCGACGGCGGCTCGCCGGCCACTCGCGCCCTCCGCGAGCAGCCCCCTGGTGCCCTCGGGGGTGTAGGTCGCCTGGATCAGGAACTTCGGCATCGGGACGCTCCCTGCCCATCACTCGCCATGGCCGGTCCGTTACGGCCAATGCCCTTCCCGCCGTCGGCCCGCTCCCACTCGCCCCGCCCGCGGATTCACCCGCCCGCAGCCGGACTTTCCTTGAGCGGTTCCGCCGCGCGGCGGCGGGCGCCGAGGGAGCCGCCGCCTCAGTCGGCCGCCTCCCTGATCCCCGCCGCCACCCCCTCCGCGAACCCGACCGGCGCCGGCTCGTTCGGGAGCAGCGCCGGCCTCCTCGTGCCCTTCCCCGGCCCCGGCCGGTCGGCGAACAGGGCGACCGTCAGGGTGAGCCGGCTGTCGTAGGCGGTGGTCCATACGGTCCGGCGGGTGCTGCCGCCGCCCGCGCCGCCGGTGGTGAAGCCCTTCGTGGCCGGGCCGACGAAGTCGACGGGGGACGGCGGGGCTCCAGCCCGGGCGGCCGCCATCAGTGCCTCCTTCTCGCCCAGCACCCGTCGGACGTCGGGCCGCGCCCGGTAGACGGTGCGGCCCTCGCGGGTGATGCGCGCGACGGTGTACGGCGTCGCGTACGTGCCGTCCGCCGCCAGCGCCGCGTACGCCGACGTCAGGTTCAGCGGGGTCGGCGCCGGAGTGCCGAGCAGCCGCCGCAGGGGGCCGCCGGGCGGCGCGAGTCCACTGAACGGCTCCAGCGCCGTCCCCGCCTCCACGGCCCCGCTCACCGCGTCGTTGAACGGCTGGCGCGCGTAGTCCGAGCCCCCGTACAGCAGCCGTACCGCCCCGTCGCCCGGCACCATCCCCACCACGGCGGTGTGCACCCGCACACCGCCCTTGCCGCCGGGGTGGCCCTGCACCAGTTGCGTGGCACTGTCCTGAAGCCCCAGGTCGAAGGTGGTCGTCACGGTGTAGCCGCCGCTCGCCAGCTGGTCCTCGGTGATGCCGAGCCGGTCGGCGGCCTCCTTCGCGGCGACGTCGATCAGATACTGCCGCTGCCCCTCGGTCTCGCCCGGCGGATAGAACCGGAACGCCGGGAACCGCGCCGCCGCCCGCTGCCGCGCGCTGATGCTCCCGCTCGCCGCCATCGCGTCGAGCACCCACTCCCAGCGGTCCCGCAGTCTCGCGGTCACCTTCGGATCGGAGCCCGCCTTCTCGTAGTACGACGGGATGTTGACGATGGACGCGAGCGCGGCGCCCTGCGCGACCGTGAGCCGGCGGGCGTCCACGCCGAAGTAGTTGCGCGCGGCGGACTGGATCCCGGCGGCGCCCCGGCCGAAGTACACGGTGTTGAGATAGCCCTGGAGGATCTCGTCCTTGCTCCGGGTGCGGTCCAGCTTGATCGCGACGAGCGCCTCACGTGCCTTGCGGGACAGCGAACGCTCCGGGCTGAGCAGCGCGTTCTTCACGTACTGCTGGGTGATGGTGGAACCGCCCTGCGGGGCGCCGCCCGTCAGGGTCGCGAGCGTGGCCCGCGCGACGGCCCGCGGCGAGATCCCGCGGTCGGTGCGGAAGGAGCGGTTCTCCGCGGCGATCACCGCCTCCTGCACATGCCGGGGGACCGCCGACAGGGGGACGTCCTGGCGGTCCACCGGACCGCGCCGGCCCAGATAGGCGCCCTCCGTGTCGAGGAAGACGGTGCTCTGGGTGACGGTCTCGGGGTGCGGCTCGGGGATGGTCGTCAGCTGGTACGCCACCACGGCCGCCGCGCACAGGGCCGCGACCAGCGTGACGAGGCCGTAGCCCAGCTGGCGGAGCCGCCGGCCCCGGGTGCGGCGGAACCGGATCCGCAGCGGGGCGCGCTCGCGGTGCCGGGGCGTCGACGGCGACCTCCGCCTCGACGGCCGTGCCCGGTCGCTTCCGTCGCGGTTCATACGCGCCACCGTTCGCGGTCCGACCGCGCGGCGACCTTGCCGGCGGTGTCGTACACCGTGACGAGCTCCTCGTCACCCTCGGCGGACAGCAGCGACTTCATCTCCTGTTCGGGCACGGGTGTGCCGGCGTACCACAGGCCCCAGCCCGGACTGCCCGCCAGGACCAGCACCTTCGCGGTGGTCGTACCGTCGCCGGTCCGCACCTGGACCCGGCCCGGCTCGCCGTCCAGCCCGCGGAAGAGGCCCGACAGCAGGAACCCGCCGTCCACGCTGTCCACCCGTACGTCGACGCCCGCTTCGTCCAGCGGGAGCCGGCCCCGCTCCCCCGGGACGGCCACCGGCACCGACCAGTGCCCGCCGTCGGCGGTCAGCCACACCCGTAACCCCGGCCCGGCGGTCACCCGCTCGCCGGGCGCCACGACCCGGACCGGGACCGTCGCCGCACGGGCCTCGCCCCCGGAACGCCCGTCCCGCGCACCGCCGTTGCCGACCTGGCCGGCGGCGAGCAGCAGGGCCGTCGTGAGCAGCGCCGCGCACCCGGCGGAGGTGACGGCCACCCGGCGTCGCCGCCGGACCCGGCCCAGCGCCTCGACGTCCGCCAGCGGCACCTCGGACGGGACGACGTCCGTCACGGCACGGGCGTACTCCTCGCGCAGCCGCCCGGGTTCGGCTCCGGCCGTCCTGAGACCGTGTCTGTAACGCGCCCGCACCGCGCCCACCGAACACCCCAGCAACTGGGCGGTCTCCGCGTCCCCGAGCCCCTCCCAGATCCGCAGCACCAGAACGACCCGTGTCCGCGCGGCCCGCCGGCCACGCAGCGGGCGCAGATGGCCGCGCACCAGAGCGCGCCGGACATGGAAGTCCACATCGTCGCGCGGAACGCGGCGCCACCGGGCGCACATCCGCACCAGCGTGGTGCGCACCAGCTCCCGCGCCGCCCCCGGATCGTCGGTGAGCAGCCGCGCGGTCACCACCAGCCGGGGCCAGTTGGCACGGGCGTAGGCGGCGAAGTCATGGCCGGCGGGGAGCACGTCGTGGGTGGGTGGCACGTGGGCGGTCCTTCGACTCGGGAACACGGTCGTGGTCGCGGGCGCGGGTAGGTTGAGCAGCCGATGAGCGACCCCGCCTCACCCGAGGGAGCCTGAAACCCGTGTGAGCCGTCTTTCAGGTGGGGTTGCGCTTCGCTGGATGCGACCTGTGCGACCAACGGGACCTGTACGCACGGCGGAGGCGGACGGGTTGCACGAGAGGACACGGATTCCGGTGGGGGTATGACCGAGGACGAGTTCGACGCCTTCTACGCTGCCGCGTTCCCCCGGCTGACCGGCCAGCTGTACGCCTTCACCGGTGACCACGGCGAGGCCCAGGACGTCGTACAGGAGGCGTTCGTACGGGCCTGGGACCGGCGGGCGCAGTTCCTGGCGGACAGCGCCCCCGAGGCGTGGATCCGCACGGTGGCCATGCGGCTGGCGGTGAGCCGCTGGCGGCGCGCGAAGCGCTGGCTGGAACTGGTACGGCGTACGCCGCCGCCGACGTCCGTGCCGGGGCCGGACCCCGAGCACACCGCGCTCGTGGCCGCCCTGCGCGAACTGCCCGAGGCACAGCGGATGGCGATCGTCCTGCACCATTTGTGCGACCTGAGCGTCCAGCAGGTAGCCTCCGAGACCGGTGCGCCCGTGGGCACGGTCAAGGCGAGGCTGGCGCGGGGACGGGCGGCGCTGGCGAAGCACCTCGCGGTGGACGAGGCCGAGGGGCCGGTACGGGAGGAGAGCGGCCGTGTCCGATGAACTCTCCGCCGCGCTGCGCGAGTTGGCCGAGCACGGGGCGACGCCGCCGGCTGTCGATGGCGCCGGCATCCGGGTCCGCGCGACGCGCCGCAGACGCCGCCGTACCGCAGTGGTCCTCGGCACGGGGACCGCGGCCCTCGTACTGCTGGGCCTCGCCCTGAAGCCCGCCCTGGACGGGCAGGCAGACCAGCCGGTCACGCCCCGGATCCCGGCAGCGGAGGGCACGGTGAGTCCGCCGGACCCGTCGGCACCGCCGTCCCCGTCCTCGTCCGCGCCCGACCCCGTCGCGGGCACGCTCTCCCTGCCCGAACGCACCCTCACCGTCGACGGCCGGCTGCTGCCGGTCCTGTCGGTGTCCGACGACCGGTCGGGGCTCACGGGCCCGCTGACGGTGACCGCGAAGGACACCACGCGCGACCTGCCGGTCGACGTGCCCGGCAAGGAGTCCGGCAAGGTGAGCGTCCCCTACGTGGTGGAGCTGCGCGACGCAGAGGGCCGGTTCCTCCACATCGGCACCTACACCAAGGAGTTGGACCTGGGCGCCTACTCCGCCGCCGACGACTGGATCGCCCTCGGCCCCGAGGACGCCAAGTGGTTCTACAGCGGCGTCCGCCCCGGTGACCGCATCGCCCTGACCACCCTCACCACACCGACCGCCATCCCCTCGGACCGCGCGTCGGCCGCGCGGGTGGAGCGGAGCGGGGCTCAGCGGAGCCCGTGATCGCGGTCGTTCAGGAGCGGCGGTGCGGCCGCGCTAGCGGGTGGGTGGGCCGGGGTCCGCTTCCCCGCTCCGGGCGGGAGGCGCGAAGTCGACCTCCTTCGCCGCCACGATCCGGGCGCCCATGTTGCGGTCCATCATCTCCAGGGCGGCTTCCGCGAGATGGGGATGGATGGAGGCGACGGCGTCCTGCGGCACGGTGACGTCCAGGTGGCGGATGTGCGCGTCCAGCGCCGAGTACAGGACGCACTGCTCCGTCACCTGGCCGCACAGCACGATGTGCCGTACCCGCAGCTGCCACAGCAGATAGGACAGCGGGGTCTCGTAGAAGATCGAGTGGCGGGCCTTGACCACGAAGAGGGAGTTGTCGTCGGGCTTGATCGGCTCGATGAGATCGGCGTGCGGGCCGGACAGGGCGGCGTCGACGAGTTCACCGTGGTGGGAGCGCCAGAGCCCGAAGTTGTCGTTCGCGTAGACCACCGGTACGTCCGCCTCCCGCGCCCTGCCGATCAGGTCCACCAGGACGGGTACGACGCGGCGGGCGGACGGTTCGAGCAGTTCGGCGTCCGCGTGGTCGTAGGTGTTGATCATGTCGATCACGACGAGGGCCGGTCCCGTGCTGTCCGCGGACCCGTTCATGGCCTTGCCTGCCTTCGGACGCCTGTCAGCCGCGCAGGGCCGGCAGGATCTTGGTGCGGTAGAAGTCGAAGAAGCCCTGCTGGTCCTTGCCGATCTGGTTGACGTACACGGTGTCGAACCCCGCGTCCACGAACGCGGTGAGGGCCTCCAGATGCGCGTCCGCGTCGTCGCCGCACGGCACGGCGTCCGCCACCTGATCCTCGGTGACCATCGTGGACGCCTGCTCGAAGTGGCTCGGGGTGGGCAGGATCTGCGGGAGTTCCCCGGGCAGTTGCTCGTTCGCCCACAGTCGGTGCGCGGTGCGCAGCGCCTCCTGCCGGTCCGGGCCCCAGCACACCTTGAGCCCGCCGTACACCGGGTTGGCGCCGCCCCCGCCGCGGCGGAAGCGCTCGACCATGGCGGCGTCGGGGGTCATCGTGATCAGTCCGTCGCCGATGCGCGCGGCGACCTCGGCGGCCTGCGGGCCGAAGGCGGAGACGTCGATCGGCACCGGCTCGTCGGGCAGCGTGTAGAGGCGGGCGTTCTCCACCGTGTAGTGCTTGCCGCGATGGCTGACCCGCTCGCCGGTGAACAGCTGCCGGATGATCTGCAACGCCTCCTCCAGCATCTCCAGCCGCACCGGCGCCTCCGGCCAGTGGGTGCCCAGGATGTGCTCGTTGAGCGCCTCACCGGTGCCGACCCCCAGCCGGAAACGGCCGCCCAGCTGTGCCGCGCTGGTGGCGGCCGCCTGGGCGATCACTGCCGGATGCGTGCGCACGAGCGGACAGGTCACCGCCGTCTCCACCGGCAGCGACACGGCCTGGGACAGCGCGCCGATCACCGTCCACACGAACGGGCTCTGGCCCTGTTCGTCGTTCCACGGGTGGTAGTGATCCGAGATCCACAGGGAGTCGAAGCCGGCCTGCTCGGCCATCCGGGCCTGCTCGACGAGTTCTGCCGGGCTGTGCTCCTCGGACGACAGGAAGTATCCGAAGTCAGGCATCGCGTTCTCCCAGGTGGCGCGGTGGTCGCGGTTCCGCGGACGCGGCGCCGGGTACCCGGGGGGCCGACCGGGCTAACGGGAGAAGCGCACGTAATACAGCCCTCCCCGAGGCCGGCTCCCGGACCGCTCAGTCCTCGGCGACGACCCGTACGGTGCTCAGGTCGCGGTCGGCCGCGTCCGGCAGGAACATCCCGGCCTCGACCCCGGTGACCAGGTACTTCAGCACCGGCTCGGTCAGGCGCTCGCCGGGCAGGACCACGGGGATGCCGGGCGGGTAGGGAGTGATCATCTCGGCGGCGATCCGGCCGACGGCCCCGCCGGCGGGAACCTGCTCGGACCGTGCGAAGTAGGCGTCCCTGGGCAGCAGAGCCTGGTCCGTGCGCAGCTCGTCCGGGGACGGCACGGCGACCTAGGGGGCGTCACGCAGCTCGGTGGCATGGTCGGACAGCTCGCGCAGGGCCGTGAGCAGCCGCGCCGTGGTCTCCTCGTCGTCGGCGTGGGTGAGCTGGGTGCTGATGCGCCGGTGGTCGAAGAGGTGGGTGTCGAGGTGGTGGCGGCTCCGCAGCCAGTCCGCCGCGTGGTAGCCGCTGGTGCCGAGTTCGCCGATGTCGATGACGACCGGGAGCGGGTCGAAATCGGCGGCGAGGCCGGGGCCGCAGAAGTCCCGCGCGTCGTTGACGTGGAAGCCGTCGATCGCCTCGATGGCCGCCCGGGTGCGTCCGGCCAGCTCCAGGGCCCGGCCGAGGAGTTCGTGTCCGTGCTGGACCATCTGCCGGCGCCAGGCGTCGATCCCGGCGTAGATCAGGACGTTCGGGCTGGTGGTGCCGAGCAGGTCGGCCCGGGAGGCCAGCTCGGCGGGGTCGATCAGGTCGCCCTGGAGGTGGAAGACCGAGCCCTGTTCCAGACCGCTGCCCATCTTGTGGATGCTGGTCACGCAGATGTCGGCGCCCGCGTCCATGGCCCAGGTCGGCAGATCGTCGTGGAACGGCAGATGGGCACCCCACGCCTCGTCGACGATGAGCGGCTTGCCGCGCCGGTGGCAGACCTCGGCGATGGCCCCGAGATCGGCCGCCGACCCGTACGGCGTGGGGCTGGTGACCAGGGCTCCGTCGGCGTCCGGATGCTCGGTGAACGCCTTGTCGTAGGCGGCCGGGGAGGGAGCGTGGGCGAGATGCCGGGAGGCGTCCCACTGGGGTTCCACCCACACCGGGTCGACCCCGGACAGGATGAGTCCGGCCACCACCGACTTGTGCGCGTCCCGCCCGACGAGGAGCCGGTGGCCCGGGCAGGTCACCGCGAGCATGGCGGCCTTCACCGACAGGGAACTGCCGCACGTGGAGAAGAACGTGTGCTCCGCGTGCACGGCGTCGGCCATCAGATGCTCGGCGCGCGACAGCACCCGGCCCCGGGCAAGCCGGTCGTCCAGACCGCCGTTGGCGAGGACGTCCCCGAAGAACACGGCGTCGCCCAGGACCGCGCGGGCGCGTGGATCCGCGCCGCGGGCCCGTTTGTGGCCGGGAGGTGTGAAACCCAGTTCGTCGACCTGCTGATAGCGGGTGAGGGCCTCCAGGATCGGGGCCTCGGAGTGGTTTGCTCCCATGCGCGCCGGGTTCCCCGGGAGCCGGCGCACATGCCGGCTCGCCGGGCCCGGGGGAGCGGGCCCGAGGGCCGCCTCAGGACACCGACGAGGGCGTGGCCACGCGCAGGGAGCGTGCTCCGTGCGGGTCCCGGCCCACGGCGTCGTGCAGCTCCAGGTCGGCCCACCAGTCGGCGCCCTCCTCCAGGTAGCGCAGGAGGATGCCCTCGCGCAGGGCCCACGGGCAGATCACCAGGGATCTCAGGCCGCTGAGCTTCATCGCGGAGTGGCCGATGACCGCGCCCGCCAGGGACTGCCGGGCGCGCGGGGCGGAGATGCCGGGAAGCCCGGCCCGCTCGGCCACGGACAGGCCGATCAGCCGGTCGATCGAGCAGCGCAGGTCGCGGCGGGACAGGACCCGCTCGACGAAGGGGCCCCGGCGGCCGGGAGCGGCGCCGCACAGCCGGGCCAGCTGCTGGAAGGTGCGGGAGGTGGCGACGGCGGTGTGCGGATGCTCCCAGCGGATGCGGGCGGTGACGTCCCGCAGCTCGTGCCGCACTTTCCGGCGCAGGGCGGCCACCTCGGACGGCGTGGGCGGATCGGTGGTGCGGAAGAACTCGTTGGTGAGCCGGTTGGCGCCGAGCGGCAGGGAGGCCGCGAAATCCGGTGTACGGCCCCGGCCGAAGGCCACTTCGAGGGAGCCGCCGCCGATGTCGAACAGGGCCAGCGGGCCGGAGCGCCACCCCATCCAGCGCCGAGCGCCCAGGAACGTCAGCCGGGCCTCCGCCTCGCCCGGCAGCACCCGCAGCCGCAGCCCGGTCCGGCCGTGCACCGTACTCAGGACCTCCGCCCGGTCGGGCGCGTCGCGCACCACGGCCGTCGCGAACGCCAGCGGTTCCGGGGCGTCCCACTGCCGAGCCATGTCGACGGCCGCGCTCAGCGCCTTGACCAGATGCTCGGTGGCCTCCTCACCGAGCCGGCCGTCACCGTCCACCTGTTCGGAGAGCCGTAGCTTCCACTTCGCGGTGTGTACCGGCAGCGGTACCCCGTCCCCCACGTCGCACACGGCCAGTCGGACCGTGTTGGATCCCGCGTCCAGCACACTGATTCTCACGGGCCGGGGGTACCCCGTCCGGCGAATTTGATGCGTACTGAACGAATCCCGCGGGTCAGGACACGCGCAGTGCCGTGCCGCCCCCGCGCCAGGCACCGAGCAGCGTCGCCGCCAGCCGGTCCTCCAGGTGGGTGGTCGCGCGGATCCCGAACACCACGTCGGCCTCCAGCTCCGGCTCGCTCTCCAGCAGCCCGCCGACGACGTCGTGCCGTACGACCTGCTCGTGCACTGCGTCCGCCTCCACGTGCTCGGCGTAGAACCGCACGGCCGCCGGGCCCGCGTCCACCCGGCCCAGGGCCTCGGCGAGGCGGCGCGAGGCCGGCGATGAGGTGACCTCGACGGCGGCGAAGTGCCCGATGAGCGCCGCGCGCCGCGCCCGGTGCAGCCCGAGCAGGGACATCAGGTTGACGGTGGCCAGCGCCTCGGCGGGCGCCGCGTCCACGTAGTGCCCGTACGCCGTCTCCAGCCCGAGGTCCGCCATCAGGTCGGCGAACAGCTGGGCGTGGATCTCGTCGGCGCGGCCGCCGCCGAACTCGTCGAACTCGACGGCGACCATGGCCGCCTTGGCCCGCCCGTGCAGCCGGGGGATGACCCAGGCGTGCGGGTCGGCCTCCTTGAGGTGGTAGAGCGAGCGCAGTGCCGCGTATTCGCGCAGGTGGCCGAGGTCGCCCCGGTCGCGCAGGAAGTGCGAGACGCTGCCGGGGGCGTCCACCGGTTCGACCTGGAGCTCGTCCAGCGCATCACCGGCCGTGTCGGTGCCGTCGACCGGCACGTCCCGGCGCAGCGCGCCCAGGAAGCGGTCCTCCAGCGCCGCGCGGTACGTCAGCAGCCCGCCGTCCCATTCGAGGTGCTCGGGCACGTCCTGGAAGCCCTCGTAGTGCAGCTCGTAGAGGACGTAGAGGGCCAGTTGCAGGTCGTCGCCGTACGGGTCGGCGCCTTCGGGGGAGGGCAGGTTCGTAGCGTCCCGCGAGCCGCTGAGCAGGGCCGTCACGGCCGAGGAGAGCGTGCCGCGGGGTGCGGGCAGCGGGGGCGGCCGGTGTCGTGACTGCTGTCGGGGGCGGGCCTGGCTCACGTGGCCCCGCTCTCGCCGGTGCGCGGGGCGCGGCGCCGGTGGCTGGTGTCGCACCAGGGGAAGATTCGGCTGCGGCGGCAGGTGCAGATCGCCACGGTGAACCGGTCGGAGGCCGTCACCTCGCCGTTCTCGCCCACCACTTCGACCGGCCCCTCGACCAGCAGCGGTCCGTCGCGCTGCACGCGGACGCGGACCGGGCGGGGGCGTTCAGGTGTGTTCGGCACGGATCACCACCAGCTCCTCCGTCGTCGTACCGTCGGCGGTCAGCCCCTGTCCGTTCAGCCAGGCCATCCGTGACCGCAGGACGTGGCCGAAGGGCAGCCGGGTCCGGTCGACGACCTTCCCGCGCAGCCCGGCGTCCGACAGGCGGGTCAGGGTGGCGCCGACGTCGCACAGATGCGAGTGGACGAGCAGCAGCGTCCCCGTCGGGCGCAGCAGCGTGGGCGCGGTGTCGCAGATGCGGTCGATCAGCTGCCGGCCGTCGTGCCCGGCGTCCCAGGCCCGTGCGGGGCCCCTGGGCGGACCGGCGTCGGGGGCGGGCACATAGGGCGGGTTGGAGAGCACCAGGTCGAAGCGGCGGCCGGGCACGGCCTCCGCCAGGTCGCCGTGGCGCACGCTGAGGGTCTGGCCGTTCAGCAGGGCGTTGCACCAGGTGGCGGCGAGCGCCCGCCAGGAGATGTCGACCGCGGTGACCCGGCCGCCGAGGCGTGCCGCCTCCACCGCGAGGATGCCGCTTCCGGTGCCGAGATCCAGTACGTCCGTCCAGGCCGTGACCCCTTCGCGGCGCATCGCACGCCCGAGGAGACGGCTGTCGGTCTGCGGGGGGTAGACGCCGCGGGGGACCCAGCAGCGCAGCGGAGGGGCGGCGGTGAGGGCGTCGGCCGTCATGAACACCTTCCTCGGCCTCGTCAGACGGGGGCCCGCAACGGCGACACGGACAGGGCCCGTGCCACTCCGTGCAGGTTGTCGGCCATGGCCTGACCGGTGCGGTGCGCCCAGTCCCGGCCGCGCTGCTCCTCCAGGTAGTCGGGTCCGGGGCCCGGGCCGAGGTGCCAGTACGTCCACGCCTGGCCCGGAATCGTGAAGCCGATGTCGGCGAGCGCGCCGGAGATCTCGCTGATGACGTGGTGGGCGCCGTCCTCGTTGCCGGTGACCACGACGCCGGCCACCCGGTTGTAGGCGACGGGACGCTCCTCGTCGTCCGTCTCGGACATCATCGCGTTCATGCGCTCCAGCACCCGCTGGGCCACCGACGACGGCCGGCCCAGCCAGGTCGGAGAGGCGATGATCAGGATCTCCGAATCCAGGATCCGCGCCTGGACCCGGGGCCACTCGTCGCCGTCACCGGCGTCGGTGACCACGCCGGGGGCGAGCTGGAGGTCGACGGCCCGTACCGAGCCCACCTCCACGTCCCGCTCGGCGAGCCGGCGCGCCACCACCGAGGCCAGTGCCTCGGTGTTGGAGGGTTCGGGAGACTTCTTGAGGGTGCAGTTGATGACGAGTGCCTTCACCGTCGCTCCGAGGTCGGTGGGTACGTCGGTCCTCGCCGGGGACGACTGCTCAGTCCTCGCCCCGGACGATGTTCCACTCCGCGATCGGGCGGGCCGGGCCGCGCGAGCCGGTGTCCTCCACGGCGGCGACACAGGTGCGTATCGGCTTGCCTTCGCGCTGACGGGCGGCCTTCGTCCAGCCGGTCTCGGGCACGTGCAGGACTTTCTTCTTGAGGGTGCGCGCGGTCACGGCGCTTCAACTTCTCTCTGGTCTGTCCGAGGATGAGCCGGTTCCGGCTCTCGATGACGTGGGATCGGGTTCCCCGGGTAAATGACCGAAAACGTCGTAAAGCTCACAGCTCTCGCTTCTTCAGCGGCCGTACCGCGGGCCCCTGGAGGATGCTGCCGTCCGGCGCGAAACGGGAGCCGTGGCAGGGGCACTCCCACGCCTTTTCCGCGCGGTTGAAGGCCACGACGCAGCCCAGGTGGGTGCAGGTGGCGGAGACCGCCCGGAGCTGACCGTGCTCGTCGCGGCTCACGGCGTACTGGCCCGTGCCCACCCGCACCACGGCGCCCTCGCCCGGCGGGATGTCCTCCGGCGCCGGCCCGGTCAGCGGCGGTATCCGGTCACCGACGAAGTGCCGGGCCACCTGGGCCTGGTGCTTCAGGAACGCCCCGCCCTCGCGCATCACGGAGGCCAGCCGGCGCGGGTCGTACAGGCCGCTGAACTCGACCTCGTGTCCGGTCACCAGGTCGCCGAGCAGGCGGCCCGCCATGATGCCGCCGCTCAGACCCCAGCCGCCGAACCCGGTCGCCACATAGGTGTGACGGCTGCCGGGGTGCAGGGGGCCGACGAGCGGGACCGAGTCGGTGGAGTCGTTGTCCTGGGTGGCCCAGCGGTGGGTGAGCTCGACCCCGGGGAAGCGGCTCTCGGCCCAGCCGGACAGCCGGGCGAACCGCTTCTCGACGTCGGCGGCGCCGGGAGTGAAGTGCTCCCCGGTGACGATCAGCAGGCGCCCGCCGGAGTCGAGGGGTGCCGTGCGCACGGAGCGCGTGTCCTGCTCCGGGGTGATGTACATGTCGCGCGGGGCGTGCTCCTCGTCGATCACGCCGGCCACGACCAGTTCCCGGCGCGGCGAGAGCCGGGTGAAGAGCAGGGCCCGGTCGAAGATCGGGTAGTGCGTGGCGATCACGACGTCACGGGCGCGCACCGACACGCCCGCGTCGGTCGACAGCACACAGGGTTCGCCCTCGTCGAGCCCGACGACCCGGGTGTCCTCGTACACCGAGCCGCCGTGCCGGCGCAGGTCGTCGGCGAGCGCCAGCAGGTACTTCCGGGGATGGAACTGGGCCTGTCCGCTCACCCGGACCGCGCCGGCGACCGCGAAGGGCAGCTCCGTCTCGGTGACGAACTCGGCCGGCAGCCCCGCCTCCCGTGCCGCCTCCGCCTCCGCCCGCAGTTCCGCGACGCGCCGAGGGTCCTCGGCGTAGGTGAGGGCCGCGGCGTCCTCCCACTCGCAGTCGACGCCGAGCTCGGCCGCGGTCTCGGCGGCGTGCCGGATCGCGTCCGACTGGGAGCGCGCGTACAGCCGGGCGCCCTCGGGGCCGCGGCTGCGGCGCAGACGGTCGTAGATCAGGGTGTGCAGGGCGGTGAGCTTGGCGGTTGTGTGCCCGGTGACGCCGGCGGCGAGGCGCCCCGCCTCCAGGACGGCGACCTCGCGTCCCCGCCGGGCCAGTTCCCAGGCCGTGCTCAGCCCCGCGATGCCGCCGCCGACCACGGCGACGTCGACGGTGAGGTCGCCGGCCGGTGGGGGAGCGGGCGCGCCGGGCGGCGCGGTCTCGAGCCAGTGGGACCCGCGGAACTCTCTCTCGGCGTTCATGGCCGCCGAGTTGCCCCCTTCGTGAAACTGACACGCGGACCGAGTCGGCCGACGATCGTTTACGCCGCCTTTCCCGGGTACCCGGCGCCTCGTAGACGCGCGGGGCCGGCCCACCGGCGGCCGAGCCCCCCACGAGCGGACCAGGAGGGATCGATGAGCACGGTCAAGGAAACGGTCGACGTGGAGGTCCCGCTCCGCAGGGCCTACGACCAGTGGACCCAGTTCGAGAACTTCCCGAATTTCATGGAGGGCGTCGACGAGGTCACCCAGCTCGACGACCGGCACAACCACTGGACCACCAGCATCGGCGGGGTGCGGCGCGAGTTCGACACGGAGATCGTCGACCAGCTGGCCGACGACCGGATCACCTGGCGTTCCGTCGGCGGTGACACCCAGCAGCGCGGGTCGGTCCGGTTCGAGCGGCTGGACGACACGCACACCCGGGTGGAGCTCACGATGGACGTCGAGCCGACCGGAGCCGCCGAGAAGGGCGCGGACGCGCTCGGTGTGATCAACCACCGGGTGAAGGGGGACATGCGCCGCTTCAAGGACTACATCGAGAGCGGCGGCGGCGAAGCCGGCGGCTGGCGCGGCCGGATCCGCCCGCAGGACCCGGGCATGACCCTCTGACGAAGCGGACATCCCGGCCGGCCCCGCGGGTTTCGCGGGGCCGGCGGGCGTCGGCAGGCGAACCGCTCACGATCCGGGCGCGGTGGAGAGAAACCCGGCAAGACCCTCCAGGCACCGGTCCACATCGTCCGCGGTGTTGTAGGGAGCCAGGCCCACCCGCAGCGCCGGGTTCTCGATCTTCAGGGCGGTGAAGGGCTCGTAGGCGTAGAAGGACCCCGCCGGCGCCACCACGCCCCGAGCGGCCAGGTGGGTCTGGGCGTCGCGGGCGTCGAGGCCTTCGAGGGTCATCAGGAGGGTCGGGGTGCGGTCGGCGGCCTTCGAGTGCAGGGTGACCGCGTCGCCCAACTCCCGCAGGCCGTCCTGGAGTCGGGTCCGCAGGGTCCGCTCGTGCGCGTGCAGGGCGGCCAGCGAGTGCGCCAGCCGTTCCCGGCGCCCGGCCCCCGGGCCCGGGTCGGCCGCCGCGAGGAAGTCGACGGCCGCGGTGGCGCCCGCCAGGATCTCGTACGGCAGGGTGCCGAACTCGAAGCGCTCCGGGACGGTGTCGGGGGAGGGCAGGAGCTTGTCCGGGCGCAGGGTGCCGAGGAGTTCGGGGTCCGCCGCGAGCACCCCGCAGTGCGGTCCGAGGAACTTGTACGGCGAGCACACGAACAGGTCGGCGCCGAGCGCGGGCACGTCCACCGGATGGTGCGCGGCGAAGTGGACGCCGTCCACGTACACCAGGGCGCCGACCTCGTGGGCCCGGTCGGCGATGCGGCGCAGGGGCGGCTTGGTGCCGAGCACGTTGGAGGCCGCCGTGACCGCGACCAGCCGGGTCCGGGGCGTCAGCGCCCGTTCGTAGGTGCCGAGGTCCAGCTCGGTCGTCTCCGGGTCGATCTCGATCCAGCGGACCGTCACCCCGGCCCGCACGGCCGCCTGGAGCCAGGGCCGGACGTTGGAGTCGTGGTCCAGCCGGCTGACGACGATCTCGTCGCCCGCGCGCCAGGTCTTGGCGAGGTGCCGGGAGAAGTCGTACGTCAGCTGGGTGGCGCTGCGGCCGTGGACGACGCCGTTCGCGGGCACGTTCAGGAAGTCGGCGTACGCGGCGCGGAAGTCCGCCACGGCGCGCTCGGCGTTGATCTCGGACGGGCTGACGCCGCCCCGGTTGGACAGCGGGCCGGTGAGCGTCGCGGCGATGGCGTCGGCGACCTGGCGGGGGGTCTGCGTCCCGCCCGGACCGTCGAAGAAGGCGAGCCCGCTCTCCAGGGAGGGGAAGTGGGCCCGCAGGGCGGTGACGTCGATGGCCATGCTCTCGGCTTTCTGTCGGACGGGGTGCTGCGCGCCGGGGGTTCTGGACCTCGGTGCCCCTACCCTGGCCGCGGCCTCGCGCCACGTAAAGCGAGGGACCGCGAGGACCGGGCTAGGATCCGGCCCATGGCGCTGACCGTGAACGACGTGGACCGGTTCGAGGCGGCGAGGCCCCGTCTGGAGGCCATCGCCTACCGTCTGCTCGGCTCGGCGAGCGAGGCCGAGGACGCCGTGCAGGAGACGTTCCTGCGCTGGCAGTCCGCCGACGTCGAGCGGGTCGAGGTCCCCGAGGCGTGGCTGACCAAGGTGCTCACCAACCTGTGCCTCAACCAGCTCACTTCGGCCCGCGCCCGCCGCGAGACCTACGTCGGCCAGTGGCTCCCCGAGCCGCTGCTCGCCGGGGACCCGATGCTCGGCCCGGCCGACACCGCCGAGCAGCGCGAGTCGGTCTCCTACGCGGTCCTCGCCGTACTGGAGCGGCTGTCCCCGAACGAGCGGGCGGTGTACGTGCTGCGGGAGGCCTTCGACTACCCGCACCGTGAGATCGCCGGGATCCTCGACCTCACCGAGGCCGCCAGCCAGCAGATCCTGCACCGCGCGAAGAAGCACGTCGCGGCCGGCAAGGCCCGCACCGAGGTCGACGAGGCGGCCGCCCGGCGGATCATCGAGGAGTTCCTCGCCGCCGCCACCAGCGGTCGTACCGAGCCGCTGGTACGGCTGCTCACCGAGGACGCCGTCTCGATCGGCGACGGCGGCGGGAAGGTCCCGGCCCGCGCCAAGGCGTTCGAGGGCGCCCTCGCGGTCGCCAAGTTCATGCGGGGCCTGTTCAAGCCCAGCGAGGCCAAGCGCTCCCTGGTGGGCGGATCGCCCGAGGTCTACGCCACCGTCGCGAACGGCGACCCGGCGGTCGTGGCGGTCGTCGCCGGCCGGGTCGTCGGCGTCATGTGCCTTCAGGTGACCGCCGAGGGCATCGCCGGGTTCCGCAACCAGGTCAACCCGGACAAGCTCGAACGCGCGACGGAGCGGTGGGCGGCCACCGACCACGGGGAGCCCCTGCTCACCGCCTTCTGAGCCCCCGGTGCGAATGTGACCTGCTTCACATCGCACTTCTGTCAGGAATCTGCGGGCCGTCCGGTTCAAGGGGCGAACCCGCCGAAGACAGGAGTACGGACATGCAGCACCGCATCGTCGTCCTCGGGGCCGGATACTCCGGAGCCATCGCCGCCGGGCGCCTCGCCAAGCGGCTGCACCGCGAGGACGTCGCCATCACCCTCGTCAACGCCGAACCCGACTTCGTCGAGCGCGTACGGATGCACCAGCTCGCCGCCGGCCAGGACCTCAGGCCCCGGCCCTTCGCCGAGATGTTCGCGGGCACCGGCGTCGAACTGCGGCTCGCCAGGGTCACGGGCGTCGACGTCGACCGCCGCAGCGTCCGCCTGGCGAACGCGAACGGCGCCGGGGAACCGGACGCCGAGGAGCTGGCGTACGACACCCTCGTGTACGCCCTCGGCAGCGCCTGGAACGACCACGGTGTCCCCGGCGCCGCCGAGCACGCCCACCAGATCGCCGGCCGCCCCGGCGCGCTCCGGCTGCGCGAGCGCCTGGCCGCACTGGACGCCGGACAGCCCGTGGTCGTGGTGGGCGGCGGCCTCACCGGTCTGGAGGCCGTGACCGAGCTCGCCGAGGCCCGCCCCGACCTGGACGTCGCCCTCGTCGCCCGCGGCGGGCTCGGCGACTGGCTCTCGCCCAAGGGCGCCCGGCACCTGCGCAAGGTCTTCGAGCGGCTCGGCATCACCGTGCACGAGCACGCCGCCGTCACCGCCGTCGGACCGCACGACGTGACCACCGCCGACGGCACCACCATCCCGGCCGCGGTGACCGTCTGGACCACCGGTTTCGCCGTCCACCCGATCGCGCGGGCCACCGCCCTGGACGTCACTGGCACCGGACAGATCGTGGTCGACGCGACCATGCGCTCCGTCTCGCATCCGCAGGTGTACGCCATCGGCGACGCGGCCATGGCGATGGGCCCCGGCGACAAGCCGCTGCGCATGTCCTGCGCCTCCGGCACGCCCATGGCCTGGCAGGCCGCCGACTCCATCGCGGCCCGGCTGACCGGCGGCAAGCTCCCGAACGCGCCGCTGCGCTACTTCAACCAGTGCATCTCGCTGGGCCGCAAGGAGGGCCTGATCCAGTACGTCACCGCCGACGACCGCGCCGTGAACGCGGCCCTCACCGGCCGGTTCGCCGCCGCCTACAAGGAGTTGGTCTGCAAGGGCGCCGCCTGGGGCGTCGCCAACCCGACGATGGGCGTCCCCGCCCGACGCCGTCGCCTCGTACGGCAGCCGTCCCCGCAGGGCTCGGCGGTCGGCACGCGGGCCTGACGCGGCCGCGCGGCACGGGAGGGATACGAACGTCCTACTTCTCGTGCCGCCGGCGCACCATCTCGTCGATCCAGACGGGCGCGAACGGGGACGTGCAGCCCGGGGGCGTCGGGTAGTCCTTGAGCACCTGAAGGCGCTCCCCGATGCCGATCGCGCGTGCGCGGTACTCGGGGTGCTCGATCCCGATCTGGGCCAGGCAGTGGTTCATCGCCCACTGGAGACGCTCCGGGGCGTCCTTCATCCGTGCCTCGACGACGTCGAGCAGACCGGCGAGGTCGAGGCCCTCGGGCTTCTTCGCCACGCGCTCCGTGGTCAGCGCCCAGCCGGCGCTCGCGACCACCGGATCCGGGTCGGCGAACCAGGACAGGCGCAGCTCCTCGCAGTGCGGGCTCTTCTTCACCACGTAGTTGACGAGCCAGTCGTGCACCTTGGGGGTGCGGGCCTCGCGCAGCATGCCGTCCAGCTCGTCCCGCCCGAACGCCTTCGGCCGGCAGATCAGCAGGGCCAGCAGCCGCGCCGCGCTGTCGCCCGTCGCCCAGAGCCGGCCCGCGAGCTCCTGCTGGGTCTTCAGCCGCTTCGCGATCGCGCGCAGCTTGCCCAGGTTCACCCCGTGGTCGTCACCGTGCCGCTCGTTCACCGCGCGGGCCTTGGGATCCTCCAGCGCGGCCAGCTCGGCCATCACCTCGGACACGGTCGCCTCGGTCGACGTCGTCTCGGCCATGTCGGTCTCCTGTCCCTCGCGTGCGGGGACAGCCTAGGACGGAGGCCGGACGCCCGAGGAGGCGCGGTACGCGCCCGGTCGCGACCCGCGCGGATCAGGGCCGGACGAGGACCTTCAGAGCCTCGCGGTCGTTCATCGCGCGGTAGCCGTCGGCGATGTCCTCCAGGTCCAGCGTGCGGTCGAAGACACGGCCGGGCCGGACCTGGCCGTCGAGGACGTACGGCATCAGCTCCTCGATGTAGGCGCGCGCCGGGGCGACGCCGCCGGTGAGGGTGATGTTGCGCAGGAAGTCGCCGAACCCGAACGGCACGTCCGTGAACTGGGGGGCGCCGACCCGGCTGATCGTGCCGCCGTCACGCACCACGCCGAAGCTCTGCACGATGGCGTCCTTGAGGCCCACGCACTCCAGGACCCGGCGGGTGCCCTCCCCGCCGGTCAGCTCCCGCACCCGGGCGATGCCCTCCTCGCCGCGCTCGGCGACCACGTCGGTGGCGCCGAACTCGCGGCCCAGGTCGGTGCGTACCCGGTGGCGTCCCATCAGGATGATCTGCTCCGCGCCCAGCAGCCGGGCGGAGATCACGGCGGCCAGTCCCACGGCGCCGTCGCCGATGACGGTGACGCTGTCGCCGCGGGTCACGCCCGCGGTGCGGGCCGCGTGGTAGCCGGTGCACAGGACGTCGGACAGGGTCAGCAGGTCCGGCAGCAGCTCGGAGTCCTCGCCGACCGGCAGCTTGACCAGCGTGCCGTCCGCGTAGGGGACTCGGACGAACTGGCCCTGGCCGCCGTCGACGCCGTTCATCCCCCACTGTCCGCCGTGCACACAGGACGTCTGGAGGCCCTCGCGGCAGTACGCGCAGGTGTTGTCCGAGTAGACGAACGGGGCCACCACCATGTCGCCGCGCCGCAGGCCGCGCACCTCGGAGCCGGCCTCCTCGACCATGCCGAGGAACTCGTGGCCCATGTGCCGGGGGTCGTCGGTGGGCGGCAGCGACTTGTACGGCCACAGGTCGCTGCCGCAGATGCAGGACAGCACGATGCGTACGAGCGTGTCGGTCGGGCGCTGGATCTTCGGGTCGGCGACGTCCTCGACGCGGATGTCGTCGGCCGCGTGGAGCAGGGTGGCGCGCATGCGCGCAACCTCCTTCGGTGGATCGGGGCGGATCGGGACGGGACGGTGGCGAGGTCCTCAGCGCGGGTCGAGCCGGAGCGTGGCGGCGCGCGCCTCGTCGGTCAGGACGGCGTCGACGATGCTGGTGTAACGCCCGTACTTGGCCCGGTAGGCGGCGTCCACGGCCGCGTGCACATCGGCGTCGGCCTCCCGGAAGACGACGTCCTGCCGCACCCCGCCGGCCCGGACACGGCCCTGGTGACGGGAGCGCGCGCCCCGGTACCAGGGTCCGCCGCTGCCCTTCACCGAGCGCACGTACAGGTGGTCGCCGGTGCGCACCACCCACATGGTGACGGGGTCCCGCAGCGTCCCGTCGGCCCGTTCGGACTCGAGGGCGAGTTCCTCGGCGGTACCGATCTTCTCCAGGTCCGCGCTGGTCCACTGCGTCATCGTCGTGTCACGTCTCCAGAACCCGGCGCTTCTGCTCCTCGAACTCCGCCTCGGTGAGCACGCCCTGCGCCTTGAGGTCGCCGAGCTGCTTCAGCTGGTCGATCCGGTCGGTCATCTCGTCGGCGGTCGACTGGGCCGTCGGCGGCTGGGCGGAGGACGCCGGTCGGGGCGAGGACGCGGCGTACGGGTCCTGTTGCTGTGCCGCCCAGCGCCCCTGCTGGCGACGTGTCACACGGTTGGACACCGCGGTCGCCGTACCGGCGACGACGGCGGTGCGCGCGACTCCGCGGATGAGACCTGGCATGACCGTTCCCCTTCCGTACCTCAGCCGTCGTCGGTGGCCGTCGGGCCGATCAGGCCTCGGCCGCGTCGAGCGCGGCGACGAGGTCGGGCACCGGGATCCGCCCGGAGGCGACCAGCCGGGCGCCGCTACGGCGCAGAGCGGCGCTGAACGGAGCGGCCCAGCGGTTCTCGTAGACCACGATGCCGGCCGAACTGCCCGGCTCCAGCGCGGTGGCCGCCTCGTCGATGTCGTCCTGGCCCAGCAGCCCGGACGAGGCGCCCTCGAAGACGGACAGGTCGAGTTCGCCGTCGCCGGTGAGGTCGGCGATCTCCAGGCCGGTCACGGACCCGTCCTCGTCCTTCCTGACGAACAGCAGGTCCAGGATCCGGATGAGGCCGCGGTCCACGAGGTCGACCAGGAGGGGGAACCCCTCGCCGGTCATCCGGTTGCCGGGGAACTCCACGACCAGGTAGTCGATCGGGCCCACTTCTTCGAGTGCGTCGGTCACGGTGCCACCTCGGTGCTCACGGCTTGCCGACGCCCGCACGGGGCGCCACTTCCCCCAATTGCATCACCGGGCCCCGGACCTCGCATTTCGGGACGAGACGCCCGTATCCGAGCCGTGGGCGATCACCGGGTCTGCCCGAATCGCCGCGCTCAGGCCTCTTCCATGGCCTCGCCGAACTCGCGCAGCATCTGGTTGTGATGGCTGTGGGCGAGCTGGTGCCCGACCCCCAGGACCAGCGCGACCGGCCACTCGATGATCTCGAAGGCGGCCAGTGCGCCGACACCCGCGAGAAAGGCCAGCTGCTCGACGGGCGGCAGTTCGATGTGCGTGCCGAACACATCGAACGTCACGCTGTGCCGGGCGACGGCCTGCTCGGCCGCCGCACCGGGACCGGCGGGCGTCGCGTGCCCGTCCGGGTCGCCCTGCCTCAGCGGACGGACCCCCTGAGGAGAAACAGTCGACGCGTCCATGGCCGCCATCCGATCCACCGCCGACCGCGGACAGCCGTGCCGGCGATGCGTTTTGGCACGTTTTCCCTACCTGTCAACCGTATCCAGGCCGCACGGATGACGCACCCGCCGTCTCACTGGTCCGAGTAGCCGATGTCCCCGACGGTCCAGGCGCTCACGTCCTCCAGCGCCACCCGGTACATGCCTCCCGTGTCGGGGATGCCGAAGCTGCCCTGGAGAATCCGGGCGAGGTGGAAGTGGAGATACGTGGGCCGCTCGTCGTCCTCCGGCTTGCCGGCGCCGCTGTCCTGGGACGGGGCGAACGCGGCGGCGAATCGCCTCAGGTGCTCGGAGTCCCGCAGGACCTCGGCCACCCGCTCCTTCCACAGGGCTTCCGGCGCCAGCCGTCCCGTGATGACGGCTCCGGGAATCACCACGGTCAGGGACATCTGGCTGCTGTGCTGCGACTCCACCATCGCGGCGATCGCGACGAGCAGGTCGTCAGGGTTCGTCATGCCTCCGGAGCCTAGTCCGACGACGGCCGCCGGTGGGTGACGGGAGCCGAAGCGGCGTCACCAGCCCAGCGGGCCCTCGTCGGCTCGCGTCTCCCCGACGGGCGCGGCCGGCGGTACGTCGTGGCAGGTGAAGCCGAGCCGGGTCAGGGCCCGGCGCATCTCGCCCGACGTGAAGTCACGCCGGTTCTGCCGGGTGATCACTTCCCCGACCTGCATGACCGGGTAGACCTGCCGGCTGATCGTCACGGCCACGCCGGTGACCGGCTCGGGCGTGATCCCGCTCATCGAGTGCTCGACCTCGCTCTTGGTCAGGTCGAAGGGGAATCGGGCGATGACACAGCGCATGGATGCCTCCACAGGGTTGGGGGAGAAACACCGGAGGGATGACCGCGCGGCGACGGTCGGACGGCGGTAGGGCTCGGGACGACGGTCGGGAAGGGGAGCGGGGACGCCAGGGCCTGCTGGGGCTACGGGTTGTTCCTCGGCGTGGAACGGCGGGTCCGGGAGGCGGCACGTCCACCGGCACCACGGCCGGCGTCCTGCCCGCTGCCGCCCCGCCCGGCGGTCCGCGCGCTCCCGCCCCGGCCTGAGGCCTGTCCGCTGCCGCCCCGACCGGCGCCCCGGCCTCGACGACCACGGCCGCCGGCTCCGGTACGTCCGCTCTGCTCGCCCTGTTCGGCGGCCGGCGGGGTGACGACGACCGGCACGCCGGAGGGGGTCCGGGCGCCGGTGATGCGCTGTAGTTCGGCCTCGCCCGGGCGGACCCGGACGGAACGCGGGGTGATGCCGGCGTCGGCCATCAGACGGTCCATCGCGCGCCGCTGGTGCGGCAGGACGAGGGTGACGACGGTGCCGGACTCGCCGGCCCGGGCGGTACGGCCGCCGCGGTGCAGGTAGTCCTTGTGGTCGCCGGGCGGGTCGACGTTCACGACCAGGTCGAGGTCGTCGACGTGGATGCCGCGGGCGGCGACGTTGGTGGCCACCAGGACCGTGACACGGCCGTCCTTGAACCCGGCGAGGGTGCGGTTGCGCTGCGGCTGGGACTTGCCGCCGTGCAGTGCCGAGGCGCGCACACCGACGGACAGCAGGTGCTTGGCCAGCCGGTCGGCCGCGTGCTTGGTGTCCAGGAACATGATCACTCGCCCGTCGCGGGCGGCGATCTCGGTCGCGGTGGCGTGCTTGTCGTCGTCGTGGACGTGCAGCAGGTGGTGCGCCATGGTGCTGACGGCACCCGCGGACGGGTCGACGGAGTGCACCACGGGGTCGTGGAGGTAGCGGCGGACCAGAAGGTCGATGTTGCGGTCCAGGGTGGCCGAGAACAGCAACCGCTGGCCGTCGGCGCCGACTTGGTCGAGCAGCGCGGTCACCTGGGGCATGAAGCCCATGTCGGCCATCTGGTCGGCCTCGTCCAGGACGGTGACGGCGACCTGGTCCAGCCGGCAGTCACCGCGTTCGATGAGGTCCTTGAGCCGGCCCGGTGTCGCCACGACGACCTCGGCGCCGGCCCGCAGCGCACTCGCCTGGCGGCCGATCGCCATGCCGCCCACCACGGTGGCGAGCCGCAGGCGCAGGGCGCGGGCGTAGGGGGTGAGGGCGTCGGTGACCTGCTGGGCCAGTTCCCGGGTGGGGACGAGGACGAGGGCGAGCGGCTGCCGGGGCTGGGCCCGCTGTCCGTCCAGCCGGGCCAGTACGGGCAGGCCGAAGGCGAGCGTCTTGCCCGAGCCGGTGCGGCCGCGGCCGAGCACGTCCCGGCCGGCCAGCGCGTTGGGCAGCGTGGCCGCCTGGATCGGGAAGGGCACGGTCACGCCCTCAGTGCCGAGCGCGGCCAACAGACGGGCGGGCAGGTCGAGTTCGGTGAACGACTCGACGGGCGGAAGCGGCTCGGTGAGGGTGACCGGCAGGGTGAATTCCTGCGGGCGGGGAGCTGAACGTGCGCGGGGGTTCTGCCGACCGGCCCCCTGGGCACGGAAGCGGCCGCCGCGAGCGCGGGTGCGGTTCAATGAGGAACCTTCCTCGATCCGGCGTATCGAGGAATTCTGCCCAGCGGTGATGAGCCGCACGCGGATTCACATGGATAAGCCGAGGCAAATACGAAAGGCAGCTCGGCTCGTGAGCCGGGGCTGCCAACTATCCGGAAACTCCGGTGACTCCGGCCCGTCCCGGGGGTCCCGGTGGCTCGGAGAAAACAATGGGCTGGGGCCCGCACCCCAAGAGCGCGGGCCCCAGCCTCATGTCGCGTCAGCGTCAGGCGGGAACGATGTTCTCGGCCTGCGGGCCCTTCTGGCCCTGCGTGACATCGAAGGTAACCTTCTGGCCTTCCTGAAGCTCGCGGAAGCCGGAGGTGGCGATGTTCGAGTAGTGGGCGAACACGTCAGCGCCGCCGCCGTCCTGCTCGATGAAGCCGAAGCCCTTTTCCGCGTTGAACCACTTCACGGTGCCAGATGCCATATTGAATCTCCCTTGGGGGGCAGTGCCGGACTCCGCACTTTACGGATCCGAGTCGCCGCGATGATCACCCCTCCGGAAAGATCCGGAAAGCTCTGCAAAGAAACAAGTCTCTGGCAACCAAAACTGCAACTGCTATCACGCTAACACAGCTCGCTTGCAAGCTGCCTGCGGGTTTTCGGGATCGTTCACACATTCTCATCCCCGCACAGCCCGTAAGTCTATACCGGCGGGACTAGATATTCGCGACCGGACGGCCGCCGTGCTCGTCCAGCCGCCGGCGCATCTCCCGGTTCAGGCGGAGGGCGTCGTCGAGCTGGTCCTCCAGGGAGACGATGCGGCACGCGGCCTCGATGGGCGTGCCCTGGTCGACGAGCTCACGGGCGCGGGCGGCGATGCGCAGCTGGCGGCGGGAGTACCGCCGGTGACCGCCCTCCGAACGCAGCGGGGTGATCAACTCGGCTTCGCCGACGGCCCGGAGGAACGCGGGTGTGGTGCCGAGAACGTCGGCGGCCCGCCCCATGGTGTAGGCGGGGTAGTCGTCGTCGTCGAGGTTCCCGGCGACGGGGGCGTTCTCAGCGGGCATGGCACCTTCGTTTCGGGGATGCGGCAAGGGACCCGGGCGTGCGCGGCACCCGTGCTCCGAAGGGTTCAGCACCATCTGCCTCGTGGGACAACCCTAACTCCGACGGGCGAGCAGATGTGTCCTCGCCGTATCAGACTTTCCCCTCCGGCGACCCGCGAACCTCGAACGGCCACCGACGTCATCAGGGCGGACGGACTTGGGGAAAACCCGAGGTCCCGCGTGCCATTCCGGTGAACGACGACACAGCCCGCCGGGTGATCCACCGAGGGCGTTTCGTTCGCGGGGCGCCTCCGGCGGGCGCTCTACCCTCGGCCCGTGGGACAACCCGAGCTGCGCGCCGAGGGCGCGGGACCGTTCACCACCCGGCTCACCTGGCGGCCCCCCGGCGGCGGCACCGCCGTATGGGAGTCACGGCTCGCCCGCCGGCGCGGGGTCATCGCCGTGCGCCCGCCGGGCGCGCCCACCAGCCGGCACACCCGGGCCGACGCGGTCGCGCTGCGCCGGCTGCGTTGGCTCAACGCCACCGCCGCGACCGCCTTCGTCATCGGCGGGGCCCTGTTCGCGGCCGGCGCCGGCGTCGCCGAACTCGGCTCCGGCGACGCCACGACCTGCGCCACGATCTACTTCGTCGGCGGCCTCTTCTTCAACACCGGCGGCTATGTCTCCCTGCTCCAGGTCGTCGACGCGCCCCGGCACGTGCCCGGTGGCGAAGGGCGACTGGTCACCCGGCGCTGGCGCTGGTGGAGCTACGAGCCGGCGCGGGTGGACTGGCTGAGCGCGTTCGTCCTGTTCGCGGGCACCGTCGTGTTCGCCGTCGACCTGCTGGACTCGTTCCTCCAGGGGCTGAGCGTCCGGCAGACCAACCGGCTGATCTGGGCCCCGGACGTGATCGGCTGCCTGCTCTTCCTGATCTCCGGCCACCTCGCCTTCGTCGAGATCTGCCACGGCCGGCTCTGCCTGCGCCGGCGCAGCCTCGGCTGGTGGATCGTCGCCGTGAACCAGTTCGGCTCGGTGCTCTTCATGGTCTCGGCGCTCGCCGCGTTCACCCGCCCCGCCACCGGCAGCGAGATCAACGCCGGCATCGCGAACTGGGCCACCCTCGTCGGCGCCTCCTGCTTCTCGCTCGGCGGCGTCCTCCAGCACGGCGAGCGTCCCTGAGGATCGCTTAGCCTTCGCGGCGTGACGATGATCTATGTGCTGGACGGCGGGCGGATTCGGACGCTGGAGGACTTCTGGCTGGTGATCGGCGAAGCGATCAACGGCCCGGGTGGCTACTTCGGACGGAACCTCGACGCGTTGAACGACTGCCTTCGAGGCGGGTTCGGCACGCCGGAGAACGATGACTTCACCGTGGAGTGGCACGACCACGCCGCCTCCCGGCGGGCCCTCGGACACGCGGAGACGGCCCGCCAACTGGAGATCAGGCTTGGGCGCTGCCATCCCGCGAACCGGCCTTCGGTGGCCGAGCGACTCGCCGCGGCCCGCGCGGGCGAGGGCCCGACGGTCTTCGACTGGCTCGTCGAGGTCTTCGAAGACCAGGTGCCGGGCGCTCTGGTGCTTCGCTGACAGCGGTCGGTCCAATGGCGTAGAAAATCGAACACGTGATTGAATTTGGCCATGCGACCGTTCCCCGACGATCTCGTCCAGGCACAGCAGGAGTGGAGCCACACCTACCGCCGGCTCGCCGAGCACCCCGGCCGGACCGAGCTGCGCCGGCGCCTGTACCGGCTGTCGACCGCGGTCCTCTTCCACCCGTACTGGCAGGAGCGCGGTAGATCGGCGGCGGCGTGGTGGGAACTGCGGAGTCTGGCGCGAGGGGAGAGGACCTGGGGGTGAGGGCCCTCATCGCGCGTGGCAAGGGTGCGGACGATGACCGCGCTGCCGCCTGACGCACGGCGACTCCGGGCGATCCTGGCCTTCATCGAGGACCGGATCGCCGAGAACGAGACCGTGGCCGTCTATCTGCGCCTCCAGCGGGACGCCGTACGGGCGGCGCTGGCGGAGGTCGAAGGCGGAGCCCCGTCCAGGCAGCCCCGCCCCACCCCGGGGCCCGGCCGCCGGTCCGCGGCGCCGCCCCCGTTCACCCCCAACCTCGGCGCGGGGCGGCCCAGAGCCTTCGCGGTCCAGCAGAAACGCACGCCCGACGGCCCGGAACCCGCGGTGATCCACACGGACGACTGCACGATGATCGAGGGCACCGCCCACCCCATCAGGCCCCACGAGGCCCGCGTCGCCCTCACCGATCCCCACATCGAACCGTGCGCGTTCTGCCGCCCGGACAGCGAATTGGGGATCTTGGAGTAGCCGGCGCCCGGTGACGAGGGCCGGCCCCCGGATCAGCCCAGCGGGTTGCTGGTGTCGCGCAGGGTGGCCAGGACCGGGGCGTACATCCGGGCCTTGACGATGCCGAGGGTGTCACCGGCCTTGGCCGACTGCGCCTGGGCGATCTCCACGGCCGTGTCCCGTACGGCGTCCTCGGCGACCGCCCGGTCGACGATGCCGGCCGCTTCCGCGTCCGACCCTCCGTAGCGGCGGCCGGTGAGCATGGCCTCGTGCGCGGTCCGCGGCGTCAGCCGGGACTGGATGAGGGCGGCCATGCCGCGCGTGAAGGGGATGTTGATGTCCACCTCGGGCAGACACCAAAAGCCCCGGTCGCCGCGCATCACCCGGAAGTCGTGGGCCAGGGAGAACATCGCGCCGGCCGCGAAGGCGTGCCCCTGCATCGCGGCCACGGTGATCACCGGCAGCGACAGCAGACGGGCGTAGAGCCGGTGGACGGAGACGACGTAGTCCTCGTGCTGCTCGGCGTGCGCGGACAGCCATTCCAGGTCGAGGCCGTTGGAGTAGAACTTGCCGGTCGCGGCGGTCACCAGAGCCCGCGGGCCCTCGGCCTTCTCGACCTCGTCGACCGCGGCGTCGACGGCGGCGAGCCAGTCCGGGTGGAAGCGGTTCTCGCCGTCGCCGAGGTCGAGGACGAAGACGTTGTCCAGGCGTTCGAGCAGGGGCATTGGAGCTCCGTATGTAGGTGATGCAGGGAGTGGTGCAGAGGGAGGTGATGCGGTGGGTGTGCGAGCCGGCCAGGGTGCGCGTGTGCGGTCTACGGCCCCGGTGGCGGGGGCTCCGTCGGGGGCCGGTTGCTCAGGGCGTGCACCAGGAGCTCGTGGATCTCGGCGGCGACGGCCTCCATCGGCGCGATGCTCTGCTGGGCCCGGCACATGATCACCGCGCCCTCCTCCGCGGCGACGACGAGGGCGGCGAGCCGGCGGCTGCGGTCCTCGGGCAGCCGGTGCCGCCGGAACAGCGCCGTGAGCGCGTCCTGCCAGTCGGCGAAGACCGCGCCCGCGGTGTGGGTCAGCTGGGGTGCGTCGTCGTTGGTCTCCACGGCCACCGCCACGACCGGGCAGCCGGCCCTGAAACCGTTGTCCACCAGCCGGTCGCGCCACACCGCGAAGAACCTGTCGATGGCCTCCACCGGATCGTCGGCCTGGGCGGCGGCCTCGATCACGCCGGCCACGAAGTCGCCGGCCAGCGCCACCGCCTCTTCGATCAACTGCGTCCGCCCCCGCGGGAAGTGGTGGTAGACCGAGCCACGAGGGGCTCCGCTGTGGGCGAGCACCCGGTCGATGCTGGTGGCGCTCGCGCCGTACTCACGCAGGAGCGTCACGGTACTGCGGACCATGCGCTCGCGACTGTCGCTCTTACGAGGGCTCACGCATCCACCACCACCTCATGTGCATGCCGCGCCCGTCGGTGGTCCGCGGCCGGTTTCAATCTATGGTCTATGACATAGAACAGGCAAGGCTGTGTCCTGCACGTACATGTGTGGAATGCGAGGCTGGAAGGTGAGGGACGGCCGCCCCCTCCCGGACTCCCCGCCCCACCTCGCCCCCCACCCCGTCACCCCGGTCATCCCGTCATCCCGTCACGGAAGGAGCCGTGCGACATGACATCGACGCTGAGCCACAATGTCTTCGACGCCCCGGAGAAGCCGTTGGTGGGCGACCGGCCCCGCCCCTTCGGGGACACGACGGCCTGGGACCCGATGACGGCGACGCTGATCTACGGCGAGCACGAAGCGGTGCTCGTGGACGCGCTGACGACCGAGGCCGAGGCCGAGGCACTGGCCGCCTGGGTCGCCCTGCACCACCGCGACCTGACGACGATCTACATCACCCACGGCCACCTCGACCACTTCGCCGGCCTGACCGTCCTCAAGCGCCACTTCCCCGCAGCGCGGTGCGTCACGGCACCGGGAGCGGCGGAACTGGCGGCCAAGCAACCGGTAAGCGTCTACCGCAAGTTGCTGCCCGGTCAGCTACCGGCCGCGATCACCCTCCCCGAGGCCTACGACGACGACGTCCTCACCCTGGAGGGCCACGAACTGCGCATCATCGAACAGGGCCACACCGACGCCGTGGACAGCACCTCGCTGCACGTTCCCTCGCTCGACCTCGTCGTCGGCGGCGACGTCCTCTACAACCGGTGCCACCAGTACGTCGCCGAGCTCACCCCCGAGATCCTGGAGAACTGGCTGGCCGCCCTGGACCGCCTGGCCGCACTGAACCCGAAGGTCGCGGTGGCCGGCCACAAGAAGCTGGGTGCTCCGGACACCCCCGAGGCGATCGACTGGACGAAGCGCTACCTCACCGACTTCGCCCAGCTGAAGCAGGAAACCTCCAGCGACGGCGAGCTGTTCGAGGCCATGACGAAGCGGTATCCGGGCTGGGCGGCCCATCAGTCCTGGTTGATGTTCGGGTTCGGCTGAGGTGTGGGGGCGGGGTGCCGGCTGATCTCGCTAGCATCCTCGTCGGCGAAAGGGGACGTCATGGCGCTGGTCCGCAAGGGGGGCACGACGGATCGTCGTCGACGGCACGGACTATCGCTGGTGGCTGAGGGGCCGGCCGACGTACTTCCAGGGGCTCGCCTGGTCGCCGTGCACGTTCGCGGTCGAGGGTGTGGACACCCCGGGCATGACGCTCGTGGTCACCACCGACCAGCCGCATCCGAGCAACTGGGTCGGCCGCGAGGCTGAGCCCGTACTGCCGTCCGGTGTCGCCGCCGCTGTTCGGCTTGCCCTGCGTGAGGGGTGGACTCCGACGGTTCCGGGCCCCGCGTTCCACCTCGACCGCTCCGCCGGCTTCACGCGCTCGTCCTGACGGAGGTTCAGCGCACCGGGAACCCGAACGCGTACCCCTCCTCCTTCAGTCGGGGCAGCAACTGGCGCAGTGCCTCGACCGTTTCGGAGCGGTCGCCTCCCGCGTCGTGGAAGAGGAGGGTCGGGCCGTTGGGCAGTTCGCGTTCGACGGTGGCGACGATGGCGTCCGTGCCCGGCTGCTCGAAGTCCTTGGTGTCCACGTTCCAGCCCAGCGGGCGCATGCCCCGGGAGGCGGCGAGCTTGCGGCTGTAGGGAGTGAAGGCACCGCCGGGCGCGCGGTAGTACATCGGCCGTACGCCTCCGGACGCCTCGGTGATCATGCGCTCGGCGTCGAGGATCTGCTGCGACTGGTACGCCTCGGACTGCTTGTCCATGGTGGTGTCGTGCGACACCGAGTGGTCGCACAGCCGGTGCCCGGCCGCGACGACCTTCTTCACGAGGTCCGGGTGGGCCTGCGCCTGCGTCCCCACCATGCAGAACGTGGCCTTGACGCCGTACTCCCGCAGCACGTCCAGCATTTGGGGCGTCCACACGGGGTCGGGGCCGTCGTCGATGGTGATGTTGACGCCGCGCGCGCCCTTGTCCGAGGCGTGCGCGATGGTCAGGTCGACCGGCTCGACCGCACTGCTCGGCCTGGCCGACGCGGTGGCCTTCGGCGACGAGTCGTCCACCGCACCGGCCTGCGCGGTCCACACCGAGGCACCGGTGGCGAGCACCGTCACCCCGAGTGCCGCCCCGACCAGCTTGCCGTACCAGCCCCGCCCGCCGCCGTGCCGTGCCATGTCCGCCCCGCTCTCGCCCAGTTCCTCGCCGATCCCCGGATCGCCTCGCGACCAACAGGCAGGACGAGGGACGGGCGCCGGGGGATCCGTCCGTTACCGATCACGGACAATTCCGGGGGAGTTCGCGGACAACCGTCGACGCACCCGGCACGCAGCACCACTTGACCTCGCCCCACCGGGTCACCGCCGCTCAGCCCAGCGCGCTCTTGCGCTGCCACTCGGCCCACGACAGATTCCACGCGCCGAAGCCGTTCCCGGGCGCGACCACGCCCTTGGTGTCTTTGCCGGTGATCTCGAACGGGTCGCCCGGCCGCACCTGCGCGTAGAACCAGGCCGCGTCCGCGTCGCTCATCCCTATGCATCCCGAACTCTGGTTGGAATTGCCGAAGTAGCGTGCGTTCCACGGGGCGGCGTGGGCGTACATACCCGACCAGGTCAACCGCATCGAGTGGTCGACCATCTTGTCGTAGGCGTCGGCCAGGCCCACGGTCTCGGAGTTCATGTTGATCGTGCCCTCCTTGGCCATCAGCACGGCGGTTCCCCGCCAGGAGCGCTTGTCGCCGCCGGGCGTGCCGCCGGAGACCGGGATACGGCGGACCGTCTCGCCGTCGCGCACGAGGGCCAGTTGATGGCTGTCGAGGTCGACCTCGACGATCTGCCGGGCGCCGATGGTGAAGGTCGTCGTGTAGTCGCGTACGAACCAGCCGCCCCGCGCACCCGAGTCGGTGCCGTTCAACTCGGCGTTCAGCGTGACCTCGGTGCCGGCCTTCCAGTACGTCCTGGGCCGCCAGTCCACCCGGTCCCGGCCCGACCAGTCGCGTATCCAGCCCCAGGAGCCCTCGGTGTCGTTCGAGGTGGTGATCTTGAGCTGCTTCTCGACCTCGGCCCGGTTCCTGACCGGATGGTCGAAGACCAGGGAGATCGGCTGCGCGATGCCGACCGTCGTCCCGGTGCCCGGCCTCCAGTCGACCTTGTTGACCTTGTCCGCCGGAGCGGTGGTGAAGGCGGCTCTGGTGCTCTTGGCGCTTCCGTCCTCGGTCCGGGTCGCCGCCGTCACCGCGTACGCCGCGCCGGGCACGGCCTTGCGGTCGGAGACCCACGACCGGCCGTCGGCGGCGACCTCGCCGGAGAGCCGGTGGCCCTCGTCGTCGGTGACGGTCACGGAGGTGAGCCTGCCGCCCGAGGCCGTGACCTTCACGGGCTCGCCCGCCGGGACCTGTTCTCCCTCGGGCGTGACGGTCACCTTCACATCGGCGCTCGGCTTCTTCCCGGTGGCCGGGCCGGCGTCGGGGGAACCGCTCGACGAACAGGCCGCGAGCGGCGCCAGCAGGGCGGCCAGCACGAAGCCGTAGGTACGAACGCGTAGGCGGGGCAACGGGACCTCCGGGAGGCGCAGGAACGGGCGATGTCGTGACTGTAGAGCCGGAAAACCCGAGGTCAGCCGCCATGGAGCTGTGTGACGGCGACTGGTGAGGAACGGTCATGGTCCGGTCACATTCGCCGGACGGCGCGGTCATGGACCGCTGTGAGCCTCCTGTCTGTCCCCGCGACCGGACCGGGGAGAAGGAGAGGCTCAGACTGTGTCAGCGCTGCTCGTGCCGCCCAGCCGTACGCCCCGGGCAGACGACCGGGGCTTCGCCCTGCGGACCGTCACCGCTCGGACGTACCGCGCCTTCCTCGCCACCCCCGAGGGCGCGGCGCTCGGCGCCGGTTTCCTCCAGTGCCCTTCCTGGGCCGACGTCAAGGAGGGCTGGCGCGCCCAACTGCTCGGCTGGGGGCCGGACCCGGAGGCGGGCGAACTGACGGGCGTGGCCCTGGTGCTGCTGCGCCAGTTCCCCGGCACCCGCAAGTACTTCGCCTACCTCCCCGAAGGGCCCGTCGCCGACTGGCACGACCCCGACGTCGACGGCTGGCTCGGTCCGCTCCTTGAACACCTGCGCCGCTCCGGGGCCTTCGCCGTACGCATCGGGCCCTCGCCCGCCCACCGGCGCTGGGACGCCGCCCGGCTCAAGCCGTTCACCGGTCCCGGCCGGCGGCTCGTCGACGTCGTCGCCAGCGAGGTCGACCCGCTCGGCACCGCCGTCGCCGAGCGGCTGCGGGCCCGGGGCTGGCGCCGCTGCGGTGGTGACGGGACCGGACGGGAGGGGACCGGAGGGGACGGGGACGCCCAGCCCCGGCACGTCTTCCAGGTGCCGCTCGCGGGACGCACCGAGGCCGAGCTGTGGTCCGGGCTCAACCAGGAGTGGCGCCGCAATGTCCGCCGCGCCCAGAAGGAGGGCGTGGAGGTGGTGGTGGGCGGTGCGGCCGAACTCCCCGAGTTCTACCGGCTGCTGGGCCTGACCGAGCGGCGCGACGGATTCCGGCTGGGCCGCTCGCTCGCCTACTACGAGCGTCAGTACGCGGCGCTCAACGCCGAGCAGCCGGGCCGGATGAAGCTGTACCTCGCCCGGCACCGGGGAGAGATCCTGGCGGCCCACACGATGATCACGGTGGGCCGGCGGGTCTGGTACCAGACCGGCGCCTCGGCCGACCACCGCCGCGAGGTCCGGCCCTCCAACGCCCTGCAATGGCGGATGCTGCGGGACGCCCACGCCCACGCCCTCGGCGCCGACGTCTACGACATGCGCGGGGTACCCTCCACTCTCGATCCAGGCGAACGTGCGTACGGACTGCTGCGCTGGAAGCTCGGCACCGGAGGACAGGTCGTCGAGACGTTGGGGGAATGGGAGAAACCCTTGGGCGGCAGCGCCAACCACACGCTCTACCGCGCCTTCCAGGCGTACCTGAACCGCCGGTGAGGCAAGTGACGGCGCCGGAGACGAGGGCGACCCCGGCGCGCGGCAGTGCCGTCATGGCCGCCGGATCCCTCGTCTCGCGGGCCACCGGCTTCGCCCGTTCCGCCGTGGTCGCGGCGGCGATCGGCACCATCGGCCCGACCGCCGACGGCTACGCGGTCGGCAACGCCCTGCCCACCATCGTCTACGTGCTGCTCCTCGGCGGCGCCCTGAACGCCGTCTTCGTGCCCGAGCTGGTCAGGGCCGCCAAGGAGCACGACGACGGGGGCGCCGCGTACACCGACCGGCTCGTCACCATCTGCGTGGTCGCCCTGCTGGCGATCACCGCGACGGCCGTATGGGCGGCCCCCGCGATCGTCGACGCGTACACCGACTACACCGGCCGACAGGCCGCCATGACCACCGCGTTCGCCCGCTACTGCCTGCCCCAGATCTTCTTCCTCGGGCTGTTCACCCTGCTCGGGCAGATACTCAACGCCCGTGGCCGGTTCGGCGCGATGATGTGGGCGCCGGTGCTCAACAACCTCGTCGTCATGGCCGTGTTCGGCCTGTACCTGGCGATGGCCCTGGGCGGCGGCGGCACCCTCACGGCCACCGAGACCGCCGTGCTCGGCTGGGGCACGACCGCCGGCATCGCCGCCCAGGCCCTCGCCCTGGTCCCCGCCCTGCGCGCGGCCCGCTTCCGCTGGCGGCCACGCTTCGACTGGCGCGGCAGCGGAATGACCCGCCCGCTGCGCTCGGCCGGCTGGCTGGTGCTGCTGGTGCTGGCCAACCAGGCCGCCTACTGGGTCACCACCCGCCTCGCCACGACCGCGGGCCTCGACGGCGGCCCCGGATTCGGCGCGTACAACAACGCCTATGCCCTGTGGGTCGTCCCGCACGGCATCATCACCGTCTCCGTGGTGACCGCGCTGATGCCGCGGATGAGCGCGGCAGCCGCCGACGGGGACACCGCCGCGGTGCGGCGCGACGTCTCGCACGCCCTGCGCGTCTGCGCCTCGGCCGTCGTACCCGCCGCCTGCGCGCTGTTCGCCCTCGGCCGGCCGGTGATGGCCCTCGTCTTCGGATACGGCAGGACCAGCGCCGACGACACCGCCGCCATGGCCGGCATCCTGATGGCCTTCGCGCCGGGACTGGTCGCGCTGTCCGGTCAGTACGTGCTGTCCCGCGCCTTCTACGCGCTCTCCGACACCCGTACGCCGTTCCTGCTGAACCTGGTGATCGTCGCCCTCAACGCGGGACTGTCCCTGGCCGCGGCCCAACTGCTGCCGGCGCGCTGGGCCGTGACCGGCATGGCGGCGGCGTACTCGCTGGCGCTGTGCGTGGGCTGGGCGGTGACCGGCCGGGTGCTGAGCCGCCGACTGTCCGTCGCACGCCCCCTGCGCTCATCCGCCGCCGGCGCTCACGCGAGGCTGTCGCTCGCCGCCGTGCCCGCCACCGTGCTGGGCCATTTCGCCGCCGTGGGAACCGAGTCGGCGGGGGCGGTGGTCTCCATGCTTGCCGGTGCGGCCGCCGTCGTCCTCACTTTCGCCCTGCTCGCCCGTCCGCTGCGGCTGGCCGAACTGGAGACGCTGCTGTCGGGCGTACGCCGGCGCTCGACCCGGACCTGACCATCACCGAGGGAGAACCGCCGATGTCCCGCGTGCTCCTCATCGAGGACGACCCTTCCGTACGCGAGGGGGTCGAACTCGGGCTGCGCCGCCGCGGCCACGAGGTACGGGCGGCCGCGACCGGCGAGGCCGGCCTGGCCGCGATGGCCGAGTTCCGCCCCGATCTGCTGCTGCTGGACCTGATGCTGCCCGGCATGAACGGCGTCCAGGTCTGCCGCCGGGTCCGCGACCGCAGCCAGCTGCCGATCATCATGCTCACCGCGCGCGGCGACGACTTCGACGTGGTCATCGGCCTGGAGGCCGGGGCCGACGACTACATCGTCAAGCCGGCCCGCACCGAGGTGATCGAGGCCCGGATCCGTGCCGTACTGCGCCGCCTGGACGACGGCGGCCAGGGCCGCCCCGCCATCGAGGTCCACGGCGAACTCACCATCGACCGGGTCGGGCTGACCGTCAGCAAGGCCGGCCGGCCGCTGCCGCTCGCTCCCTCGGAGCTCAAGCTCCTGCTCCATCTCTGCGCCGCCCCCGAGCAGGTGTTCAGCCGACAGCAACTGCTGGAGCACGTCTGGGACCACAGCTACCACGCCGACGCCCGGCTGGTCGACGCGTGCGTCGCACGGCTGCGCGGCAAGATCGAGGACGAGGCCGGCCGCCCCCGCTACGTACAGACGCTGCGGGGCTTCGGCTACCGCTTCGGACCGCTGTGATCACCGGCCCCCGGCGGTCCAGGTTCAGGGCGTTCGGGCTGCGCACCCGGCTCATGCTCGCCTTCCTGCTGGTCGCCGCCGTCAGCGCCGGAACGACGGCCGCGCTGACCTACCGCGAGGCCCGCAACGCGGTGCTCCAGACCGCCCAGGACACGGCGGTCACGTCCTTCCGCGACCAGGTCCAGCTGACGGCCTTCGCCCTGCCCATGCGGGGCGGGGCGGACCTGGAGGCCGTCCTGCGGGACATCGCCCGCAAGGGCAAGCCGCATCCCTGGGTGGTGTTCGCCGAGTACGGGTCGGTCCGCGCCTCCTCGGGCGAGAACCCGGTCTCCACCGTCATCACACCCGAACTGCGCCGTGCCGCGCGGGCCAACCCGCACGGCAGCTTCGAGCGGGTCGTCAAGGACGGCGTCCCCTACCTGACCATCGCCATGCCCATGGTCTTCAAGACGGGCCCGTACAGCTTGGTGCCCAGCGGACTCGTCCTGTACGCCGTCATGCGGATGACCGACGAGCAGCTCAACGTCGACGCCCTCCTCACGGCCGCCCGGGACGGCGCCCTGCCCGGCCTCGCCATCGCGCTGATACCCGGACTGATCGCCGCCCGCAGTGTGCTGCGTCCGGTACGGGAACTGCGCGAGGCGGCCCGGAGCATGGGCAGCGGCAGACTCGACACCCGGATTCCGGTGCGCGGCAGCGACGAACTGGCCGACCTGGCACGCACCTTCAACGAGTCGGCGGCCCAACTCGAACACTCCGTACGGGAACTGCGCGACGCCGAGGCCCGCGCCCGCCGGTTCGCCTCCGACGTCTCGCACGAACTGCGCACCCCGCTCGCCGGAATGCTCGCCGTCACCGAGGTCCTCGACGAGGACGCGGACCATCTGGACGCCGACACCGCCCGGGCCGTCCGGCTGGTCAGCGCGGAGACCGGGAAGCTGGCCGTGCTCGTCGAGGACCTGATGGAGATCTCCCGGTTCGACGCCCGCGCGGCGGAGCTGAACGCCGACGAGGTCGAGGTGGCCGAGGCCATCCGCAAGACCCTGCACCACCGTCACTGGACCGACGGCCGGCTCCGCACCGAACTCCCCGACGGCATCCGCGCCCGCCTCGACCCGCGCCGTTTCGACGTCGTGATCGCCAACCTCGTGGGCAACGCCCTGCGGCACGGCGGCGCGCCCGTCACCGTGAGCCTCAGCACGCGGACCGGCCGCGCCGGAGGGTCCGTGCTGATCACCGAGGTCGCGGACGCCGGTCCCGGCATCGAGCCCGGGGTGCTCCCGCACATCTTCGACCGCTTCTACAAGGCCGACGCGGCCCGTACCCGGTCGGCGGGCAGCGGCCTGGGACTGGCGATCACCCTGGAGAACGTGAAGCTGCACGGCGGCACGATCCACGCCGGGAACCGGCCCGGCGGCGGTGCCGTCTTCACCGTCGAGATACCGCTGCACGCGGAGGGGGCCGGCGGATGAGGGGTGCGCGGGCGGCCGTTGCCGTGGCCGTCGCGATGGCGGGACCGGTGCTCGGCGGCTGCGGTATCCCCGAGACCGACGTCATCGAGGCAGGCGGTCCCGCGAGCTTCCAGGCCTTCTTCGACCGTGACACCCAGATGCTGCTCTTCTTCCGTTCCCCCGACGGGGGACTGACGCCGGTGATCCGTTCGACCCTGCCGCCGTCCGAGTTCGGCCACGGATACGTCGAGGACGCCGGCGATCCGGAGGGCCCGGTGCCGACGGAGAAAACCGTCCTGGCGCTGCTCGCCGGCCCGGACAGGGAGGACCGGGCGGCCGGCCTCACCACCTCCCTGCCCACCGCCCGCCCCGGCGCGAAGATCGAGGTCGACCCCTCCCCGGGCGGCAGGGTCGCGACCCGCCTGCCCCTCGCCCTGAAGGACCTGAACAGCACCGCCCTGCGCCAGCTGACCTGCACGATCGCCTACAGCCAGGACCCCGACGGCAAGGTCGCCGTACAGCTGACGGGGCAGGACGGGGTAGCGCGGTCCGGCACCTGCGGACTCGTCGTGGGCAGCGTCGGGACGGTGCCCGGGAACTGACCACGGATGCGCCGTCGGCCAGGGCCCCTGGCGGAGGTCGCGTGGTAGCGTCTGTCTGTATACAAGCTGTATGCGAGAGCTGGGGGCTGCCGTGACGTCCGGTCGGGAGAAGGCGTACGCGTATCTCAGGGACACGGTGCTGACGGATCCCGGGATGCAGGGCGCCTTCCTGTCGGAGCAGGAGCTCGCGGACCGGATCGGCGTCTCCCGCACGCCCATCCGCGAGGCGCTGCTCCAGCTCGCCGCCGAGGATCTGGTCGAGCTCGTGCCCAAGCGGGGCGCCCGGGTGGCCCCCCTGACGGGACGGGAGATCCGCGAGCTCATGGAGCTGCGGGGCATCGTCGAGCGGTACGCCGCCCAACAGCTCGTCGCCGAGGGCGCGGCGCCGGTGGCGGAGCTGCGGTCGCTGCTGGACCGGCAGCGCGAACTCACCGGCGCCGACCAGGCACGGGAGTTCATCGCCGTGGACCACCGCTTCCACGCCGTCATGGTGTCCGCGGTGGGCAACGCCCTGCTCGACCGGCACTACGAGGGCCTGCGCAGCCGCCAGGTCCGGGCCGGCGTGGTCGCCCTGTTCAACCAGCAGGGACGGCAGGAGACGGTGCTGGAGGAGCACGAGGCCATCCTGGACGCGCTGGAGGCCGGTGACGCGCAGGCCGCGTGGGCCGCCATCGACCACCACCTGGAGTCGACGCTGAAGGTGCTGCTCGCGGGTTAGGGCGCGGGGTAGGTGATCACCAGCATGGTGACGCCGTCCCGGGAGGTCCAGGGGCCGTGCGGCATCCCGGGCGGGCGGCAGGCGTACATGCCGGCCGTGAAGGTCCGGTCGAGCGTCACGTCGTGCATCGCCCCCTCGACCAGGTAGACCTCCTCCCAGAAGTCGTGCCGGGTCACGCCGTCCGCCGAGCTGTCGGTGCCCGGCGCCCAGCGCACCAGCGCCGTACGGGATCCGCGCTCGGGGTCGTCGGCCAGGACGCGCTCCTCGACACCGGGGGCGGCGCCGGCCGGGGTCCGCCACGGTCCGCCGGGGAGATGGAACTCCAGCTCGGGCTTGCTCATCCCCACACCTCCGGGCGCCTGTTGGCCAGTACGGAGATCCGCTGCCGGACCGCTGCGACCTCGTCGGTGTCCAGGTCGGCCACCAGCAGCTCGGGCTCGGCGCCCAGCGCGTGCCGTACGGTCCCGTCGGGTCCGGCGACGAGGCTGTGCCCGATCCCCGTCGGGGCGGAGCCCTGGCCGGTGCCGGGCTCCGGGGCGGCCTGCCCCACGGCGCCGAGCCACAGGGTGGCGTCCAGCGCGCGGGCCCGCACCAGCAGCTCCCACTGTTCGCGCTTGCCGGGCCCCGCGCCCCAGGAGGCGGCCAGCAGCGTGGCGACGGCGCCGGCGTCGGCGTGCGCCCGGAACAGCTCCGGGAAGCGGACGTCGTAGCAGGTGGCCAGGCCCAGCCGGACGCCGTCCACGTCGATGACGGTCGTCGCCGAACCCGCGGCGACGGTGTCGGACTCGCGGAAGCCGAAGGCGTCGTAGAGATGGATCTTGTCGTACGACGCCTCGACGCCGGGCCCGGTGGCGAGCAGGGTGTTGGCCACCCGGCCGCCGTCGGCCGGGGTGAACATACCGGCCACGACGACCGTGCCGGCCTCACGGGCGATCCGCCGCACGCCGTCGGCCCACGGACCGTCGAGGGGTTCGGCGAGCGGTGCCAGCGGGGTGCCGAAGCAGGCCATCGACGCCTCCGGGAAGACGACGACTCGGGCTCCGGCGTCCGCGGCGCGCCGGGTCCACTCCTCGATGAGCAGGAGGTTCTTCTCGGGGTCGGAGCCGGTGGTGAGCTGGCTCAGGGCGATCCGCACGGTGTGGTCCTCCTCAGACACGGGTGGTCGTGTGCGTGTACGGCGCCTTCGGCGCGGCGAGCGCCGCGTCCTCGTCCACGGCGGCCTCGGGGTCACGCCCCAGCCAGACGCCGACCAGGGAGACGGCCGAGGCGAGGGCGATGTACACGGCCAGCGGCGCCCAGCTGCCGTAGGCGCTCAGCAGGGTGGTGAACAGCAGCGGGGCGACGGCACCGCCGATGATCCCGGCCAGGGTGTAGGCCAGGGACGAGCCGGTGGAGCGCAGCCGGGGCTCGAACTGTTCGGTGATGAAGGCGGCCTGCGGGCCGTACAGACAGCAGTGGATCACCAGGCCGACGACGACGCCGGTGGCGAGCGGCAGCCAGGTGCCGCCGCCGATCATCGGGAAGAACAGGAACGGCCACACACCGGCGGCCACCGCGGCGGTGCCGTACAGCAGCCGGCGGTTGACCCGGTCGGACAGGGCGCCGGCCAGGGGCATGAGGAAGACCTGGACCGAGGAGCCGATGAGCACGGCCGCGAGGGCCGAGCCGCGGGACATGCCGAGTTCCTTCGTGGCGTACGTCAGGACGAACACGGTGAACATGGCGTACAGCACGTCGGGGCCGACGCGGCACAGGATCGCGGCGAGCAGTGCGCGGGGCTGGGTGGTGAACACCTCGCGGATCGGCGCCTCGGGCCGGGAGTGCTCGGCCTCCATCGCCTTGAACACCGGGGTCTCCTCCAGCTTCGCCCGGACCCACAGCCCGAACGCGACGAGGACGCCGGAGAACAGGAAGGCCACACGCCAGCCCCACGACTCGAACTGTGCCTCGGTCAGCAGTGCGCCGAGGGCCGCCAGCACGCCGTTGGCCAGCAGGTTTCCGGCGGGCGGGCCGACCTGGGCGGCGGAGGCGTAGAAGCCGCGGCGGCGCGGGTCCCCGAACTCGCTGGACAGCAGGACGGCACCGCCCCACTCGCCGCCGACCCCGACGCCCTGCGCGAAGCGCAGCACGACCAGGGCGATCGGGGCGGCCACACCGGCCGTCCCGTAGGAGGGCAGGACGCCGATCAGGAACGTCGCCGCGCCGATGAGGACCAGCGTGGCGATGAGCACCTTCTTGCGGCCGATCACATCACCTAGGCGGCCGAAGACGAATCCGCCCAGCGGGCGTGACACATAGCCGACCGCGTAGGTGGAGAACGCCAGGAGCGTGCCGGTGAGCGGGTCCTCCGAGGGGAAGAACAGGTCGCCGAAGACCAGGGCGGCCGCGGCGGAGTAGACGGCGAAGTCGTACCACTCCAGCGCGGTGCCGGTCAGGCTCGCGACGAAGGCCCGGCGGACGCCGGAGTGCCGCGCGGACGCCTTCGCGGCGTCCTTCGTGTCGTCCTTCGGGGTGTCGGGCATGGTTCCCATCCTTGCTCGGGGACGTCGGGGGACATCGACCTTCCGGCATACTTCTTGTATACAGGTCGTATGCGCAACCCCCGCGCGACGAGAACTTCACCTCGTACCCGATCTCTGGAGTGTCCTCATGGCCGTGCTGACCTTCGAACTGCCCGACGGATCGACGCGCGAGGTCGACGTCGTCCAGGTCCTCAACGCCGGGTATGCCGGACGCAGCCAGGAGGACGTCGCCGCACATGTGGCGGAGCTCGCGGAACTGGGCGTTCCGGGGCCGTCCGTGACGCCTGCCCTCTACCCCGTCTCCCCATACCTCGCCCAGCAGACCGACCGGGTCCACGCCCAGCACGCGCACACCTCCGGCGAGGCGGAGTGGGCGCTCGTCGTGGCGGACGGCGGGGAGCTGCTGCTGACCGCCGCCTGCGACCACACCGACCGCGACCTGGAGGTGCACGGCGTGGCCTGGAGCAAGAACGCCGGCCCCGACGTCCTCGCCCGCCGGGCCTGGCCCCTGGCCGACGTGGAGTCCCGCCTCGACGACCTCACCCTGCGCGCCTGGGTCACCCACGGCGACACCTCGACGCAGATCCAGCACGGCACCCTCGCCGAGCTCCTCGCCCCCGCCTACTGGATCGACGTCCTGCGCTCACGCGAGGCGCTCACGCCCGGCACGGTCCTGATCTCCGGCACGATCCCGATGACGCCGGGCGTCGACCAGTTCGGCGACGGCTGGAGCGTGGAACTGTCCGACCCCGCGACCGGAGACACGATCCGCCTGGCCTACGACGTGCGGCCCATGCCGGCGGCCATCGGCTGACGCGGCGCCGGGCTACGGCGACGACCGGGGACGCGGACCCGTCGCCCGGTCCCCCGCCCGCTCAGTCGGAGCCGTCCGGGCTCCGGGAGAAGGCCGTGTCGCCGGCCGTCGCCACGATCGCGTCCTTGACGAGCAGCACCCGCGGCGGGGTGTCCAGCGCCTTGTCGCCGGGGTCGTCCAGGGCGGAGGTGCGCCAGATCTCCGCCCCGGTGCCGGCGTCCAGGGCCAGCAGCCGGCCGAAGCGGTTGGAGAAGTAGACCCGGCCGTACGCCGCCGACACCGCGGGCGCGGACAGGTTCTCCATGTCCGTGGCCTTCTGCCAGAGCTCCTTGCCGCTGTCCGCCGACACCGCCGTGACCGACCCGTCGGCCCGGACGAAGTAGACGACACCGTCCACCAGGGTGGCCGCGCCGGTCAGCGGCCGCGCCAGCGGTGTCCGTCCGACCTTCCCGGTCTCCGGGTCCACCCGCAGCAGCGCGTTGTACGGCCGTTCGTACCCGGACTCGTAGACGTCCTTCGCGGTCTGCGGGGCCAGGAACAGGGGGCGCCCGCCGACCGCGCCGAGCGCCTCCGCCTTCTTGGGCACGGTGGCGATCTCGGTCAGGCTGCCGGGGCCGAGCTTCATCAGGTCGACCGGGGCCTGGCCGGGCTCGTTGGCGGCGGTGCACAGGGCGTAGGGGGTGCCGCCCAGCACCGAGGTGGTGCAGTACTCGTCGTCCAGCGAGGGCGCCTGCCACAGTTCCTTGCCGGCCCGCCCGTAGGCGACGAACGTCGAGTGGTCGGCGGACAGGGTCAGCAGTCCGCCGTCGTACAGGATCGCGTCCTCGGACTTGCTGATGTCGCGTTGCCACCGTCGCTGCCCGGTGCCGGCGTCGAGGGCCACGACCCGCCTGACCGAGTCGTCCGGATCCTCGTACACGTAGACCAGTCCGTCGCGTACGCCGATCGGCCGCACCCCCTGAGGGCGGGTGCCGGACCGCCACAGGGTGCGGCCGGAGGCCGGGTCGACCCTGGCGACCGTGAAGCCGGTCCCGCCGCAGAACAGGGCGCCCGCCCTCGTCACGCAGCCGAGGGCCTGGTAGTCGAGCGGGACGCCCTTGACCTCCTGGCGCAGGGCCGTGCGCCACGGCTGCCAGCCGGCGGGCAGGGACGCCGCGCGCTCGGGGGTCGCGGCGGTGGCGGCCGTGTCGTCGCCGGACACGAAGGCGGCCGCCCCTACGCTCAGCCCCGCGACGGCCAGCGCCGCGGCGAGGCCGGCGAGCAGCAGCCGGGGGCGGCGCGCCCTGCCGGTGCGGGTCGCGGCGCCCGGGGCGGCGGTGGCCGTGCCCCAAGGGGCGGGGCGGGGACGGGGTTTCGCGGAGTCGGCGGTTCTCGGGGGCGCGACGGTGTCGGACTCCGGCAGGGCCTGGAGCATGCGGTGCAGGTCCGCCAACTCCGGCCGTGCCCCCGGGTCCTTGTCCAGGCAGCGACCGACGACGTCCAGCAGCGCTTCGGGCACCCCGTCCAGGTCCGGGGCCTCGTGCAGCACCTGATAGCCGGTCATGTAGGGGCTGTCGGCGTCGAACGGCCCCGTGCCGACGGCCGCGTACACCAGCAGCGACCCCAGCGAGAACACATCCGAGGAGGCGGTGACGTCGCGGGGGGAGGCGAGTTGCTCCGGCGACATGAAGGGCGGAGTGCCGATGATGCGCCCGGTCACGGTGAGGCTCTGGTTGTCGGAGGCGCGCGAGATGCCGAAGTCGATGACGCGCGGCCCGTCCTCGGTCATCAGGACGTTGCCCGGTTTGAGATCCCGGTGCACCAGACCCGCCCGGTGGATGTCGCGCAGCGCCTCGGCGAGCCCCAGCCCCAGGGTGCGCAGGGCCCGCTGGCTCAACGGGCCGCTCTTCTCGACGACTTGGGCGAGGGTGGGCCCCGGCACGTACAGCGTCGCCATCCACGGCCGCTCGGCGTCCGGATCGGCGTCCACGACGGGCGCGGTGAAGGCGCCGCTCACTCTGCGCGCCGCCGCGATCTCCTGCCGGAAGCGCGTGCGGAACTCCTCTTCCTGGGCGTACGACTCCCGCACCAGCTTGACCGCGACCTGCCGTCCCGAGGCGGAGACCCCCAGATAGACGACCCCCATACCGCCCACCCCGAGCCGGCCGAGCAGGGAGTACCCGCCTATGGACTCCGGGTCCCCGGTGCTCAGGGGCGTCATGTCGGATCATCCTTCCCAGCGCCTGCCATGCCTACGTCACGGGTTCAGCGTAGGGCCGCGGGCGGGGTGGGCCGGAGCGCGGGTCGGTGTCCCTGGGCCGCCGAGGGGTGGCCGACGAGGTGTCTGCCCTGATGACGGGGCCGGCGAGGCGGGCTCAAGGCACCCGCTGTTGCCTGGCCTTGAGGCCGCCTAGTCGCTCTCGCGCTCCAGGACACGACGGGCCGCCTCGGCCTCCGCCGCCGGGGGTGACAGTTCGTCGAGGGTGTCGAGCTCGTCGTCCGCTTCGAGTTCCCGCTCCCAGGCCGCCGCGAGGCGTTCCTGCTCCTGCGGCGCCTTCGCGCCGATGGCCTCGCGCCGCTCCGGGTCCAGCGCTGCCAGGAATCGTCCGACCGGGTCCGTGGTCATACGGTGCTCCTTGTCGCAGGAAGGGTTCCACCCCGCCCCAGCATGGCCGAAGGCCTCCCGGCACGCCGCCCGACACCGCCGGGGGACACCCTGTCGGAGGGCGGGCGCGGCGAGTACGCCGGGCCGTGCCGGGAGCCCCAATTCTTCAGGTGCCGGTCACCCTTTCGAGGTGGTCGGCCCGACGGGGCGATTCCTAGGATCACCGCGTGCGATGGCGACGGGTACTCGTACTTGGCTTGGCCGGCGTGCTGGTGGCTGCGGCGGCCGTTGGTGTCTATTCCTACGGTTCGTTCTTCGGATGGTGGGCCCGCCCGACGATCCACGACGCGCCGGAGGCGGAACCGGCGGCCGTGGAACCGCTCGCGAGCGGACTGCGCCACCCCTTCGACCTGGCGTTCCTGCCCGATGGGTCGGCGCTGGTCACCGAGCGGGAGACCGGCCGGCTGCGGAAGGTCGGTCCGGACGGGCGGCTGACCGAGGTCCGGACGATCGACGAGATCGCCGAGCCGGTCCGCCAAGCCGGGCTCCAGGGCGTGGCGGTGTCCCCCACCTACGAGCGCGACGGCTGGATCTACGTCTACTACACCACCGCACAGGACAGCCGGGTGAGCCGGCTGCGGCTGGACTCGTCCGCTGCGCCCGAGCCGATCCTGACCGGCATACCCAGCGGCGAGATCCACAACGGCGGGCGGATCAGGTTCGGCCCGGACGGCATGCTCTACGTCACCACCGGGGAAGCCGACGAGCGTGCCAGGGCCCAGGACCGCGACGACCTGGGCGGCAAGATCCTGCGCGTCACAGCGGCGGGCAAGCCCGCGCCGGGCAACCCGATCGAGGGTTCCCCGGTCTACAGCTGGGGCTTCCGCGACCCGCAGGGGCTCGCCTGGGACGACAAGGGCCGGCTGTACGTCTCCGAGTTCGGCCACCACAACCTCGACGAGCTGAACCTGGTCGAACCCGGCGCCAACTACGGCTGGCCCGAGCTGGAAGGCACCGGTGGCGAGCCCGACTTCACCGACCCGATAGCGACCTGGAAACCCGCCGACGCCTCGCCCAGCGGGATGACGTACCACGACGGCCGGATCTGGGTCGCCTGCCTGCGCGGAGAGCGGCTCTACCGGATGGCCACCGACGGTTCGTCGGCCGAGCAGTTGCTGACCGGTGAGTACGGCCGGCTGCGACTGGTGACGGAGGCTCCGGACGGTTCCCTGTGGGTACTGACCAACGGCCGGCCCGGCCCTGACCACGACCTGATCCTCCGGGTGACTCCGTGACGCCCGCCCGGGCGGCCGGCGCCTCGGTGGGAGGCCGGCGTTCCTAGGTGTGCTGTCCGGGCAGCCGGACCGTGAAGCAGGCGCCGCCTTCCGGGGCAGGGCTCTCGGCGGTGATCGTGCCGCCGAGCCGGGTGGTCAGGCGGTGGGCGATGGCCAGGCCCAGACCGCTGCCCACCGGGCGGATCCCGCGGTAGCGGGTGGTGAGGGCGCCGCGTTCGAAGGCCACCGCGAGGTCGGCGTCGGTGAGGCCGGGGCCGCCGTCGCGGACCTGGAGGACGGCGCCGTGACCGGCGTCGGGGCGGACGGCGACGACCAGGGGACGCCCCGCCGGGGTGACCCGCAAGGCGTTCTCGACCAGGCCGTCGATGAGCTGGCGGACGCGGAAGGCGTCGGTGACCACGGGCAGCGGGCGGCCGGGGCGCTCCACGCGGAAGTCGACCTCGTGGCGGGCACACAGCGGGCCCCACACATCCGCGGTCTGCGCAACCAGCGCGTCCAGGTCGACCTGAGTCACCTCCAGCCGGAAGTCGTCCGCCTCCATCCGCGCGAGCGTGAGCAGATCGCCCACGAAGCCCTCCACGCGCTGGATCTCCGAGGTCATGGTGCGGCCGATCGACGGAACCTCCTCACCCGTGATCACCTCGTCCGCGAGCGCCTCCGCGTAGCCCCGAGCCGTGGTGAGCGGGGTGCGGATCTCGTGGGAGACGGACAGCAGGAAGTCCCGCTGGCGGTTCTCGCTGCGGGCGAGCGCCGCGTCCAGGGCGTTGAGGGCGGCCGCCACCTCCGCGACCTCGGCGGGTCCGCGGGCCTCCACCCGTAGCCCGCGCTCGCCGCCCGCCAGCGCGTGTGCGGTGACCGCGGCGGACGCAAGGGGCCGGGCCAGACGGCGGGCGAGCAGCGCGCCTGCCCCCGCCGCCCCGGCGAGACCGAGCAGCAGCGGTACGGCCAGGCCGCCCCGGATACGGGCGGACGCCTGGTCCACGGTGCTCATCGGCTGGGCCAGCACCAGGCCGCCGCCGGACGGCGTGGGCACACCTTCGACCAGGACCTCACGTCCGTTCAGCGACGCTGTCGCGGACACCGGTTCGCCGCCGAGCAGGGCCTGGCGCCGGTCCGCGTCCACGACCTCCGCCGCCGGGCCGCCCACCGCCCCGGAGGGCCCCACCAGCGCCAGCGCGGTGCCGCCGGAACCGGTGATCCGCTCCTGCCTGCCCAGGATCAGCGAGGCCAGCGCCGGGGTCCGGGCCAGCACCTGCGCCTGGTCGGTGAGCCGGTCGCGTTCCTGGGCCTCCGCACTCGTACGGATCATCCGCCACGCGAACAGACCCGTCAGGACCACCGCCACGGCCGCCACGGCGGTGGTGAGCACGATCATGTGCCCGGTGAGGGTGCCGAAGGGGCCGAGGGAGCGCCTACGACGCCCCGCGCCGACGCGGAACGGTCCGGCCCGCCCGTCCGTCACGCCGCCGCCGTTCGTCATCGGCCCGCGTCGGACGCGCTGTAACCGACGCCGCGGACCGTGCGGATCGGGCTCGCGTCACCGAGCTTGGAGCGCAGCTGCGACACGTATACGTCGATCACCCGGGTGTCCCGGTAGCCGGCCTGCCCCCACACCTGCGCGAGCAACTGGTCGCGGGAGAACACCTGACCGGGGTTGCGGACCAGGAAGGCGAGCAGGTTGAACTCGGTGGTCGTCAGCTCCACCGGCCCGTCGTCCACCCGCAGCGTGCGGCGGCCGGTGTCCAGCGTCAGCCGCCCCATCCGGCGCACCGGATCCTGCGGCGGGCCGGCCGCGCGGCGCAGCACGCTCTTGAGCCGCGCGACCAGTTCGTGCGGTGAGAAGGGCTTGGTCAGGTAGTCGTCGGCGCCCAGTTCGAGGCCGACGATCCGGTCGGTGACCTCGTCCCGTGCGGTCACGAACAGCACCGGCGTCCAGTCGCCCTCCTCGCGCAGCCGGCGGCACACCTCCACGCCGTCCATCCCGGGCAGCGCGATGTCCAGCACGATCGCCACCGGACGCATCCGGCGGGCGGCGGCCAGCGCCGCCGAGCCGTCGGACTCGACGTGCACGCCGAAGCCCTCCCGGCTCAGATAGCGCCGCTGGAGATCGGCGATGTGCCGCTCGTCCTCGACGACCAGGACGAGGCCCCTGTTGTCCGGCATGCCCCGATGCTAACCAGACCGCCCGCGCCCGCCCCTCCCCGGCGTCCGATCCTTACATCGCCCGAACATTCGCCGAACCTTCCGCTAGCAGACCGCCACGAGGCTGGGCCCACCCGAGACCGAGGAACGGAAGGACATCCATCGTGAACAGCACACGTACCGCGGTATCGCATGCCGCGGTCCGGGCCGTGCGCACGACCGCCGTGGTCCTGGTCGCCGCGGGAGCGGTGGCCGGGCTGGTGTGGGCGGCGGGCTCCTCCCGCGACGCCGACGCCGTGATGGCCCTGGACACATCGGCGGCTCTGCTCACCGACGCCGATCCGCTCACCGACACCGGCGCGACCGGCACGCCGTCCGTCATCGGCACCGACGTCCGCCCGCTGCCCCACCGGCTTCCCCGCGAACTCCGCGCCGACCTGCGGGAGTTGCGCTCGCTGAAGCCCGAGCAGCGGCCCGGGGCGGCGGCCCGGATCTGGCGGGACGCCCTCGCGGGCGAGTACGGGCCACGCGTGCGCGTACGAGCCGCCGAGGCGCGAGCCCGCTACCAGGCACTGCCCGAGCAACTGCGCGACGACATCGAGGAGTTGCGCGGTCTCGACGGCGAGGACCGGCGCAGGGAGCGCCAGGAGATCCGCGAGAAGGCCCTCGACGGCGAGTACGGCGACCAGGTGCGGCGGTGGGCCGAACGCCGCTCCGAGCAGTGGTGACGGGACCGGCCGAGGACGCCACGATGACGGACACCTCCCTCCCACGGGTCGGCCGGCTGCACCGGCTCGGCCGCCTCTGCGCACGCCGCCCCTGGCGGGTGCTCGGCGTCTGGCTGCTGGTCCTGCTGGCGTCGCTCGCCGCCGACCGCACCTGGGGCGGCACGTACGAGGACGACTTCTCGCTGCCCGGCACGGCCGCCCAGACCGGCGCCGACCTGCTCCAGGAGCACGGCTCGGACGCCGTACGCGGCACCGCCTCGCAGGTCGTGCTGCACACGCGGAGCGGACGGCTCGACGCCCACCGCCCCGCCGTGGACACGGCCGTCGGCGAACTGACCGACCTCCCCGAGGTGATCTCGGCGTCGGACCCGCTCGCCACCCCCGGCGCGGTCTCCGCCGACGGCACCACCGCCGTCGTCACCGTCCGGTTCACGGACAACCCGGTCGGGTTCGACAGGTCGTACGTCGAGCAGGTCGACGACGCGGTGGCCGGGCTGCGCGCGGACGGCGTCGAGGTCGAGTACGGCGGTCCGCTCGGCCAACTCGCCAGGCCCGAGGCGGCCGGCCTCCTGTCGGAGGGCATCGGGCTCGCCACCGCCGTGGTCGTCCTGCTGATCGGCTTCGGCTCGCTGGCCGCCGCCGGATTCTCGCTGCTGACCGCCCTGGTGGGGCTGCTGTCGGGCATCTGTCTGCTGGGGCTGCTGGCCGCCGCGTTCACCTTCGGTACGGCCGCTCCCACGCTGGCCACGATGATGGGCCTCGGCGTCGGCATCGACTACGCCCTGTTCCTGATCACCCGGCACCGCAGGCTGCTGCGCGACCTCGACGACCCGGCCGAGGCCGTGGGCAGGGCCGTGGCCACCAGCGGACGCGCGGTGATCGTCGCCGCCGCGACGGTGGCCCTCGCGCTGGCCGGACTGTCCGCGTCCGGCGTCGGTTTCATCGGCACCCTCGGCATCGCCGCGGGCCTGACCGTCGCCGTGTCCGCGGTCGCCGCGCTCACCCTGGCCCCGGCGCTCCTCGGCCTGGCGGGGCGGCGGATCGACCGGTGGAGCGTACGGCGCCCCGTCGACGAACCGGACGACACGGCCGAACCTGGAGAACCGGACGGCGCGGCCGGGCTCCCACCCTCGGGCGCGGACACCTGGCACCGCTGGGCCCGCGCCATCGGCCGCCGCCCCTGGCCGGCCCTGCTCCTCGGCGCGCTGGTCCTGACCGTGCTCGCCGTCCCGGCCGCCTCCATGCGGCTCGGACACGTCGACGCCGGTGCCAACCCGGCCGACTACACCGACCGCCGAGCCTTCGACCTGGTCTCCGAGGGCTTCGGGCCGGGCACCAACGGCCAGTTCACGGTCGTAGCCGCACTCGACCGGACCCGTACCGACAGCCCCGCCGAGATCGAGCGCCTGTCGTCCGACCTGCGCGCCGCCCTCTCCTCGACCCCCGGCGTCGCCCAGGTCTCCACCCCGGTCGCCACCTCGGACCGGGCGCTGCTGACCGCCACCGTCACCCCCGGCACCGGCCCCGAGGACGAGACCACCGCCGACCTGCTGCACCGCCTCCAGGACGAGGCCCTGCCCGAAGCCCTCTCCGGCACCGGGGCCGACGGCTACGTCACCGGTGTCACCGCCGCCCAACTCACCTTCCGGGACGTCATGGTGGACCGGCTCCCGGTGATCGTCGGGGTCGTCGTGGCCGCGGCCTTCCTGCTCCTGCTGACCGTCTTCCGCAGCCTGCTGGTGGCGTTCAAGGCGGCCCTGCTCAACCTGCTGTCCATAGCGGCCGCCTACGGCGTGGTCGTCGCCGTGTTCCAGTGGGGCTCGGGCGGTGCGCTGCTCGGCGTCCCGGAACCGGTGCCGGTGGAGTCGTACGTCCCGATGATGATGTTCGCCATCGTCTTCGGCCTGTCCATGGACTACGAGGTCTTCCTGCTGTCCCGGATCCGGGAGTCCTGGCTGCGCACCGGCGACAACCATCTCAGCGTGGCCGCCGGGCTGGCCGGCACGGCCCGGGTCATCACCTGCGCCGCGCTCATCATGACCAGCGTCTTCTTCGCCTTCCTGCTCTCGAGCAACGTCGTGATCAAGATGCTGGCGCTGGGGCTGGGCGTCAGCGTCGTCATCGACGCCACGGTGGTACGGCTGGTCCTGGTGCCGGCCACGATGTATCTGCTCGGCCGCGCGAACTGGTGGCTGCCGGGCCGGCTGGACCGCGTCCTGCCCCGCCTGGACCCCGAGGGCGCGGAGGCCGAGCCTCGGAAGGCGGCCCCGGTCATGGCGGCCGCAGGGGACAGCGCATGATCACCGCCCGTCCACTCCGTCCGAGGGTTCGCGGCATCCTCCGCACCCGCCGCCGGGTCACCGCCTGCGTCGCGCTCGCTGCCCTGCTGCTGACCACCGCGGCAGCCGAACTCGGCGCCCGCGCCCTGCTGGAGAGCCGGATCGCCGGCGCGGCCGGCCGGGTGCTCGGCTCCGACAGCGAGGTCGAGATCGAGGGCGGACCGGCGCTGGCCGCGCTGATCGAGGGGCACGCCGACGCGGTCACCGTCAGCAGCGACGACGCCACCCTCGGCCGTATGCCCGATGTGTCCGTCGCGGTCCGGCTCGAAGACCTCAGCCTCCGGTCCGACGGAGCCACCGTCGCCCGCACCCAGGCCCACATCGAGGTCCCGGCCGCTTCGGTGCTGAGCCTGGCCGCCGCCTCGGGCGGCCGACTCCCCGTCTCCGGCGTCCACCCGGACGAGGCGGCCGGCACCCTCACCCTGACCCTCGGTCAGGGCGGCCTGGGCAGCGCGACCCTGCGACCGGAGATCGAGGAGGGGCGGGTCACGCTGTACGTCGACAGCGCGGAGGTCCTGGGCCGCCCCGCGCCGGCGGCCATGGTCGAGCGCATCCGGCACAGCCTGTCCGAGCGCACCGACAGGCCCTATCCACTGGGCCTGAGGGCCACGTCCCTCGATGTGACGGCCACCGGTCTGAAGGTCGCCCTCAAGGGCGGCGGTACGCGGCTCCCGACGAAGGACACGACGGTGTGATCGGCCGGCCGCCACCGGCATCGGCTGCCGTACCGATCACCCGATTACCGCTAACCGATCGCCCGTCACCGGACCTACGACCGGGCCTTCCTGACGTGCAGCACGTTGCCGTCGAGAGGCAGCCGCGCCTGGTCCACCAGGCTGAGGCCGGCGTCGGCGAACAGCGCGGCGTAGTGGTCGGCGTGCCGTTCGCGTCCGCCGACGTTGCACATCATGTGGAGATCCCAGGCGGTCGCCAGCGAGACCGACCCGTCGGAGGGCAACACCCTCTCCACGACGAGCAGATCGGCGTGGTCGGGCATCGCGCGGGCACAGTGGCGCAGGATCTCGCGGCAGCGCTCGTCGTCCCAGTCGTGCAGGATGCGCGACAGGACGTAGACGTCACCGCCCGTGGGGACGTCCGCGAAGTCACCGGACAGGAAAGCGCATCGCGTGCCGTGGCCGGCCTCCGCCAGCCGGATGCGGGCGGCTTCGACCGCGTGCGGGCGCTCCAGCAGGATCCCGTCGAGGCGGGGATGCGCGGCGAGGATGCGGCCGAGCAACTCGCCGTTGCCGCCCGCGACATCGACCACCGTGGCCCCTGCGGGTCTGCCGGCCGCGGCGGTGAGCACCGGATGCGTGGGGACCGGGTCGAACATGGCGGATCCGGCGGCCATGGACTGGTCGAAGAGTTCCGCCAGTTCGGGGTCGCGGGCGAAATGGTCGAAGTGGTTCTCGCCGAAGAGGTGCTCGAAGGCGACCTCTCCCGTGCGCACGGTGTGCGCGAGCCCCGCGAACGACTCGTAGAACGGGCCGCCGTACATCAACGCCAGCGCCCGCATCGACCCCGGGACGCCACCGCGCAACAGGGCGCCCAGCTCGGTGAGCCGGAAGCCGTCGCGGCTCTCCGTGACGGCGCCCAGCATCGCGACGTAACGCAGCAGCGTCGCCAGATTCCGCGGTCGCGCCCCGACTTCCCGGGCCAGTTCCTCGACACCGGTCGCTCGCTCGGCGTCCATGGCGTCGGGTACCCGGAGCTGGGCGAACGCGGCCAGGGCCTGGGTCGTCCACGCACCGGTCAGTAGGCGCAGGAGCGTTTCGGCGGGTTGCCGGGAGCGGTACTCGTCGAGGTGGGCGGCGAGCACGTCACGGTGGTCGCCGGGGACGTACAGCTCCACGCGCCGGTACTCGACCTTTGCTTCGGCGGGCGCCGCGAAGTAGAAGACCGTGCCGTTCTCGTGCGGGTTGTATCCGCCGCCGTCCGGGAGGGCGCCGTGGCGTGCGAAGGTCGCGCACAGGCCACGCAGCACCAGCGGGTCCGGCGCCGTGACCTCGAAGGCGACGTGTGTCTCGTGCCGGCGGTCCCGTTCGTGGGCGGCGATCGCGTCCAGCCCCGATCCGGGCGGCACGGTCAGCACGAACACCTCGACCATCCGTTGCCCGCCGTCCGCGCCCAGGACGGCGGGGCGCAGGATGCCGACCTCCAGTTCGGCCGCCGGCCGCCGATGCCGCACGGCGAGCCGCCCGCGTACGACGACACTCGGCTGCGGCGGCAGCTCCGCGACGAGCCCGCAGTCGCCGAGCATGGCGCTCAACTCCGCGTCGCCGGACGGGAAGACGAGCAGCGCGGCATGGGCGAAGCGACAGTGCTCCACGAGCGCGCGCAGCTCCGGGCCGTCGAGCCCGGGGAGCAGGAGCGGGAGCAGGGTGGCGGTGTCCTGCTCCTTGACGAAGTCGACCGTCGCGAGCAGGCGGGACGTGTCGCCCGACAACGTCGTGATCATTGCGGGGATCCTCATTCGGGGTATGCGGAGCTCAGGGCGCGCGGAAGGGAGGGCGGGGGGAACTGAGGGAATCGAGTGTGTGTGGGGGGCTTACACGCCGACGTAGTGCTCGGCGAACCAGTCCTGCCGGCTGCGCGAAGTACGCAGCGAGGTGAGGCGCGAGCGCCGCAGCGAGTTCTGGAACAGCGCCGTGGCATCCGAACCGGACGGGCCGTGCAGCAGCCCGATCATCCAGTGCGAGAACTCCTGCGCACGCCAGATGTACGTGAGGCAGCGCGCGGAGTAGGCGTCGAGCCCCTCGGAGTCGTCGTGGACGAGGTCGTCGATGAGACCCTGCGCGAGGATCGACGCCTCCAGCACCGCGAGGTTGGCGCCCTTGGCGGCGGACGGGCTGATGAGACCGGCGGCGTCGCCCACCAGGAACAGCGAACCGTGACGCAGCGGTTCGAGCACATCGGACTCAAGGTCCACGACGGCCCGCTGCACGACCCGCCCGCGCTGGAGCGGCCCGAAGTCGGCGCCCCGCATCCGCAGATCCAGCTCGTCCCAGATCCTCGCCTCGGACCAGGCATCGGCCGGGGTGCCGCGCTCGCACTGTAGGTAGTAACGGGTGACCTCACTGGTGCGCGCCATGTGCCCGGCGAAGCCGCGCTCGTGCACCGCGTAGCCGACCGCGTCCAGACTGGGCGGCGCCTCGGCGAGCAGCCCGAGCCAGGTCACGCCGTGATCGCAGTGGTGCCGGCGCACCGAGCCGGCCGGCAGCGAGCGCCGGGCCACGCCGCGCCGCCCGTCACACCCGGCCACGTACCGCGCCCGCCATCGGCCGGTCCGCCCGTCCGCCGCGCGCACCGCTACCGCGGGCCGATCGGTGTCCGCGTCGAGTACGGCGACCGCCTCGGTGCCGAACTCGACCCGCCCGCCGGCGGCCAGGAACCGCGTCAACAGATCGGTGACCAACTGCTGTTGGGGATAGACGGTATGCCGCTCACCGCGTCCGAGTCCGCCGTAGTCCAGCCGGAACCGTCCGTCCTCGCTACGGAACTCGCATGTGCTGTGCGCCTTTCCGTGCCGACGCAGCCCCTCGGCCAGCCCGTGCCGCTCCAGGATCCGTACGGTCCCGGCGGCCAGGAACCCGGCACGCGCCCGCGTCTGAATGTGCGCGCGCTCGGCCCGTTCCAGGACGACGCAGTCGATCCCGCTGTCCTGAAGAAGATTGCCCAGCACGAGCCCGGCCGGTCCGGCGCCGAGGATGACCACGTCGGATGCACTCCGGGTCTGCCTGTCTGTCACGAGAAGGGATAGTAGGTTCCCCGAAGCGGCTTACCTGACGAAAATCACCTGAACGGGGAGAGCGGTGGCAGCGCGGTGGGGCGCGAGGCGCGGGGAGCGCGCTGAGCAGGGGGTGCGAGTGGCTTCGCGGACGTGGCGGTCATGGCGGCGCCGGTGGTGATGGCGGCCATGAGGCGTGCAGGGAAACCCCGTGGTGACCGTGCTGACGAGCGGGCTAGCCTCCTCCCTCATGGACCGCCTACGTCGTGCAGCGATGAAGCTGGCTCTCGGGGAGCAGCCACCCGAGGACTTGCCGATGATCGCTGCTCTGGCGTTGGCTGACGGCCTGGAGAGTCCGGCCCTGGTCGAGTTGGCCGGCCTTTCCCGCCGCGACCCGCCGGCTGACATCCGCGACCTCTTCACCGAAGCCTTGGCAGAGCTGGGACTTCCCATGCCCCGAGTCGAAGAGGCCTGGATCGACCGAATGCTCGATGCGGCCCGAGCCATGCTCAGCGGCTCGCTTTCACCCTATGAGGCCAGCGACGAGATCTACTGGTGCCTCTGCCATCTGGACCGGACGGACAGAGTCACCGAACCGATGCTTCTCTTCGCGGGGCTCTGGAGCAACTGGGAGGATTGGCCGGACGGACGGCCCACCATTGAGCAGAACATGCGGGAGGCCGCCGCTGACCTCTTGCGCAGCCACGGCGAGCAGGTCTCGGAGCATGAGTGACTGACTGCTCGCCCTGTGCGGATACCGGCGAGTCACCGCAACCGCCGGTCCTCCGTGCTCGGCTCAGCGGCCTGGGCTGCGGCTTGTACGAGGTTCCTGAGGCAGCTGGGTGTGCAAGCCGGGCAGACCCTGCTGGTCCATGGTGCCGGCGGCAGCGTGGGGACCATCGCGGTGCAGTTGGCCGTCGCGGGCGGAATCACCGTCATCGGGACCGCTGGTGAGCATGACATCGAGCGCGTCACCGCGTACGGGGCCACCGCCGTCCGCTACGGCGACGGCTGGATGCGGCGGGTGCGGGCCGCGGCGCCACAGGGGGTCGACTTCGTCTTCGACGCCTCCGGCGCGGGTGTGCTCGCCGACTCGGTCGCCCTGACCGGGGACACCGCACGCGTCATCACCATCGCCGACATGTCAGCCGCCCAGCACGGTGTGCGCTTCAGCGCGGGCAGCACGGGCAACGCCGATGAGGCCGAGGAAGCCCTGCCGCAACTGGTCCGGCTGGCCGCATCCGGCAAGCTCACCCTGCCCGTTTGGCGCACCTACCCGCTGGAGCAGGCCGCCACAGAGCACGCGGACCTCGAGGCCCATCGCAACCGGGGCAAGGCCGTCCTGCTGCCCTGACCGGCACAGCTGCCCAGGTCCGTCCTCCTGCCGACGGCGGCCCTCCGATCACCCGCACCGGCAGGGACATCGGACATCGGACATCGGACTCACGAGCCGATCCTCGCGCCGCCGACGGGCGGGAGGGGCTGCCCACACCGGAGCGGACCCGCACCGGCTGTCGGCAGCGCACCTGACAGACCCGTCACCTCCGCACAGAACGGAACCCCGTAATGTCTTCACGCACCCTGCCTGAAGCGACCTTCGCCCGGACCACCTTGGGCTCCGGCCCCGGCCTCGCCCTCGCCCACGGCGTCGGCAGCAGCGTCGTCGGCACCTACGGCCCCATCCTGGACGGCCTGGCCGCAGGCCACACCGTCGTCGGCACTACCCCGGCAGCGGCGACACCCCCCGCTCCACCACCCCGCTGTCGCTGTATGAGCTGGCCGACCAACTCGCCGCCGCCGCCGTCGCCGAGAACCTGGACACCTTCGCCATCTCCGGCTACTCCCTCGGCGGCCCCGTTGCCATACGAGCGGCCGCCCGCCACCCCGAGCGCGTCACCGCGCTCGTGCTGACCGCGACCTTCGCCCACCACGACAACCGGATGGCCCTTTCGGCGCCGATCTGGCGCAAGTTGGCCGAGTCCGGGGGACCGCGACCTGCTGGCCCAATACCTGACGATGATGGCCGTGGGCGCCGACGCGCTGGAGGCGATGCCGGACGAACAGCTCCAGCAGGCCGTCGGCTTCACCGCCGCAGGCGTCGAAGACGGCACCCCCGAACATGCCGAGCTGGTCCCGCGCGTCGACGTCCGTGACGACCTCGCGAGCATCAAGGTGCCCACCCTGGTCATCTCCACCACCTAGGACTGGCTCACCTCCACCCGCCAGCACCGTCAGCTCGCCGACACCATCCCCGGCGCCGAGTTCGTGGAAATCCCCACCGGCCACCTGCCCATGGTCGAACGCCCCGAGGAGTGGCAGAAGCTCATCACGAACTTCCTCACCCGGCACGGCGCCTGAGCTCGAACAACCGGTCTCCGGAACGGCGCAGGGAACGGGAATGTGCCGAAGCCACAGGCGCGCACCCGACCTTGCGTCGCCCGGCGCGGGTGGCAGCTGCCGATGTAACCAAAGGGGCAGGTCGCGACAGCCCAACTCGCCGCATAGGGGCGGGCTACCGACGGATCTGGACGCCTCGGGACCCTCAGCCGCCGTATTCGATCGCCACGCCGCCGACACCGGTGGACCACGGCGCGCCGCAGCCGATACCGATACTGCTGCTCGTGCCCGGCGACACATACACCCAATTCGAGTAAGCGTCAGCGGACCAGCCGCAGATGGCGCGTACGGAGAACGCGTGCAGTTGCGTCCCGGGGTTGTAGCAGTTGCCGTAGGCGACATTGTCCGCGATCCAGGTGTTGCATTGCAGCACGTTGCCCTCCGCGGCGGCCGCGGGTGAGGCGGTCACGAGACCGACTCCGCCGGCGAGAGCGATCCCCGCGGTTCCGCTGACGAGCGCGCGCTTCCAGAGGCTCTTCATGTCCTGCCCTTCTGTTCCGACCTGTGCCCAGGCGTTGGGATCAGTGAAGGTCACCAGGACTCGGGCGGGTACCTGAGACGTCTGAGGGTCCCGGTACGGAGGATGCCGATACCGGGGACCGCTCCAGCCGAGGGCCCAGCCCCGGGGCAACGGCCCGGCCCAGCTGTTCGAGGGCGTTCACCTGCGTTATTGAATGAGACGGAAACTGAGGCGGCGGTTCCTGGGAACCTCGATGGTGCTGTGCGGTCTACCGTGGCAGGTTGGTCCACCGTGATACTTGCCCTGTGGGGGACAACAGTTGGTGGGTTGGCGTGCTCACCGCGCTTACGGCCCTTGGCGCCAGTTGGGTCACCAGTCGGGGTAATTCGTCTTCAGCACGGATTCAAGCTGAAGTCAATGCGCACGCTGGCCGCGTTGCGCAAGTACGGGACGAAAGACGCCGGGCTTACAGCGCGATGAGTGCGAGTGCCCATGCGTTAGCTGAAGTGTTCTGGCGTATGGAGGAAGTGGACCGGTCCGCGGATACTTCGGCGAGAGCAACGATCATAAGTGAGATGCAGATGGCGTCCAGTAGGGCGCTGAGCGAACTGACCAAGGCGAGTACGGAGGTCTTCTTGCAAGGGCCTGCGTCAGTGGCCAAGGAGGCGCGGGAGCTCCGACAAGTCGCGGTCGTGGCCTTCTGGAAGCTCGCAGAAATTGGTGATGGGTCCGGCAACAAGCGAGACCGCTACACCGTCGCTTACCGCGCCTTCCGAGACCAGCATCACCGGTTTATCGATGTCGCTCGTGAAGGGCTGGAGATCACGTAGATGCCCAGGCTGGTACCTGGAGCACTCGTTGCCGAGACTGGCGGGCCGGTCGCCCAGGTGCTTGACGACGGCGCGCACGGCTTCCTTCACCGTGGTTCCCGCCGTGCCCCGCTCGACCTGGTGGGCTTGTGGTGCGGGGCCGACGGACGTCGTGCCAGTGGCTACGGTCGGTCCATGCAGTGGATCACCCTGATCAGCACCATAGTTGGCGCGACGATCGCCACAGGATCCGCCATGCTTCTCGACCGTCAACGGTGGAGGCGGGAACGCTCGGATCGAGAGACGCAAGTGCGTCGCACCCTGTACGGCGATTACCTCGCCGGCCTCTCCGAGGCCCGTCACGCCTGCGGCAATTTGGCACGGGACCCAGATATGCAACCCTCGACGCGGCGTACCTCGGCTCGCGAGGCGTTCGGGCCATGCATCGGACTGAGGTACCAGATGACCGTCAGTGCCCCAGGCCGCGTTGTAGAGGCTTCGGAGGATGCTTTCCGCTGTCTGCGCGATCTCCGTGATCGGGTGATGGAGGGAGTCTTGGCAACTGATCCCGTGTATCAGGAGGGGCGCCGAACCTATGACGATGCGCTTGCTGTGCTTCGAGCGCGCATGCGGGAAGACCTCCGCGTCGGCGCAGACGGCACTGCGCCCTGAGTCTGGAAGCTCAGCGCGCCGCCTTGATTTTAAGCTGCACAGAATGTTCCGCACGGTGTGAGTCAGGGGTGGTGGAACGGCTTTGGGCTCGCGCCAAAGTGGCTCCGTAAAGCCGTGGAGCCGACCGCCCCCGCCACGACGTACCCTTCCTTGACATCAGGCGGCTGCATGCTCTGAGCGGAGCGAGCCGCCTTGAAGTAGTAGAGAAGGTTGTAACTCGCCCCGGCGCACGCTGATTGCATCGCGTCGCACGGGCAAGCCCTAGGCTTCCCGGGGTGATTGAGACCATCGTTCTCGATGTCGGCGAGACCATCACCCGCGACGACCGGTACTGGCACTCGTGGGCCGACTGGCTCGGTGTCCCGCGTCATACGCTCTCCGCGCTGGTCGGTGCCGTGGTCGCTCAGGGGCGCGACAACGCGGATGCCATCCGGCTGGCGCGCCCCGGGGTTGACGTCTCCGCCGAGTACCACGCTCGTGAGGCCGCGGGGCGGGGCGAGGCGCTCGATGAATCGGATCTGTACGACGACGTACGTCCCGCCTTGGCGCAGCTTCGTCAGCTCGGAACTCGCGTCATCATCGCCGGAAACCAGACCTCCCGCGCCGGCGACCTGCTGCGTGACCTCGATCTGCCCGCGGATCTGATCGTGACGTCCGGGGACTGGGGTGTGGCCAAGCCCCGGCCGGAGTTCTTCGAACGGGTGCTTGAGGTGTCGCGGGCCGCGCCGAAGCGGACGCTGTACGTCGGTGATCATCCAGCCAACGACATCTTCCCGGCCAAGGCAGCCGGAATGCGGGCGGCGCACCTTCGGCGTGGCCCGTGGGGGCATCTATGGGCCGATGACCCCGAGGTGGTGGCTGCCGCTGACTGGAGGATCGACAGCCTCATCCAGCTCGCTTCGACCGTGGTCGACTGAACCAGACCAAGGAGCGAGTTGGGCGTTCACGTAAACACTGTGTCACCGCACGGGTACCTTTCGTCATGGACGGTCACGGACGACCTGAACATGGAGCCGGGATGCCCGACCTTGCTCACGACGGATTGGGCCGGCGTATCGCCTACTACCGCAGCGTCTTCCGGCCGAGGATGACGCAGCAACGGCTCGCCGACGTCGCCTGCGTCTCTCTTGGCGCCATCCGCAAGATCGAGCGTGGGGAGCGCGGTGTCACCGATGCGACGCTCGAAGCGATTGCCGGTGCCCTCGGCGTCGACCCCGGTCGGCTCCGCGCCGAGCGCGGCCGTGCGCAGTCTGCCGTTCGAGCCGCGTTGCCCGCACTGTCCGCCGCGATCGCCGCCTACGACGTTCCCGACGACGGCCCAGTCCGGCCGCTTCCTGAGCTCGATACGGCCGTTTCGGAGGCGGAGCGGTGGCGGCTGGCAGCGCAGTACACGCCCATCGTGCGTGACGTACCCGGCCTGCTTGCCGAGCTGGCGCGTGCGTACCACCGGGCGGGCACTACAGAGCGCCGTGAATTGTCTCGACTGCTGATCAGTGCATACCGGTCGGCGGACTCCGTTGCGTTCAAGTTCGGTGCTCGGGATCTGTCGGCACGCCTGGTGGAACTCATGCGGTGGGCCGTTCCCCAGGCCGAGGATCCGCTGCTTGTCGCCTCCGTCGCCTATGTGAGGACGGAGACGTTCTTCGCCGCGCATGCCTACGCATCCGGATTGCGTGCCCTGGAGCAGGCCTTGGACAGCGCCCCCGACCTCGGCGGTCCGCTTGAGATCGCGATGAGGGGAGCCTTGCACATGCGCGCCGCGGTCATCGCCGGCCGGGCAGGGGATGCCCCAACAGCTCGGTCTCACCTCGCGCAAGCCCGCCTACTGGCCGATCGAGTAGCCGAAGGTGTCTATTACGGCACCGCGTTCGGTCCCGACTCCGTTCGTGTGCACGAGATGTCGGTGGCTGTCAGTCTCGGAGCCGATCACGTCGGCCAGGCCCTCGACCTGGCGCGCAATTGGCGGCCGCCTGCGGAGCTATCAGCAGAACGCCGCAGCGGCTACTACATCGAACGCGCCCGCGCACAGCTCTGGTCCGGGCTTGCGGAGCAGGCGTTCGAGTCGCTGAAGGCAGCACGTCGGATCGCCCCGCAGCACACTCGTGAGCACCCTTGGGTCCGTGAAGACGCCGGCACGCTCCGCCGGTTGAAGCGCGCGGATTCCGAGAGCCTTACCAATTTCGCCGAGTGGTGTGCGGCCACCTGAGCGAGCTCGCGAGCTACCCCTCACCGGGGTACTTGTAGCCCTAACTCGCCCGGACCATCTCTCCCACGCGCAGTAAGCGGCAGTTCGATGGGAGCGGCGACATCATGCGAGCTTCAGCCTCTACCGAGCCAGGTGCCCGGATGACAATCCGCGTGTACCGAATGGATCGCTACGGAACGGTTACCGAGGACCGGGGAACCGTGAGCGTTCTGCCCGCCGACGAGCCGCCTCCTGTCACCAGCGCGCTCCCACCCTGCGCATGCCGGGGATGTCGAGGTCAGCAGGCAGGACCGGACGAGGGCACCCATGCCGACGAGGAAGCGCCGACACTCGGCACGGTCTCGATGCGCGCCGCCGCTGCCTGGCTCCTTGATCAGGCGGTGCCGCTGGGCCGCGAGACCCTCAAGCTGTTCGATCAGGACTTCCGTCTCTTCCTGGCGTTGGTGATTCCACACATCGAGCGGATGACCGACGGTCGGCCGGAGGAGGATGTGACCGCGAGGACGGCGCTGGCCGGTGTCGCCGAGGCACGCAACCGTCTCATCGAGAGCGAGACCACCGGCCAGATTTCCGAGTTGGGGAGGGTCAGGGGACTGGCCGGTTCCGTAGTCGCCTTGTGCGATCACTTCGACGCCCTCAGCGGGATCACGAGATGTCGGGTCCGCGATCCGGAGGATCGGGCACAGTCGGCCGCCCGGTCCTGCGCCGCTGACCATAGGCGTCTCCCCTGACGCGGGGCTCGCCCAATGCGGGCAGAGGAAGAGGCAACTCTGGGGCCTCTGGCCCAGGGGTTTCAGATAGAGCGGGTGGCGAGAATCGAGCTCGCGCTCTCAGCTCGGGAGACTAGGGACGCCAAAGGCCCGCTACGGGGGCTGACCTGCTCGAACGACAGGTTCGCCATCTCTGCGGACGCGGCTGCTTTCACCTTGATTCCCCGCTGTTCCCCGCTCGTTCTGGTGCGCTTGTGGTGCATTGCGCTCCAGACTGCTTCACAGAGGTTTCTTCTACGCTCTGGCGGGATCGTGCTCACGCTCGAAGCGGGCTGAAGCAGCCCATCAGACTCTGTGCAGACTCCAACTGCCGCTCTGCACAATGTCATCGCGGCTGTAGCTCACCCACTTCCCGCTCATCTCGCTCCCGGTTCTGGTCATGAGGAACTGGAACACGCCGTGGTACTGACGTCCCGTGAGCGACTGTTCCTCCCAATTGCCTGAGAAGACGCCATTAGCAGAAATAGTCCCCTGAAGAGCGATAGGCGTCCGATCCGCACCACCGGGATCTTTGACCGTTACGCGCCTGCCCCGTTGCGATACGCGGATAGTTCGCTCTTCGACGATCACACTTCCGTCGTCGTCGGAGATGTACTCAAAGGAACTGCGCCACTGGCCTCTGAGATTGGCAGCCGCAGTACTACGCCTGACTAGCAAGGAGTAGACGATCTTTTCGATGGACTCACCGAAGACGATGTCGCAGACACGCTGCACGGTGGCGCCAGCCATGGCTAGCAGGAGCCAGATAGCTACTTGATTGAGCATCGTCCCCCCGGAGCCAGCGGTTACGACGCCTCTTCCCTTCGTGACGCATGGTCAGTCCGGGTGGGGCACGACACTGCTCCTGAGCGCGCAAGTGGTCCGAACGCGGTCACCTGCTTCATCCTCAAGCCGACTGTGTTCGTGCATTGGTCACCGCTGTTCCCCGTGACTTCCCGCAGGATCTGGCACGTGAATGGCACGGCTCTCCCCGTTCTGCCGGACCTCCTTCGGACGGAAGTGGCGGCGGGTTTACTGCTGTCGGGCTACCGGACGGCCTTCGCTCCCACGGCCTTCGTCACACCGGGCACACCCTCTCGACCCGATCCGGAGCCACCCTGGCAGACACGATGGTTCGCGCCGGCCAGTCCCGGAGAAGGCCGCGTTGATCTAGTCGGTCCAGACAACAGAGAACCCCTGGCCTCTGGCCTGGGGTTTCACATGGAGCGGCTGCTGAGAAACGCACTCGCGCCATGTTCTGTCGGCACCGTTGCCGACCGCGGTTGTCCGCTCTGAAGGGCACGCGATGGGCAAGCGGATCGAGAGGTGAGCGACCGTGGAGCCGCGACCCCGTGCCGTCCCCCGCCGCAGGATCTGGGCGCAAGGCGCACGGGCCTGCTCTCCGTGCGGGCCTCACGGGCGATCGGGCGATCGGGCGTAGTACGTGTTCGAGCCGACCGGCTCGTTTCCACGTGATCAGCCGGCACCGGGAACGGAAGTGTCGGGCGCTTCATGTCCGTCCCGGCGGCGGTACTCGGCGTTGATGCGCTGAGCTTCCTCGAGCTGGTCCTCAAGGATGACGATGCGGCAAGCGGCCTCGACCGGCGTGCCCCTGTCGACGAGCTCGCGGGCGCGTGCCGCGATCCGGAGCTGGTAGCGGGAGTAGCGGCGGTGTCCGCCGTCCGAGCGCAGTGGCGTGATCAGACGAGCCTCACCGATGGCTCGGAGGAAGGCCGGGGTGGTGCCGAGCATCTCGGCGGCCCGCCCCATCGTGTATGCGGGGTAGTCGTCGTCGTCCAGACGATCACTGAGGGGGATATCTGCTGTCATGTCACCTCGTTGTGCAACGCGTCGAGGGGCCCTGGTGCCGTACGGCACCAGGGCCCCGAAGGAAATTCAACACCATCTGTCGGCCCTAATGCTGTGCCGACCTTCTGTTTCCGCTACCAGCCCTGCCAAAAGGGGGGTGCGGGGATCGCGGCTGCGTGACCGGGGACCACCTTCCAATCCGGGGTCTTGCGGTACCCGGGCGAGTGCTTCTCGGACCGGGCGATCCTGATGGCGTCTGCTCCTCCGTCCTTTCTCCGAACTTGGTGAACTGGTACTGCGGTACTGCTCGGTGGTGCTGTCGGCGGCCCCTCGACCTGCGAGCCGCCCAGTGCGGTCCTCAGCCCCGTCACCGTCCTGCGAACACCTTGGCTTCGGGACTCCAGAACCGTACTGACCTGCGAACTTCATGTACTGCAACCCGCCAGTTCGTGTCTGCCGGGCTTCGCTTGACCGGTGTCAACGAGGAAAAGACTAACCATGTCAGAGCTCAATGTCTACTCTGACAAAGACAGATTTAAGCCCTGTGGGGGAACAGATAGCCTGTGACCTGCGCAGCAACGGATGACGCAGGCGTCGTGAGTCGCCTCCCGCCCGTGCAATCCGGGTCAGGCCGCCAGCTGCCACTGAGTGTCGTGGCCCGCGGTCCAGCCGCGGAGCACGGACGGCGAGACAGCCGTGAGGGCCCTGCCGACACATGTCGGCAGGGCCCTCACCGGGATCCTGATGGCGGTTTGCCGCTCGTCCTCATCCGTCCAGGGAGGCGGCGCCGAACACTGCCGATGCGGAGTGGAGGGGGAAGGGGACACGCACGGGCGTGGCGTCGGCGCCGTCGGGGCGGGCATGGCAGGTGAAGCCGAGGCGGGTCATGGCGCGGATGACTTCACCACCGGTGAAGTCGCGGCGGTCCTGTCGGGTGATGACCTGGCCCACCTGCTTGACGGGGTAGCGGCGACGGCCGATGGTCACGGACTCACCCGTGACGAGTTCGGGCGTGACGCCCTTCATCGAGGCCAGCACGCCGTTCTTGGTCAGGTCGAACGGGTACCGGGCGATGACACAGCGCATGATGCCCTCACAGGGAAGGAGAACGGGCGGGGAGAGGGAGAACCGGCTGAGCGGGGGAGGCGATCAGCCAGGACGTCCCGTAGTCGGATCCGGTCCGTGTACGTGGAACTGCCGCGGTGGACGGCGAGTTCGGCCAGGGTGATCGAGCCCGTGCTCTGGTCGTCTCCGTCGCACAGGAGGAGGTACTCGACACGGGCACTGGCCATCACGGACAGGGCGACCTCGACGGTCATGTCGTCACTGACCCGGGGGCCGGCCGCCTCCATGTCGTCGATCGCGCTCATGGGGGAGAGAACCGCCTGTTGTCGCTGCGTCTGAACCGGTGTCAAAGCTGCCTCCTCGGAGTTGGGTGAGCCTCTGATCGATGTCCCTAGCCCGCCGGGTCGAAGGCGGGCCGCTGTGCCCTGCGCCGCTTCGCCTGGCCGGTGGGGCGCCCTTGGGCGGAGCGGTCGCGGCGGCCTCGGGACGAGGGAGTCGCGGAGGACACGGCGCGGCGGGGACGTGGCACGGCCGGTGCGGTGATGACGACGGGGACACCGGAAGGGGCCTGGGCGCCCGTGATGCGGGTCAGCTCCGCTTCACCGGACCGTACGGCGATGATCTGCGGGGTGATGCCGGCAGACGCCATCAGCCGGTTCATGCCGCGGCGCTGGCCCGGGGTCACCAGGGTGACGACGCTGCCGGACTCTCCGGCGCGGGCGGTACGGCCGCCGCGGTGCAGGTAGTCCTTGTGGTCGGTGGGCGGATCGACGTTGACGACGAGGTCGAGGCCCGCGACGTGGATACCGCGGGCCGCGACGTTGGTCGCCACCAGTACCGTCACGTGTCCGGTCTTGAACTGGGCCAGGGTCCGCGTGCGCTGCGGTTGGGACTTGCCACCGTGCAGGGCCGCGGCGCGGACGCCGCTGTTCAGCAGGTGCTTGGTCAGCCGGTCCACGGCATGCTTGGTGTCCAGGAACATGATCACGCGGCCGTCTCGTGCCGCGATCTCGGTGGTCGCCCGGTGCTTGTCCGCTTCGTGCACATGGAGCACGTGGTGCTCCATCGTGGTGACCGCTCCCGCGGACGGGTCGACGGAGTGGACCACCGGGTCGGTCAGGTAGCGGCGGACGAGCAGGTCGACGTTGCGGTCCAGCGTGGCGGAGAAGAGCATCCGCTGCCCTCCGGGGCGCACCTGGTCGAGCAGCGCGGTGACCTGGGGCATGAAACCCATGTCGGCCATCTGGTCGGCCTCGTCGAGGACGGTGATGGCGATGTCGTCCAGCCGGCAGTCGCCCCGGACGATGAGGTCCTTGAGCCGCCCCGGGGTCGCGACGACGACCTCCGCGCCGGCGCGGAGTGCACCGGCCTGTTTGCCGATCGACATCCCGCCGACCACGGTGGCCAGCCGCAGACTCACGGAGCGGGCGTACGGGGTGAGCGCGTCGGTGACCTGCTGGGCGAGTTCGCGTGTGGGTACGAGGACCAGGGCCAGCGGCTGTCGTGGCTCGGCGCGCCGGCCCGCGGTACGAGCCAGTACCGCCAGGCCGAAGGCGAGGGTCTTGCCCGAACCGGTGCGGCCGCGGCCGAGCACGTCACGTCCGGCGAGGGAGTTGGGCAGGGTGGCCGCCTGGATCGGGAACGGTACGGTCAAGCCCTCGTGACCGAGCGCGGCCAGCAGCGGCGCCGGTACGGCGAGATCGGCGAACGACTCGACGGCGGGCAGCGCGGGCGTGACCGTCACCGGCAGTGCGAACTCGCCCTGAGGTGCGGTCTGCCGGCGCTCATTGCTCCTGGAACGCCGGGGAGCCCCCGAGCGCTGGGCGGTGGAACCCCGGAAGCGGTCGTTGGTACGGGCCGTGCGGGTGGTGCGTGCGCGGTTCAAACGGAACCTTTCCTCGATGTGAGCACGTAGGCACGTAGCAAGGAATTTCCGCAGCAAATGAACGGCGCAGAGAATCGCGAGAACGAGCCGGAGACGATGGGCGCCAAGTCGTATCGACGGGGTAATGCGTCACCCTTTTGGTGATGGGGTGGGCCTTCCCGCCACACGCCGCCCTGAAATGCAGCGAGCTGGGGCCCGCACCCCAAGGTGCGGGCCCCAGCTGCGAAATATGTGTTGCCGCCTGTGTCAGGCGGGAACGATGTTCTCGGCCGTCGGGCCCTTCTGGCCCTGCGCGATGTCGAACGACACCTTCTGACCTTCCAGCAGCTCACGGAAGCCCTGGGCGGCGATGTTCGAGTAGTGGGCGAAGACGTCGGCGCCGCCGCCGTCCTGCTCGATGAAGCCGAAGCCCTTTTCCGCGTTGAACCACTTCACGGTGCCAGTAGCCATGTCATTTCTCCTTCGGGGACGATGTTCGGAATTCGCCGTGTGCGAATTCCGCGTCGCCGTGCTGATTAGCCCGTCGGAAAATGAACCCTCTGGCAACCACACCTGCAACTGAGAACGACGTTAGCATGACGCGGTCGGCTCTGCCTGGTCAATAATTCCGCTCGGGTTGGCGGTCGAGGAATACTCGCCGTGTGCCATACCTATTTCTCACTTCACGGATACAGATATTGATCCGCACGGATGCAGTGTTCCTGCCGAACGTTTCCGGCCACAGGGCCATGACCTCCGTCGATGAGCGATGGGCCGCTGCCATCGGCATCAACGGATGGGACGACGGCGAACGCGCCGAGACCTCACTGTCGCGATGAAGGTCACATCGGCGCGGTCTGTGCTCGGTCGGCTTGATCGCCGATGACACTGTGTCGCGTCGTCCTTCGTGCGCGGCACGGAGAGACGGGAGAGCGCCTGCACCAGGACTCCTGCGCCCTGACGGGCCAGGAGCGGCATGCGACCTCACCTAGTCGGCGCGCTCGGCGGTCCAGGTGATGAGCGGGGGCTCGACTCGTCCGCACAGGGGCCCGCCCTGCGCGTCGGTCAGACCGAGGCGTCCGACCAGCAGCCCGTCGCGTGCGGCGGCGGCGAGTACGTCGGCGGGGATGACGTCGAGCAGGAGCTTGGCGCGGCGGAACATCGTGAAGGTGCCCGACTCGTCGACCGTGCCCCACGACAGGTAGATGAACCGTCGGCCCAGACGGTCCTGCACGTAGGGGCCTTTGACGTCGGTGCCGGTCGGCGAAGCGCTCGTGGTGCACTCCAGGGTCCATGTCGCGGACGGTGCGTCGCCGGGCTGTGGCGCGAGGAGTTCGGCCGGACGATCGCGGCGTTGCACGGCGACGTGGATGTTGCCGTACGCCGGGACCGTGCCGTCGACGGAGGCTGGGCAGGCTGGGCCGGGCAGGTCGATGGCGTCGATGCGGATGCGCATGGCGGCCATCATCCCGCCATCGTCCGTGCAGAGGTCAGCCGATGTCGAGGACGTCATGGCAAGGGCCGCCACTCTAGACGAGTCATTCCGAATGCTGACGGTGTGTCCGGGAACGCAGACAGGGCGTCCAAGATCGTTGTGTGACGAACAACCTGGACGCCTTGCTGACCGCACTGTACGTGAAGATCGACGATGAGATCGGGGGCACCCGGTGGCTGGGCCGACCGCCGCAAACTGACGGACTCCGAGCTTGTCTGCCTCGCTGTCGCGCAGGCGCTGCTGGGCTTCACTTCAGAGTCGCGGTGGCTGCGGTTCTCGGACTCCCGCTTGGGCGGGATGTTCCCGTACGTGCCCAGGCAGCCGGGCTGGAACAAGCGGCTGAGGGTCGCGTTGCCGCTGGTCAAGAAGGCAATACGGCTGCTGGCCGTCGACACGGACTTCTGGTTCGACAACCATTGGATTGTCGACTCGACGCCGGTGGAATGCGGTCGCTCACGTCCGACCGTGAAGCGGTCGGGGATGGCCGGCTGGGCCGGATACGGGTACTGCGCCAGCCACAGCCGGTTCTTCTGGGGCCTGCGCCTGTTCCTGGTGGGCACCCCGACCGGGATGCCCATCCTGTGGGCTCTGGCGACCCCGAAGATGGACGAGCGCGAGGTACTGACCGCGATGCTCGACGGCGAACCCCAGACGGTCACGAGCCGGCCGGGGCTGCTGGTGATCTCCGACAAGGGCTTCGCCTCCAAGGAGTTCGAGGCCGATCTGGCCTTGAGGGGCGCTGAGTTGCTGCGGCCGTCGTTCAAGCGCGAGAAGAAAACGCAAGGGCGAGAGCCTCCTGAAATCAGTGCGACAGCTGATCGAGTCGGTCAACGACACCCTCAAAGGCCAGCTCAACCTGGAACAGCACGGCGGCCGGACCTTCGAAGGCGTCGCAGTCCGCGTGGCCCAGCGCGTCCTCGCGATGGCCGCCGCGATCTGGCACAAGCACAAGACCGGCCAGCCGGTCACACGCTCCCTCATCGCCTATGACCACTGATCACATCGGAATGACTCGTCTAGGCGTTGCGCAGTGCCTCGTAGTGGGCGAAGCACTCCTCGTAGGTGGGCAGGATGCCGGAGGCCGCGGCCTCCTTGAGGGAGACCGCCGACGCGTCCTTGTCGGACATGATCGGAGGGTCGGTCAGTCCCCAGGGGATGTTGATGTCGGGGTCGAGGGCGTTGATGTCGATCATGGTGCCGGGCACGTACGCCTCGGAGCAGAGGTAGTACATGCAGGCGTCGTCGGTGAGGGTGAGGAACGCGTGGCCGAGGCCGTCCGCGAGGTATACGGCGACACCCGAGTCCTCGTCCTGGTAGGTGATGTCGTAACAGCCGAAGGTGGGCGATCCGATGCGCAGGTCCACGACCACGTCCATCACGGCACCGCGCACACAGTTGACCAGCTTCCCCTGTCCGGGCGGCAGGAGCGTGCCGTGGATGCCACGCAGGGTGTTGGCGTGGCTGCTGGAGCAGTTGGCCTGGCGGACGACGAAGGGATAGCCGATCACCTCGCTCAGTTCCTCGGAGCGGAACGCCTCGTAGAAGTAGCCCCGCCGGTCCGAGTGCCGCTGGGGAGTTATCCGATACGCATTCGGCACAGCCATCTCGGTGATCTTCACGGTTGACATGCTCACCACACTCTGGATGTCGTTGGGTCGTTGCTGGGGCCGGAAGGCGCGCGACCGCTCGTCGTCATCGCCGGCCTGCTAGCTGTGCCAGCAGGTCCACCGTCTCCGGCAGGGACGGCAGCGTCTGGATCTCCTCGGCGATCAGCGTGGCCTGACGGGTGCACACCGAGTCCTCGACCAGGGCGGTCACTAGGTCGAGGGCGGCGTCCGGGGAGAGCTGCTCCGGCGTCAGCCGCAGTCCGGCACCCGCCGCGTGCACCGCCTCCGCGTTGCCGAACTGGTCGTCGAACTGGGGCAGCAGCAGTTGCGGGCACCCGGCGCCGAGTGCCGCGAGGACGGTGCCCTGTCCCCCGTGGCTCACCAAGAGTGCGCAGGACGGCAGGATCTGCGCCAGCGGCATCCGGCCCAACCGGTGGGCGAACCGAGCCAGTTCGGGCCAGCTCTCCGTGGTGCGCTCGTCGGCGGCGATCAGGATCTCGTGGTCGAGCGCGGCGAGGCGCTCCAGCACCGGGGTCATCGTCGTGCGCAGCGGAAGGTCCGCGAGGAGCGGGAGGACGGTGCCGAAGGTGACGCACACGCGCGGACGGACGGGAGCCCTGAGGGCCCAGTGCGGGATGTGGGCCGTGCCGTTGTAGTCGATGTTGCGGACGGGCCGGTAGTGGGCGGCGTACGGCGGGCGCAGCCGTGCGGGCCAGGGTGTGAGCACCTCGGCCGCCGCGGGCAGCGCGTCGAGGTGCTTCTCGGCGGCCTCCCGGTACTCGGGCAGTTCGTCGGCGCCCCAGTGGAACTCGACATGGGGTACGTCCCGCTGGGCGGCGGCCAACGGGCCCGCCGACTCCGCGCGTTCACTGACGACGAGGTGCGGACGCCAGTCGTCGAGCACGGCAGACGCGCCCTCCAGACAGCGTTCGGCCACCCGGGCGAAGGCACGGCCGTGGGCCAGCCGGCGTCCGACTGAGCCGTGCCGACCCGCGCCGCCCCCGTCGCTCTCCTCCTGGGCCAGCGCGATGAAGTCGGTCGGCGGCGACCACGCCACGACGGGCAGCCCCGCGCCTGCTACAGCCGGGGCGAAGTCCTCGGTGGTGGCGACCAGGACCTCGTGGCCGGCCGCCCTGGCGGCCCACGCCAGGGGCACCAGGGGCTGGAAGTGGCCGGGCAGTGGCACCGTGGTGAAGAGCAGTCGCACGTGTGGTCCCTCCGAACGTCTCTCGCGCGTCAGTACAGGCTGTGCAGGCAGGCCAACAGGCTGCGGGCCTCGATGTTGAGGTAGTGGCCGTGGCACAGCAGGTCCTGGAGCTGACGTACCGTCACCCAGCGGTGGCTGGGCGGGATCTCGTCGGGGGTGCCGTCCGGGACCTCGATGACCTGGTAGCGGGTCAGCGCCTGGTAGAAGCGGCCCCCCTCCTCGGACTGCACCGAGTCGTAGCGGACCACGTGCCCGTCGCGGCCGCCGTCCGTCACCGCCTTCCGCAGGCCGGGATCCCGGATCGCCGAGACGTCCTCGCCCGGCAGCAGGTGAACCGTCGGTGCCATCTCGACCATGTCCATCAGCCCGTACTCGGGCCGCGCCTGGACCAGCAGGTGCAGCACGCCCTCGATGCGGCGGGCCAGGAAGACGGCCCTGCCCCGGCCGCGCGGTGCCAGCAGCGGCTGGGTCCACTGCTTGACCTCGCGGTCGCCGGCCTCCACGGACACCCCGATGACGCGGAACTGCCGCTCCTCGGCGTCGCTCAGCTCCCGGTGGTCGTGGGCCCAGCCCGCCACGTCGTTCAGCGGCACGAGCCGGGCCGACCAGTCGCAGCGGGTCTTGGCCTCGATGAACCAGCTCAGGATGTCCGCCGAGCTGTGCCGGTGGTCGGCCGGGCCCGGGTTCGGCTGGTGCTGGTACGAGCGGATGAGCGCGTCGCGGAACGAGCCGTCGTCGCGGACCTCGGCCTCGTCGGGGAAGGCGAACGGCATGCAGGACAGCACGGTGCGCGCGTCCATGTTCACGAAGTTGTCCAGGTGGGTCAGCGCCCGCAGTTGGGCGAGGCTGAGCCAGCAGTAGTTGTCGAGGACGGGGACGTCGTCGGTGAGCAGGACGACCATGTTCCGGTTGCGCTTGCGCCAGAACCAGGCACCCTGCTCCGACTGGAGCACGTCCACCAGCACCTGGCCGCGGCCGGGTCCGACGAAGTACTCCAGGTAGGGCGTCCTGCTGCCGCGGTGGACCTGGGTGTAGTTGCTGCGGGTGGCCTGGACGGTCGGGGAGAGCTGGAGCGCGTTGACGTTGCCCGGCTCCATCTTCGCCTGCATCAGGCAGTGCAGTACGCCGTCGAAGGCCTTGACGACGATGCCGAGGATGCCGATCTCGGGCTGGTTGATGATCGGCTGCTGCCAGGTGACCGCGCCGCCCTCGCGGGCCTCGAGGCCCTCCACGGAGAAGAAGCGTCCACTGGAGTGCTGGAGGTTGCCGGTCCTGCTGTCGAAGTCCCAGTCGGTCAGGTCGGCGAAGTCGACCTGCTCCACGTGGTGGCGGCCCACCCGGTGCCGGTCGTCCCACCAGGCATGGAAGTCGGAGCCGGAGGTCCGTGGGCCGTCGCCCGGTGCGGGCGGGCCGAGTCCCGTGTGCACAGTCTGTGACACGGCTCAGATCTTCGCGAGAACGCCGCGGAGGGCGTCGATCACGCGCTCCTGGTCTGCGGGCGCGAGGGAGGCGTACATCGGCAGCGAGAAGATCTCCCGCGCGGCGGCCTCGGTCACCGGCAACGAGCCCTCTGCGTAACCGAGATGGGCGAAGCCGCGCTGGGTGTGCACCGGCCACGGGTAGCTGATGTTGAGGTGGATGTCGTGCGCCTTGAGCGCCTCGATGATCGCGTCGCGCCGGGGATGGCGCACCACGTGGACGTAGTAGACGTGTGTGTTGCCGGGGGCCGTCACCGGGGTGACCAGCTCGGTGTCGGCGAACGCCTCCGCGTAACGCTGTGCTATGGCCTGGCGCTTGACCAGGTAGTCGTCCAGACGGGTCAGCTTCCGGCGCAGGATCTCCGCCTGCACCTCGTCCAACCGGCTGTTGTATCCGGGCAGTTGCTCGACGTGGTACGTGGTCTCCATGCCGTAGTAGCGCAGTCGCCGCAGAGCGGCGTCCACCTCGGGGTCGGCGGTGATCGTCGCGCCGCCGTCGCCGTAGGCACCCAGCACCTTGGTGGGGTAGAAGGAGAACGCCGCCGCCTTGCCCATCGTGCCGGCGATCCGGCCGTGGTGGCGGGCCCCGTGCGCCTGCGCGCAGTCCTCCAGGATCGGCAGACCGTGCTTCTCGGCGATCCGCTCCAGCGGCGCCATGTCGACGCACTGGCCGTAGAGGTGCACCGGCAGCAAGCATCGGGTGCGCGGGGTGATCGCCGCCTCGACCTGGTCGACGTCCATGAGATAGGTGTCGCTGTGGATGTCGACGAAGACCGGGGTGGCGCCCACGGCGTCGATGGCGACGACGGTCGGGGCCGCGGTGTTGGAGACGGTGACGACCTCGTCGCCGGGGCCGATGCCGAGCGCGCGCAGCCCCAGGACCAGGGCGTTCGTTCCGTTGTCCACGCCCACGCAGTGCGCGAGCCCGTGGTGGTCGGCGAACTCCCTCTCGAACCCCTCGACACTGGCGCCGAGCACGAGCCGGCCCGAACCGAACACCGTGTCGACGGCGTCGAGGATCTCGGTCCGCTCCTTCTCGTACTCGGAAAGATAGCCCCAGACATGCGTGGTCATGGTGACCGTTACCTCCACCGCGTCAGACGATTTGTTGGATGAAATCCAGGCCGTGCGCTTCCCATTTATCCCGGGTGTAGGAAAAGACATGCACGTCCTGCAGTTTTCCGTGCCGGAAGACGTAGTCCGGCAGGACGGCCTCCTGGTGCATGGCCTTGGTGTGCCGTCCGAAGCCGATCCGGGCGGCGGTCGGATCGACCACCTCGAAATAGACCTTCCGCGTCCGCCACATGGAGAACGCGAAATTCACGGCCAGCGCGTTGATCTCGGACCTCACGTCCGGCGGGACGCCGAGGCGGAGATGGACTTCGGCGCGCAGATGTCCGGCCGGTTTGAGTTCCGAGAGTGTGCTGAAGCCGAGCAGGTCGTCGTCCTCCCTGCCGTGCACCATAAAGCACGCCCAGAGGCCGGTTCCGAAGTTCTCCACATAGTTGTCGAGCATCGGAAGGGGGCCGAACCCGCTGCGGAAGAGAATATCGTAGGCTGCGGCCGCATCATCTCTTCCAGCGGGTTTCAACTGGATCCGTTTGCTTGCCATGTGCGGGTACAGCATCAGTGCGCCCCCCTGATTGCGTTAATTCCTGGAAAACGGTGACGCGGCGTGCAAAATGAACTGGCGAGTGAACCAATCACGGGCCACCTGATGTGTCAAGCGGCATAGGTGAGCCGGGTGCGTCAGGCGGCTTTGCGGTCCGGTGGAAGGTAATTCCACGTCCCGCCAGCGGGACACCGCAACAGGCGGGCTACCTGCGATTACTTGCTTCCGGCGACTCCGGAAGTTGACCAGCACCGGGTGCCTGCCTAGTGTTTCACGGAAATACGGCTACTCAAATTTTCCGGCGTGAATGAAGGGTGTCGACAGCGCATGACGAATAACGGTCTCGTGCAGGAGAACGACAGCTACGGAGATCTCGACCCGGAGGTCATCGACGAACTCGAGAAGCAGGTGCGGGAAACCGCCGTCATGATCTGCGCCGAGCAGCCCGACATACCGGAGCCGAGCGGCCTGACGGACCTCGACTCCTTCTCCTACGTCGAGACCATCCTCGAACTGGAGAACGAGCTGGAGCGCAAGCTCCTGGAGCACCTCGACGACTTCAAGGGACAGACCTTCCGCGATCTCGCCGTGGGTATCGCCCGGGTCCAGGCGCAGCAGGACGCCGCGCCCCGGGACACGGCCGGGACCGGCTCCGCGCATTCGTAGGGAAAGACGCCACGACGGAGAGCGGAGCCCTCAGATGGCGATGAAGAAGCACATCGGAAGCGGGATACTCTCCGCGGTGGGGGAGACGCCGCTCGTGCGCCTCGAACGGCTTTTCCAGGACTCTCCCGCCCGGTTCCACGCGAAAATCGAGGGAATGAACCCGGGCGGGAGCATGAAGGACCGCGCCGCGCTCAGCATGGTGCGGGGCGCGATCGCGAGCGGCGAGCTGATACCTGGTCGCTCCACCGTCGTGGAATCGAGCTCCGGCAACCTCGGCGTCGGTCTCGCGCAGGTCTGCCGCTGGTTCGGTCTGCGGTTCGTCTGCGTGGTCGACCCGAAGACGACCCCGCAGCACATCGCGACCCTCAAGGCGTACGGGGCGCACCTGGAGATGGTCACCACCGCTGACAACGACCAGGGTGACTTCCTGCACGCCCGGATCGAGCGTGCCCAGCAGCTGGCGGAGGAGATCGCGGATGCCTTCTGGCCCAACCAGTACGCGAACCTGCTCAACGCCCGGGCACAGGAAGGGATGATGCGGGAGGTCGCCGAGGAGCTGGACGGGAAGGTCGACTACCTCTTCGTCGCCACCGGCTCCTGCGGAACGATCCACGGCTGTGCCCGGTACATCGCCGAACACGGGCTGGACACCCACATCGTCGCGGTGGACGCGGTGGGCAGCGCAATCTTCGGCGACGTGACCTGCCGACGGCTGGTCCCGGGCCACGGAGCGGCCCGTCGGCCCGCCCTGCACCGCGAGGGACTGGCCGACTCCGTCGCCCGTATGACGGACCAGGACTGCGTCGTCGGCTGCCGACGGCTCGTGGCGGCCGAGGCGATCCTCAGTGGCGGCTCGTCCGGCGCCGTGGTGAGCGCCGTCGAGCAGCGGGCCGCCGAACTTCCGGAGGGTGCCGTCTGCGTCCTCGTCCTGCCCGACCGCGGGGAACGCTACGTCGACACCATCTACTCCGACGCCTGGGTTGAGAGGCACTTCGGTCACATCGAACACCTGTGGAAGCGCTGACGGGACCGGCCCGTTGAGGACTCGTCACCCTCACGGGCCTGGGCCGGGCGCTGCCGGCGGGGCGCCGGAGGGCGCCGCTCGCGGCGCAGCAAGTGCGCAACCAGCATGTTTAGAAGCCTTTCAGTCGCTTTGTACATCGGGTCTGCAAGGCTCCTGGACATCCCCACAGGAGCCACGGATTGGAACCACGAGAGATGCCCAGCGCAAGTCACTCCGAAGGAACCACATCCCTTCAGGCACCGCGCCAGAGGATTCACCGGGCGCCGCGCGCCACCAACGGTGCGGCCCCCCGGCGCACCACCAAGGACCGCCCGGCCCCGGTCGGCCGGGCGGTGACCCGGCGCACCGCACTGCAGATCCCGCAGGGGATCCCCCTCGTCGAATGGCGCGACCTCGGGCGGCACATCTTCCTGATCACGGACTCGTCCGCCTGGTGGCTCGGCGACTGGCTGATCTACGGGCAGTCCGAGTACCCCAACCGCTACAAGCACGCGATAGCGGAGACCCAGCTCGACTACCAGACGCTGCGCAACTACGCCTGGGTCGCCCGTAGGTTCACGCCCGACCGGCGGCACGAGAAGCTGAGCTTCCAGCACCACGCCGAAGTCGCGAGCCTGGCGCCGGAGGACCAGGACACCTGGCTGACCAGAGCCGAGGAGTTCGCCTGGTCGAAGAACGAACTGCGCCGGCAGATCCGCAGGAGCAGGCAGCCGGAGAGCGAGGCCAAGGACCTCGTCCAGTTCCAGGTCAGCCTGGCCGCCGACCAGAAGCAGCGCTGGGAGGCCGCCGCCGAGAGCGCGGACAAGAACCTCGCCGAGTGGATCATCTCGACCCTCGACAACGCTGCCACGACGACGCTCTTACCGGCCGAGCGGGTCAACCAGCTGGAGGCCCCGCCGAAGCAGGGCGTCTCCCCATGACCGAGGCAGCAGCCGTGGCGTCCGCCCCGGTTCCCGCGGCCCCCGACGGGCCCCTGAGCCTGCGCCCTCCGCGCCATCGGCTCGACCGCAGAAGCATCCTGTGGTGGACGGCCGCGAACCTGTGCAAGGCGCTCGTCGTGCTCGGCCCGCTCGGACTCCTCTACGCCCTGCACGAACCCTCTAGGCCGTGGCTCGAGCCGCTCCTGGTACTGGCCGGTGTCGTCCAGACGCTCCAGGTGACCGTCGCCCCTACCTGGCGCTATCTGATCCACCGGTGGGAGACGAGCGACGAGGCCGTCTACGCGCTGCGTGGCTGGGTGGTCCGGGAGTGGCGCTTCGCGCCGGTCTCGCGGATCCAGACCATCGACACCGTGCGCGGCCCGCTCCAACAGCTGTTCGGTCTGGCCACGTTGCAGGTCACCACGGCGTCCCGACAAGGGAAGATCAAGATCTCCGGACTGGACGCCGAGGTCGCCCAACGGCTCGCCCACGAGCTCACCGAACTCACCCAGAGCACGCCGGGGGACGCCACGTGAGCGGCACCGCCCACGACGCCGACGCGGGGACCGTGACCGTGCCGGGAGCGGCTGGGGAGGACGCGCCAGGCACGGCCCCCTGGCAGCGCCTCGACGCCCGCATGGTGTGGGTCGAGGTCGCGCTGTTCCTGCTGTCCCTGCTGCCCAGCTACCTCACGATGTTCCTGCTGGACATCCAGCCGGGCTCGCCCTCGATCTGGGCGTCCGTCACCGCGACCGTGGTGGGCGCCTTCACCCCGCTGCGCAACCTGCTGCGCTGGATGAAGACGAAGTACCGGATCACCGATCAGCGGGTCGAACTGCGCGTCGGCGTGCTGGTGCGCAAGGACCGCTCTGTCGCCCGGGACCGGATCCGCAGCGTGGACGTCACCGCCCGCCTCTCGCACCGGCTCGTCGGCGTACGGATCCTGCACATCGGCTCGGGAGAACAGAAGACCTCCCTCAGCCTCGACGCGGTGTCCCGGCCGACGGCCGAGCGGCTGCGGCGCGAACTGCTGGGCAGACACGCCGCCTCCCCCGTGCCGCGGGGCGAGGAGGAGTCGGCGAGCGGTGCGGACGCCTCCGACGAGACCGAGCTGGCCCGGCTGAGCTGGTGGTGGCTGCCGTACAACCTCATCAACCTGTGGGCGTTCTTCGTCGGGGCGTTCCTCCTGCTCACCGTCGGCTGGTCGCTGTTCCTGCTGGGCATCGACCTGCGGGAGTACGCCGAGCCGCTCATCGGCCGGCGCGACCGCGGCACCGGCTGGTCCCTCGCGCTGGTCGCGGCGGCGGTGTTCCTCATCGGAGTCGTCGGCCTCGCCGGCGCGTTCATCACTGAGAACTACGACTTCCGGCTGGTCCGCAAGACGACCGAGACCGGGACGGCGCTGCTCACCCGCCGGGGCCTGTTCCAGACCCGTGAGGTCTACCGCGACGACGCGCGGCTGCGCGGTATGCACCTCAGCGAACCGCTGTTCTGGCGCTGGATCGGCCTGTCGGAGACGGAGGTCATCTCCACGGGCCTCGGTGGCTGGTCGCTCAAGAACGAGCCGGCGAGCAACATCCTGCCGCGCGGCCCGGTGAAGGAAGCCCTGCGGGTGGCCCGGCTGGTGCTCGGCGACGACGTGCGCCCCCTGGAGGCGCCGCTGCGACGGCACCCGCGGGCCGCGCTCGTGCGGCGGATGTGGTGGGCGCTGTTCGTCCCCGGATCCGCCGCGGTCCTGCTGGTCCGGCTCGCCCGGACGGGCGTGGTCGAGCCCTGGGCGTGGCTCGTGCCGGTGGCGCTGCTGCCCGTCACCGTGACGCTGGCGCTGGTCGCGTACCGCTGCCTCGGGCACACCGTGACCGGGCCCTATGTCGTCCTGCGCAGCGGACTGCTGAGCCGGTCGACGGCCGCGCTGCAGAAGAAGGCGGTCATCGGCTGGACGGTGCGCCAGTCGTTCGTACAGCGATGGCTCGGCCTCGTGACGGTCCGGGTGTCGACGGCCGCAGGCTACGGCACCTACCAGGCGCCCGACGTCGGCACCGCGAGGGCCGTCTCGTTTGCCTGCCAGGTGAGCCCGGAGCTCGTTTCCCCCTATGCGGAGGAAAAGGGCGGCCGGCCAACCCCCCATTCCCCCTAGCAACGGATGCGCAGAATGATGTGGGAGACCTTACTCGGCAAGGACTTTCGGGTGAGCGCGCTCGGACTGGGGTGCAGCTCCATGTCCCACGGCTACAACCCGGGGAAGCGTGACGACCGGGAGTCGGCCGAGGTCGTGCGCCGGGCCGTGGACCTCGGCGTCACGCTCTTCGACACCGCCGACGTCTACGGCCCGTACGCCAACGAGGAGTTGCTGGGCCGCGCGCTGAGCTCCTGCGGGAGCAAGGCCGCCGTGGCCACCAAGTGCGGTCTCGTGGCCACGCCCGACGGCACCCTCAGCAGGAACGGCAGACCCGATTTCCTGCGTCGCGCCTGCGAGGGCTCGCTGCGCAGGCTCGGCCGGGAGGCCATCGACCTCTACCAGCTGCACCGCGTCGACCCCGCCGTCCCCCTGGAGGAGACCTGGGGAGCCCTCGGTGAACTGGTCACCGAGGGCAAGGTGCGCGCGCTGGGCATCTCGCACGCCACCGTCGACGAACTGGACCGCGTCCAAGCCGTGTTCCCGCTCACCGCCGTGCAGTACGAGCTGTCCGTCTGGTCCACGGCCAACCTCGACAGCGTGCTGGCGTGGTGCCGGGACAACGGTGTGGGCTTCCTGGCGTTCGCGCCGCTCGGCCGCGGCTATCTGTCCGGCCGGGTCGACGAGGCCGGCCTGGCCGCGACCGACTCGCGTAGGCGCGACCCCCGGTTCGCCCCCGATGCCGTCCGCGTCAACCGGGCGATCGTCGACGGGCTGCGCCTGATCGCCGAGCGCCATGGCGCCACGCCGTCCCAGATCGCGATCGCGTGGGTGCTGGCGCAGGGCCCGGGCGTCGTGCCGATCCCCGGCACCAGGCGGCTGCGCTGGCTCGAGGAGAACGTCGCCGCGACAGGCCTCGAGCTCACCGAGCAGGACCTGAAGGAGATAGCCGAACTGCCCGCGGCCATGGGCGAGATGAGCTGGGACCGCGACCGGTTCCCCACAGCATTGGAGCGGTAGCCCAGTGTTTCCCCACACCGAGAGCCGAAGGCTCAGGCTGGACCCGGCCACCTCCGACACCGCCCGTGACACCATGCTGGGCACACTGCTGCGCACGGGCATCGAGAGCCTGCGCCCGTCCGCCGGTGCCGGTGGCCTGATGGACAACTCCTGCGCCGCGTTCCTCGTCCGGCGCCGCAGCAGTGGGGACGTCCTGGGCTTCAGCGTGCTGCACGGCCTCAGCCCCGCCGGTCACGTGAAGTGCGGGCTGTACCTCGACCCGGAGAAGACCCGGCTGGGCGTCGGCGCCGAGGCCGCGCACCTGACGTACAACTACGCCTTCGCGACGTTCGATATCAGCAAGGTGATCGTGCAGACGACCGAGGCGAGCTTCGCCTCCTTCGGGCTGACCGAGGGTGCTCCCCGCAAGACGGCCGTGCTCGGGAACCACCTGTACTTCCGCGGACGGTACTGGGATCTGCACACGTACGAGGTCCACAGAGCCGAATGGGAGGACCGCGTCAGGAGGAACCTCGACGACGGGCTCCTGGCGGACTCCCTGAGCTGGCGCATCGCTCCGGCCTGAGGCCGCCCCCTCTCCTCCCGCGTGGATCCACGCGCAACTCGACTCCTCGACAAGACTTCCTGACCAAAGGAGAACCTGTGGCAAGCCAAGAGGCGAAGCGGCTGGTGGTGCTCGGCGCTTCGGGGCTCCTGGGCACGGCCGTCGCCCGTGAACTGGCGAAGCGGCCCGTCCGACTGCGCCTCGTCGGACGGCGACTACCCCGGGTTCCCCAGCGGGGTGCCGCCGAGATCGAGGTGTGCCGGGCGGATCTCACCGCGGACGGAGCAGTCGCCGAGGCGATCGAGGGCGCAGACACGGTGATCCACCTCGCCGCCTACATGGCTGGCCCCACCGCCTGGCGGGTGGCCGGCACCGACGTGGCGGCTGAGCGGGTCAACGTCGGCACCGTCCGGGACCTGGTCGCTGCCGTACGGGCCCGGCGGAGCGGGGACGGGCCGCCGCCCGCCGTGCTGTTCTCCGGGGCGATGTCGCAGTGCGGCGCCTCGGCCGGGGGCGGCCGCATCACGAGCGACGTCCCGGACAAGCCGCTGACCGGCTACGACCAGCAGAAGACCGACGCCGAGCGCGTCCTGCGCGACGCCACCGAGGAGGGTTCGGTCCGTGGTGTCGCGCTGCGCCTCGCGACGCTCTACAGCCAGGGCACCGACCCGGTCGGACTGGACCAGGGAGTGGTCGCCGCCATGGCCCGCCGGGCATGCGCCGGGGAGCCGCTGCAGATGTGGCACGACGGCACGGTCCAGCGCGACCTGCTGTGCGTGGACGACGCCGCCCGCGCGTTCGGCGCCGCACTCGACGCGGTCGACGCGCTGGCCGGCCGGCACTGGCTGGTCGGCACCGGCCGGGGCACCCGCATCGCCGAGCTGTTCACCCTGGTCTCCCGGAGCGTCGCCGCGCACACCGGCAAGGACCCCGTGCCGGTGGTCACCGTTCCCCCGGTCGCGCACGCGCAGCCCACCGACCAACTCGACTTCGTCGTCGACCCCGAAGCCTTCCACGCCGCCACCGGATGGCGGGCCGAGGTCCCGCTCCCGGACGGAGTGGAGCGCGCCTGTACCGCCGTCGCCCACGAGCGGGCCGCGACCGTGTCCCGGCCCGGCGAGACGGGCTGAGGGGGCGGTTGTGCGAGTCCTGTTCGTCACCTACGCGGAACGCACCCACTTCCTGGCCATGGCTCCTTTGGCCTGGGCCCTGCGCACCGCCGGGCACGAGGTGCGCTTCGCGAGCCAGCCGGCGTTCGTCGACGAGATCACCCGGGCCGGGCTGACCGCCGTGAGCGTCGGCCGGCACCGTGACCCGGCACGGATGATGGAGCTGGCGCCCGACGCCCACGGAGCGGGCCGCGTCGGACTGCCGGAGCCGTACGACGCCGCACTCCTGCCCCCCGAGCGGATCGAGTGGGAGCCCCTGCGCGACGCCTACGCCCGCCAGGTGCGCTACTGGCACCGGCCCGAGAACGTCCCCATGATCTCCGACCTGGTGGAGTTCGCCCGCTCCTGGCAGCCCGACCTGGTGATATGGGAGCCGACCACGTACGCCGGCCCCATCGCGGCCAAGGCGTGCGGAGCGGCCCACGCACGGCTGATGTTCAGCCTGGACATCTACGGCGTCACCCGCGACCACCAGCTGCGACTGAAGGCCACCCGGCCCGCGGCCGAGCAGGTGGACCCGCTCGCCGAGTGGCTGGGCTCCTACGGCCGTACGTACGGCTTCGAGTTCTCCGAGGACATGGTCACCGGCCACTTCACGATCGACCAACTGCCCGCCTGCCTGCGGATGGAGGCCGACCTGCACTACGTGCCGATGCGGTACGTGCCGTACGGCGGGACCGCGGTCGTCCCCGAGTGGCTGTGGGAGGCGCCGAAGCGGCCGCGGGTGGCGCTGACCTTCGGACTGGTCGCGACGGAACGCTTCGACGGCTACGTCGTGGGGGTCGAGGACGTCATGGCGTCCCTCGCCGACCTGGACGTCGAGGTCGTCGCCACCATCGCCGAGTCCGAGCAGGCCAAGCTCGGTAGCGTCCCCCACAACGTCCGCGTCGTGTCCTACGTACCGCTCAACGCCCTCGTCCCCACCTGCTCCGCGGTCATCCACCACGCGGGCTTCGGCACCCTCTCCACCACCGCCCTGCACGCCGTCCCCCAGCTGCTGCTGGCCTGGCACTTCGACGAGCCGGAGCTCGCGCGCGGACTCGTGGCGCAGGGCGGCGCTCTGTGCGTTCCCGCCGCCGAGGCGACGGGGCCCGCGGTGCGGGAGCAGCTCGTGCGCCTGCTGACGGAGCCGCGCTTCCAGGAGGGCGCACGTCGGCTGCGCGACCAGCTCCTCGACATGCCGACGCCCAACCAACTGGTAGGCCGTATCGAGGAGTTGGCGCTGCGGGCAACCCGTAACAAGCGATCCGAACACGTTCCCGTCTGACCTTGGAGGAAGCCCCGTGCGGGTTCTGCTTGCCGTCAATCCCGAGAAGTCCATCTTTCAGTACATGGTGTCGACCGCCTGGGCGTTGCGTACCGCGGGCCATGACGTGGTCGTCGCCAGCCAGCCGGAGTTCGCCCGCGTCATCACGCAGGCGGGGCTGACCGCCGTCCCTCTCGGGAGCGACCGCAATCCGTGGCGCATCACCGCGCACCGGCCGCAGGACCGGGCGGCGCTGCGGGTCGGCGTGCCCGCGCCCTACGACGCCTTCGAGGATCCGGCCAAGTCGACCTGGGAGTACCTGAAGCCGGGCATGACCAAGGCCACCGAGGGCTGGCACCGGATCAGCAACTTCCCGATCATCACCGACCTGGTGGAGTTCGCCCGGCACTGGCAGCCGGATCTGGTGCTCTGGGAGCCGCTGACCTACGCCGGTCCGATCGCCGCGAAGGCCGTGGGGGCGGCTCACGCCCGGCTGCTGTTCGGCGTCGACGTCTTCGGCGGCGTACGCCGGCGCTACCTGGAGCTGATGAAGGAGCACGACGACGACACCGACCCGCTCGGTGACTGGCTGTCCGGGTACGCGCGCAAGTACGGCTTCGAATTCTCCGAGGACATGGTCACGGGGCACTTCACCCTGGACCAGTTCCCGCGCAGCCTCCAGATAGAGGCGGAGGGCCTGGAGTACGTGCGGATGCGGTTCGTGCCGTACGGCGGGAAGGCCGAGATACCGCGCTGGCTGTGGCAGGCGCCGAAGCGGCCCCGGGTGGCGCTCACCATGGGGCTGAGCGCGACCGAGATCTTCGACGGCTACACGATCTCCATGCAGGACGTGCTCTCCGCGCTGGGCGACCTGGACATCGAGGTCGTCGCGACCGTCTCGGAGAGCGAGCAGGCCCGGCTCACCCACGTCCCGGACAACGCCCGGCTGGTGTCCTACGTCCCCTGGCACGCCCTCGTGCCGACCTGTGACGTGGTCATCCACCACGCCGGGGCGGCCACCCTGGGGACCACCAGTCTCACGCCCGTGCCGCAGCTGGCCCTGCACTACCACTACGACCAGCCGCTGCTGGGCCGGCTCCTGGCCGCGACCGGCGCCGGCCTGGAGATCCACACCAGCCGGGCCACCGGCGACAACGTCCGCGACGCGGTCCAGCGCCTGCTCAAGGACCCCTCGTTCCGGCAGGGCGCCGCCCGCCTCACCGACGAGATCCGGGCCCTGCCCACCCCCAACGCGCTCGTGCCCCGCCTCGAAGAACTGACCCGCCGCCACGCCACCCGCTGACCACCCACCCCACCGGAACCCGGAAAAGGAGCCGCATGCGCGTTCTGCTCACCACCTACCCGGAGAAGAGCTTCCTCCATGTGATGGTCCCGTTGGCCTGGGCTCTTCGCACCGCGGGGCACGACGTCCGGGTCGCCAGCCAGCCCGAGCTGGTCGACACCATCACCCAGGCCGGCCTGACCGCCGTACCCGTGGGCCGCAACCGGGGCATCTGGCGCGTCGCCGAACTCGACCCGGACGCCCGCGAGGCGTCCCGCAAGGGCCTGCCCGACCCCTACAACGCGGCCGAGCTGGCGCCGGAGAACCTCGACTGGCAGGCGATGCGCGACGGGTACCGGCACCACGTCAGACGCTGGCACCGGTTCGACAACTTCCCGATGATCGCCGACCTGGTGGACTTCGCCCGGCACTGGAAGCCGGACCTCGTGCTGTGGGAGCCCACCACCTATGCCGGGGCCATCGCCGCCGAGGCGTCCGGAGCCGCACACGGCCGGCTGCTGTGGAGCATCGACGTCTTCGGCGTGGCCCGCGAGCAGTACCTGCGGCTCAACGCCGAGCGTCCCGCGGACCAGCGCGAGGACCCGCTGGGCGACTGGCTCGACTCCTACGCCAGGAAGTACGGGTTCGACTTCGACGAGTCCGTGGTCACCGGCCAGTTCACCGTCGACCAGCTGCCCGACTCGCTGCGACTGGAGGCCGACCTGGACTACTTGCCCGTCCAGTACGTGCCCTACGGCGGCGCGGCCTCCGTACCCAAGTGGCTGTGGAGCGAGCCCGAACGCCCGCGCGTCGCACTCACCCTCGGCATCACCGCGACCAACCGGTTCAGCGGCTACGTCGTCGGAGTCCGGGACATCATGGACTCGCTCGCCGACCTGGACGTCGAGGTCGTCGCCACCATCGCCGAGTCCGAGCAGAGCAAGCTCGGCACGGTCCCCGACAACGTCCGCGTCGTGTCCTACGTCCCCCTGCACGCCCTCGCCCCGACCTGCTCCGCCGTCATCCACCACGCGGGACCGGGCACGCTGCTCACCACGGCCCTCGCCGCCGTGCCCCAGGTGTGTCTGCCGTGGGACTTCGACGAGCCGGAGCTCGCCCGGCGCCTCGCGGCCCAGGGCTCCGCCGAGACCGTCCGCGCCGACCGGGCCACCGGACCCGTGGTCCGCGAGCAGGTGCTGAAGCTGCTGAACGAGCCGTCCTACCGGGAGCGCGCCCTCGCCATGCGCGACGAGATCCGCGCGCTGCCCAGCCCCAACGCGCTGGTCCCCGCACTGGAACAGCTCACCGCCAAGAACCGCGCACACGGCCACTGATCCCGTCGGGAAGGAGTCACCCCCATGCGCGTCCTCTTCGTCACCAACCCGGAGAAGACGATCTTCCGCTATCTGGTGCCGCTGGCCTGGGCGCTGCGCACAGCCGGGCACGAGGTCCGCTTCGCGGCCCAGCCGGACTTCGCCGACACCATCACCGAGGCGGGACTCACCGCGCTGCCCGTGGGCCGCAACCGCGACCAGTGGCGGCTGGCCGGCCTGGACCCCGACCAGGCCGAGGCCGAACGGGCGGGCATCCCGGAGCCGTACGACATTCTGGAGCACCCGGAGAAGGAGTCGCTGGAGTACCTGCGGTCTGGTTACCAGGTGGCCGTCCGGCACTGGCACAAGATGGAGACCTTCCCCCTCGTCTCCCAGCTGGTGGAGTTCGCCCGGCACTGGCAGCCGGAGCTGGTGCTGTGGGAGCCCACCGCGTACGCAGGAGCCGTCGCGGCGAAGGCGGTGGGCGCGGCGCACGGGCGGCTGCTGTTCGGCATCGACGTCTTCGGCGCCGTACGACAGCGCCACCTGGAGCTGATGAAGGAGCAGGACGGCCCGGCCGGTGTGGACGACCCGCTGCGTGAGTGGCTCGCCTCGTACGGACGCGCCTACGGGTTCGAGTTCTCCGAGGACCTCACGACCGGCCACTTCACGGTCGACCAGTTGCCGCGCTCGCTCCAGATCGACTCGGGACTCGACTACGAGCGGGTCCGGTTCGTGCCGTACGGCGGGAAGGCCGAGGTGCCGCGCTGGCTGTGGGAGGCGCCGAAGCGGCCTCGGGTGGCGCTCACCATGGGGCTGAGCGCCACGGAGGTGTACTCGGGCTACACCATCTCCGTGCAGGACGTGCTGTCCGCGCTGGGCGATCTGGACATCGAGGTCGTCGCTACGGTCGCGGAATCCGAACAGCGCCGGCTGACGCACGTCCCGGACAACGCCCGCCTGGTGTCCTACGTCCCCTGGCACGCCCTCGTGCCGACCTGCGACGTCGTCATCCACCACGCGGGGGCGGCGACCCTGGCCACCACCAGCCTCACCCCGGTGCCGCAGCTGGCCCTGCACTACCACTACGACCAGCCGCTGCTGGGCCGGCTGCTCGCGGCGACCGGCGCCGGGCTGGAGATCCACACCAGTCAGGCCACCGGAGAGAACGTCCGTGACGCGGTGCAGCGGCTGCTGAAGGACCCCTCGTTCCGGCAGGGCGCCGCCCGGCTCACCGACGAGATCCGGGCGCTGCCCACCCCCAACGAGCTGGTGCCGCGCCTCGAAGAGCTCACCCGCATCCACGCCACCCGCTGACCACCCACCGAAAGAGAGCCCGATGCGCGTCCTGTTCGTCTGCTACCCGGAGAAGACCCACTTCCTGGCCATGGCCCCGCTGGCCTGGGCGCTACGGACGGCGGGGCACGAGGTGTGCTTCGCCAGTCAGCCCAAGTTCGTCCCCGAGATCACCCGGGCGGGACTCACGGCGGTACCGGTCGGCAGCAACCGCGACCTCTGGCAGATCATGTCGCGCGACCCGGACTGGATCGACGATGGCGTCGCCGGCTGGCCCGAGCCCTACGGCGCCGCGGACGAGGACGAGTCGGCCGTCACCTGGGAGCGACTGCACTCCGGGTACGCCGTGCAGGTCACCCGCTGGCACAAGATCACCAATGTGCCGCTGATGGCCGAACTGGTGGAGTTCGCCCAGCACTTCAAGCCGGACGTGGTGCTGTGGGAGCCCACCACCTACGCCGCCTCCGTCGCCGCCGAGGCGTGCGGGGCGGCGCACGGCCGTGTCCTGTTCGACGTCGACGTCTTCGCCGTCACCCGGGAGCACTTCCTGCGGCTCAAGGCCGAACGGCCCGAGGAACGCACCTCGGACCCGATGGCCCAGTGGCTGTCGGCGTACGCGCGCAAGTACGGCACGGAGTTCTCGGAGGACCTGATCACCGGCCAGTTCTCGGTGAACATGATGCCCCCGTTCCTGCAGAGCGAGGCCGACCTCACCTACCTGCCCGTGCGCTACACCCCGTACGGCGGCGCCTCCGTCGTCCCCGACTGGCTGTGGGCCCGGCCCGAGCGGCCCCGGGTGGCGATGACAACGGGGCTCAGCGGACGGGAGTACGGCACCGAGCACGCGGTGGGACCGCGGGCGGTCGTCGACGCGCTGGCCGGGCTGGACGTGGAACTCGTCGCCACCGTCTCCGAGGCCACCCGGCGCGAGCTGGGGGCGGTCCCCGACAACGTGCGCCTGGTGGACTTCGTACCGATGCAGCCCCTGCTGGCCACCTGCTCCGCGATCGTCCACCACGGCGGCTTCGGCAGCCTGTGCACCGCGCTGCTGCAGGGCGTGCCCCAACTGCTCCTGCCGTACGACCGTGACGAACCGGTGCTGGCGGAGCGACTGGCGGCCCGGGGCGGGGCGTTGGCGCTGGACGCGGAGAAGGCGACCGCGGAGGCCGTCCGCGACCTGCTGTCCCGGCTGCTGACCGAGCCTTCCTACGCCCGCGCCGCCGAGGCCCTGCGCCAGGAGGTGTCGGCGTATCCGGGACCGCACGAACTGGTCGGGGAGCTGGAGCGGTTGGCGGGGAGCCGGTGACGGTGGCTCCCCGCGGGCGGACCGTCAGGCGGCGGGCCAGGTGGCGTAGCGCCGCTGGCCGTACAGCAGCGGCCGGATCGCCTCCGGCCGGATCGCCTCCGGCCGGCCGCCGCCCGGGCCCGCCCTGGTCGCGGCGACCTCGCCGTAGACCACGGTGTGGTCGCCGACCCTCTCGTGCCGTACGGCCCGGCAGTCGGCCCTCGCGTGGGCCGCGCGGACGAGGTGGGGGCCGCCGCAGGTCCCGTCGTCGCGCCAGTCCACTTGGTCGAAGCGGTCGGCGTCCCCGGAGGCGAACAGCTTCGCGACCTCGCGCGCTCCCTCGTGGAGGAAGTTCAGCGAGAAGACCGAACTCTCCAGCACCGCCGCCAGGGTGGGGCTCGCGTTGCGCAGCGCGACGAGCAGCGTGGGCGGCTCCAGCGAGACGCTGCAGATCGAGGAGCACGTCATCCCGACGGGCCGGCCGTCGGCGCGGAACGCGGTAATGACCCCGACCCCCGTCGGGAAGGCGGACATCAGCTCGCGGAAGCGGTCCGGTGAGGCACAGGGCGCCGCGTCGAGCGCCGTTCTTCGCGCTGCCACGGGTCATCGCCGCCCGGCGGCGCGCTCGTGCGGGGGCAGCCCGTGCAGATGGGCGAAGTACTCGTACTGGCTGGGCAGGGTGGCGACCAGGTCCGCCGCCTCGTCCCGGACCGCCTGCAGCTCCTTGGCGGCCGCGGTGCCGTCGATGAGGGACAGCGCGGGGGAGTGGCGCACCGGCAGGCCGCCCAGACCGAGGATCATCGCGTGGTACGAGTACGGCTCGAAGCCGTGGTAGTGGGGGAAGACCGACTCCGTGTCGGGCAGCCGGGCCCCCCACCGCTGCAGGCGTTCGGCCATGCCGGGCGGCAGCGGACGGGTCTTGGTGTCGCGCCAGTACTGGTTGTCGGAGCGGGCGGCACCGTAGTAGTGCAGGGCGAGGAACTCCCGTACACCGTCGATCATGTGGGCGATGTGCGTGTTGTAGGAGTCGCGCAGCGCCTCGTGGCCGCGCCCGTCGGGGAAGTGCTTGACGAGCTGCTCGATGGCGTTCTGGATGAAGAAGATGCCGGTCGACTCCAGCGGCTCGACGAAGCCGCTGGACAGTCCGATGGCCACGCAGTTGCCCACCCAGGAACGCTGGTTGCGGCCGATGCGCATACGGATGTGGTTGGCCTCCGCGTCCGCCGCCGCGGGACCGACGAACTCCCGCAGGGTGCGCTCGGCCTCCTCCGGCGTCGTGTACTCACTGGCGTAGACATAGCCGGTGCCGATCCGCCCGAACAGCGGGATGGTCCAGATCCAGCCCGCGTCCTGGGCCGTCGCCGTGGTGCACGGCCGGATGCCACGCTCGGCCATGTCCACCGGCACCCGCAGCGCCACCGCGCTGTCGTTGGGCAGGTACTCCCGGAAGGACTCGAAGGGCTCGCCGAGCGTCTGGTTGATCAGCAGCCCCCGGAAGCCGGTGCAGTCGACGAAGAGGTCACCGTGCAGCTCGCCGTGTTCCCTGGTCACCACATGGCTGATGGTGCCGTCGCCGCCCAGGACCACGTCGAGCACGTCGTCCAGGACGTGCCGGGCGCCCCGGTCGGTGGCGTATCCGGTGAGGAACCTCGCCAGGAGCGTGGCGTCGAAGTGGTACGCATACGGGAACTGGGTGTTCTGCTCCGTCAGCGTGGTGCGGAACATCGTCGGCTCGGCGCGCCGGTTCTCGAACAGGGTGCCGTCCAGGAAGCGGGGCGAGCGCATCTCGTCGCACAACGAGGCGATGAGGAAGCAGTCCTTGTCGAACCTGTCGTCGTCGGCCTTCCCCGCCAGCCACCAGTCGGTCAGCGGAAAGCCGTCGACGACCCGTGTCCGCTCGAACGGGTGGTAGAAGTGGTCGCCCCGCTTCCGCCAGTTCTCGAACCGGATGCCGAGCTTGTACGTCGCCTGGCACTCGGGCATCCACTCCCGCTCCTCCAGACCGAGATAGTCGAAGAAGTGCCGGACGGTGCTGAAGGTCGCCTCACCCACGCCGATCGTGGGGACGTTCTTCGATTCGACCAGGGTGACGGATATCCGGTCACCGAACGCGACCCGCAGATAGGAGGCCGTCATCCAGCCGGCGGTTCCGCCGCCCACGATCACGACGCTCTTCGGACTTTCGGGCATTGCACACCCTCCAATTGCAGGAATATTGCCGGGGTGGATTGGCGGAACCGTACAGCACGATCAGGGGCGCCTGTCCCGCCAGCAGGACGGAAAATGGCCGCCGGTTGTCCGGCCTTGCCGTTCTCGCCGGTGGGGCGTCATGCTGCACGCCATGAAACTCGACAATTCTCTTACCACGGACCGGGGGACAGCGGGAAGCAGCAGACCGGAAGTCGTTCTCATCGCAATGGGCGGCACTCTCTCGGCCGTCTCCGCGCGGCGCACCGATTTCGAAACCTATACGGCGGGCGCAATTCCCGTCGTGGATCTGGTGAAATACCTCCGGCCGGAGATAGACCAGGTCGCCGACCTGACGGTGGAGGACTTCGGCACCAAGAGCTCCGGTGAGTACACGATCGCCGACCACCGCGACCTCGCCCAGCGGGTGCGCAAGCACCTGCGGACGGCCGACGCCGTGGTCGTCACCAGCGGCACGGCGGTGCTGGAGGAACTGGCCTACTTCCTCGACCTGACGGTGGGCGGCGGCAAACCCGTCGTCGTCACCGGCTCCATGCGTCCGTGGACGGTGCTGGGCAGCGACGGGCCGGCCAACCTCTACAACGCCGTCCGTCTCGCCGCGAGCGGCCGCACCGGGCCGTTCGGGACGACCGTGCTGCTCAACGACCAGATCCTGCCGGCCAGGGACGCGACGAAGACGGACACCCTGCGACTGCACGCCTTCGGCACCCGGGAGTTCGGGGTGCTGGGTACCGTGGACGAGCGGGAGATCCGGCTCCAGCGCGCGCCGGCCCGTGCGCTGCCGGAGGGACGGGCTCCGTTCGACCTGTCGGCGCCCGGGTGCGACGAACTGCCGCGGGTGGAGATCGTCGCCACCTACGCGGACGCGGGCGGCGAGGCCATCACCGCGAGTGCCGAAGCGGGGGTGCGTGGCATCGTGATCGCCGGGACGCCGTCGCCCCGGCAACTCGCGGCGGCGTCGGAGGCCGAGCGGTCCCACGGTGTTCTCTTCGTCGCCGCCGGCGGATACGGCGCGGGTGCGACACGGGTCGACACGGACCGGCTCCGGCTGATCAACGCGGGCGATCTCAGTCCGAAGAAGGCGCGCGTGCTGCTGCTGCTCGCCTGCGCCGAGAGCGGCGATCCCGACCGGATCAGGGAAGTGTTCGCCACGGTCGGCAACGCGCAATTCTGAATGCGCGTCCCGCCGGCGGGACATGGGCGTTGACCCTGCGTGGAAACGGTGCGTACGGTCACGCGGCGAAAAGAAAGCCGGGCCGCGCAGGCGAAAACGCTGGTGAAATCGCAGGCGCGATCACCGGGCGGAAAGAAACCCAGTCGAATTCAGCTCGACAAGGCGCCACAAGGGGGATGACTCATGGATGACCACAGCGGCACCGGCGAACGTGCCTATCGCGTGGTGCTCAACGACGAGGAGCAGTACTCGATCTGGTGGGCGGACCGGCCGCTCCCGGACGGCTGGCGCACCGAGGGCACCGAGGGCAGCCGTCAGGAGTGCCTCGCCCGGATCGACGAGGTGTGGTCGGACATGCGCCCGCTGAGCCTGCGCCGCCGCATGGAGCGGCTTTCGTGAACGTCCCCCTGCCCGAGCTGATCGCCGCGCAGGCAGCGCGCACGCCCGAGGCGGTCGCGGTCGTCGCCGCGGGCCCGACACCCGACCGGCTCAGCTACGCCGGGCTGCGGCGGCGGTCCGACGAACTGGCGCGCCGCCTGCGGGCGCTGGGCGTGGGGCCCGGCACCGTCGTCGGCGTCTGCCTGCGCCGCGGTACCGACCTGGTCGCCACCCTGCTCGCGGTGTGGCAGACCGGCGCCGCCTACCTCCCGCTGGACCCCGACCACCCCACCGACCGCCTCACCTGGATGCTCACCGACGCCCAGACCCCCGTCGTCATCACCGACCGCACAGCCCGCCCCGCACTCGGTACACACGTCGCGGTACCACTGCTGACGCTGGACGAGGCCCTCGCCGACGAGGAAGTGGAGCGGGCAGAGGGGCCGGCAACACCGCGAGCACCGCAGGATGCGGGCCGGGCGGAGCGGCGCAGGTCGGCAGAGCATCCCGTGGAGCCCGTGGAGGCCGGGTCGGCCGGGTGGGCCGGGGATGGCGGGCAGTCCGGAGGGGATGTCACCGACGGATCGGCGCCCGCGTACGTGCTCTACACCTCGGGTTCCACCGGTCGGCCCAAGGGCGTGGTGGTCCCGCACGCCGGGATCGCCAACCGGGTGCGGTGGCTCGTGGCGCGGCACGGGCTGGGACCTGGTGACCGGGTGCTGCAGAAGACGACGGTCGGGTTCGACGCGGCGGGACTGGAGCTGTTCGCGCCGTTGGTCGGTGGCGGCACGGTCGTGCTCGCGCCGCACGGTGCCGAGCGGGAACCCGCGGCGCTCCTCGACGCGGTGGCCCGGGAGCGGATCACGGTGCTCCAGGGCGTGCCCTCGGTGCTGCGCGCGCTGGCGGACCTGCCGACGTGGGACGGGTGCGAGGCGCTGCGGCTGATCTTCAGCGCGGGGGAGCCGCTCCACGCCGAGCTGTGTCACCGGCTGCTCGCCCGGGTTCCGCACGCGGAGATCTGGAACACTTACGGCCCGACGGAGTGCTCCGTCGACATCACCGAGCACCGCTTCGACCCGGCCCTCACCCGGGGCCCCGTGCCCATCGGCCGCCCCATCGGCGGCATGCGCGCGCTCGTCCTCGACCCGCGCGGCGAACCGGTGGCACCGGGCGGCGAGGGCGAGTTGTACGCGGGCGGCGTCGGAGTCGCCCTCGGCTATCTGGGCCGCCCCGCACGCACGGCGGAACGTTTCGTTCCGGACCCCTCCGGGCCACCCGGCGCCCGCCTCTACAGCACCGGCGACCGCGTCCGGCTGCTGCCCGACGGCACGTTGGAGTACCTGGGCCGCCTGGACCACCAGATCAAGGTCAACGGTGTGCGCATCGAGCCCGGCGAGGTCGAGGCGGCCCTGGTCGCGCACCCGAGTGTGGCCGCCGCCGTCGTCGGCACGGTCACCGGCAGCGGCGGCACCCGGCGCCTCGCCGCCTGGATCGAGGTGCGCGGCACCGCGCCGTCCCCCGGTGACCTGCGGGCCTTCCTGCGCGAGGGGTTGCCGGACACGCTGATCCCGACCGTGTTCGTCCCGCTGGCGGCCCTGCCCCTGACCCCCAGCGGCAAGACCGACCGCGCCGCGCTGTCCGACCCCTCGACGACCGGTCGTCCCGGCGGCGCCCACCCCGCCGAGCCCACCCCGCCGCGCACCCCCGCCGAACGCGCCGTCGCGGACATCTGGGCCGCGCTGCTCGGTCTGCCCCCCGGGTCCGTCGGCGCACACGACGACTTCTTCCAGCTCGGCGGCTCCTCCCTCCAACTGACCGACCTCCTCACCCGGTTGCGTGAGCAGGCCGGGCTGGAGACGGAACTGCGGGAGCTGTTCACCACCTCGACCGTGGCGGCGCAGGCCGCGCTGCCACCCGTCGGGACGACGTCGGCGCCCCCGCCGGACACCGCCGCCCCCGGGCCCGTACCGCGCGGCGCGGGGCTGCCGCTGTCGCCCGGTCAGCAGGGGCTGTGGCTGCTGGAGCAGCTCGACCCCGGCGGGCCCGAGTGGACCACGCCGCAGTGGGTGCGGCTGCCGGCCGAGTGGAGCGAGCGGACCGTACGCACCGCGCTGGAACGGCTCGCGGAAAGGCACGAGATCCTGCGCACCCGCTACGCGCTGCGCGACGAGGGCCCCGTGCAGATCGTGGACCCGCCGGGACACCCCGTGGAACTGCGGGTCGCCGAGGCCCGCGACGCCGCGGCCCTGGGCGAGCTGACCGCGGCGGAACTGGCTCGCGGCTTCGACCTGGTGAACGGCCCCGTCTGGCGGGCCCTGCTGATCCGTACGGCGGACGGCGTGGACGAGGACGGCCCCGCCGCGCTGCTGCTGACCGCCCATCACCTCGCCTGCGACGGCTGGTCCTCGGTCCTGCTCGACGAGGACCTGCGCGCCCTCGGCGCGGCCCTGCACGAGGGCCGCGAGCCGCACCTGCCGCCGGTCCCCGTGCAGTACGCCGACCACGCCGTCCGGCAGAACCACCGCCTCACCCCGGAGACGATCCGGCGCGAGCTCGCCCACTGGAGCGCCGTTCTTGACGGCGTCACCCCGCTGGAGCTGCCGTCGGAGCGCCCCCGCCCGGCCGCCCGGGACGGACGCGGCGGGCTGCGCACCCGGGTCGTCGACGCCCGTCTCGCCGAGCGGGTCGCCGACCTCGGCCGCGGTGCGGGCGCGACGCTCCACCAGACGCTGCTGACCGCGTTCGCGGTGCTGCTGACGCGGCTGACGGGCCGTACGGACCTCACCGTCGGCATGCCCGTCGCGGGACGGCACCGGCCCGAGGTGGCGCGGACCGTGGGCTGCTTCCTCAACAACCTCGTGCTGCGCTGCCGTACGGACACCGAGGGCGACGTCCTGGAGGCGCTGGCGTCGGTACGCGACACCGTGCTGGACGCCCTCAGCCACCAGGAGCTTCCCTTCGACCGCCTGGTGCAGGAGCTGGAGTCCGGGCGCGACCTCTCCCGCACTCCCCTCTACCAGGTGATGTTCGACTTCCACGAGGAGGGGCGGACCGGCACCGCGTGCTCGCCGGCCCGGCTCACCGCGCTGCGCGACGGCTGGCAGTCGGCGCGCACCGACCTCACCTTCGTGGTGCTGCGCCGCACCGACGGCAGCCTGCTGGTGCGGGCCGAGTACGCGAAGGCGCTGTTCGACGCGGAGACCGTGGACCGGCTGACGGACTGCTGGGCGCGGCTGCTGGAGTCCTTCGTCACCGACCCCGCCGTGCCGCTCGCCGAACTCGCCCTGCTTCCCGAGGACGAGCACGCCCGGCTGCTGGCGCTGGGCGCCCCGGGACCGGACGCGGACACCGACGACGGCCCCGACGTGTGCGGGTACACCGCGTTCGAGGCGTCCGCGCTGCGCGCCCCCGACGCCGTTGCCGTGGTCTGCGGCGACGAACAGTGGCCGTACGGGAGGCTGCTGGACCGCACCGCCGCCCTCGCCCGCCGGCTGCGCGCGCTCGGCGCCGGACCCGAACGCACCGTCGCCGTCCTGCTGCCCCGCGTCCCGGACCTCGTCGCCGCGCCGCTCGCCGTGTGGCGGGCCGGCGCCGTCCACCTGCCGCTGGACCGCGCGGCGCCCGACGAGCGGCTCGCGCACATCCTGTCCGACGCGCGGGTCACCGCCGTCCTCACCGACACGGAGGGCGCCCGCCGCCTCGGGCCGTACTACACGGGCCCGTTGGTCGTCACCGACCAGGAGGACGGCGACGAGACGGGTGTGGACGACACCGGCGTGGACGACACCGGCGTGAACGACGCCGAGCCCACCGCGCTCGAACGCGACCCCGCGCGGCTCGCCTACCTCATGTACACCTCCGGCACCACCGGCCGCCCCAAGGGCGTCGGCGTCGAGCACCGCGCGATCCTCTCGGTGCTGCGGGCCGGACGCGCCCACCTGCGCTTCGGCGAGGGAGCCGACGACGCCTGGCTCGCGCTCGCGCCGCCCACCTTCGACATCGTCTTCACCGAACTGGTGATGCCGCTGCTCGCGGGCGGCCGGGTCGTGCTGGCCCGGGACGAGGAGACCGCGGACCACGCGGCGCTGCTCGGCCTGATCGACCGGCATGGCGTCACGCACCTCCAGGCGGCCTTCCCCACGTGGCGGATGCTCGTCGACGCCGGACTCGGCAGCAGACCCCTGGTCGGCCAGACCGGCGGACAGCCCTGCCCGCCCGCCCTCGCCCGGGACCTGGCGGGGCGTCTGAAGCGGTTCGTCAACGAGTACGGGCTGACCGAGACCGCCATCGCCGCCACCCGCTGGGAGGCCGACAGCACCGCCGAGACCGTCGCCATCGGCCGCCCGTACGGCTTCGCCACGGCCCGTGTCCTGGACCCGTTCCTGCGGCCGGTGCCGCAGGGCACGGTCGGTGAGCTGTGCATCGGCGGGCGGGGGCTGTTCCGCGGCTACGCGGGCCGCCCCGCCGAGACCGCCGAACGTCTCGTCCCCGACCCCTACGGTCCGCCCGGGGCCCGGCTGCTGCGCACCGGCGACCTGGCCCGAACGCTGCCCGACGGCACCCTCGTCTTCGCGGGCCGCGCCGACGGGCAGGTCAAGATCCGGGGCCGCAGGGTGGAGACCGGCGAGGTGCAGGCGGTGCTCGCCGAGCACCCCGCCGTCGGCGAGGCCGTCGTCGTCACCCACGGCACCGGCGACAACGCGCGCCTGGTCGCGTACTGCGTGCCCGCGGCCCGCGCCGAACTGCCGCCGCCCGGCGCCCTGCTCGACCACTGCGCCCGCCGTCTGCCGGACTACATGCTGCCGACCCTCGTCGTCCGCCTCGACGCCCTGCCGGTGACCCGGCACGGCAAGGTCGACACCGCCGCGCTGCCCGCGCCGGGCCTCAGTGCCGTCGCGGACGACGAGCCGTACGTCGCCCCCGACGGAGTCGTCGAGGAGACCATCGCCCGGATCTGGAGCGAGGTGCTGACCAGCCCCGACGGGGCGGGACCACGGGTCGGCACCCGCAACGGGTTCTTCCGGCTGGGCGGCGACTCGGTGCGCGCGGCCCGGGTCATCGCCCGCGTCCAGCAGGAGTACGGCGTCGCGCTTCCGTTGCGCGTCCTCTTCGACCGGCCCACCGTCGCCGCGCTCGCCGAAGCCGTCGAAGAGGCCGTACGCGCCGAGATCGCTTCGCTCAGCGACGCCGAACTAGCCGCCGCACACAGGGAGCTCCACACGTGACCAGGCCCGTCGAGACCCGCGCGTCGGCCACCCCGCTCGACGCCGACACCCTGCGCGAGGAACTGCTGCGCCGCCGGCTCGCCGGCTCCGCGGCCCGCACCCCCGGAGGCATCCCGCGCGTGCCCCGGGACGAGCCGCCGGCGCTGTCCGCCGGGCAGCGGCAGCTGTGGTTCCTCCACCAGCTCGCCCCCGAGGACCCCGGCTACCTGCTGACCACGGCCTACCGGCTGCGCGGGCCGCTGCGGCCGGACGCGCTGCGCGAGGCGTGCGACCTGCTCGCCGCACGCCACGAGATCCTGCGCACCCGCTACTCCCTCGTCGGCACCGAGCCCCGCCAGGTCATCGATCCGCCGGGCCCGGCCGACTTCGCCGTGCTCGACCGGAGCGGGCTGACCCGCCGGGCGCGCGAGGCGGAGGCGGCCCGGTTGGTGGAAGAGCAGTCGCTGACGCCCGTCGACCTGGCCACCCGGCCGTCGATGCGGATCCGGCTGGTCCGCTTCGCCGCCGACGACCATCTGCTCGTCCTCGTCGTCCACCACATCGCCTGCGACGCCGTGGCCCAGCCGCTGCTGCTGAGGGAACTGTCCGAGCTGTACCGCGCCCGTGTCGAGGACCGGGCCCCCGCGCTGGCGGCGCGCCCGGTGCAGTACGCCGACTACGCGGCCTGGCGCAACGCCGGCCAGGACAGCCCGCAGGTGCGCGACGACCTCGACTGGTGGCGGCGGCACCTCGCCGGGCTGCGCCCCGTCGACCTGCCCACCGACCGGCCCCGGCCCCCCGTACGGTCCTGGGCGGGCGCCACCGAGGAGTTCACCCTCGGCCCGGCGCAGGTGAGCGCCCTGCGGGCGCTCGCCGACGAGCACGGCGCCTCGCTGTTCATCGTGCTGCTCACCGCCTTCCAGGTGCTGCTGTCCCGGCACACCGGCGGACGCGACATCGCCGTCGGCACCGCGGTGTCCGCACGCATCCGCGACGAGCTGGCCGGAATGTCGGGCTACGCCTACAACACCCTGGTGCTGCGCGCCCGCTGGGACGGCGACCCGGCCTTCGAACGGCTCCTCGCCGGCAACCGCGGCACGGTCCTCGGCGCCCTCGACCACGCCTCCGCGCCCTTCGACCGGCTCGCCGAGGACCTGGAGCCCGAACGGGACCTGTCCACCACCCCCGTCTTCCAGGTGATGTTCGACCTCGCCAAGGCGGAGCCCGGCGAGCCGCTGAGCCTGCCGGACCTCGACGCGACGCCGTTCGAGGCGCCCGGACGCACCGCGCGCTTCGATCTCACCATGCACCTCCAGGAACGCCCGGACGGCAGCGTCCACGGCTCACTGGAGTACGCCACCGCCCTCTTCGACGCTTCCACGGTCCGCCGGATGACCGGCCACTACACCCGGCTGCTGGCCGCCGCGACCGCCGCGCCGGACACCCCGGTCTCCGGCCTGGACCTCTTCGACGACGGCGAACGCGCCCTCCTGCTGCACGGCCGCACCGACCCGGTGGGCACCCGCCGGCCGCTCGACGCCGCGGCGCTGCGCCCCGTGCACGAGACCATCGCCCGCCAGGCCGCCGCCACCCCCGGCGCCACGGCCGTCCGGCACGGCGACCGCCGGATGACGTACGGCGAACTCGCCGCCCTGTCCTGCCGGACCGCCCACCGGCTGCGGGAACTCGGCGTGGGCCCCGAACGCACCGTCGGCGTACTGCTGGACCGCGGTCCCGAGATGGTGGCGGTACTGCTGGGCATCTGGCGGGCCGGCGGCGCCTACGTGCCCCTCGACCCCGGGTATCCCGACGACCGCCTCGCCTACATGGTCGCCGACACCGACGCCCCGCTCGTCGTCACCGAACGGCGCCACGCCGACCGGCTCGCCGGGACCGGCGCCCGTCTCCTGGTCCTTGACGACGACACCGAGCGCGCCGCGCTCGACGGCCACCCGGACCCCGCGCCCCCGCCCCCGCCCGGCGGGTACGACCTCGACCACCTCGCGTACGTCATCTACACCTCCGGCTCCACGGGCCGCCCCAAGGGCGTGCTGGTCCCGCACCGGGGCCTCGCCAACTACCTGGGCTGGACCGTCGACGCCTACGCGAGCGCCGGTGAGGGCGGGGCGCCGTTCTTCTCGTCGATCGCCTTCGACCTGGGCGTGCCCGACCTGTACACCCCGCTGATGACCGGCCGGGAGGTGCACCTGCTCGACCAGGACGCCGACGTCACCACGCTGGGCGCCCAGCTCACCGAGGGCGCCCCGTACGCCTTCGTGAAGCTCACCCCGGGCCATCTCGACCTGCTCACCCAGCAGCTCGGCGACGAGGAGGCCGCCTCCCTCGCCGGGCTCGTGATCGCCGCCGGTGACTCCTTCACGGGGCGCCTGGCCAACCGCTGGCTGCGCAAGGCGGGCCCGGACGGCACCCGGCTCGCCGCCGAGTACGGGCCCACCGAGATCACCGTCGGGAACTCCGCCTACTTCCTCGACGGGCCCGAGACGGCCGAACTCGTCTCCATCGGGCGGGCCATCCCGCACACCGCGATGCGCGTCCTCGACGAGGAGCTGCGGCCGGTGCCGATCGGCGCCGTGGGCGAGGTCTGCGTCAGCGGCATCGGGCTCGCCCGCGGCTACGCCGGCCGCCCCGCCCAGACCGCCGAACGGTTCCTTCCCGACCCCTACGGCCCGCCGGGCACCCGGCTCTACCGCACCGGAGACCTCGCCCGCGTCCTCGCCGACGGCAACCTCGACTTCGTCTCTCGCGCGGACCACCAGGTGAAGCTGCGGGGCTACCGCATCGAGCCCGGTGAGATCGAGACCGCGCTGACCGCGCTGCCGGCCGTCGCCGAGGCGGTCGCGCTCGCCCGCGAGGACACCCCGGGCGACAAGCGCCTGGTCGCGTACATCGTCCCCGCGCCCGGCGCGGACCCGGCCGGCCTCGCGCCCGGCGCCCTGCGCGACGTGCTGAGCGCGGCGCTGCCCGAGTACATGGTCCCCTCGGCGTTCGTCACCCTGGAGGCGCTGCCGCTGACCGCGAACGGCAAGCTCGACCGGGCCGCGCTGCCGGCACCCGGGCGTGCGGCGGCGGCCGTGGGCGAGCACGTCGCGCCCCGCACCGACGAGGAACGCGCCATGGCCGCCGTATGGTCCGAGGTGCTGGGCCTGGACCGGATCGGGGTGCACGACAACTTCTTCGACCTCGGCGGCGACTCGCTGCGCGCCGTCGCGCTCGCCGGGGCGCTGCGCGAGCGGGGGCGGCCCGTCGCGGTCCGTGACATCTTCGAGCACCGCACCGTGGCCGGGCTGTGCCAGGCGCTCGGCGAGGGCGGCGGAGGCGGCACCGAGCGCTTCACGCCCGTCGCCCCCTTCGCCCTCCTCGCCGAGGAGGAGCGGGCGGCGCTGCCGGCCGACGCCGTCGACGCCTACCCGCTCTCACGCACCCAGGCGGGCATGTTCGCGGAGATGTACGGCGCGAGCGGCGAGAACCGCTACCACAACGTCACCTCCTTCCGGATCCGCGACGACCGGCCCTTCGACCCCGTCGCCCTCCAGGCCGCCGCCGACCTCGTCGTCGCGCGCCACGAGGTGATGCGCACCTCGTTCGCGTTCACCGGGCCCGCCCGGCCGCTGCAGATCGTGCACGCGTCCGCGTCGATGCCCTACCGCCACCACGACCTGCGCCCGCTTCCCCAGGAGCGGCACGCACAGGTGCTCGACGCCTACTCCGACGCCGACCGGGCCCGGCTCTTCGACCCGGCCCTTGCGCCCATGATGCGGCTGGCCACACACGTCCTGGACGACTCGGGCTGGTGGCTGTCCATCACCGAGGGCCACCCCGTCATCGAGGGCTGGAGCTACCACAACCAGCTCATGGAGATGCTCCGCGCCTACCGGCGCCTGCGCGACGGACAGGACCCCGAGCCCGCGCCGCCCGCGCCGGCCGTGCGCTACGCCGACTTCGTCGCCGCCGAACTGCGCTCGCTCGACGACGAGGAGGACCGTGCGTTCTGGCGCGACCTCGTCGACCGGTACGAGAAGTTCCGCATCCCCCGGGGCTGGTCGGGCGACCCCGAGGCGCCCGCCGAGCGGTACCGCCTCGACATCCCCCTGGACGACCTGGAGCCGGGGCTGCGCCGGCTCGCCACGGCGACGGGAGTGCCGTACAAGAGCGTGCTGCACGCCGCGCACAGCAAGGTGCTCAGCCTGCTCACCCGGCGGCGCGCCTTCCGCGGCGGCATGGTGATCGACGCCCGCCCCGAGGTCAGCGGCGCCGACCGGGTGTCCGGGATGTACCTCAACTCCGTGCCGTTCCCGTACCGCGGCGGGGCCCGGAACTGGGGCGAGCTGGTCCGGGAGGTCTTCGACGCCGAGGTCGGGCTGTGGCCGCACCGGCGTTTCCCGATGCCCGCGATGCGGGTGCCCGGCGGTGATCCGCACCTGGTCGACGTGCTCTTCCACTACCTCGACTTCCACCAGGTCGACACCGGCCTCGTGGACACGGCGGCCACACGGGACGACAGCCCCAACGAGTTCCCCGTCGTCGTCGGCACCCCCACCCGCGGCCTGCTCAGCATCGCCGCGAACACCCGCACCCTGCGCGAGGAGCGCGGCCGTCGGCTGGCCCGGCTCTACCGTGCCGTCCTCGCCGACATGGCCGCCTCAGGCCCCGGCGGCGACGCCCGGCGCGGCTACCCCGAGGAGCACGAGCTCGGCCCGGGCCTGCCCGTGCACCCCGGCACGCCCCGGGCGCTGGACGCGCTCACCGCGTTCGAGGAACAGGCCCGCCGCACGCCCGGGGCGACCGCCCTCACCACCGCCACCGGGGACACCGTCGCCTACGGCGAACTCGACACCCGCGCCAACCGGTTGGCGCACCGGCTGCGGTCGCTGGGAGCCGGGCCCGAGACCCGCGTCGGCGTGCTGCTCGACCGCGGCCCCGACCTCGTCACCGCCCTCCTGGCGGTGTGGAAGGCGGGCGCGGCGTACGTGCCGTTCGACCCGTGCGTCCCTGACGCCCGGCTGCACACGCTGCTCACCGGCGCGGACTGCCGTCTCGTCGTCACCGGCACCGGGCACGTGCCCCGCGTCGCCCCGTTCCCCTCGCTCGTCGTGGACGCGCCGGGGGAGGAGCGCGCCCTCGACGCCGAGCCGCCCCTGCCTCCCGAGCGCGTGCCCGAGCCCGACCCCGACCGTCTCGCGTACGTCCTGCACACCTCGGGATCCACCGGCGGCCCCAAGGGCGTGGCCGTCAGTCACCGGGCGCTGGGCCACTACCTGGACTGGGCTGTTCGGACCTACGCGCGGGGCGCGGCGGGCGGCGCGCCGTTCTTCACCTCCGTCGGCGCCGACCTCGGCGTGCCCGCGCTCTTCGCGCCGCTGCTCACCGGGCAGCCGGTGCGGCTGCTGCCGCAGCGATGGGAGCCCGCGGAGTTCGGCGCGCTCCTCGCGGCCGGGGCGCCCTACGCCTTCGTCGGCCTGACCCCCGGACACCTGGCCCTCCTCGAAGCACACCTCGACGACGAGCGGCTCGCCGGCCTCGCCCCCCTCCTGGTCGTCGCGGGCGACGCCCTGCCCGCCGCCCGGGCCGAGCGCCTCACCTCCCGGCTCGCGGCCTACGACGGTGGCCCGCGCCTCATCGCCGAGTACGGCCCGACAGAAGCCACCGTGGCCGCCTCCGCGCATCTGCTGGCCCCCGAACCGGCCGCCCGTGACCTCGTCCCGCTCGGCCGAGCACTGCCCGGCACCACCCTGCGGGTGCTCGACGAGCACCTCTCACCCGTGCCCGACGGCGTGGTCGGCGAGGTGCACATCGGCGGGCCCGGGCTGGCCCGCGGGTACGTGGGGCGCCCTGGGGCGACGGCCGAGCGGTTCGTGCCCGACCCGTACGGTCCGCCGGGATCCTGGCTGTACCGGACGGGGGACCTTGCGCGGGTGCGGGCGGGCGGTGAGCTGGAGTTCGTCGGGCGGGCCGACCGGCAGGTCAAGGTGCGTGGCCACCGCGTCGAGCCCGCCGAGATCGAGGCCGCGCTGCTCACCGGCCCCCGGGTGCGCGAAGCCCTCGTCGACGCGCCGCCCGACGCCTCGGGACACCGTCGTACGGTCGCCTGGGTGGTGCCCGCCGAGGGGCCGGACGGGCCGCCGACGGCCGCGGAGCTGCGCGACGGGCTGCGCGCGCTGCTGCCCGAGCCACTGCTGCCGGTGTCGTACCGCGTCGTCGACGCGCTGCCGCTCACGGAGAACGGCAAGTACGACCGGCAGGCCCTGGCCGCCGCCCCGGCCGACCGGGACAGCACACCCGTACGCGCCCCGCACACGCCCCCCAGGACGGCGACCGAGCGCCGGCTCGCCGAGGTCTGGCGGCGCGTGCTCGGCGTCGAACACGTCGGCGTGCACGACCGCTTCCGCGAGCTGGGCGGCGACTCGCTGACGGTGCTGTCGGTGCTCGCCGCCGCCCGGGCGGCGGGGCTCCGCGCCGATCTGCGCACGCTGCTGCGCCACTCCACCGTCGCCGCCCTCGCACAAGCCCTCGACGCCGAGACGGAGAACTGACCCGATGGACCCTCGACCCGCCCGCCATCTGATATCCCTCGACGACCTGTCCGACGCCGAGCTGCACCTCCTCGCCGAGCGTGGCGCGGACTTCTCCTCGGGCTCCGCCCGAGGCCGACGCCCGCTGGAGGGCCTTGTCACCGGCATCTACTTCGCCAAGACCTCCACCCGCACCCGTACGGCGTTCTCCGCGGGCGCCCAGCGCCTGGGCGGCTCGATCGTCACCTACGGCCCCGGCGACCTGCAGACCAACACCGGGGAGACCAGCGAGGACACCGGGCGGGTCTTCTCCCGGATGCTCGACGTCCTGGTCGCCCGGACGGCCGCCGACCCGGCCGAGATGCGCGCCTGGGCCCGCCAGGACCGGATGTCCGTGGTCAACGCCATGAGCGCCGAGGAGCACCCCACCCAGGCGCTCACCGACCTGACCACGCTGCTGCGGCACTTCGGCAGGATCGAGGGCCTGCGCGTGCTCTACCTCGGCGAGGGCAACAACACCGCGGTGGCCCTCGCCCGCGCCCTGCCCCGGTACCCGGGCACGACGCTGGAGCTGCGCACCCCGCCCGGATACGGGCTCCCGGCCCACGTCCTGGACTCGGCCCGCGGCCACGCCGCGCGCACCGGCGCCGTGGTGCGCGAGGAGCACACCATGGAGGGACTGCCCGGCGGCTTCGACGTCGTCTACACCACCCGCTGGCAGACCACCGGAACGTCGAAGGCCGACCCGGACTGGCGCGAGGTCTTCGCGCCGTTCCACGTCGGCTCCGGACTGTGGGAGAGCAGCCCCAAGGCGGTGTTCATGCACGACCTGCCCGCGCACCGCGGCGAGGAGGTCGCCGCCGACGTCCTGGACGGGCCGATGAGCATCGCGTTCGAGCAGGCCGAGAACAAGATGCACAGCGCGATGGCCGTACTGGAGTGGTGCCGCGCCGCGGAGCCACGACACCCATGACGGCCGAGGCTCCGCGCCGGGCGGGACGGGACGGGACGGACAACGCGGTTCAGCGCAGTACCGCCCCGCCGGCCTCCGTGTGGATCCTGGTGCGGCGGCGGTCGAGGGCGCCGTAGACCCGGTGGAGCCAGCGGTCCGTGCCGTCGTAGCGGGGGCTGAAGGAGGTCCGCCCGTGCACGGTCAGCCGGTTGTCGACCAGGGCGAGGTCCCCGACGTCGAGGGCGAGCGCGTGCGTGACCCGCTCGAACGCCACGCGCAGCTCCTCCAGCGCCTGCCGGGCCGGGTCGTCCACCGGGTGCGTACTGGCGAAGTCGACCACCACGTCGGGGTCCTCGGGCGCTCCCCGCAGGACCGCGTGGACCGGTGTGACACCCTCGCCGCCCCCGAAGGAGGGCGGCGGCTCGGTCAGGAACCGCTCCTCGGACAGCACCCGGCGCGCATTCTCCGACAGCAGCGGCAGCGCCCGGCGCACGGAGGCCGTGCACAGCCGCGCGTCACCCGTCGGATCGGCGCGTACGCACATGAGGCCAAGGAAGTCAGGGCGGTTGGGGTGGAAGGCGTTCTCGGTGTGCAGGTGCAGCCGCACCGAGCCCGCGTTGCTCTGCTGGCTCTCGTGGCCGGGGACCGGCACCACGTCCTGCAGGAGGGCGCCCGACTTCTCGTTCCGGTAGGCGATCACCTCGCCGAGCTGCAGCATCGCGGTGGCGATGACCCCGCCCGCCACGGAGGCCCTGGTGCGCACTGAGCCGGGGCGTACGGGCGTGGCGGGCAGGTCCTCCTCCACGGGGAGGTTGCGCACCAGCAGGACCCCCTCGGCCCCGGCCTCGTGGCGGAACTCACGTAAGGCGGCGCGCAGTTCGTGGGGGAGCCGCTGCGACGCGGCCCGCGCCGCGGTGACCCACGCGGGGTGGTCCACCTCCCCGCCGACGACAGGGAGAAGGCCGTCGACCACGGCGCGCACCTGATCGCGCTGGGCGTCGCTCAGCCGCACGGCCGTATCGGTCGGAAGAGGAAAAGGACTGGTTTCCATCATGCTCACACCGCCTTGTCGCTCATGCTGTGGAGAGGAATGGTTCCGAGTATTCGAATTACCGTAAAGCGACGCTAGCGACCATGCTGTCGGAAATCAATCGGCGCCCGATGAACCGAAATTGGATGTACCGCCGGCGGGACAAGAGAATCGGCCCACAGGGAGAATCAATGCCTTATCAGAAGCTGACCGCGAAGGAACTTCTGGCACTCGGAAACGCCGCCCCGGAGGTCAACGACTCCTCCTGGTGCGTGACCTGGGACCCGAGCGAGGAGGGGAGCGCCGCCGAGCGGCTGGTGCTGGACACCCTGCCGCCCGTGCTGGACTTCCACACCTCCGGCAGCACGGGACCGAGCCGCTGCTGGCGGCGCACCCGCGAGACCGCCTGGCTGGAGGCGGGCATGCTCGCCGAGTTCGTCGGCGCGGGCACACCGCACGCGCCGGGCGCCGTCGTCGCCTTCGCCCCGCCCCTGCACGTCTACGGGGCGCTGGCCACGTTCCTGGTGCCCGCCAGGCTGGGAGTCCCGGTCTGGTACCGGAAGGAGTACGTGGGCGCGCTGCCCGAGACCGGGCAGCGCCGCGCCCTGGTGGTGGCCACCCCGTGGATCTTCTCGCTGCTGCTGCGCCACCTCGACTGGGTGCGCTCCTTCGAGCACCTGACCGTCCTGTACAGCAGCGCGATGCTGCCGTCCGACGCCGGCACCCTGCTGGAGCAGGCGGGTCCCGGCCGGGTGACCCTGGTCGAACTGCTCGGCTCCACCGAGACCGGCGGCATCGCCGTCCGGCGCTGGGAGGGCGGCGAGTCGCCCGTGTGGACGCTGTTCCCGGACGTCACCCGGGTCGACGGTGACGCGCCGGGCGACGAGGGGGCGGTTCCGCTGGTGATCCGCAGTCCCCGGCTCGGCCACCGCCCGGGGGAGCCACAGCCGGCCGAGTGGCACACGGGCGACCTGGTCGAGCCCCTGGACGACCGCACGTTCCGGCTCGTCGGCCGGATCGGGCGGCTCGTCAAGGTCAACGGCCGCCGCGTCAACCTGGACGAGACGGAGCACCGGCTGCGCGCCCGGCTGCACTGCGCCGACCTGGCGCTGGTCCCGGTCAGCGACCCGATGATCGGCGAGCACGTCGACTTCTACGTCGTCCCCGCCCTCGACACGCGGGCGGACGAACTCGATCTCTCACCGGTTCTCGCACTGTTGGGCGCGCGGCCACGCCGGGTGCACGTGGTGCCGGCCATCAGCCGGTCCGCGCTGGGCAAGCTGCGGCCCCAGCAGACCCCGTAGCAGGGCGTCCGCGGCACGGCGCCCCTGAGCACGGCGGGCGGCAGGGGCAGCTGGCCGCCCCTGCCGCCCGCACGTCGCTCAGGGTCTCAGCAGGCCCGTGCCGGCAGCTCGTGCAGGGAGGAGCTGACGAACCGCAGCAGGGAGGAGTCCTGGCGGAGGATCTGCCCGTACAGGCGCTGCAACGGCTCTCCGGGGTCGATGCCCATCTCCTCGACCAGGCTGGCGCGAAGCCGGTGATAGGCGTTGAGCGCGTCGGCTTGCCTGCCGAGCGCCACGCAGCAGAGCATCAGCAGATGACACATGCGTTCCCTGAGCGGATAGGCGCGTGCCAGGGAGACCAGTTCGCCCAGGGCCGAGTTGTACTCACCGCGGCCCAGCAGCAGTTCGGCCCGTTCCTCGATGGCGGTGAGCCGCATCTCGGTCAGCCGGGCCCGCTCGGCGCTGGCGAAGGGGCCGGGCACACCCCCGTAGGGAATTCCCTCCCAGAGGTCGAGTGCGGCCTCCATTTCCGACACGGCTTTGTCGACCTCGCCCGCGGCCCGGTAATGGCGGGCGCTTTTCAGCAGGGATACGAAAAGGTGCTGGTCGACCTGCTCGGGCGGTATTATCAAGGAGTATCCGGAACCGTCGGAGACGAGCATTCTCGATGCTCCGCGAGGTGAGCGTTCCGGTTCCAGGACGTTGCGCAGCCGAGCCACATAGGTGTACAGGCTGTTGACCGCGGTCGTCGGTGCGTCGATCCCCCAGACGCTTTTGATGAGTTCTTCGCGCGTCAACACCTGTTGAGCGTGCGAGGCGAGAGCGGCGAACACCGCCTGCTGCTTCGGTGATCCCGTGTCGAGGCGTCGGCTCTCTTCCCACAGTCCCACCGGTCCGAGAAGCCGTATGCGCATTTTTTTTGCACAAAACAATGTGTACCCCCGTGTTGCCAAGCAAGTGTCAACGCCCTGACACCGCCGGTGCGGAAAGAGCGCGCACAGACTCTTTCGCGGCGCGCCTCCGCAAGTGCCGCAATTGGAGGTGGCGGGCGTCCCCGAGTCCCAAGCTCTTGGTCAGGGAACTTGTAGACCTGTTGGTGTCAGCTTGAGGACTTGTTGGTCTTGTGACAACCGACAATAGCTGTGACTCGTGGAGGCGTCCACCGATCTTCGCACCCAGGCGGATCGTCACGTTCCGCCGGTTTCATACGGAGAAGTGCGGCCGATGGGCGGGGGTTTGCCATCGACCGCACGTTTCTCTCCGTCAGCCCGACGAGGCCGGGCGGCGGAAGACCTCAGTGCTGCTGGATCGCCCGGAGGATCTGCATCCGCGCGGCGCGCCTCGCCGGCCAGATCGCCGCGATCACTCCGATGGCGACTCCACCCAGCAGATAGAGGACCAACTGCCCCACCGGGACGCTCAGGTACTCGACCCCGGTGTCGACCATGGCCCGCTGCAGCAGAGCACCCGTCCCCACGCCGAGGCCGATCCCCATCAGGGCCCCGAAGACGGCGATGACCACCGACTCCAGCGAGATCATCACGCCCGTCTGGCCGCGGTCGAGACCGATCGCCCGCAACAGCCCGATCTCCCGGGTACGTTCGACCACCGACAGGCCGAGCGTGTTGACCAGGCCCACGCCGGCGACGACGACCGACAGCACCAGCAGGACCGTGATGATGTTCAGCAACTGGTTCACGTCCGCGCGGGCGTTCTCCTTCGCGCCCTCACTGTCCTTCAGCTCGACGTTGGGGAAGTCGGCCAGCGCCGCCCGCAGAGCCTCGCGCCGGCCGTCGGAGGGGTCGCCGTCCAGCATGATGAACGCCTTGTTGATCAGGCTGCCCGACACATGGGCCGCGTAGCTCCCGGGGCTCATGATGTAGGGACTGTCGATGACCTGGTTCGACTCGAACAGGCCGCCGACCCTGAACGTGGCCCGTTGTCCGTCCGGGTAGGAGCCGGCGATCTCGCTGCCGACCTTCCACTTCTCCCGCTCGGCGACGGACCGTTCGACCAGCAGCTCGTCCGTGCGCAGCGCCGTGCCGCCCGCGTAGACGTCCAGCGACGTGGGCTTCTTCAGGGCCGCCGCGTCGGCCGCGACGACGTTGTTCTCCTTCGAGCCCAGCTTCACCACGCCGTAGCGCACGGGCACGGCCTGCGCCACCCCGGGCACGTCGGCGATCCGGTCGACCGCGTCCGCGGAGAAACCCTTGGTGCCGCGGGGGTCCAGGAAGTAGTCCGCGCCGAACTGGGACTCGATTCGGCGGTCCGCCGACTCGTTCATCGACGCCGCCAGCACCGTCGCCATCGTGATCAGCGCCAGGCCCACGGTCAGCGCCGACGCGGTCGCGGCCGAACGGCGCGGTGCCCGGCGGGCGTTCTCCCTGCTGAGCCGGCCGACCGTACCGCCGAACCGGACCAGCGGCCAGCCCAGCAGCTTCACCACCGGCCGGATCAGCACCGGGCTGAGCATCACCATGGCGACGAACACGAACACGGCGCTCACCGCGACCAGCGACGCGCCGTCCTCGCCGCCGTCCTGGAGACCGCCGACCACCCCGAAGGCGCCGAGCAGCAGCAGGAGTACGGAGAACACGGTGCGCACCTTCATGCCGCGCGCGGGCAGCGTCGCGTCGTCGCGGAGGGCGGCGACCGGTGGGATCTTCCCCGAGCGGCGCGCCGGCAGATAGGCGGCCACCATGGTGACCAGGACACCGACGGCCAGCGAGGCCAGGACGGTGCGGGGGGCGACGACCGGCGCGGCGAGCGGCAGATACGTACCGAGCCGCTCGAACACGAGCCGCAGCAGATACGACAGGCCCACGCCGGCCCCCAGGCCGACCACGGCGCCCGCCAGCCCGACACCGGCCGCCTCGCCCAGCACCGAACGCGTCACCATGGCCCGGTGGGCGCCCACGGCACGCAGCAGGGCGAGCGTCCTGACGCGCTGCTGCATCAGCATGCTGAAGGTGTTGACGATGATGAACGATCCGACCAGCAGGGCGATCCCGGCGAACGCCAGCAGGAACCAGTTGAGCATCCCGAAGACCGAGCGGACCTCCGACTTGTTCTCGTCGGCGACCTCCTGCGCGGTCTTCGCCTCCAGTCCGTCGGGCAGCCGCGCGTCGATCCGCTGCGCGAGCCGGTCCTGCGAGACGCCCTTGCCGGGCTTGGCCCACAGCGCCGTGTAGGCGCCGTTCGTGGCGAACATCGTCCGCGCCACGTCCGGGGCGAAGGCGACGAACGAGACGTTGTCGGCGACACCGCCGAGCTTGAACAGACCGACCACCCGCATGTCCTTGGTGGCCTTCTCGGTGACCACGGTGACCGTGTCGCCGACCTCGATACGGCCGTCCTTCGCGGTCGCCGTCTCGACGACGACCTCGTCGGCCTTCCGCGGCCGCTCACCGGAGCTGACCCGCATGTCGGACCCGGCCCGCTCGACGTAGGACCGCCCCAACTGCGCGGGGCCGTCACCGCGTACGACCTTGCCGTCCCCCTTCATGATCGCCGCGTAGCCCTCGACGGCGCCCGTGAACGACTCGGCCTCGCCGACGTTCTTCTCCAGGTCCTTCAGAACCTTCTCCGGCACCACGCGCGGTGCGGCGCCCTCGCTGGAGAAGGAGTCCTTCGGCCGGACCATGACCTCGTCGCTGGTCTCCAGGTCCTTGAACTGCGCGCCGATGGCACTGCTCGCGGTGTCCGTGAAGATCAGGGTGCCCGCGACGAACGCCACGCCGAGGGCCACCGAGATCAGCGTCGAGACGAGCCTCAGCCGGTGCGCCGCGAGATTGCGCAGCGTCAGCTTCATCATCATCACGAGCGTGCCCCCGCGCCGGCGGGCTCGAAGCCCTTCATCCGCTCCAGCACGTCCGCGGCCGTCGGCGCGGTGATGCGGTCCACCAGGCTGCCGTCGGCCAGGAAGACGACGTCGTCCGTGTATCCGGCCGCGGTCGGGTCATGGGTGACCATGACGACCGACTGGCCCAGCTGCCGGACCGACTGCTGGAGGAAGGCGAGGACCTCGGCGCCGGAGCGGGAGTCCAGGTTTCCGGTGGGCTCGTCGGCGAAGATCACCTTCGGTTTGCCGACCAGGGCCCGCGCGCAGGCCACCCGCTGCTGCTGGCCGCCCGACAACTCGCTGGGCCGGTGGTGCAGCCGCTGGGTGAGCCCGGTGGTCTCGATGACGGTGTCGAGCCATTCGCGCTCGGGTTTCCGGCCCGCGATGCCCAGCGGCAGGGTGATGTTCTCCAGGGCGCTCAGCGTCGGCACGAGATTGAAGGACTGGAAGATAAATCCGACGTGTTCGAGCCGCAGCCGCGTGAGCTTCTTGTCGCTGAGCCGGGTTATCTCCTGTTCACCGATGAAGACCTCGCCGCTGTCGAGGGTGTCCAGACCCGCGAGGCAGTGCATCAACGTCGACTTGCCCGATCCGGAGGGGCCCATGATTCCCACGAATCTGCTCTGCGGAACGTCCAGGGAAATCCCCTTCAGGGCCTGGACCGCGACCGCGCCGGAGGAATAGGTCTTGGACACCTCCACCGCACGGACTGCGGGGCGTCCCGCCACGCTGTCCGCAGACAGGTTCGCCGTTTTCTTCGCCATTGCAGAAACCCCGCTCCTCTCGGTGAACCACCGATCGCTTGCCGGAAACTCTCAGCCCATCTTCTTTCTCCGACAAGCCCGGACCGGGTGATTCCGCGGGACCCTAGACCAAAGTCGGCAACACACTGGCCCATGGTCGACGTCAGGGCCTCGACTCCTGGCCGGCCAGGGCGGCGACGGTGTTCTCCAGCGCCTGGTGGAAGGGCACCCGCGGGCGCCAGCCGGTCGCCGCGCGGAACGCCGAGACGTCCAGCAGGTTGTCCCGGAAGTCCGTCAGGGGGGCGTCCGCGGGCGCGTCGACGCCGACCACGGGGACGGCCGGCTTGCCGGTGTACCGTGCGACGGTCCCGGCGACAGCGGTGAACACCTCCCGCAGCGGTAGGCTCTCGCCCGCGCCCACCAGCCAGTGCCGGCCCCCGAGCGCGTCCGCGTGCCGGAGCGCGGCCGTCACCGCCGCGGCCACGTCGTGCACGTAGACCAGATCGCGGGCGACCGTGCCGTCGTGCCACATGGTGAGCGACTCGCCCGCCAGCGCACGCCGGATCATCGTGGCCACCACGCCCCGGTCGGCGACCCGCGGGTGGCTGTCCCCGAACACCGTGGACAGGCGCAGGGCGACACCGCGGACGACACCGTCGCGGGTCGCCGCCTTCAGCGCCTGTTCCGCCACCAGCTTCTGCCGGGCGTAGACCCCGACGGGCTCGTCGGGCTCGGTGCCGTCGATCCGCCGGCCCTCGGGCGGGACCCCGATCTGTGAGACCGCGCCCGCCTGCACCACGACGGGCGGCCCACCCGCGCCGCGCGGCTGGTGCGCCGCCCAGGTGAGCAGGTCCCGCATCACCCCGACGTTGACCCGTTCGCCCACGGCGCTCTTTGCGGCGCGCCAACCGCCGTCGCACAGACAGAGGTTGACCACCGCGTCCGACCCGTCGACCGCCCCGGCGAGCGAGCCGGCCCCGGTCAGGTCGGCCGTCCGTGTCTCGACGAGGTCGGCGTGGTGGGCGGGCAGCGGTGCCGGACGGCGGGACACCGCCCGCACCCTCGTCCCCTCGGCGACCAGCGCCGCGGTGACCGCGGCGCCGATGAACCCCGAGGCGCCCAGCACCGTCACCAGGGGTGCTGCCGCGCCCGATCGGCTGTCGACCCGGTCCTTGGCCATGTGTTTCCCCGTCTTCCCTTGGCTCCGCACGGCTCCGCCTCCCGGGCCGTGGTGTCGTGGTCCCGCTGGCGGGACGGCCGCCCGTGGCGTGCCGCCGCCGCGCCCTCGTCCCGGCGCGTACGCGGCTACGAGCGCGTCAGGGCGCCTTCGACCACCGGGCTGCGGTCGTACAGCGGTTCCCACCAGCCGCGGTGCTCGGCGTACCAGCGCACCGTCTCCTTCAGGCCCTGCTCGAACTCGATCTCGGGGCGCCATCCCAGCTCGTCGCGGATCCGGGCGCAGTCCAGCAGGTAGCGGCGGTCGTGGCCGGGCCGGTCGGGAACGATCGTCTTGCGGTCCTGGGACAGCCCCAGTTCACCCAGGACCAGATCGGCGATCTCGTCCACGCTCAGCTCGAAGCCCGTGCCCACGTGGTACGTCTCGCCCACCCGGCCGCCCTTGAGGACCGCCTCCACGGCCCGGCAGTGGTCCCGTACGTGGATCCACTCGCGCCGGTTGTCCTTGGAGGCGTACACCGGAATCCGCTCCCCGCGCAGCGAGCGGGTGATGAACAGCGGGAGCACCTTCTCGGGGAACTGGTACGGCCCGTAGTTGTTGGCGCAGTTGGTGAGGGTGACCGGCAGCCCGAACGTCTCGTGGTAGGCCCTGACGGCGTGGTCGGCGGCGGCCTTGCTGGCGTTGTAGGGGGTGCGCGGGCGATAGGGGTGGTCCTCGGTGAAGGCCTGCTCCTCGTCGAGGGCCATGTCGCCGTACACCTCGCAGGTGGAGATGTGGTGGAACCGCTCCACCTCCGCCTTGAGGCAGGCGTCGAGGAGCGCCTGGGTGCCCATCGTGTTCGTCTGGAAGAAACGCCGGGGATCCAGCACGGCGAGGCTGTTGTGGGATTCCGCGGCGAAGTTCACCACGGTGGCGATCCCGTGCTCGGCGAGCACCCGGCCGACGAGCGTGGAATCGCCTATGTCACCGTGTACGAAAGTGATCCGGTCACGGACGTCGGCGAGGTTTTCCTCGACCCCCGCGTAGGTGAGCGCGTCCAGCGCCACCACATGGTCGTCCGGATACTTCTCCACCCAGTAACGGGCGAAGTGCGAACCAATGAAACCGGCGGCGCCGGTAACGAGAATTGAAGTCATGCCCGGCACCGTACTACCGCCCTGTCGTCACCGTGAGCCTTGAAATCGGGTGCCGTGGACGATAAACGTGAACCATGACCTCCATACCTCCGTTCTCGGTCATCTCCGGTGAGCAGGTACAGCGGATTCTCTCCGGTCGGGACGACCGGACGATCGATATTGTCGAGAACGCCTATGTGCTGCACGGCGAAGGCAGAACCGTCAACCCCGACTCGTATTTCCTGCGTTTTCCCGACCGTCCTTCGTCGCGCATCATCGCGCTGCCGGCCTCCGTGGGCGGGCCGGTTGACGTGCACGGCATCAAGTGGATCTCGAGCTTTCCCGAGAACGTCGCTTCCGGAATCCCCCGGGCGTCGGCCGTCCTGATCCTGAACGACACCGTGACCGGCTATCCGTTCGCCTGCCTGGAGAGCTCCATCATCAGCGCGAGCCGCACCGCGGCCTCCGCTGCGCTCGCCGCCCGCAGGCTGAGCGAGCTGCGCGGAGTGCGCCCCCGCCGCCTCGGGCTCGTCGGAACCGGCCTCATCGCCCGCTATGTGCACCGCTTCCTGCGGGCGGCCGGCCTCGGCTTCGACGAGATCGGCCTGTACGACCTGTCGGCGGAGCACGCCGCCGCCTTCCGGGACCACCTGCGCCGCGGCGGCGACACCCCGACCGTGCTCCACGAGAGCGCCGAGGACGTGATCCGCTCCAGCGACCTCGTGGTCTTCGCGACCGTCGCGGGAAGCCCCCACGTCCACGACCCGGCGCACTTCGCGCACCACCCGCTGGTGCTGCACGTCTCGCTGCGCGACCTGTCGCCCGACATCGTCCTGGACTCGTACAACATCGTCGACGACGTCGACCACTGCCTGAAGGCGGACACCTCACCGCACCTGGCCGAACAGCGCACTGGCAACCGTGACTTCGTCGCCGGCACCCTCCACGACGTGCTCACCGGCCGGGCCGTCCCGCCCGCCGACCGCACGGTGGTCTTCTCACCGTTCGGCCTGGGCGTCCTCGACCTGGCACTCGCCCGGTTCGTGTACGACGAGGCCGCCGCCGCGGGTGAACTGCACAGCGTCCCCGGCTTCTTCCACGAGAGAAGCCGGCACGGGTGACGAAGGTCCGCCGTCCCATCGACCTTTGGCTACTGTCCCCGCTCGCTCGGGCCCACCTAGCATGCGAAACATGGCGAGCAAGCGATCCGACGACAAGTTCGGCAAATCCGTCACCGAGTCATCCACCACCGTGCTCGGCTATCCACGCTCCGACAAGATCCTCATTCTCGTGGGTATGCCGCTGGTCGGCGTCGTCCTCGGATTACTCCTGCCGATTCTGGCCAGACAGATCACCGACCTGTCCAAACTGCCCCTGCGCACGGTCGTCGAGTTCGTCGCCTCCGTGGAGGAGACCTGGCAGGTCCTCGCCTTCATGGCGGGCGGTTTCGCGCTCGGGCTCGTCTTCGCCTTCGTCGCCCTGTCGGAGTCGATGACGGTCACGCTCACCGACTCCCGGATCGAGGCGGCGCACGACCAGTGGGGAGAGGTCGCCGTCGACCGCGCGCAGGTGTCGGCCGTGTTCATGGACGGCAAGCAACTCGTCGTCCTCGGCCACGACTCCCGCCAGCTCGTGCGCGGCACCCACGCGGCGCCCGCACAGCGGCTGGCCGCCGCCTTCCGGGCGCGCGGATACCCCTGGCAGGACAGCGACCCGTACGCCGACCTGTTCAAGAAGTGGAGCCCCGAATCGGGCGCCCTGCGCCCCGAGGTCAACGCCGTGCTGGCCGCCCGCAAGGAAGCGCTGAAGCACAAGTCGGGCTACGACGTGCGGGAACTGACCCGGGCCGCAGAAGAACTCGGCTACACCGTCCGGGACAAGGGAACCGAACAGTTCTGGCGGCCACTTGTCCAGTCCTGAGCACCGGGAGGCCGGCCCGTCCGTGCCTCACCTGGACCTGCGGCCACGCCCCTGGAGCGAGAGACTTCTCGACCTGCTCTATGTCTCCATCTCGGCGATGGCGGCCCTCGCCTGGGCGGTGGCCGCCTACGAGAGCGAAAAGATCACCGGCGACCTGCTGTTCTGGCTGATGCTGCTCGGGCTCGCCGGCAGCGTGCTGCTCTGGTGGCGCCGCAAGCACCCCGTCCGGGTCGCCCTGGCGCTCGCCTGCTGCTTCGCCGTCACGGACTTCGTGTTCGTCGCCGCGCTCTTCGCGGTCGGCAGTGTCGCCGCCTACCGCTCCCGCCGGGTGGCGATCGCGACGGCCGCCCTCTTCGCCGCGGCCTACGTCCCGTTCTCGCTGTGGGGCCCCGACGACGGCACCCCGCCCCTGCTCGCGAACCTGTTCACCATCGCGGTGCTCGCCGTCACCACCTGGTTCGGCAGCGTCATGGGCGCCCGGCGCGAACTGATGATCGCCCTGCGGGAGCACGCCCGCGCGGCGGAGGCCGCCGCCCTGGAGCGCACGGAACTGCTGCGCGCCAAGGAACGCGAGCGCATCGCACGGGAGATGCACGACGTGCTCGCCCACCAGATCTCCCTGATCAGCCTGCAGGCCGGCGCGCTGCAGATCAGGTCCGACCTGGTGCCCGAGGAGATGGCCCGGGTCGCCTCGACCATCTACGACAGCTCCCACCAGGCGATGGAGGGGCTGCGGGAGATCCTCGGCGTGCTGCGCATGGGCACCGTCGGCAACAGCCTGCGGCCGATGCCCGGCCTCGCCGAGCTCGACGACCTCTTCGAGGAGTGCCGCACCGCGGGGATGAGCATCGACGTGGAGAACCGGCTGACCCTGATGACGGCGCCGTCGCCGGTGGGCCGCACCGCGTACCGGGTGGTGCAGGAGGGGCTGACCAACGCCCGCAAGCACGCCCCCGGCACCACGGTCCACGTCCTGCTGGAGCGCGCCAAGGACGACGAACTGCACCTGCTGCTGCGCAATCCGCTGGTGCTCGGCCGGGACGGCCCGCTGGTGCCCGGCTCCCACTTCGGGCTGATCGGCCTCAGGGAACGGCTGGAAGTCGCCGGTGGACGGCTGGAGCACGGCGTTCGGCGCGATCCGGGTGGGCAGTTGGCCTTTCATCTGGAAGCGTGGGTTCCATGGCCGAACTGATCCGCGTGATCGTCGTGGACGACGATCCGCTCGTACGCATGGGTCTGACCACGGTCCTGGGGGCCGGGGCTGACATCGAGGTGGTGGGGGAGGCGTCCGACGGGGGCGAGGCGATCGACCTGGTGGGCCGGGTGCGCCCGGACGTCGTGCTGATGGACATCCGTATGCGTGGGGTGGACGGGCTCACCGCGACCGAGCGGCTGCGTTCCACCGAGGAGAGCCCGGCGATCATCGTGCTGACCGCCTTCGACACCGACAAGCACCTGCTCCGGGCGCTGCGCGCGGGCGCCAAGGGCTTCCTGCTCAAGGACACCCCGCCCACCGCCATCCTGGACTCGGTACGGCGGGTCGCCGCCGGCGAGTCGATGCTCTCGCCGTCCGTGATCACCCGGCTGATCAGCCATGTCGTACGGCACGAGGACCAGGACCAGGTCGAGGCCCAGGCCGCCGAGGCCCGTACCGCGCTGGACCGGCTCACCACCCGGGAAAGGGAAGTGGCCCTCGCGATCAGCGAAGGCCAGTCGAACGCGGACATCGCCGCCTCGCTGTACATGAGCCTCGCCACCGTGAAGGCCAACGTGACACGGATCTTCACCAAGCTGAACTGCACCAACCGGGTCCAGGTCGCCATCCTCGTCCACGAGGCCCGCGAGCTGTCCCGCCGTACTCCCCCGGACCGCTGGGACCAACGCTGAGCACAACGCGACGGGGTGCCCGCCGGCGCGCGGAGGCGAACCGGCGGGCACCCCGACCGCGGGAGCGTGGTCTAACCGCCGTGCCGCGGTGCCTCGGCGACGACGACGGCGACGCCATCGGTCTGTGGCTGCTGGGCGTGGCCCACCCAGTCGATGTTCTCGTGCATGTCGTGGACGAGCCGCAACTCCTCCGGCACGCCGGTGCGTTCCCTGAGGTGCGCTCCGATCGCGAGGCACAGGCGGCCCAGGGTGTACTTCGTGTGGTCGGTGAGGTCGGTGATCTCCACCGGCTCCAGCCCGGACCGCGTCAGGAAACCGGGATAGTCCTCGACCCGCACCCTCGCGGCGAGCCGCAGCGCGGTGAGCAGCCGCGCCACCGCCGCCCGGTCCTCCGCGTCCTGCGGCTCGGGTCCGCGAGCGATGAAGTCGCTGAGGACGACCCGGCCGCCCGGTTTCAGCACCCGCGCGATCTCCCTCAGCCAGGCCACCCGGTCGGCGGCGTGGACGACGGACTCGATCGCCATCACCCGGTCGAAGGTGTCGTCGGGAAACGGCATCCGGGCCGCGTCGGCGTGCCGGAACGCGATCTTGTGGGACACCCCGGCGGCCTCGGCCCGAGCCGTCGCGACGGCGACCTCCGCGGCGCTGGGGGAGATCCCGGTGATCTCCGCGTCGCACCACCGGGCGAGGTGCACCCCGGGCCCGCCCGTGCCGCAGCCGAGGTCGAGCACCCTCATGCCCGGCCCCACGTCGAGCCGGTCGAGGATCTCGTCGGTCATCCGGGCGCCGGCGACCTCGACGCCGCTGATGTCGTGGGGTCCGTGCCAGTAGCCGCTGTGGATGCTGCCGCCGAACAGGTCCGTCAGCAGCAGGTGGTTGCGGTCGTAGAAGTCGCTCACGCCGGCCGGTCCGGGAGGCGCGGGCCCGTCGGCCAGGGTGGTTGCCTCGCTCATCTGGGTGTCTCCGTCAGGGTGCGGTGGGCTCGGCGAGCAGCTGTGCGGCGTGCTCGGACAGCAGTCGGGCCGCCGTGCGGACCTCCTGGGCCATCGGCCGGTCGGCGTCCAGTGCCGGGGAGACCTCGGCCAGCCGGTCCCACAGGCCGTCCCGGGGGGCCTCGGCCCCGACCATCGCGGCGAGCTGGGCCACGCCCACGGCGAGGGATCCGACGGCCAGCCAGCCGAGCTCCAGCGCGTCGCTCACCCCGTTGGCGCTGTTGAGCGCCATCGGCACATGGTCCTGGTTCCAACCGTTGGTCGGCAGCGACGTCAGCGAGGCGGGCTGAACCAGCTGACGGATGCGCGAGATGAACGAGGTGGCGCTGATCTGGACACCCGCCAGGCCGCAGCCTCGCCCGGCCCGGGGCGTGAGCATGATCGGCAGGTCGCCGTTGGTGGTCGGGTTGACCAGCAGACCCAGCTGACGCTCGGCCAGGTACGCCACGGTGTGCATGGCCAGGCCGATCTGTTCCGAGGCGAGCCCGACGGGCATCGCGTGGAAGTTGCCCCCGTGCAGCACCTCGCCCTCGAAGGCGATCGGGTTGTCGGTGCAGCCCCGCGCCTCGCGCAGCAGCACCTCGCCCGCCGACGTCAGCTGGTCGAGCGCGGCACCGAGCACCTGCGGACCGCAGCGCAGGCTGTACGGCTCCTGGAGCGGGCGGTCATCCCCGCGCTCCTGGTCCGCAGGCAGCTCGTCGCGTATCCAGCCCGCGGCGATCCGCTGACCGACCTGGCCCCGGGCCTCCTGGATGCCGAGGTGGTAGTGCTCGGGGTTGGCCCGCAGCAGGGTCGCGAGCCGGCCGGTGAGCACGGCCACCGCCCTGACCAGCCGCAGCGCCGACTGCTGGTTGAGGAGGGAGACGGCGAGGCCCACGCCCGTGCCGTTGACGAAGGCGAGGGCCTCCCGCACGGGCCACTCGAAGGGTGCCAGCCCCAGCTCGTCCAGGGCCTCCTTCGCGGGCCGCCGCTGCCACTGTCCGTGCGCGTCCTTGACCCATGCCTCCCCGACGCCGGCGAAGGCGAGTGCCGCGCAGGCCAGCGGCTGGAGGTCACCGCTCGCGCTGACGGTGCCCTCGCGCGGGATCACCGGGGTGAAGCCGCGGTTCCACGCGTCTGCCAGGGTCTGCCACAGCTCGGGCGAGACCGCCGAGAAGCCGCTGCGCATGCTGTTCAGCCGGAGCCACAGGACCAGCCTGCTGGTCTCGGGCGACAGCGGCGCGCCCTGGCTGGTGCCGAGGTGGGAGATCAGTGAACTGCCCTGCTCCATCTCGGACTTGGCGGGAAAGAGCACGAGCGGCCCGAATCCCTGGGTCAGGCCGTAGATGGGCCGGCCGTCGGCCAGGTACCGGTCCACGGTGTCCGCGCTCGCCCGCAGGCGCGCGATGTCCGCGTCCGTGCACGGGGCCAGCTTGGCGTCCCACGCCGCGTTGCCGACGAGCTCGAAGAGCCCGCCCGTGCCGCTGATGTCGGTTCCCGGCGCCTCGGCGACAAATGTCATGTCATTCCTTCGCATTGGTGGTGGGGAGTGTTCGGCCGGAACGCCGGCGGGAATCGCCTCAGTGCAGTGACTCGGCGATTTCCATGAGGTAGCGGCCGTATCCGGAGTCCTGCATCTCGGCGCCCATCCGCGCACAGTCCTCCTGCGAGATGTAGCCCATGCGGACCGCGATTTCCTCCAGGCAGGCGACCCGCTCGCCCTGCCGCTGCTCGATCACCTGCACGTACTGGCTGGCGGCGAGCAGGGAGTCGTGCGTGCCGGAGTCGAGCCAGGTGAACCCCCGGCCGAGGCGTACGAGCTTTGCCCTGCCCTGCTTCAGATACGCCCTGTTGACATCGGTGATCTCCAGTTCGCCCCGCTCGGAAGGCGTCACCGAGCGGGCGATTTCCACGACTTCGGAGTCGTAGAAGTACAACCCGGTGATCGCGTTGCTGCTGCGCGGCCGGAGCGGTTTCTCCTCGATCGACACGAGGTTTCCGAACTCGTCCGTCTCGCCGATTCCGTAGCGCTCCGGATCGGACACCGGGTAGCCGAACAGGGTGCAGCCGTCGACCGTGGCGATGGACTTGCGCAGCAGCCGCGGGAATCCGGCGCCGTGGAAGACATTGTCGCCCAGGATCAGCGCGGTGTTGTCCCCGTCGATGAAGTCGGCGCCGACCAGGAACGCGTCCGCGATGCCCCGGGGCGTCGGCTGGACGCGATAGCTGAAGTTCAGGCCCAGCTGCGAGCCGTCGGACAGCAGTCCCCTGATCGCCGGCAGGGTCCGCGGTGAGGAGATCACCAGGATATCGCGAATGCCGGCCAGCATGAGAACGGAGATCGGGTAGTAGATCAGCGGCTTGTTATAGACCGGGAGCAGCTGCTTCGAGGTCCCCACAGTCAATGGATGGAGTCGTTTTCCATTGCCGCCCGCGAGAACTATTCCCTTCATCAGCCCACCTAATTCTCATTGAGGGTGTGATGCGGCGGCACGCTATCAGCCTTTCAATGGGATGGCCGAGCGATCACCGGCTATCGTGGGATGCGTCCTCGTAAGAATGAGCAGGCCGAGGCGGTTTCCCGGCGGTACTGGTCCGTCCCGCCGATCCGTCCCGCTGGCGGGACAACGGAACAGTTGTGGGGTACGGTCCCGCTCACAGCAGCCCCCGGAGAAGCTTGTTCGGGAGAGTTGCCGAGCGTACGTTTCTCCGGACCCGATCTTTTCCTTCCCGCAGAGCGGCAAGTCAGGAGTTTGAATGTCGCGCACTTCGTGTTGCCGTATTTGCAACGGCACGGTCACCGAGTTCTTCGATTTCGGGAGGCAGCCGCTCTCCGACTGTTTCCTCGTTCCGGGCAGCGCGGTCGAGAAGGAGTTCTTCTTCCGTCTCGCCATCGGCATCTGCGCGGAGTGCTCAATGGTGCAGCTGATGAGGGAAGTCCCGCGTGAGCACATGTTCCACGAGGACTACCCGTACCACTCCTCCGGCTCCGTCTACATGCGCACCCACTTCGAGAACCTCGCGAAGCGGCTGATCTCCACCGAGCTGACGGGCGACTCCCCGTTCGCCGTCGAGATCGGCTGCAACGATGGGATCATGCTGCAGGTCCTCGCGGACGCCGGCATCCGCCACCTCGGTGTCGAACCGTCCGGCGGCGTCGCCGACCTGGCGGCCGCCAAGGGGATCCGGGTGCGCAAGTCGTTCTTCGAGGACGAGGTCGCCGCCGACATCCTGGAGCGGGAGGGCCACGCCGACGTCATCTACGCGGCGAACACCCTGTGCCACATCCCGTACATCGGGTCCGTGCTGTCGGGCGTCACGAAACTGCTCGCGCCGGGCGGGGTCTTCGTCTTCGAGGACCCCTACCTCGCGGACATCGTGGCACGCACGTCGTTCGACCAGATCTACGACGAGCACTTCTTCCTCTTCAGCGCGCAGTCGGTCCAGTTCATGGCCCGCCGGCACGGCCTCGAACTCGTCGACGTCGAACGGCTGCCGGTGCACGGCGGAGAGGTCCGCTACACGCTGGCGCATCGCGGCGCCCGTGAACCGAGCCCCGCAGTGGCCGAACTGCTCGCCGAGGAGCAGCGGATGAGCATCTCCGACCTGGTGACCCTGGAGGGGTTCGGCGAGAACGTGCAGAAGATCTTCCGTGATCTGACGACACTCCTGCTGGAGCTGAAGGCCGACGGCAAGCGTGTCGTCGGCTACGGAGCCACTGCCAAGAGCTCGGTGGTCACCAACTTCTGCGGCATCGGCCCGGAACTGGTCGAGTTCGTCAGCGACATCACGCCCAGCAAGCAGGGCCGGCTGACCCCCGGGGTGCACATCCCGGTCCGCCCCCACGAGGAGTTCTCCGACGCGTACCCCGACTACGCGCTGCTCTTCGCCTGGAACCACGCGGAGGAAATCATGGAGAAGGAGCAGGAGTTCCGCGCCGCGGGCGGCAAGTGGATCATGTACGTCCCCGATGTCCACGTCGTCTGACCCGGTCGGCGCGTGATCGGGGACATCCTGCCGCCCAGCGTGGCGTGGGCGGAGCGGTTCGACGACGAGGACCGGGCCTCCCCGTACGCCCAGGAGGAGGCGGTGATCGAGGGCGCGGGCGCGGAACGCACCCGCTCCTTCCGTACCGTGCGGCACTGCGCGCGGCTCGCCATGGCCGGTCTGGGGCTGCCGCCCGCGCCCGTACTGCACGGCGAGCGGGGGGAACCCCGATGGCCGGACGGAGTGGTCGGCAGCATGACCCACTGCGTCGGCTACCGGGGCGCGGCCCTCGCCCGGGACACGGCCCTGCTGGGACTCGGCATCGACGCGGAGCCGCATCGCCCGCTGCCGGCGCGCTTCCTGCGGTCCGTCTCCCTGCCCGAGGAACACGCCGCACTCGAGCGCCTGGCGGCCGGACAACCCCACATCCACTGGGACCGGCTGCTGTTCAGCGCCAAGGAGACCGTGTACAAGGTCTGGTTCCCCCTGACGCGAAGCCGGCTCGGCTTCACCGAAGCCGACATCCGGTTCGACCCGGACGGTCGCTTCACCGCCCGACTGCTCAGGGCCGCACCACTGGCGCACGAACACCGGCTCGGCATGCTCCACGGCCGCTGGCTGGTCCACGACGGGTTCGCGGCGACCGCCATCGGCGTCGAGGCATAGCCGTTCACGCGGCGACCGCAGCAGCGCGCCCGGCCTGCCGTCGGCGCCGTCCGTGCCCGCGCGGGCCGGTGACTGGGCGGGCCGGACGTGCGGCCCGCCGACGGATCGGGCAGCCCCGCGGTGCCCGCGCCCGGGGCGGCGCCGAGGTCAGCCCTGACGGGACACCGCTCGCTTCAGGGCGCGAGCCCGTCGGGCCGCCCGGCGTACCACCGCCGTGCGCGGCACGAACGCGAGCCGCGCAGGAGCCGCGCCGGGCAGGGCCAGCGCGGTCAGCCGGCGCCGCTTGAAGTAGCGCCAGGTGTGCGCGTTCAACTGACCGGCGAGATAGCGCTCGGCCGTCGACGCAGGTCGGGATGGTGTTGGGGCTGCATCACGTATCCGACGGCCCGCACCAGATCACCCAGCGTGTCCCGCACCTCCCCGGCCCCCGGGAACCGCCACGACGCGAAGGCTTCCGGATCCTCCAGATCCGGCAGCAGGGCGTCCACGACGGTCACCGGGACATGGTTGCTGTTCTGGTACGGGGTCAGTCGCTCCAGGAGCAGCTCCGTGCCGATCCGGGCCACCGGAAGGCCGTACAGCCGCGACGCCGTGAACAGGGCGGTGGAGAAGCAGCTGACCACGAGCGCAGGCCGCAGCCGCTGGTAGACCACCTCCGCGAGAACCGGGGTGCCGAGCGTGCGCAACTCGACACCGAGCCGCGCCGCTTCCCGCTCCAACGCCCGGGTCCAGCCGGGTGGGGCGGAGGGGTGCGGCTTGAAGACGACGTCCGTGTGTCCCAGTCGGGCGGCGCCGCGCAGCATGCGCAGATGGAGCGACTGTTCCTCGTGCGCGGACAACACGTCGATCGCCGACAGGTACTGCCCGAGGAGGAGGGCCGGAGCATTGGGCGAACCGTCCACATCCACGTCACCCGCGCCACGTGCCACATCGCCGAGCGTCCCCCCGGAACACCTCGGTGGGGACCACCTCCTGCTCGACGCCGAACTCGGCGAGCAGGAGCGGTCGGAGGCCCGGGACGAGATCCACGTACAGCAGGCGTTCGATCCGCGCGCCGATCGAGGGGTCGATGGTGCCGCGCGCGGGTCCGTGACTCATCAGGCCGTCGGCGTAGACGTGCAGAGGGCTGTCGGCGAAGATCCGCGCCACGGCCTGGGTCGTGGCCCCCTGGACCGACTCACAGGCGATCTCGACGGCACCTCCACCCAGGTTCCACGCCCCGCCGCAGTGCCCGCTCCCACAACAGCGTGTCCTGATCCCTCGGCGACCAGTCCGCCGGATGGAACGGCCGGATGAATTCATTCCAGGAGTACACGTCGTCGAATTCGGGCCGCAGCGCCTCGAATCCGGGCATGCTGTCGAGCTGAGTGCCGACCTCGGGAAGCGCGGACGGATCGCTGACGACAAGAACGCGCCGGTGTTCCGAGCGCCGCCCGAATAATCCCGAACGAATGGCGGCGGTGATCGTGGCCGCCGCGTATTGCGTGCAGGCCACGAAGAGTTGCGTGGTGCCGGTGATACCCATGCCGAAGAACGATAAAGGAACTCCGGATCCGACTGTCCGCCCGTCGGCGAACAGCGCATGTCCTAGAGATGTCCGAAGCGCGAACACTGACACGGCATAAGGAGACTTCATCATGATGTCCGGAGGCAGACGGTGACCGCGTCCCAGACCGTCGTTCTCTTTCTCGACCTGGCGCTGATCCTGTGCCTGGCCCGCCTCCTGGGGGCGCTGGCCCGCAGGCTGGGCCAGCCGTCGGTGATCGGTGAGATCTTCGCGGGCGTGCTGCTGGGGCCCACCCTGTTCGGCGACGATCTCTCGGAACTCGTCTTCCCCGCGGACGTACGGCTCCTGCTGAGCGCGCTCGCCGGCGTGGGCGTCGCCCTCTTCATGTTCGTCGTGGGCACGGAGCTGGACATCGGCGTCCTGCGAGGCGGTGGCCGGGTCACCCTGTGGACGTCCGCCGGCTCCACGCTGCTGCCGCTGGCGCTTGGCGCGGGCCTCGCGTTGCTGCTGGTGCGGTCGCACGGGAAGGGATCGTCCGCCGCTTTCGTGCTGTTCTTCGCGGTCGCGATGTCCGTGACGGCGTTCCCCGTCCTCGCCCGGATCGTCGCCGACCGCAAGCTCGCCCACACCAGACTCGGCACCACCGCCCTGACCTGTGCGGCGATCGCCGACCTGCTGGCCTGGACCCTGCTCGCGGTGGTGGTCGCCATCGCCACGGGCGAGCGTCTCGACTGGCGGCTGGCGCTGGTGGTGCCGTACGTGACGGTGATGTTCACGCTCGTGCGCCCCCTGCTGCGCCGGGCCGCTCAGGCGGGTACGGAGGCGGCCGAACCGGGCGACGACCGCAACTTCCTCGCCCTGGTGCTGGGCGGTCTGCTCCTCTCGGCCGCCTTCACCGAGTGGCTGGGGCTGCACTACATCTTCGGGGCGTTCCTGTTCGGAGCGCTGCTGCCGCGCGGCGCCGGCCGCAGGCTGCGCGACGGGGTGCTGAAGCGGGTGGAGCCGTTGTGCGGACTGCTCCTGCTCCCCGTCTACTTCGTGCTGTCGGGCCTCAAGGTCGATCTCTCCGAACTGGACTCCTCGAGCCTCGTTGAACTTGCCGCGATCCTGGCCGTGGCCATCACGGGCAAGTTCCTCGGCGCGTACGTCGGTGCGCGCTTCGCCGGCCTGGACAGCCGTCACTCGGCCGCGCTGGGCGCGCTGCTGAACACCCGTGGACTCACCGAACTGGTGGTGCTCGGGGTGGGCCTGGAGCTCGGCGTGCTGGACGGCTCGCTGTACTCCCTGATGGTGGTGATGGCGGTGACCACGACCGCGCTCACCGGCCCGCTGTTGAGCCGGATCCTGCCCCCGGGAACACCGGACCTGGGCGCCGGAACGGGGCGGTCGACGGAAGAAGTGTCCCGCGCGGCGGGACAACCGCAGGAGGTGATTGTGCGCCGCCCTGTCCACTGACTATTGGAGCGGAAACGGCGAGTTGATCGGTTTACGGGTTGACGCCCTTTCGGCTGTGACTAGGATATCGGCGTCAATTAGTGGGAGGTTTACAGTGGTTACGACGGGCCTCACCGATGACGAGGTGGAAAGCTTCGTCAAAGACGGCTTCGTGAAAATACCCGGAGCATTCTCGAAAGAGACAGCGGAAGTGTGCCGCGAGCGGCTCTGGCGGGAGACCGGAAAGGATCCGGAGAATCCGAGAACGTGGACGGAGCCGGTGGTGCGCATTCCGCCGATCAATGATCCCCCGTTCCTGGAGTCGTGCAACACGCCGATCCTGCACCGGGCGTACGACCAGCTCTACGGCGTCGGTCGCTGGATCGACCCGGACTGGCCCGGCACCTTTCCGGTGCGGTTTCCCCACCCCGGTGAACCGATGGATACGGCCTGGCACTTCGATGCCGGCTGGCATGTCGACGAGAGCTGGTTCGAGGCGCTCGAGGACGGCGGTGACCTGGGCAAGGTCGACCCGCACGGGTTCCGCGTCAGCATCCAGTCGCGTGGCCGCGCCCTGCTGATCCTGCTGCTCTACTCCGAGGTCGGCCCCCAGGACGCCCCGACCCGCATCCGCGTCGGCTCACATCTGGACGTCCCACCCATGATCGCCCCGTACGGCGAGGAGGGCTGCGGCCTCCTCCGCGACGACGTCATCGACGAGGCGACGGCCCACCGCCCTGAGGTACTGGCCACGGGCGAGCCCGGCGACGTCTACATCGTGCACCCATTCGTGGTCCACGCCGCCCAGGCGAACCGCGTGGGCCGCCCGAAGTTCATGGCCCAGGCATCGGTCGAGCCCCGTGAACTCGTCCGAACCGACCGCCCCGACGGCGCGTACAGCCCGGTGGAGCGCGCGGTGCGGATGGGACTGGGGCTGTAGTGAGAGACGGCTAGTACTCCAGCAGGGTTTGTCTGAACCTGCTGGTTTCGCTGGGCGGCTGGCATGTAGTGGGTCATGGAGTGGTGAGGGGCGGTCTGACGGAGGCCGCCCCTCGAGCGTGTGCCATCACCGCTGGTAATGGCAGCGCCGGGCGACTGCTTGGCGTCGCCGACGCCAGTTGACCAGTTCATCGCGTGGCATCGGCCTCGGCAATCACGTTCGTAGTCGATCGGGCTCTTGAACCCGCACACGCGGTGTAGCCGCCTGGCGTCGTAGAAGTCGGTGATCGAGGTGGCGATCTTGAAGCGTGCCTCGGCGCGGGGGCGGAAGGGGTACTCGGTCAGCTTCCGGGCCCTGAGCAAGATGACCGCCTCCCAGCGGGACATCGCCCTCAGCTCCGGACGGTTGGCGCGTGCGCTACAGGACTGGATGGGTGCGCACTTCCGCCTTCCCGCCCGACATCCCGTCGCTCACCTCGTTCAGTCGCCTGGGCTCGGACGAGAATGAGATTCCCCACCCAGGGGAGGCGGTCGGCACGGATGTCCCAGCGGAGGAAGTCGCCTCCCTGGTGCGCGCCCGATGGGGACTCGGGAACGCACCGATCCCGAACGTGGTGCACCTGTTGGAGGCGCACGGCGTCCGCGTCTTCTCCCTCTCCAGGGACTGTCCTGAAGTCGACGCGTTCTCCTTCTGGGACCGGGGGATCCCGTTCGTCCTGCTGAGCACCGAGAAGACCGCGGAGCGAGGGCGCTTCGACGCCGCCCACGAACTCGGACACCTCGTTCTGCACGGCGAGGAGCAGATGCCACACGGCCCACAGGCCGAGGCGGAAGCGCACCGGTTCGCAGCCGCATTCCTCATGCCGCAGGCGGACGTCCTCGCCCACGCGCCGCACGGGGCGAGCACGAGTTGGATCCTCCAGGCGAAGCACCGTTGGAAGGTCGCTGCCATGGCGCTCGCACACCGGCTGCACGAACTGGGCCTGACCACCGAATGGCAATACCGCACCCACTGCGTGGAACTCGACCGTCTCGGCTACCGAAAGTCGGAGACTCGCAGCGGAGTCGCCCGCGAGACCTCCCAGGTGCTGGGCAAGGTGTTCACTGCCCTACGTAGCGAGGGAACGCGGCCTGCGGACGTGGCCCGCGAGCTTCACCTCCGGCCCGCCGATCTCAACGACTTGATCTTCGGGCTCGTTGTCACCGCGCAGGAGGGAGAGGGGCAAAGGCACGGCGACACGGACAACCGGCCCCGGCTGTCCGTCGTCCGCTGACGCTGGGCTAAACAGTCTGTGGACCCAGCGACCTGCTATTCCCCGTCCAAATCGAGGGCCGTTCGCTCGACTGCGAGGTACGTATCTGTGGTCGCGGCCTCCAGGTATCCATCCTCGCTGGGGAGCGCAGGCTCAGGGCTGACGTCGATGAGCTGCTCCCACGTCCTGTCGCCCCCGGCTGAAAAGCCACGCCGAACGGCTACGAGGTATTCGCTCCTCTGGTCGGCCCTGAGGTGCTGCACCAGGCTTCGAGCCTCGGACACCTGCCGTGCGTATTGCCGATCACTCACCTGCCGATCTCTGTCGTCCGCCAGTTGGTGAATAGCGGGCAGCTGTACATCGAGATCTCGTGCCGACGACATCTCGCTTACGTACGGCGTGTATTCGGGGCGCATCTCGCGTGCCTGGTCAGCGATGCGACGTTCCATCCCGGCGAGTTCACGGCACGCGCCGTACAGCCGACGAGACATGCCGAGGACGAGGTCCGTTCCTGGAATCCTGCCGATCAGCATGTCCAGGCCGTCATGGTTGCGGATCGTGCCCTCAGGGGCGGATCGGCTGACCCGTCGGCGCAGGCCATCCGTCGCGGAGTCGTGCTCCAGCAGGCGCAAGGGGTCGGAGTGCTGCAGCCCCTGTCCGATCTCAGGTCTCCCGACGGGGGTGACCCTCAGCAGGTTGGGCGGTAGCGATGCCAAGGCGAAGTACGTCATCATGCGGGCTCGCGCGAGTTCCAGCAGCGTCTCGCCGCTGTCCTGATCCTGGTCGTCGGCAGCGGTCGTAGCAGCCGGCCCGGAGTCCTCGCCGCCGTTGTCCACCCTCTCGACGTCGATCATCATGAAGAGGCGCCCCTCAAGGCTCGTGCCACACAGCACCTTGTGGTGTGGAACGGGGAGCAGGGCACCCACATCCAGCTGTTTCGCTCCCTTTTTTCGGGAGGGCATGTGCAGCCGACGACTTCCCTTCGCCTCGACCAACCAGACTCCCGGATTCGTCGGGTGCGTGCCGAACAGGTCGGGCAGGCTGCGAGTCTTGGCCCAACCTGGAGCAGCTCCAGGCGGTGCTGCACTTTCCGCATGCGTCGTCGGGCCGAGCCCCATGAGAGTGCGGCAGGCCCACTCAGCCATCGTCATGCCGATGTGATAGCCGAACGCAGTGCGAGTCGAGCTTTCCGTGCCATGGGAGTAGACGGCACTAGGGATCACCTTCCGTCCCGGCCGTAGTCCTTGGTCGGTCTGCACGCTGTCGCGAACCAGGTAGGCCGACAGTGGATACCGCCGGGCCATGATCTCGCGGCGGGCCAGCCGGGGGACGGAGGCGACCCACGGGGTGATGTCGCGGCCGACGGTGGTGGTGGCGTCGAGGAGGGCACGCCACGTGGTGGTGACGAGGTAGTCCCCGTCCGGAGGGATGCTGCTCGAAGCTGGCCAGCGCTTCCGGGCCATCTCTACCTCTGGGCGCGACGGCCGTTGCGCGGGGCTCAGGGGGGAACTGCGTCTGACGAATACAGGTACGTCGAAAGCATCGGGCGCAGACATCGTGATGTCGCTCGCCCCAGGCGGAGGAAGCATCCACCCACTTTGCCATCGGGCAGAGATGCCCGATTCTGCGGTCAGGCTGGTGTGGGAGGCAGATGGAGCGGGGGCGCCCCTCATCACCAGAGTCGAGAGCTACTGGTCGGTGAGGGACTCCTGAGCGCGACGACTGCGTGAGCAGCGGCACTGGCGCACCTGACAACTGCTTCTTTGCTTACGCGACTTGGTCGACCTTTGCGCACCTTGTGACCCAGGTCGCCGAAAATGCGTCTCACAATTTGAGATCATTCGGCGCCGTGGTGTCTGAAGTGGCACTCGAAGGCCCCTCTGGACGCCCCTCGCCCTCGACTTAGGGCACGCAGAGGGCGCGCCACCCTCAAATTGGACTAGACAACAAACAAACCCCAGGCCACTGACCTGGGGTTTCATCATGGAGCGGGTGACGAGAATCGAACTCGCGCTCTCAGCTTGGGAAGCTGATGTTCTACCATTAAACTACACCCGCGTAAGACGCTCGCTCCGTGATTATCTGTGATCATCCGGCGCGGTGTCCGATCGCCCGGTCACTGTACCCCATCACCGGCCCCCGGCGCTGACGCCGTGGGGCCCGAGTGCGTTTTCGGGGGTGGATTCGGGTGCGGGGCGCCGGAGTTGGGGCGTACGGTGGAGGGGTGGGAGAGGGGCCGGGTGGGTCGGAGTGCCGCCTGGAGAGCCGTCCTTTTGATCCCGTAATGTGGGCCCTCGTCGTCGGGCGGGCAGCAGCCTGACGCGGCTCTTGGGGAAGGGACTCAGGGACTTGATGGATCGCACCCTCGTCCGTTGTGCCGACGGGCACGTGTTCAGCACCGCTTCGTTCCCGATGCAGCAGGCCGAGCGGCTCGGCCCCGGACGGCTCGTCCGATGTCCCCGCTGTGCCCGGCTCCGCAGTGCGGTGCCGGTGCAGCTCGAGAAGCAGTAGCGGGAGCGAGCGGTAGCAGCCTGGCGCGCGGGCGGCGCGATTGTCGTCGTTCCGTGCGCCTTGCGTATTCTCGGGACGTGCTTCTCTCAGACAAAGACATCCGGGCCGAGATCGACGCCGGGCGGGTACGGATCGATCCCTACGACCAGACGATGGTGCAGCCGTCCAGCATCGACGTACGGCTGGACCGGTACTTCCGGGTGTTCGAGAACCACCGGTACCCGCACATCGACCCCTCGATCGAGCAGGCGGACCTGACCCGGCTCGTGGAGCCCGAGGGTGATGAGCCGTTCATCCTGCATCCCGGGGAGTTCGTGCTGGCCTCGACGTACGAGGTCATCTCGCTGCCCGATGACCTTGCCTCGCGGCTGGAGGGGAAGAGCTCGCTCGGGCGGCTCGGGCTGGTCACGCACTCCACCGCCGGGTTCATCGACCCGGGGTTCAGCGGGCACGTCACCCTTGAGCTGTCCAACCTCGCCACGCTCCCGATCAAGCTCTGGCCCGGCATGAAGATCGGCCAGCTGTGCATGTTCCGGCTGACCTCGCCCGCCGAGTTCCCGTACGGGAGCGAGCGGTACGGATCCCGGTACCAGGGGCAGCGCGGGCCCACCGCCTCCCGGTCCTTCCAGAACTTCCATCGGACTCAGGTGTGAGCGGCGGCATGAGCGACGAACAGGTACGGGAGAACCTCACCTACGAGCGGTTCGGCGTCGCCGTCCGTGAGCTCGCGCAGACCATCGCCGACGACGGGTACGAGCCGGACGTCGTGCTCAGCATCGCCCGCGGCGGGGTCTTCGTCGCCGGCGGGCTCGCCTACGCCCTCGACTGCAAGAACCTGCACCTGGTGAACGTCGAGTTCTATACCGGTGTGGGGACCACGCTCGAAATGCCGGTCATGCTCGCTCCCGTCCCCAACGCGATCGACTTCACCGACAAGAAGGTGCTGATCGCCGACGACGTCGCCGACACCGGCAAGACCCTGAAGCTCGTCCACGACTTCTGCCTCGAACACGTCGCCGAGGTGCGGTCCGCCGTGATCTACGAGAAGTCGCACTCCCTCGTGAAGTGCGAGTACGTGTGGAAGCGCACCGACGAGTGGATCAACTTCCCGTGGAGTGTTCTGCCTCCCGTACACAAGTCGGGAGAGGCGGCCAAGGAGAACAAGGAAGCGCTCTGACCTGCCGGCCCTCCGTCTCGGATCGTCCCGGCGGGGGCCTCAGGTCATGGGGTCGGCAACGGGCCCTGCGGGTCGGGGCCGCCCCAGAAATCGGGGCCGAGTGTTTCTTTCAGCAGGGCGTACATGTTCTTGCGGAAGTGGGCCGTCACGAGCCATGGGCGGGTGAAGATGCGGATCTCCGCGACCTCGCCCGCGTCGTTGAGCGTGAAGATCTCGACGAGTTGCTGTACGTGACCGTCCACGTATTCGTCGATCACCACAGCGAATGCCGTCCGGCCCTCGACGTCGAGGACGGTACGAACCTTGAGGTCGGTGAAGCTCTGCGCCGCTGCCTTCAGGACCGGCCCTACGACAGCCTTCCCCGTCGGCTCTTCACTCAGGATCGGGGAGTAGAGGGTGACGTCCTCCGCCAGTGGCGGGACGGTCGGATGGTCCACCCAGACCGGCGTCGGCCCTTCCGGGGTATACGGCCCGGATCCGAGGTCCGGGTCGGCGAGGGCGGGGTCCGACTGCTCGATCACTTCGCGCAGAGCGGCCATGAAGGGCCACGGCCGGCCGTAGACGTCGACGGTGGCGATCTGGCCCGCGGCGTTGTTCCGGGCCAGCGCCACGATCTCTGTCTCGCGTCCGCCGGGGCTCGCGCTGTACACGACCGCCTCCACCCCGTCTCCCTTGAGCCGGACCGTCGCTTCAGGCTCGCCGAGTGCCTGCTGGTACGTAGCGAGAGCCGCCGAGACGGCGTCGCGACCGGAGATGCGGGATGCGGCGAGGGGAGTGGCGAGAGAGACGTCTTCGGCGAGCGCTGTGGGGGCCTGTCCCGACAGTGCGGCGTTCAGCTGATTCGACATCGCGTGATTCGACATTCGCGCGCTCCTCGTGCTCACGCTCAAGGCGAGCCGGAGTTTCTCGCCCACCTTCCAGCATGCGCCCGGAGCGCGGAGCGGCGCATGCGGGAGTGCAGGTGCGCCCCTTCGCCCGGGATCCGGGCGGAACGAAAGGCCCCCGGCTGCCTGTGCTGCCGGGGGCCTTCTGCGTTGCCGTGGTGACTACTAGAACGTGCCCAGCTTCACGATCGACAGCAGCGCGATCAGCTGGATCGCGCTCGCGCCCAGGGCCTTCGGCCAGGGGAGGTCGTGGGATTTGGAGACCATCAGGGTGAGCAGGGCGCCCGCTGCCACCCAGGTCGCCCAGCCGAGGGCCTGGACGAAGGTCGCGTCGCCGCCGGCGAACATGGCGAAGATCAGGCGGGGCGCGTCCGTGAGGGACATGATCAGCATCGAGAGGCCGACCGTGGGCTGCCAGGCGCCGTCGCCGCCGAGCTGACGGGCGAGGGTGTGGGTGACCACGCCCAGGACGAAGGACGAGAGCACCAGCGCCACCGCCGTCGTCAGGACGATCGGGATGGCGTTGGACAGGGTCGCGTTGATCGCGTCCTCGCGGGCGCCGTCGAAGCCGAAGACGGCGAGCAGGCCGTAGAGGAACGTCACGATCAGGGCGGTGCCCCACATCGAGTAGTCCCGCATCTGGAGGAAGGTCTGCGCGGGGGAGAAGACGATGCCGCGCAGCAGGGCCTTCCAGTGCAGGCGGGGGCCGATCGGGCCGGCCGGGGCAGAGCCCGCGTGGTACGTCTCGCCCTGGGTGTACGGGTCTTCGCCGACCGAGAACGCCTGGGTGTGGCCCGGGTTGTTGGCCGCGTACGGGTCCGCCGCGCCGGCCGGGCCCTGCGGGTAGCCGCCGTCGCCGAAGTACTCCGGCTCGCCGTGCCCGCCCTGCCCGCCGTGACCCCGGTGACCGCCATGACCGCCGGGGCCGTAACCCCCGTGGCCACCGCCGCCGTTGGGCTGCGGCCAGCCGCCCGCGGCGCCGGCCGAGCCGCCGTACGGCTGCTGCGGCGGCGGGGGATAGCCGTACGACGGCCCCTGGGGCGCCTGCTGACCGTACGGAGGTTGTTGCGGTCGCGTCTGCGGGGTGCCGTTGTTCCGGCTGCCCCGTCCGATCCTGAATCCAGCCACGTCTTCGAACGTACCTGGTCCCGGAGAGCCGCGTGCCGGGCCCTGTGGTTCGGGCCCGGCTTTGCTGCCGACCTGTGACATCCCCTAGGGGGCGCGGCGGCTTCCCTCCGGAGGGTCGGTCGGGGTTCGGCCGTACGGGGGACGCCCCGGGACGGGAGGTCAGCCGAGCATGACCTGGCCCAGCCGCAGGTATCCGGACGGCAGGCCCAGCGAGCCGGGGCCGAAGCTGGTCGCCTTGCTGGTGGTCACGCCCGACGCCGAGCCGCGCAGGCTGTAGATCGAGCCCGCCGGGTGGTTCTCGCCGTCCGCGCCGACGGAGAGGTCGGCCCGGCCGTCGCCGTTGAGGTCGGACAGGCGTACGGAGGCGCCGAAGCGGTCGGCGGACTCGGCGGTGCCGGGGACGCCGGCCGTGTTCTGGGTGAAGGACTGGGCGCCGGTCGCGGTCAGGCCGGCGGCCGAGCCGCGCAGCACGGTGACGCTGCCGGCGATCTTGGCGGTGCCGATGGTCTCGTGGATCGTGCCGACCGCCAGGTCCGCGTAGCCGTCGCGGTTGATGTCCGCGAGGGAGAGCGCGTTGCCGAACCAGTCACCTTCCTCGTCCGAGCCCGGGATGCCGGCGGTGTCCTGGTTGATCGTGGCCTGCGGCTGGGTGCGGACGCCGTTCGCGCCGCCGAGGTAGGACCTGACGGTGCCGCCGACGCTGGTCACGCCGTCGTCGCTGTACGTCGAGGTGACGACGTCGGCGTAGCCGTCGCCGTTGAGGTCGCCGACCGCCGCCAGCTCGTAGGCGCCGTTCTTGAGGAACGTCTGGCGGGTGAGGCCGGAGGCGGAGCCCAGGTAGACGAAGGTGCCGCCGTCGTAGGTCTCCGCCTGGGTGCCGCTGATGACCAGGTCGGCGGTGCCGTCGCCGTTCACGTCGCCGGCGGCGAGGCCCTGGGCGCCGTAGATGATGCCGGAGTACAGGTCGGTGGCGAGCTTGAAGCGGGACGCGGCACCGGAGGCCTTCAGGAAGCCGCCCTTGTGGATCCAGACGTCGCTGCCGGTGCTGCCGACGGCGAGGTCGGCCTTGCCGTCCCCGCTGAAGTCGCCGACGGCGAGGGACATGCCGTACTCGTCGTGGTCCGCGGGGGCCGGGTCGGGGACGACCTGGCCGCCGGACAGGCCGCTCTTGCCGCCCCAGACGATCACCACGGCGCCGGCCTCGGCGTTCTCGCCCTCGGAGCCGATCACGAGGTCCGCGTAGCCGTCCCGGTTCAGATCGCCGGAGGCGAGTGACTGGCCGAACTCGTCGCCCTGCTCGGCGGTGCCGGGGATGCCGGCCGTGTTCTGGGTGATGACCGTGCGGCGGGCCGCGCTGATGCCGTTCGCGGAGCCGTAGTTGACGACGACCGCGCCCGCGTCGGTGCTGCCGCCGACCGGGGTGTACGGCGCGGCGGTGGCGAGGTCGCGGTAGCCGTCGCCGTTGAAGTCGTCGGCGTACTTGGCGGGGGCCGCGGCGGCCGGGGCCGCGGCGGCCGGGGCCGCGGTGAGCAGCGGGGTGGCCGTCAGGGTGGCGGCGACGGTGGCCGTGGCGAGGGCCAGGGCGTGCAGGCGGGACCGGAGCATGGGGGGTTCTCCCGGGGTGGAGTGGATGCGGGGCCGCGGGCGGCGCGTCACTGGGCGATCACGGAGCCGAAGTCGTTGCCGGCCTTGACGGCGGCGGCGGTCAGGCCCTGGGCGCCGGTCGTGGTCAGGCCCGTGGCGCTGCCGCGCAGGGTCCACAGGCCGCCCGTGCCGTTCTCGCCGTCGACACCGACGATCAGGTCGGCCTTGCCGTCCTTGGTGATGTCGGTGAGGTCGACCGCGGAGCCGAAGCGGTCCCAGGTCTCGGCGGTGCCGGGGACGCCGGCGGTGTCCTGGGTGTACGACTTCGCGCCCGAGGTCCGCAGTCCGGACGCGGAGCCGAACAGCACGGTCACCGAGCCGGCCTCCGTGGCCGGGCCGAGGTCCTCGCCGGGGGCGGCCACGGCGACGTCGGCGTACTTGTCGCCGTTGATGTCGCCGGTGCTCAGGAACATGCCGAAGCCGTCGTCGGTCTCGCCGGAGCCGGGCACGTTCGCGCTGTCCTGGTGGACGACGGTCGGCGTCTGTGCGGGGTCGGGGCCGTTCGGGCCGCCGTACCAGACGGTGATCTGGCCGCCCTTGTGGCCGCCGGGCTTGACGCTGTTGGGGTCGGAGGAGTCGCCGAGGACGAGGTCGCCGTAGCCGTCGCCGTTGATGTCGGCGATGGAGCCGCCGAGTCCGTCCGCGTTCGGCAGCTCGGTGAACTTGTAGCCGCCGCCGGTCCAGCGGTAGTAGTCGACGGAGCCGCCGGCGTCGCCGTCCTCGCTGAAGGGGTAGACGCGCTCGGCCACGCGATCGCCGGTCAGGTCGCCCGCGATCACGTCGTGGGTGGTGCCGACCTCGCCGACGCGGTAGTTGCTCAGCGGTCCGCCGGAGCGGGTGAACGGGCCCAGGTACAGGCGGGTGTGGTTCTGGCCGGTGAGGGTGACGTCCATGTCGCCGTCGCCGTCGAAGTCACCGGTCGCGGCGCCCCGCGAGAAGCCGCCGTACTCGGCGAGCCCGGACGGCTGCGGCAGGCCCTTGCCGCCGGACAGGCCGGACTTGGAGCCCCACAGCACGGTGCCGGAGCCGACGCCGTCACTGTTGCCGACGGTCTCGCCGGAGGAGCCGACGACCAGGTCCGAGTAGCCGTCGCGGTCGAGGTCGGCGGCGGCGAGGGAGGACCCGAAGAGGTCGCCCGACTCGGCGGTGCCGGGCACCCCGGTGGAGTTCTGCGTGATCACGGCCCTGCGGCTCGCGGACACACCGGTCGACGAGCCGTACAGCACGACGACCGCGCCGGCGCAGGACGCGGAGCCGACGTCGGTGCACACGGCGGCGGTGGCGACATCGCGGTAGCCGTCGCCGTTGAAGTCACCGGCGAGGCCGGAGGGAGCGGCCGTGGCGCCGGGCGCCGGGAGTGCGGTGAGCAGGCCGGTGGTGAGAGCCGCGGCGAGGAGAAGGGGGCGCTTGCGCAAGCTGGGTGCTCCGGTCGAGGAGGGGGCCGGGCCCGTGGAGGGACGGGCCCGGCCGGTCGAAGGGCGGATTGAGGCGTACGTGGCTCAGTCGGCGAAGTTGGCGCCGAAGTACGGCGTGCCCGTCGTCGAGACGCCCGAGGTGCTCGGGGCGATGGAACGGGAGCCGGTGGTGCTGATCTTCGAGCCGTCGGAGGGCAGGTAGGTGACCCCGCCGTTGCCGTCGTTCTCGGCGGAGCCGGCGATCAGGTCGGCCTTGCCGTCGCCGGTGACGTCGTCCAGCTTGAGGTCGATGCCGAACATGTCGTCGTTCTCGTCGTTGCCGGGGACGCCCGCGCTGGACTGCGCGAAGGACTGTGCGCCCGAGGTGGTGTTCAGGCCGCTCGCGGTGCCGTACAGGATCGTGACGGCACCGGTGTTCACGGCGCTGCCGATGTTCTCGCCGGCCACGCCGACGGCGAGGTCGAGGTACTGGTCGCCGTTGATGTCGCCGAGGTCGAGCTCGTAGCCGAACCAGTCGTTGGTCTCGGAGGCGCCGGGGACGTTGCCGGTGTCCTGGGTGATGCCGGTGGCCGAGCCGGGGCCGGACGCGGTGCCGTACGTCACCCAGACCTTGCCGCCCTTGGCGGCGTCCGGGACGGAGGTGCCGTCCTCGGTGGTGGCGTTCCACGAGGCGCCGCTGACGATGTCGCCGTAGCCGTCGTGGTCGATGTCGCCGATCGCGGTGATCACGCCGGGCTTGAGGGGCTGGACACCGGACGTGGCCAGGCCGCTCGCGGAGCCGGGGATGAAGTAGTTCTTGTTCCAGCCGTACTGGGTCTGGTTCTCGAAGCCGTCGACGACCAGGTCGGTGCGGCCGTCGCCGTTGACGTCGCCGGCGGTCAGGTTCAGCGGGCCGCTCAGCTCCGTGCCCACGATCGGGGGCTTGACGGTGTAACGGCCGCCCGGGACGCCGGAGGCGGAGAAGCCGCCCTTGAGGACGTACAGGGTGGCGTTGTTGCTGCCGACGGCCAGGTCGGCCTTGCCGTCGCCGTCGAAGTCGCCGGCGGCGAGGTTCTTGCCCCAGCGGTCGTGCGCGGTCGGGGCCGGGTCGGCGACGGTGACGCCCTTGCCGGTGATGCCGGCGGCCGAGCCCCACAGGATGGCCAGGCCGCCGCCGTCGGCGTCGCTGCCGACGTCCTCGCCGGAGGCGCCCACGGCGATGTCGTCGTAGCCGTCGCCGTTGAAGTCGGCGAAGGCGGTGTCGTAGCCGAAGCGGTCCCCGGCCTCGGCGGTGCCGGGGACGCCGGTGGAGTTCTGGCTGAGCGTGTGGCGCTTGGCGGAGGAGACGCCGGTGGCGGTGCCGTACAGGACGACGAGCTGGCCGGCTTCCTTCTTGCCGCTGACGTAGGCGCCGTCGGCGGAGAAGGCCACGTCGCCCCGGCCGTCGCCGTTGAAGTCGGCGTGCGGGACGGTGGCCGAGTCGGCGGCGCTCGCCGTCGAGGCGGCGAAGGTGAGCAGACCGCCCGTCAGCGCGGCCGCGGTGGCCGTGGCGAGGGCGAGTCGCAGGTGGTGCGTGTGCATGCGGGTTCTCCTGCGGCATGCGGGGATGCCTGGCGGGCATCCGCAGTCAATGGGGTGCGACCGTGGGTGTTCGCCGGCAGTTGTCCTCGGGTTCACCTTGCGGTCGGCGATCAGGAGACTCGCGATGGGGCGGAAGGGTTGTACGTGAGTTCGGTAATTCTTCGGGGCGCCGGGGACGAGCCCCCGGCGCCCTCGCTCGTCCTACGGGTCTACGGGTCTACGGGCCTACGGGTCTACGGGTCTACGGGTCTACGGGTCTACGGGCCTACGGCCTGCGACCGGTGGTCGAGGCGAAGCCCAGCCAGGTGTGCCGGTTGCCCCACCAGCACCAGCCGATCTTCGGTGCGTCGCGCCGCTCGCGGCCGTCGCGCCCCGTGCCGTTGCTGATCCAGATCGCCGGGGTGCGGGCGTCCAGGGTGCCGTTCGCCTTGCGCAGCCGGGAGCCGATCGTCATGAAGCAGCGGTTGCGTTCCAGGGCGGCCGGCTGCTGGAGCACCCACTGGAGGCCCTCGGTGAGCACCAGCGGGCTGCGCTCGTCCTCGGTGAGCGCGGGCAGCGCCTCTTCCGGGCTCCAGTTGGCCATGTGGTCGCCGCGGTCGACGCCGGTGACGACGTAGAAGGGCGCGTCGGGCAGTTCCACGGCGTGGGGCGCGAAGTCGTCGACGTCGGCCATGTCGACGACGACGAAGCCGGGCTTGTCGGCACGGCGGAGCAGCGGCGCGAGGGCGGAGGCGGGGACGCGGTCGGGGTGCACGGCGAGCAGGCCGGGGGCATCGCCTCGCTCGGCGTCCTCGGCGTAGGCGCGCACTTCGTCGGCCGGTGTCCCGGCGAGGTCGTGCACGCCGAGCGCGATCAGGTGCTCCGCCTGGGAGGTGAGCGACGGGAGCGGGGGCAGGTCGGTGTGCTGTGGCGACGTATCGGGCAAAGCGCTCCTCGGATCGGCGGGTGGCCTTTCGGCAGGTGACCTGAGACCAACGCGGCGCCCGGCCGCGAGGTTCCCGGCGCCACCCCGGGTGCGGGCCCGAGTCGTGCGGATCAGGTCGTCTTCGCATGGATTCCGTGACCTGCGCACGGTTCCCGCACGGGGCCATGGCATCATCCGGCCCGTTCGGCGATCGGCGATCAGGTGCCGATGCGTGCGCGAAACGCGAAGCGGGGAGGACCTGCGTGGAGGAGGAACAGGGCTTCGACGGCCCGGTGGCCTGGGACACGCCGGGGACGCGAAGCGCCCTCCACCGTTGGACGGCGTGGAACCTGGCCAAGTCCCTCGGCTGGGTGGCCCTTTGGTGGGCCGCGCTGTACGTCACGGTGGTGCTGTTGCCGGTGGCCGCCGTGGTGCCCATGGTGCTCGTCCTGTGCGCGATCACCTTCGTGGCGAGCGGGGCCCTCGGCCGCCTCGCCCAGGGGGTGCGGATCCGGCGCGTCCTCACCGTCTACCCCTGGCGTCAACTGCCGGGCGCCGTACGGGCCGACAAGGGCAGCGCCGTGTTCGTACTGCCCGACCCCGACCATCCGGACAAGACGGTCTCCCTGAGGTCGAAAGCCTGGCTGCTGAGGTCCTGGACCGCTGAGGCGCTCAAGGACTACGACGAGGAACTCTGGTACGCGGGTGACCCCCGCTTCGCCTGTGTGCTGGCCAAGCCCGTCCCGCGCGGTCTGTTCTGCCTCACCCAGCCCACCGCCTACGACTGGCGTACCTCCCCCCGCCGCAAGGGCCTCAGCCCCGAGGCCCGCCGCCGTGCCCGGGCCATCGGCGCGCGTGTCGCCGACTGACGCCGCCCGTCAGCGCGCGGCCAGGAACTCCGACGTCGAGAAGGTGACCGACGGCTCCGCCGCCACCAGCCCCTTCTCCGCCCCCGGATACACCGTCACCGTGTCCTTCGTCTCGCCGACATAGGTGCGCACGACGAGGTCCGCCCGCTCGTCCCCGTCGAAGTCGCCGGTCGACACCACACGGCTGGTGCCGCGCGCGGGCGGCTGGACGGTGACCATGCCCGCCGTCGCGAGTCCCGCCTTACGGCCGGGGAAGATCCGCAACTGCGAGCCGCTGGAGAGGAGTTCGCTCAGGCCGTCGCCGTCGAAGTCGGCCGCGTCGAGCATCGAGCCGGGGGAGTCGAGGGTTCCGCGCACGGCGGCGGTCGGGAGGTCGTAGCGCAGGGACGTTTCGCCCATGGCGCCGATCGCCGCGTCCAGGGCCTGCTCGCCCTTGCCGAAGGTGCCGAGGGCCACGTCGATACCGGCGGGGAGGGCGACTCCGGTGCGGGTGGGGCCGGTCGGGCCGCCGAGGACGACCGCCGAGGTGCCCGCGCCCTGCGTCGTACGGACCACCAGGTCGTCGTATCCGTCGTCGTCGACGTCGGCCGCGGGGCCGGTGGGGACGTTGCCGGGCGACTGGATGGGGGCGCCGGCCGTGCGCGGGGTGCCCTTGCGGCTGAACGGGCCGTGCAGGAAGCTCAGTCGGCCGCCCGACGCGTGGACGACCAGGTCCTGCGCGTCATCCCCGTCGAAGTCGCCGCAGACCGGCTGGTCGGGCCAGTCGTTGCCGTAGCGGGCGCGGTCCGGGACCGCCAGCTTGACCGCCTTGCCGGCCAGGCCCTTCGGCGAGCCGAACAGGATCTGCAACGGCACCGGGGGCCGCCCCTGGCCGTCGTAGGGCGGGTCGGTCGAGACCACGAGGTCCGTGAAGCCGTCGCCGTCCAGGTCGCAGGTCGCCTCCGCGTCGAAGACGGCCGGGAGCTGCCCCTTGGTCGGGACCCCCTGCCGCTCGGGGCTGAGCAACTGCCGTGCGCCCGGGGCGAGTCCGCGCTCACCGCCGTACACGATGCCGATCCCGGCGTCGTCCGCGTGGGCCTGGGCCTTCACCAGGTCGTTGAGTACGAGGTCGCGGTGGCCGTCACCGTTGAAGTCGTCCGGGGTCTTGCTGCCCTTGCCCTGCGGCACGGGGAGCCGCGCCGGGGCGTCGGCCACCTGGACGGGGGTCTGGCGGGCCGGCTCGGCGTCGTCGTGCCGGGTGGGGCCGCAGGCGGCGACCGCGAGGGCGAGGACTCCGAGGGTCCCGGTCAGGGCCGCCGTACACTTCCCGCTTCTTCGCGCGCGCACCGCTCACCTCGTCAGCATCTGGGGCAACAACCTGGCAATGATGCACGCGTTCGAGTGAGGGTGACAGACCTGTGCGCGGAGTATCGGCCGATGCCGTAAGTGTCATATTTGGTTTCAATTGATACCGTATCGAGTGATCGAACAGCGGTAACCTGGCCCCATGACCGCCGACGTCCCGCACGAAACCAGCAGCTCGCGGGCGACCGACCGCCCTGGCGACCAGTCGCCCTTCGCGCTCGGCCTGCTGCTGCGCCGGGCGCACTGGCGCGCGCAGACCGTGATGACCGAGGCGCTGCGGCCGCTCGGCATCGAGCTGCGGCACTTCTCCGTGCTGATCGTGCTGGTCAACCGTGGGCCCACGGTGCAACGCGACCTGGCCGCGGCCACGGGGACGGACAAGGCGGGAATCATGCGGGTCGTGGACGACCTGGAGCGCAAGGGGCTGGCCGTGCGCAAGGCCGTGCCCGGGGACCGGCGGGTGCGGGCGGTGGAGATCACGCCGCAGGGCATGGAGCTCTTCGACGCGGCCCATGTGGCCGCCGAACCGCAGGCCCGGCGTCTGGTCGCCGGGCTCGCTCCGGGCGAGGACGCGCAACTGGTGGACCTGCTGACCCGGTTCGCCCATCCCGCGGAGGACGAGGGCGCCGTCTGACGTCCGGGGACGAGGACGCCGTGTGACGTCCGGGGACGAGGACGCCGTGTGACGTCCGGGGGGTGGGGCGTCACACGGCGTCCGGCATGGTGTCGGCACGGCGTCCGGCATGGTGTCCGGCCGGGGGGGGTTACGCCGCGAGGCGCTCCGCGACCTCCTTGGCCTTGGTGGCGGCGTCCTCGAACGCGCGCTTGCGGGAGGCCTCGTAGAGCGGGATCAGCTCGGACATGGCCGGGTTGCGGGGCGCCATGGTGAGCTCCGGGACTATGAAGTCGAGGTCCATCCCGAGGGTGCGCCCGATGACGGCCTCCAGGTAGTTGCGCACGAACTCGAAGCCCTCGCGCGGGGTGCCCGGCGCGTAGGAGCCGCCGCGGCTGGCGATGACGGTGACCGGGGTGCCCTGGACCGAGGGGCTCTCGCCCGCCGTGCGGCCGAGCAGGAGGACGTTGTCCAGCCATGCCTTGAGGGTCGAGGGGATCGAGAAGTTGTGCATGGGGGCGCCGATCAGGACCGCGTCCGCCTGCTCCAGTTCCTCGATCAGCCGTAGGCGGGCGGCGAACGCGGCGGCCTGCTCCGGGCTGTGCTCGGCCGGGTCGGTGTAGCCGGCGGACCAGGCGGCGGCGGTGATGTGCGGGACGGGGTCGGCCGCGAGGTCGCGGTGGATCACCGTGCCTCGCGGGTGCTGCTCCTGCCAGGCCGTACGGAAGGCGGCCGCCACCGAACGGGACGAGGACGCCTCGCCGGGGAGCACGGACGAGTCGATGTGCAGCAGGGTGGCCATGCGCTTTCTCCAAGGGGCCGTGCCCAGGGCGGGAGCCGAGGGCGGTGTCTTGTACTCGACCACAGTTTAGCTTGAGAAAGTATCGAATGATACCGTCGCGAGTGCAACGGAAATAAGTGTGCTTGAGCGAGCGCGCCGACCGAGCGCGCCGAGCGAACGGAGGCAGGCGATCTTGGACGTCTACGAAGCGGTCACGAGCCGACGGGCGGTGCGCGGGTTCACCGACCGGCCCGTTCCGAGGGAGGTGCTGCGACGTGTCCTGTCCGCCGCGGCCTGGGCGCCGTCGGCGTCCAACCTCCAGCCGTGGCGTGCCTACGTGGTGACCGGCAGACCGCTGGCCGAGCTGAAGACGCACGCCGGGGAGCGCGTGGCGTCGGGCGAGCCCTGGGACGAGGCCGAGTACGAGCAGTACCCGCATGGTCTGAAGTCCCCCTACCGCGAACGCCGCAACGCCTTCGGCGAGCACCGCTACGGCGGGCTCGGCATCCCGCGTGAGGACCTGGAGGCGCGCCAGCGGGCGGCTGCCGCGAACTGGGACTGTTTCGGCGCGCCGGCCGCGCTGTTCTGCTACATCGACCGCTGTATGGGTCCGGCCCAGTGGTCCGACGTCGGCATGTATCTCCAGACGGTCATGTTGCTGCTGCGTGCCGAGGGGCTGCACAGCTGTGCGCAGATGGCGTGGGCGAAGTACCACAAGTCGGTGGCCGAGGTGCTGTCACCGCCGGACGACCTCATGCTCTTCTGCGGCATGTCGATCGGGTTCGAGGACGCGGCCGCCCGCGAGGCGCGTATCGGCCGGGCTCCACTGGACGAGACGGTCACGGTCGTCGACGGTGGCTGAGGACCGCACAGCGCGCGCCCGTTCCCGACGGGCCCACATAGTGGTACGTAAGCCACTTTCCACAACTCCACCGGCGAAAGGCATCTCATGAAGTTCGCGGTCATCGGCGGAACCGGCCTCATCGGCTCGCAGGTCGTCGCCCATCTCAACTCCGCCGGGCACGAGGCGGTGCCGCACTCACTGTCCACCGGCGTCGACGTCATCACCGGACAGGGGGTGGAAGAGGCGGTGGCGGGAGCCGACGTCGTGGTCAACCTGACGAACTCGCCGACGTTCGACGAAGCGTCCCCCGCGTTCTTCCGGACCTCGATGGAGAACCTGCTGGCGGCGTCCGCGAAGAGCGGCGTCGGCCACTTCGTCATCCTCTCCATCGTCGGCGTCGACCAGGTCCCGCAGCTGGACTACTACAAGGCCAAGGCGCTCCAGGAGGAACTCCTCGCGGCCGGGCCCGTGCCGTACTCGATCGTCCGGGCGACGCAGTTCATGGAGTTCATCGACTCCGTCCTGTCCTGGACCGCCGACGGCGACACGGTCCGGCTGCCCGCCACGCCGGTCCAGCCGATCGCCGCGAAGGACGTGGCGGCGGGAGTGGCGGAGGTCGCCGCGGGCGAGCCCCTCAACGGCATCCACGCCATCGGCGGACCCGAGATCTTCAACCTCGACGAACTGGGCCGGATCACCCTGTCCCACAAGGGCGACAGCCGTACGGTCGTCACCGATCCCACGGCCGGAATGTTCGCGGTCGTCAACGGAGACGTCCTCACGGACAAGGGGGCGCACCTCGCGCCCACCCGCTATTCCGACTGGCTCTCCTGACCCCGCGCCGCAGTGTGAATTCCTGGCGACACCTGGCCGAAGGCCAGGTGTCGTCGCGTGCTCGGAAGGAACGATCACCGCTGGTCAGCAGGTGTCGGCGGGCCCTGTGCCGGCGGCTGACCGCCCGTCGCCGTACGAATGCGAACGCAACCCCGCGCATACACCGCGAGTCACATGTGGTTGTTGACACCACTTGTTCCTCACGGAGGTATGTCATGTCCTTGCGCCCCATACGCACCGTCCGTCCCGTCGGCCCCAGGGGCTTACGAGCCGCCTCGGCCCTCACCCTGGCCCTCGGCGCGGCCCTGACCGCGTCGGCGGCACTGCCCGTGGTGGCGGCCGCCGCGACATCGTCGGCCACCGCGACGGCCGGTGCCTCCGGCGGGACCATCGAATACCGGGCCGCGTCCGGCCAGGCCAACAAGGCCGTCGTCACCGCCACGGCGAGCGAGGGCCTGTCGCACATCACGTACGTCATCGACGACGTGGTCGCGATCACCGTGGGAACCGGCTGCGCCCACCCCGACAGCGCGGACCTCACCAAGGTCTCCTGCACGATCGAGACCCGGGACAGCCAGGACCCGTACGCCACCCTGACCGTGGCACTCGGCGACGGCAACGACGCCTTCACCTACCGCAACGACACCGACCAGGCCTACTACATGGTCTCCGCCGACCTGGGCGCCGGAAAGGACACCTCGACCCACGCCGGCAGCGTCGACGGCGGCTCGGTCAAGGGCGGCACGGGCGACGACACCCTCACGGTGGGCACCGCCGGCGTGGCCCTCGGCGGGGACGGCAACGACGAGATCCACGGCGCGGACGGAACCATCGCGCTCGGCGAGAACGGTGCCGACCGGATCTACTCCTACGGCGACGAGAGCGACGCGGACGGCGGCGCGGGCAACGATGTCCTCCTCGGCGGCGCCGGCCGGCAGCGCCTGAACGGCGGAGACGGCAACGACACCGTGCGGGGCGGTACCGGAGACGACTTCCTGTACGGCGGTCCGGGCGCCGACGTCCTGTACGGCAACAGCGGCAACGACACGATCTACGGCAACAGCGGCAACGACAAGCTGTACGGCGGCCCGGGCACGGACACCCTCTCGGGCGGACCCGGCACGGACGTCGAGCGCCAGGACTGACCGTTCCCGCATCGATCCCCGGATACCGGACGAGGCCCGCTCGGATGTAACGGCTGCTACATTTTGAGGTGTGACCGAGCTCCAGGACGACGAGGGCGGCGACGCGCGCGACGAGACGCGCTGGATCGTCCTCGTCGTCCGGCTCCCGGCCCAACCCTCCCGGCACCGCGTCGCCGTCTGGCGCGAACTGCGGAAGATCGGCGCGCTCTCGCTCGGGCAGGGCGTGTGGGCCGTACCGGACGTACCGGTGTTCACCGACGGCGTCGGCCGGGCGCTGGAGCTGACCGAGCGAGCCGGCGGCGAGGCGGTGTCGCTCGCGGCGACCGGGCGTGGGGCGCAGGACGGGCGGCGGCTGCGGGCCATGTTCACGGCCGCGCGCTCCGCCGACTGGACCGAGTTCCTCGCCGACTGCGGCAAGTTCGAGACGGAACTGGCCAAGGAGGTCCGCATCGCCAAGTTCACCCTCGCCGAGCTGGAGGAGGAGGAACAGTCTCTGGAGCGGCTGCGCCGCTGGCACCGCGACCTGACGGCGAGGGACGTCTTCGGCGCCCCCGAGGCCCGGCCGGCCGGTGAGCGCCTCAAGGCCTGCGTGACCGCCTGCGAGGACTACGCCGAGCGCGTCTTCGCCGCCCTGCACCAGGTACCGGAGCCGCGGGCGTCGGAGGAGGGGACGGGCCGATGACCGCGCCGGCGCCCCCGCAGGCCGCTCCGGCGCCTTCGGTGCGCACGGCATCGCCGCCAACCTCGGAGGTCACTCCGACGACGCCGTGACCTCCCTGCTCGTGCTCGGCGGGCTCGTCGCCTTCGCCGCCGGCTCCGCCGCCTAGTCGTCGCCGACAGCCCTGGCCGGCTGTGGGCCGCACGGCTCGGCCACGGCGCCGCCTCCGCGTTCTCGCCGTCCGCCTCCGCGCTGGTCGCCCGGCTGAACCCGGCCGCCAAGCACGGACGGGCGTTCGGCAGCTACGGCTTCCCCAAGTCCGTCGGCTACACCCTCGGCCCCCTGCTCGGCGGCGTCCTGGTGTGGGCCGGCGGTCTGCGGCTGCTGTTCGTCGTCCTGGCGGCGCTCGGTCTGGGGGTCGCGCTCTGGGCCGTCGTAGCCGTCCCTCACGTACCGCCCCTTCCCAAGCAACGGCAGACGGTGCTGGACCTGGCCCGGCGGCTGGCCGACCCGGCGTTCCTGCGCCCTACCGCGGCCCTGACCGCGGCGACCGCCGCCCTCTCCGTCGGTGTCGGCTTCCTGCCGGTCTCCGGCGCCGCCGCAGGACTCGGCACCGTCGCGACCCGCGCGGCGGTCTCGGTGCTCGCGGCCTGCGCGGCCGTCGCACAGCCGAAGGCGGGGCGGGCCCTGGACGACGGCCGGCTCACCACCCGCACCCCACTCGGCTTCGCCGCCCGCCCTCGCCCGGTTGATCGCCACCGGCGAGTGTCGGCGTCGGTGGCCACCCGGCGTCGGTGGCCACCCGGACCCTTGGGCCGTTTCATAGATATTCTGAATTTCGACGTCCGGACCCTGTCGATGGATATTCCAGATAATCACCGTTGACGCATATTCCCCCGAATGCCAGATGTCCTGCCCCGCGCGGCACTCGTTATGTGGGCGTGACTTGGCAGGAAAAACACGCAGCCGATGCTCTTTCGCTCGGGTCGCTTCAGGTATCTGATCAGACTGCTGCGGAAAGCATCACCCAGTGCTCTGATCTGCTTGAGGATTTCCTGAAAACCATCAGCCGGATGGAGCGTGAATATATTCGTGCGGCGATGGAAGGGGAACAGTTCTAGAAATGAGGATCGACTATGACGCGGTAGGCGAGCAGCCTCATTACGCCCAGCAGCTGGACATGCAGAACCTCTGGCAGGCGCCGGACCAGGTGATCACGCCGGAAGGCTGGGACCTGGACCAGGAGCTGGCGCAGATGCTGGGTGCCACGCCCGTCGTCGCGGAGCCCGTCCCGCCCCGGCAGGACACGGACCGGCCGCCTCCGCCGCAGCCCCGCCCGGTCCATCGCAAGCGCCCGCAGCCCGGCGCGCACGGTCTCACCCGAAATCCGAGGTTCCTCACCGTCTCGATCCTGGTCACACTCATCACCCTGTGCGCAGTGACGATGCTCACCTGGTCCATTTCGTATTCATACGATCAGCTGCGTTCCATCGCGCTGCTCGTGGTCTCGCCGAAGCTGGCCCACTGGTGGCCGCTGACGGTGTACGGGCCGTGGCTGCTGGCGGGACTTTCCATCCTGCGGGCGTCCGTTCAGCGCCGGACCGCCCGGCGGTCCTGGGCCGTCATGTTCGTCTCCTCCGGCGTCGCCGTCGCCCTGTGCATCGGACAGTCCGCGGATTCCATGCTGGCGATGGTGATCGTCGGAATTCCGCCGATCACCGCCCTGGTCTGCTTTCGCGAGCTTGTCGGCCAGTTCTCGTCGCGCCCCGGCCCGAAGCACGCCGCCGACACCATGAACGGCCCCAGGCAGCCGAAGCCGTAGGCCCCCGCCGGGGGTTCCGGAACTCCCGGCCGACCGGGCCGGGACCGGGTCAGGAGTGGTACGGCTGCTGAGGCTGTCCGTACGGCTGCTGACCACCGGGGCCCCCGGCGGTGGCCTGCGCCTGGAGCTGCGTGGCCTGCTCCTGGCTGACCTTCTGCTCCGCGCCGCAGAAGGTGCACTGCGTCGCGTACTTGGTCGAGATCGGGAACAGCGGCACGAAGAACAGCGTGAACTTCGTGACGCGCTTCCTCAGGGTGTGGGCCGCGGGGTTGCCGCACTGGCCACACACCAGCGTGAGTATCGCGAGCTGGTACAGATAGCCCTTGGTGCCGAAAATGATCACGCTTCGGTCCTCTCCGATCAGTTCCTGCCTCCAGCCTGCCGTACGACGACGCCCCCTGTCCCGCGTGGGACAGGGGGCGTCGTCGGCTGTTCGGCCCGAGGGCGCCGGTTACTTCGCCGGTGCCGGCTCCGGCGCGTTCTCCGCCTCGGCCTCGCCCGTCGGGGGCTCGTCGTCCGTGACCGGCGTCTTGACGGAATCCAGCAGCAGCTGGGCGACGTCGACGACCTGGATGGACTCCTTGGCCTTGCCGTCGTTCTTCTTGCCGTTCACCGAGTCCGTGAGCATGACCAGGCAGAACGGGCAGGCCGTCGAGACGATGTCGGGATTGACGGAGAGAGCCTCGTCGACGCGCTCGTTGTTGATGCGCTTGCCGATCCGCTCCTCCATCCACATCCGCGCACCACCGGCGCCGCAGCAGAAGCCGCGCTCCTTGTGGCGGTGCATCTCCTCGTTGCGGACGCCCGGGACGGCGGCGATGATCTCGCGCGGCGGCGTGTAGATCTTGTTGTGCCGGCCCAGGTAGCAGGGGTCGTGGTAGGTGATGATGCCCTCGACCGGGGTCACCGGGACCAGCTTGCCCTCGTCCACCAGGTGCTGGAGCAGCTGGGTGTGGTGGATGACCTCGTAGTCGCCGCCGATCTGCGGGTACTCGTTGCCGATCGTGTTCAGGCAGTGCGGGCAGGTGGCGACGATCTTCTTGGCCGACTTGGGCTTGCGGGACTCCTCGGTCACCTTGCCGTCGTCGTCCATCTCCTCGCCGAACGCCATGTTCAGCGCCATGACGTTCTCCATGCCGAGCTCCTGGAACAGGGGCTCGTTGCCGAGGCGGCGGGCGGAGTCACCGGTGCACTTCTCGTCGCCGCCCATGATCGCGAACTTCACGCCCGCGATGTGCAGCAGCTCGGCGAAGGCCTTGGTGGTCTTCTTGGCCCGGTCCTCCAGGGCGCCGGCGCAGCCGACCCAGTACAGGTACTCGACCTCGGTGAGGTCCTCGATGTCCTGGCCGACGACCGGGACCTCGAAGTCGACCTCCTTGAGCCACTCCAGGCGCTGCTTCTTCGCCAGGCCCCAGGGGTTGCCCTTCTTCTCCAGGTTCTTGAGCATCGTGCCCGCCTCGGACGGGAACGCGGACTCGATCATCACCTGGTAGCGGCGCATGTCGACGATGTGGTCGATGTGCTCGATGTCCACCGGGCACTGCTCGACACAGGCGCCGCAGGTGGTGCAGGACCACAGCACGTCCGGGTCGATGACGCCGTTCTCTTCCGCGGTGCCGATCAGCGGACGCTCGGCCTCCGCCAGCGCCTCGGCAGGCACTGAGGCGAGCTGCTCCTCGGACGCCTTCTCCTCGCCCTCCATGGTCTTGCCGCCGCCGGCCAGCAGGTACGGCGCCTTGGCGTGCGCGTGGTCGCGCAGCGACATGATCAGCAGCTTGGGGGAGAGGGGCTTGCCGGTGTTCCAGGCGGGGCACTGCGACTGGCAGCGGCCGCACTCGGTGCAGGTGGAGAAGTCCAGCAGGCCCTTCCAGGAGAACTGCTCGACCTGGGAGACGCCGAAGACGTCGTCGTCACCGGGGTCGGTGAAGTCGATCGGCTTGCCGCCGGAGGTCATCGGCTGGAGGGCGCCCAGGGCGGTCCCGCCGGTCGCCTCGCGCTTGAACCAGATGTTCGGGAAGGCCAGGAAGCGGTGCCAGGCCACACCCATGTTGGTGTTCAGCGAGACGACGATCATCCAGATGAACGAGGTGCCGATCTTCACCATGGCGGTGAGGTAGACCAGGTTCTGAAGCACACCGACGCTGAGTCCCTTGAAGGCCAGGACCAGCGGGTACGAGGCGAAGTACGCCGCCTCGTAGTGCTCCACGTGGTGGATCGCGCCCTCCAGGCCCCGCAGCACGTAGATCGCGAGGCCGATGGTGAGGATCACGTACTCGACGAAGTACGCCTGGCCCGACTTGGAGCCCGCGAAGCGGGACTTGCGGCCGGGGCGCGAGGGCAGGCTCAGCAGGCGGATCACGATGAGCACCGCGATGCCCAGGATCGTCATCACGCCGATGAACTCGATGTACAGCTCGAACGGCAGGAAGCCGCCGATGATCGGCAGCGTCCAGTCGGCCTGGAAGAGCTGGCCGAACGCCTGGGCCAGGGTCGGCGGCAGCGTCAGGAAGCCGACCGCCACGAACCAGTGCGCGACGCCGACGATGCCCCACCGGTTCATCCGGGTGTGGCCGAGGAACTCCTTCACCAGCGTCACGCTGCGCGCGTAGGGGTTGTCGGTACGGCTGCCGGCCGGGACCGGCTGGCCGAGTTTGAAGTACCGGACGAACTGGCCGATGGCGCGTGCGAGCAGCGCAACGCCGACCACGGTCAGCACCAGCGACACGATGATCGCGGCGAGTTGCATTTCGGGGCTCCTCGGGCCTGCGAGGCGACATTACTAAGCGGTAACTTATGCAGTCCTCTGAGACTACCCGCATCCTCCATCGCACTGTAGCCAGGCGCGGGGTGATCTGAGTCGCTGAGGGTTGCCTTAAGAACGGATCGTGTTATTCATCCCGAAATGGTATATACGCCACTAACCTAGCCCCGTGCTTTACGGTATCGCTGCCGCAACCGCCGCCCTCCTTCTCGCCGCCCTGCTCGCGGCGCTCTTCCGCCTGCCCGCCCTGCGCTTCGGCATCGTGGACCGCCGGCGGCAGCGTCCGCTGCCCCTGCTCGGCGGAGTGGCCGTCGCGCTCGTGACATGCCTGGTCGCCGGTGCGGGGGAGTGGACGGGGGTCGCCCGGCTGGGCCCGGAGATCATGCGGCTGCTGATCGCCGCGGGCGCCGTCGCCGTGCTCGGGCTGGTCGCCGACGTCCGCCGGGTCAAGGCGCGGTTCCTGGTCGGCGGTACGGCCGTGGCGGCCGCCTGTGTGGTGCCGTACGGCGACACGGGCATCCTGCTGGGCCTGGTCGCCGTCGGCTGGATCGTCGCCGTCGCCGTCGGCTTCAAGGCGCTCGATCACGCGGACGCGCTGGTCGGCACGGTCGGGGTGCTCACCGCGTTCGGTGTCGGCGTGTGCGCGGCGGCCGAGGTGATGGACGAACTGGCCGTCCTGCTCAGCGTGCTGGCCGCCGCCCTGACCGGGTTCCTCATGCACAACTGGCATCCCGCGAAGATCGGGCTCGGGGCGTCCGGCTCGCTGTTCGTCGGGTTCGTGCTGGCGTCGTCGGCCGTGATGACCCGTGCCGGGCACGACCCGGTGTCGAGCGCGGGCGTGCTCTACGCGCTCACCTTCCTCGCCACCGCCGACGTCCTGCTCGTGGCGCTGTCCCGGCGGCTGGCCGGACGGCCGCTGCTGCGGGGCGGGCCGGACCATCTCGCCCACCGGCTGCGCCGGGTCGGCCTCACTCCGCAGGGGGTGACGGTCCTGCTGGGTGCCGGGGCCTTCGCCGGGGTACTCGTCGGCGTCCTCGTGCACATGGGATGGATGGCGCGGTCCGGGACGTTGTGGGTGGGGGTGGCTGCCCTGATCGCCGTGTTCGCGTTGCTGCACATCAAGACCTACGGGCCTCGGCGTCAACCCAGCTTTCCGGTGCAGGACTCCGTTCGGGCGTCCGCGCGGGTCGCGTCTTCGCAGGTGGGAGCCCAGTTGCGCGTAAGGAACGGATAAGAGTTGAGTGAGGGCGACTCAGGTCTGTTGACCCATCGGGAGCCGTCGTGCACACTTGAGTCCGTTCCACTCAAGTCAGCTGGAGGAATCAACCATGGCACGTGCGGTCGGCATCGACCTGGGCACGACTAACTCCGTCGTCAGCGTTCTGGAGGGCGGCGAGCCCACCGTCATCACCAACGCCGAGGGTGCCAGGACCACGCCGTCCGTCGTCGCCTTCGCGAAGAACGGCGAAGTGCTGGTCGGCGAGGTCGCCAAGCGTCAGGCGGTCACCAACGTGGACCGGACCATCAGGTCCGTGAAGCGCCACATGGGCACCGACTGGAAGACGGAGCTCGACGGGAAGCCCTTCAACCCGCAGCAGATGTCCGCCTTCATCCTCCAGAAGCTGAAGCGCGACGCCGAGTCCTACCTGGGCGAGAAGGTGACCGACGCGGTCATCACCGTCCCGGCGTACTTCAACGACTCCGAGCGCCAGGCGACGAAGGAGGCCGGCGAGATCGCCGGTCTGAACGTCCTGCGCATCGTCAACGAGCCCACCGCGGCCGCGCTGGCGTACGGCCTCGACAAGGACGACCAGACGATCCTCGTCTTCGACCTCGGTGGCGGCACCTTCGACGTGTCCCTCCTGGAGATCGGCGACGGCGTCGTCGAGGTGAAGGCCACCAACGGTGACAACCACCTCGGTGGTGACGACTGGGACCAGCGTGTCGTCGACTACCTGGTGCAGCAGTTCAAGTCCGGTCACGGCGTGGACCTCGCCAAGGACAAGATGGCCCTCCAGCGTCTGCGTGAGGCTGCCGAGAAGGCCAAGATCGAGCTGTCCTCGTCCACCGAGACCTCGATCAACCTGCCCTACATCACCGCCTCCGCCGAGGGCCCCCTGCACCTCGACGAGAAGCTCACCCGCGCCCAGTTCCAGCAGCTGACCGCGGACCTCCTGGAGCGCTGCAAGACCCCGTTCTTCAACGTCATGAAGGACGCCGGCGTCTCCATCAACGAGATCGACCACGTCGTCCTCGTCGGTGGCTCCACCCGCATGCCCGCCGTCGCCGAGCTCGTCAAGGAGCTGACCGGCGGCAAGGAGGCCAACAAGGGCGTGAACCCGGACGAGGTCGTCGCCATCGGCGCCTCGCTCCAGGCCGGTGTCCTCAAGGGTGAGGTCAAGGACGTCCTGCTCCTCGACGTGACCCCGCTGTCCCTCGGTATCGAGACCAAGGGCGGCATCATGACCAAGCTCATCGAGCGCAACACCACGATCCCGACCAAGCGGTCCGAGATCTTCACGACGGCCGAGGACAACCAGCCGTCCGTGCAGATCCAGGTCTACCAGGGCGAGCGCGAGATCGCGGCGTACAACAAGAAGCTCGGCATGTTCGAGCTCACGGGCCTGCCCCCGGCCCCGCGCGGCGTCCCGCAGATCGAGGTCTCCTTCGACATCGACGCCAACGGCATCATGCACGTGACCGCCAAGGACCTGGGCACGGGCAAGGAGCAGAAGATGACCGTCACCGGCGGCTCCTCGCTGCCGAAGGACGAAGTCGACCGGATGCGCCAGGAGGCCGAGCAGTACGCGGAGGAGGACCACCGCCGCCGCGAGGCCGCAGAGTCCCGCAACCAGGGCGAGCAGCTCGTCTACCAGACGGAGAAGTTCCTCAAGGACAACGAGGACAAGGTCCCCGGCGAGGTCAAGACCGAGGTCGAGGCCGCCGTCGAGGAGCTGAAGACCGCGCTCAAGGGCGAGGACACCGCCGAGATCCGCACCGCCACCGAGAAGGTCGCCGCGGTCTCCCAGAAGGTCGGCCAGGCCATGTACGCCGACGCCCAGGCCGGACAGGCCGCGGGCGGTCCCGAGGGCGCCACCCAGGGCGGCAAGGCCGCTGACGACGACGTCGTCGACGCCGAGATCGTGGACGACGAGCGCAAGGACGGTGTCGCGTAATGACGGAGGAGACCCCGGGCTTCGAGGAGAAGCCCGACGTCCCCTCCGGCGCGACCCCTGACGACGCCGAGTCGAAGGCCGCTCCTCAGGAGGGGGCGGCCCCGGCCGGGGACGAGGCAGCTCACATCGCCGGCCTGACGGCGCAGCTGGACCAGGTGCGCAAGGCGCTCGAAGAGCGCACCGCGGACCTCCAGCGGCTCCAGGCCGAGTTCCAGAACTACCGCCGCCGGGTGGAGCGGGACCGGATCACGGTCAAGGAGGTCGCCATCGCGAACCTGCTGACCGAGCTCCTGCCCGTGCTCGACGACATCGGCCGCGCGCGGGAACACGGCGAACTCGTCGGCGGATTCAAGTCCGTCGGGGAGTCGCTGGAGACCGTGGCGGCGAAGATGGGTCTTCAGCAGTTCGGCAAGGAGGGCGAGCCCTTCGACCCGACGATCCACGAGGCGCTCATGCACTCCTACGCGCCGGACGTCACCGAGACGACCTGCGTCGCGATCCTCCAGCCGGGGTATCGCATCGGCGAGCGCACCATCCGCCCCGCGCGGGTGGCCGTGGCCGAGCCCCAGCCGGGCGCGCAGACCGTCAAGTCGGAGGAGTCCGGCGAGGCGGCCGACGACAAGGAGAGCGGTGGCCCGGACGAGGGCTGACGTTGAACTGACGAGGAGAGAGGAGGGACGTCGAGGATGAGCACCAAGGACTTCATCGAGAAGGACTACTACAAGGTCCTCGGCGTCCCCAAGGACGCCACCGAGGCCGAGATCAAGAAGGCGTACCGGAAGCTCGCCCGCGAGAACCACCCGGACGCCAACAAGGGCAACGCCAAGGCGGAGGAGCGCTTCAAGGAGATCTCCGAGGCGAACGACGTCCTCGGCGACCCCAAGAAGCGCAAGGAGTACGACGAGGCGCGCACCCTGTTCGGCAACGGCGGCTTCCGCCCGGGGCCGGGCGGCACGGGCGGCTCCTTCAACTTCGACCTGGGCGACCTCTTCGGAGGCGGCGCCCAGGGCGGACAGCAAGGAGCGGGCGGCTTCGGCGGCGGACTCGGTGACGTCTTCGGGGGCCTGTTCAACCGCGGCGGTACGGGCACCACCCGCACCCAGCCACGCCGGGGCCAGGACATCGACACCGAGGTCAGCCTCAGCTTCACCGAGGCGATCGAGGGGGCGACGGTCCCGCTGCGGATGTCCTCGCAGTCGCCGTGCAAGGCGTGCGCGGGCACCGGCGACAAGAACGGCACACCCCGGGTGTGCCCGACCTGCGTCGGCACCGGCCAGGTGGCCCGGGGTTCGGGCGGCGGCTTCTCGCTCACCGACCCCTGCCCCGACTGCAAGGGGCGCGGCCTGATCGCCGAGCACCCGTGCATGGAGTGCAAGGGCAGCGGCCGCGCGAAGTCGTCCCGGACCATGCAGGTCCGCATCCCGGCCGGGGTGTCGGACGGTCAGCGCATCAGGCTGCGCGGCAAGGGAGCGCCCGGCGAGCGCGGCGGCCCGGCGGGCGACCTGTACGTCACCGTGCACGTCGACGCCCACCCGGTGTTCGGCCGCAAGGGCGACAACCTCACGGTGACCGTCCCCGTGACCTTCACGGAGGCGGCGCTGGGCGGCGAGGTCAGGGTCCCCACCCTGGGCGGACCGCCGGTCACCCTGAAACTGCCGCCGGGCACGCCCAACGGCCGCACCATGCGGGCGCGGGGCAAGGGCGCGGTCCGCAAGGACGGCACGCGCGGAGACCTGCTGGTCACCGTCGAGGTGAGTGTCCCGAAGGACCTTTCGGGGAAGGCTCGTGACGCGCTCGAGGCGTATCGCGAGGCGACCGCGGGTGAGGATCCGCGGGCGGAGCTGTTCGAGGCCGCGAAGGGAGCATGACGGTGATGGACGGTCGTCGACGCGGTGACAATTTCCGTGGGCCGTATGAACTGACCGAGGAGACCCCGGTCTACGTCATCTCGGTGGCGGCCCAGCTCTCCGGCCTGCACCCGCAGACACTGCGCCAGTACGACCGTCTGGGCCTGGTGTCCCCGGACCGCACGGCCGGCCGCGGCCGGCGCTACTCGGCCCGCGACATCGAACTGCTCCGCCAGGTGCAGGCGTTGTCGCAGGACGAGGGCATCAACCTGGCCGGCATCAAGCGCATCATCGAACTGGAGAACCAGGTCGCCGCCCTCCAGGCCAGGGTGGCGGAGCTCCAGGCCGCCGTCGAGGGCGCCGCGGCGGCGATGCAGCAGCGCGAGGCGGCGGTGCACGCGTCCTACCGGCGCGATCTGGTGCCGTACCAGGAGGTGCAGCAGACCAGCGCGTTGGTGGTGTGGCGGCCGAAGCGGCAGCAGAACGACTGACGTCACGTCAGGACACAGAAGGGGCCGTGGGTACGAACCCACGGCCCCTTCGTCTGTTGCGCGGTGCTCGGGACCTACGGCGTGGTGACCGCCGTGTCGCCCGCCGGCAGGCTCTCCGTGCCGTCCGCGGACACGGCCGTGACCCAGTAGTAGGACGTGGTGCCGCGCGAGACGCCGGTGTCGTAGTACTGGTGGGTACCGGAGGCGGCGTCGGTGATCTTCTCGTAGGCCGAAGTCGCCCGGTTCCAGCGGTAGACGCGGTAGCCGTTCTCGGCCTGCGCCCCGGACCACTCCAGGAGGTTGCCCTCGGCGCCCTCGGCCGGGGTGACGGTGAGCGTCAGGGGCGAACCCTCGGGCGTCGGCGTGCTCGGCGTCAGGTCCAGCTCGGTCGCGACGACGATCTCGGCCTCGCGGGTCCACTGGAAGCTGGAGTTCCAGTCGTCGTCGACGGCATCGACGATGAAGCAGGACTCCTCGCCGTCCGGGACGGTGGTGTAGGCGTACGAGGTGGTATCGGCGGAGAGGTAGTAGCCCGGGTAGAGGGAGCACATCCGCTCCTCCTCGTCACCGAGCAGCTCACCCCGGCGCACCACGTAACGCGCCAGATCGGGCGTGGGGTTGGCGTCCCAGCTGACATGGAAGCCGTACTCGGTCGGTGTGACCTTCACGCCGGTCACAGCGGACGGCGGGGTGAGGTCCTTGCGCTTGCCGCTCACGGCCGAGGACCGCGCGGACTCGTTGCCCGCGGCGTCGAGGGAGGTCGCCCGGTAGAAGTAGGTGGTGCCTTCCACGGCCGAGGTGTCCACGTAGGACGCGTCGGAGGTGGCGCCGACGCGCGTGTACGTCCCGTCCGCGGTGGCCGCCCGGTACACCCGGTACGACGTGGCCCCCTCGACGGCACCCCAGCCGACCCACAGCCCGTCCTGCCGGGAATCCGTGCTCAGCCCACCCGGGACGCCGGGCGCCGTGCGGTCGGCTGTGGTCACCGTCAGCGAAGCCGTCCCCACTGACGCGTTGCCGGCCTTGTCGTAGGCGCGGACGGAGTACTCGTAGGCGGCGCCCGTGACCGGGAGGGAGGTGTCGGTGAACGACGTCGAGGTCGTCGTGGCCAGCGGAGCGGCGGGATACGAGCCGCCCTTGACCCGGCGGTGGACGCGATACCCCGCGAGGTCCATCTCCTTGTTCCCGGCCCAGGTCAGCCTGGCCTTGCCGGTGGCCCGGTCGTAGGTCACGGCCGCGCCCGTCGGGCTGAGCGGTGCGATCTTGTCGACGGAGGCCGAAGTGCGGGGCGTGTAGCCGACCTTGACGCGGGCGGACCCGGTCCAGTTCACGTAGTCGATCCGCAGGGCGTGCTTGCCCTTCGGGATGTCGACGTTGACGGTCTTGGACACCGTCGTGGAGAGGTTCTTCCAGAGGTTGATCTTCAGGTTGCCGTCGACGTAGACGCGGATGCCGTCCAGACCGGACGCGCTGAGAGTGAACGGCCCGCCGGACCCGAAGTCGCGGGTCACGCTCCAGCGGACGCCGAAGTTGTTCGTCGGCAGTCCCGAAGCCGGGGCGCCCGTGCCCCAGTTCTGGTCGATGACGCCGTCGCAGTCGGTCCTGCGCGGCGTGCCGGAGAAGCTGGTATTCGCGTAGAATGTCCGCTTGAACACCGGTGAGGTGCAGGTGACCGCCGCGGAGGCGGGGGCCGCGACGGCGGTGACGAGTCCTGCGGCGGTGGCGAGCACGACCGTGGCGGCCGTGCCTCTGGCTGGGTTCATTCGATCCTCTGGTCGAGTAACGGGACAGCGGGGCGAGCTGTCCTCATCAGGACTCGCGAGGAATGGGGTTGGTTGTACGGATCTTGGTCACACGTTCGATCGAGGTTCGGTGGAGGGGGTGTAACGGGCGTTTGGAGGGGTTCCGCTATGTCTTTACATGATCAGCGGAGCGTGGTGTTGCGCACTCGTTAAGTGATTCCGCTTGACGCTGGGGGGCGTCGACGCGTTGTCTTTTCAGACATCTGGGCGCTCTGGCGCGCCCGTGTCCCGAAGGCACCAGAAGTGAGCTTCTTTATGCGTCCCTTGCGCCCCCTGCGCCGCACCGCCACCGCCGTGGCCGCCGCATCCACGATGACCCTCTCGCTGGCCGCGTGCGGGGCACTGGGTGTCACCGGGGACAGCAGTGAGGCGAGCCCGACCAAGGGCAACGACCTCACGGTGGGGCTGCTGCTGCCGGAGACGGCGAACACGCGCTACGACAAGTTCGACTTCCCCATCATCAGAAGCAAGGTCCTGGAGCTCACCGACAAGCAGGGCAGCGTCGTCTACAAGAACGCGGACGCGGACGCGGGCAAGCAGGAGACCCAGCTGGAGCAGATGATCGCCGACCAGGTCGACGTGATCCTGCTGGACGCCGTCGACGCGCACGCCATCTCCGGCGGGGTGCAGAAGGCCAAGGACGCCGGCATCCCGGTCATCGCCTACGACCGCCTGGCCGAGGGGCCGATCGACGCCTACGTGTCCTTCGACAACGAACTGGTCGGCGAGGTCCAGGGCCGCAGCCTGCTGGAGGCCATGGGGGAGGTCGACTCCTCCGACAAGATCGTCATGATGAACGGCTCGCCCACCGACCCCAACGCCAAGCAGTTCAAGGCGGGCGCCCTCTCCGAGCTCAACGGCTCGGTGGACATCGCCAAGTCCTACGACACCAAGGACTGGAAGCCGGAGAACGCCCAGGCCAACATGGCCGCGGCGATCAAGTCCATAGGCGCGAACAACATCAAGGGCGTCTACTCCGCCAACGACGGCATGGCCGGCGGCGTCATCAAGGCCCTGGAGGCGGCGGGCGTGACCGATCTGCCGCCGATCACCGGGCAGGACGCCGAACTGGACGCCGTCCAGCGGATCCTGGCCGGCGAGCAGTTCATGAGTGTGTACAAGTCGTACCCGCAGGAGGCCGAGAGCGCCGCCGAGATGGCCGTCGCCAAGGTGCAGGGCCACGACATCCAGTTCGAGGCGCTCGCGCAGGACCAGGTCGACAGCCCGACGGACAAGAAGATCCCGGCCCTGCTGGTCCCGGTGGTCGCCCTGACGAAGCAGAACATCAAGGACACCGTCCTCGCGGACGGGATCTACGAGGTGTCCGACATCTGCACGGCGCAGTACAAGTCGGACTGCTCGGCGGCCGGGATCAAGTAGCGGCTTTGCGACTGCGTTCGGTCGTCCCGCGGTCCGCTCCGGACCTCCCGGCGAGCTCTCGGCTCCGGCCGGGAGCGGCCTTCGGTTGGCGCGGTTCGGCCGGACCGTAGGGACGCCACCCCGTCTCCGCGTCCCTCCGCCCTTCTCCCCCTCCGCCTTTGCTGCACACAGCGCAAAGGCCGGAAGACACCGTCAGCTTGTTGCAACTCGGCCGACGGAGGCCCAGAAATACCCGGACGAACTGGTGTTTTGCGACGCCCGTCCCCGGGGGAGCCGTGTTGCGGAGCACGGCCGGTCCGCGCATAGTTGCGCTGCGGAAGCGCGAGCGAACCGCAGGGCCGCACGGCCGGGCCTCGACCCCGCGCTCCGGAGGTGAGCGAGCCGGCGAACGAGGCAGGAACCGGGGGTGGATGGGCGATGGCCGGGCACGGGGCGCAGGAGCATCCACACGGTGCCGACCGGCTGTGCGAGGCCGGGGACCGCGTGTACGCGCGTGCCGTACGGCACGGCCGGGTGCCGCGCCAGGACGCGGAGCCGGTGCCCTGTCTGCTGGAACTGGCGCTGCTGCACCCCGACCCCGACGACATGGCCTGGCTGGTGCCCACGTCCCCGCAGGAGGTCATGACCCGCCTGCTGCGCGGGGTGTACGACGAGGTGAGCGCGAGCCAGCGGCGGATGGGCTCGGCGGTGGCCGCGTTCGAGTGGTACGCCGGACTCGGGCCCCTCGCGGCACAGTCCGCCGGCGCCGACGGCATGGCGCCGGGCTCGGCGATCCGGGTCCTGGAGGGCGACGCGCGCATCCAGGCCGCGCTGGACGAGGCGACGCAGGCCTGCACCGGGGAGGTGCTGACCGTGCAGCCCGGCGGCATCCGTCCCGAGCACGAGCTGACGGAGGGGCTGCACCGGGCGATGGCGCTGCGGGGGCGGGGCGTGCGCATGCGCGACCTGTACACGCACGTGGCCCGGCACGGTCAGGGACTGCTCAACTACCTCGAGCTGATGGGCGATTCGGTGGAGGCCCGCACTCTGGACGAGGTGATCGACCGGCTGATCCTCTTCGACCGCACGGTGGCCTTCATCCCGGCGAACGCCGACCGCACGATGGCGCTGGAGCTGCGCCATCCGGGGCTGGTGCACTACCTGGTGACGGTGTTCGAGCGGCTGTGGCGGCTCGCGATCCCCCTGACGGCCCCGCTCCCCGACACCGGCATCGAGGGCATCTCCCACCGCGAGCAGTCCATCGCCGCGCTGCTCGCCGAGGGGCATCAGGACGCGGTGATCGCGGAACGGCTGGGGATAAGCGTGCGGACGTGCCGGGCGCACATCGCCCGTCTGTCGGAGACGCTGGGGGCGGCGAGCCGTACCCAACTGGGGGTGCGGATCGCCCAGGTGGGCCTGGACCGTTCGCGCGCCTCGTCCTCCGACGCCGCGGTGATCAGAGTCGCCGGGGTGCCCGGGCTGCCCGCGGGCCGTGGGGTGCCCGGGGGACATGGGGTGCCCGGTCAGGAATCCCCGACCGGCCGATGAGAGGGCCGAGTGGGGCGCGGGGCCGCGGTGGCGGACGCGCCTCGGTCACAGGTGGCCGTCTCCCCCCGACGAGGACTGGTCCGCCTCCAGCAGCCCCGACTGGGCGATGAGATAGCCGAGTTGGGCCCGGCTCCCGCTGCCCAGGGCGGTGGCCAGCTTGGCGATATGGGCCCGGCAGGTGCGTACGTTCATGCCCAGGCGGCGGGCTATCGCCTCGTCGACATGCCCCTCCACGAGGAGCTTGGCGATGGAGTGCTGGATCTCCGTGATCCCGTCCGGCGCGGTCTCGTAGGGCGCGTGTTCGGTGAGCGGCACCGCGCGGCTCCACATGAACTCGAAGACCTTGATGAGGTACCGGATGAGCCCCGGCTGGCGCAGTTCCAGGGCCACCTGCTGGTCGTCCCGGGTGGGGATGAAGGCGACCGACTCGTCGCAGATGATGAGGCGCTCGACCAACTCGTCGATGGTGCGGTACTCCACCTTGCCGTCCGAGAGTTGGGCGACGTACGCCAGCTTCCCCGGGTTGTGGCGCACGGTGTGCTGGTAGAGGGTCCGTATCCGCACGCCCCGCTCGATCAGCGGCCGGTCCCGCTCCAGGCCCTGCAACAGGCTGCTCTCCGAGATGCGGTTGCTGGGCTGCACCGTGAGCATCTCGGTCCGGCACTGGGCCGTGGCCAGGTTGAGGGCGGCGTTGATCCGCTCTCCGCCCTCCAGCACGGTGATGGAGTGCGTGCTCCCCGGTACCTGGGTACTGAGGTCCATGAAGGGTTGCAGGGCCTCGGCCAGGCCGACCGACAACCGCCGGCGTTCGGCGATCTCCCGTTCGATCGGATTGAGACGCTGGGCGAGGGCGACCGACGCCGGCACCGGGCGCAGCCAGTCCGGGTCGTCCGGGTCCGGGTAGAGCAGCGCGAACTCCACCAGGCAGGGAGCGGCCTCCACGTCCGCGCGAGCGATACGCCCCGTGCGCAGCGCGTTCGCATAGAGTCGGCCACCTTCCGCGCACATCTCGGTCATCGCATGGGGATGTGTCGCTTTAGTCTGATTCGTTGTCAAATCTCCACCCCCCAGGGTCCTGAACATGCAGGAACATGATGCACCGATCGTGTGGCCATGAAGTGCCCGAATGAGCCATCGTCTTACTCGACGGGGGAAGAGGGGACCTTCAAGTGAGGACGAAGCCGACTATGCGGAACAGAATGCTTCGCTCGATTCTTGTCGCCGCCTTCTCCACCGTTATGGCCTTCGGAGTCCTGAGTGGCCTCTCGGAAGCGAAGAGCGACTTGCGGGCGGACAGCAGCTGGCCCAGCCAGGCCCAGACTGTCACGATCGCCACGGACAGTTCGTGGCCGGTCGCCCCGGTCGCCAGCGAGGAGAGCAGCAGCGGGCAGGAGTCGGCATGACCACCCCACCCGACGACCGTTCCTTTCGCCGCGAGATGGCTACCGCCTACCGCTCCGGCTGGCACTTCATCGACCTGGTCACCGCGATCCCCCACCCCGGTGACTCGTTGATGGTGACGGTCTTCGGAGAACCGGTCGTGGTCACGCGGGACGAGGACGAGGACGTACGGGCATACCGGTGTCTGCGGCGGCCCCGGGGGGCGCCACAGCCCGTGCGGTGCGCCATCCGGTACGGAATGATCTTCGTCAACCTCGATCAGCGCGACCACCGGCTGGTGGAGCCGGAGGCCCCGGCCCCAAGGACCATCTCAGCCACCCCCCGCAGTGCCTGACGCGATTCCCCCGTCGTAACAGATCGCTCAGGTGCTTCCCCCCGCAGCGGCGTCACCGTGACCTGAACACGGTGACGCCGCTGCAGTTTTGCGGGGACATTTCCCCGTATCCGCCCGTTCCGGCGGTGGCCGAAACCGGGCGACCGGTATCCGGCCAACCCGTGCCATGCCACCTTGCGTGCGCTCACCCCTGCCCCATCGCCCGCGTCAGTTCGATCTCGATGACCACGCGGTCGGGATTCGGCGCCGGCGTCCGCCGGTAGCGGACCGCGTACCGCCGCACGGCCTCCGCGACCCGCTCCGGCTCGGTCCTGACGTACGCCCGCCCCTCCAGCGTCGCCCACCGCCGGCCGTCCACCTGGCACACGGCCACCCGGGCCCCGTCCGGGCCGGCGCGGCGGACATGCCGCACCTTCGCGGTGGACTTGTCGGCGATGATCCGAGCCAGACGTGCCTCGGGGTCGTATGTCACTCCGACGGGTACCACGTGAGGTGTGCCGTCCGGGCGCAGGGTCGTGAGGGTGCACAGGTGTTTCTCCTGCCAGAAGGCGAGGTACGGCGCGTCCGGCGCGGCAGGGTCCTGGGGGTATGCGGCCATGCCAGGGAAGCTAGTCGCCCCAAGCCTCCCGCGCCCACCTTGAGTGGAATACGCTCAACTTTGTGTACGCTGTTTCAGTCAGTACTGGGAGAAGCTGACACCAGGAGGAGAACGGACACGTGGACGCCGAGCTGACCAACAGGAGCCGGGACGCGATCAACGCGGCCAGCAACCGGGCCGTGACGGAGGGGCACCCGGATCTCACCCCCGCACACCTGCTGCTGGCTCTGCTCCAGGGGCAGGACAACGAGAACATCATCGATCTGCTGGCGGCCGTCGACGCCGACCAGGCCTCTGTGCGCGCGGACGCCGAGAAGGCGCTCGCCGCGCTGCCGAGCGTCACGGGGTCCACCGTGGCGCCCCCGCAGCCCAACCGGGACCTGCTCGCCGCGATCGCGGACGCCCAGGCGCGGGCGCAGGATCTCGGGGACGAGTACCTCTCCACCGAGCACCTGCTCATCGGCATCGCCGCCAAGGGCGGCCCGGCGGCGGACGTGCTCGGCCGGCAGGGGGTCACCGCCAAGAAGCTGCTGGACGCCTTCCGCAAGGCCCGCGGCGGCCGTCGGGTCACCAGCGCCGACCCGGAGGGGCAGTACAAGGCGCTGGAGAAGTTCGGCACCGACTTCACCGCCGCCGCGCGCGAGGGCAAGCTCGACCCGGTCATCGGGCGGGACCAGGAGATCCGGCGGGTCGTGCAGGTGCTGTCCCGCCGTACCAAGAACAACCCCGTCCTCATCGGCGAGCCCGGCGTCGGCAAGACCGCCGTCGTCGAGGGACTCGCCCAGCGGATCGTGAAGGGCGACGTGCCCGAGTCCCTCAAGGACAAGCGGCTCGTCGCGCTCGACCTGGGCGCCATGGTCGCCGGCGCCAAGTACCGCGGTGAGTTCGAGGAGCGGCTGAAGACCGTGCTCGCGGAGATCAAGGACTCCGACGGGCAGATCATCACCTTCATCGACGAGCTGCACACCGTCGTAGGCGCCGGAGCCGGCGGCGACTCCGCCATGGACGCCGGGAACATGCTCAAGCCGATGCTCGCGCGCGGCGAGCTGCGCATGGTCGGTGCCACGACGCTCGACGAGTACCGCGAGCGGATCGAGAAGGACCCCGCCCTGGAGCGGCGCTTCCAGCAGGTGCTGGTCGCCGAGCCGACGGTCGAGGACAGCATCGCGATCCTGCGCGGGCTCAAGGGACGCTACGAGGCTCACCACAAGGTGCAGATCGCCGACAGCGCGCTCGTGGCCGCCGCGACCCTCTCCGACCGGTACATCACCTCCCGGTTCCTCCCCGACAAGGCCATCGACCTGGTCGACGAGGCCGCCTCCCGGCTGCGTATGGAGATCGACTCCTCGCCGGTCGAGATCGACGAGCTCCAGCGGTCCGTGGACCGGCTGAAGATGGAGGAGCTCGCCCTCGACAAGGAGACCGACGCGGCCTCCCTGGAGCGTCTGGAGAAGCTGCGCCGCGACCTCGCCGACAAGGAGGAGGAGCTGCGCGGTCTGACCGCCCGCTGGGAGAAGGAGAAGCAGTCCCTCAACCGCGTCGGTGAGCTGAAGGAACGGCTCGACGAGGTGCGCGGCCAGGCCGAACGCGCCCAGCGCGACGGCGACTTCGACTCCGCCTCCAAGCTGCTGTACGGCGAGATCCCCGCCCTGGAGAAGGAGTTGGAGGCCGCCTCCGAGGCCGAGGAGGAGGCCGCCAAGGACACCATGGTCAAGGAGGAGGTCGGCTCGGACGACATCGCCGATGTCGTCGCCGCGTGGACCGGCATCCCGGCCGGGCGGCTGCTGGAGGGCGAGACGCAGAAGCTGCTGCGCATGGAGGACGAGCTGGGCAAGCGGCTCATCGGGCAGGGCGAGGCCGTGCGCGCGGTGTCGGACGCCGTACGCCGCACCCGTGCCGGTATCTCCGACCCGGACCGCCCGACCGGCTCCTTCCTCTTCCTCGGCCCGACCGGCGTCGGCAAGACCGAACTCGCCAAGGCCCTCGCCGACTTCCTCTTCGACGACGAGCGGGCCATGGTCCGCATCGACATGAGCGAGTACGGCGAGAAGCACAGCGTGGCCCGGCTGGTCGGTGCGCCTCCCGGCTACGTCGGCTACGAGGAAGGCGGCCAGCTGACCGAGGCGGTGCGCAGGCGGCCGTACAGCGTGGTGCTGCTCGACGAGGTGGAGAAGGCCCACCCGGAGGTCTTCGACGTGCTGCTCCAGGTGCTGGACGACGGACGGCTGACGGACGGTCAGGGCCGTACGGTCGACTTCCGCAACACGATCCTGGTGCTGACGTCCAACCTGGGCAGCCAGTTCCTGGTCGACCCGATCACCAGCGAGGCCGAGAAGAAGGAGCAGGTGCTGGAGGTGGTCCGGACCTCCTTCAAGCCGGAGTTCCTCAACCGCCTGGACGACCTGGTGGTGTTCTCGGCCCTGAACAAGGACGAGCTCGGCCGTATCGCCCGGCTCCAGATCAACCGCCTGGCCAAGCGGCTGGCCGAGCGCCGGCTCACGCTGGAGGTCACCGACGCGGCCCTGGCCTGGCTCGCCGACGAGGGCATGGACCCGGCCTACGGCGCCCGGCCGCTGCGCCGGCTCGTGCAGACCGCCATCGGCGACCGGCTGGCCAAGGAGATCCTCTCCGGCGAGGTCAAGGACGGCGACACGGTCCGGGTGGACTCCTTCGGGGAGGGGCTGATCGTGGGACCGGCGACCGAGGAGGCGACCGGCAAGACCCTCTGACACCGAGACCGGCGACGGCCCGCCCCGCACGACCGGGGCGGGCCGTCGCCGCTCACGTCACATGGTGAACGCGGCGAAGCGCACCAGGGCGGTGTCGGCGTCCTCGTACTCCACGCCGACCTGCACCGCGTGAGCGTCCGCCTTCGGCTCGGTCCCGGCGAGGTTCACATCGAGACAGAGATCGGCGTTCGCGCCGCCGCACGGCCGATTCCGCGGCGCGGGGGCGTCCGGATAGGTGGCGGTGAGCCAGTCCTGGACGTCGGCCCGCGGCATCCGGAAGGTCGCCCTGTAGTGGATGTCCTGGAAACCCTGCACCTCGCACGCCCCGACGAGCCGGGCTCCGTCGGGCAGGGCCGCACCGCCGAAGCGCAGGGCCTCGGCGCAGGGGACCTTCTCGGGGCCCGAGCGGCCCGGAGAGTCGTCCGCCATCACCCACACCGCCACCAGCGTCAGGATGCCCGCCAGGGCCAGCGCCGGCACGGCCGTGATCGAGGCGACCAGCCCCCACCGGGTACGGCCGCGAGACGCGCCCGGCCCGCCCTCCGTTTCGGACATCGCCCCCACCTCCCGTACGGGACCGCCACGACAGGCCAGATCATGTCAGCCGAGGGCTGACAGGCCCGGTCCGGGGTTGCCACCCCCCTCCCCGCATGGGGGAGGATGGCGTAATCCGTACGAAGGGAAAATCACGGTGAGCATCGACCCGTCCTCGATTCCGAACTTCGGGGGCCAGCAGCCGCAGCCCGGGCCCCCGCCCGGCCCCGTTGTCCCGGATCAGGACCTCGTGAAGCAGCTCCTCGACCAGATGGAGCTGAAGTACGTCGTCGACGACGAGGGTGACCTCGCGGCGCCGTGGGAGCAGTTCCGTACGTACTTCATGTTCCGCGGCGAGGGTGACCAGCAGGTCTTCTCGGTGCGGACGTTCTACGACCGGCCCCACAAGATCGACGAGAAGCCCCAGCTTCTGGAGTCGATCGACGACTGGAACCGCCGGACCCTGTGGCCCAAGGTCTACAGCCACACGCACGACGACGGCACCGTCCGCCTGATCGGCGAGGCACAGATGCTGATCGGCACGGGCGTGAGCCTGGAGCACTTCGTCTCGTCGACGGTCAGCTGGGTGCGGGCCGCCATCGAGTTCGACAAGTGGCTCGTCGAGCAGCTCGGCCTGGAGCAGGAGGTCAACGACGCGGAGGAACCGGAGGACGGCGAGGAGTAGTCCCGCAGCCGCGAGGCGGAGCCCGGCCAGGGCACCGGCGCCGACATGCGCCGGGTGCCGGGCCGGGCTTCGCCGTGTGCGGGGTCGGGCGCCCCGTCCGTCCACAGCCTGTGGACGGTGTGGGCGGACTCAGCCGGCCAGGGACTTGAGCCGCTTCACCGCGTCCTGGAGCACCTCGGTCCGCTTGCAGAACGCGAACCGCACGAACGGCGCCCCCTGCTCGCGGTGGTCGTAGAAGACCGCGTTCGGGATGGCGACGACCCCGGCCCGCTCCGGCAGGGCACGGCAGAAGGCGAAGCCGTCGGTGTGGCCGAGGGGCCGGATGTCGGTGGTGACGAAGTACGTGCCGGCCGGCTTGAAGACCCCGAACCCGGCCTCCGCGAGCCCCGCCGCCAGCAGGTCCCACTGCGGATCTCCGGCACCGGCGGTGAGCGAGCGCACAACCAGTCCGGACCGGTCTGCCGGCCGTACCGACGGGCTCGGTGACGCGGCACTGTCCGTCGTATCCTGACCACACACGGGAAGGAGCCGTCCATGAGCGTCGACGCGATCGTGCACACCGAGTTCCCCAAGGGGTACACGGTCCTGTTCGGGGCCGACGGAAAGGTGATCATGACCCCGCAGAGCGAAGAGCACTCCAGCACCATCAGGTCGATGCAGATCGACTCCGCTCTTGCTCTCGGCCGTCACGCGAAGGTCACCTCCGATGTCTATATCGACTTCCCCGCCGACGAGAACTCCGCCCCCGACCTCGCGATCCTGCGCGAGGACGCACGCAAGGAAGGCAAGCGCTACAGCTTCGAGGACGTCCTGCTGATCTCCGAGGTCGTCTCGACCTCTTCCGCACGCAAGGACTACGACGACTGCACCGCGAAGTACGGCCGCTACGGAATCCCGATCTACCTGGTCGTGGACCCCTACGCCCAGGAAGTCGTCCTTCACGCCCAGCCGACCGCCACCGGTTACATCGCCGCACACACTCACAAGTACGGCACGGGCAAGCTCCCCATCCCCCTGGCCGACGGCCGCACCTTCACCCTCGACCTCGACGAACTCCCGCGCCCGGATTCCGAGTCGGACGCTCGCTGACGAGGGACTTCCGCCTGGCCAGGCCCGTGCCGTTCTGTGCCGTGAGTCCTCGCGACGAAGTCCGGTTTTTCACAAGGAGGTTAGAAGCCGTGTTTGCTGCGGGCGACAACCACCACGTACTGCCCTGAGGCAGCGGGCCCGCTTGTAGGCTTCCTCAGCAGGTCACCGAGCTTCCCGGGGAGGAACGCGCCGACGCCCAGGGCACACTGCGCACGCTACTGCGCTATCTGCACGCCGCGCACTTGGCGGACCCGCGCGGCCCCTCACTCCAGGATTCCCTTGCCGCGGTCGACAGTGTCGCGGAACAGCATCTGGCGGCGATGACGGACCGCACTCGCTGGGGATTGGCGAAGTTCTGGGCGATGACGGCTGCGGAGCAGGGCGTGGACGTCCAGGACGGGGCGGCGTTGCAGCGCTTCGCGGACCGAGCGCAGCGCGGGGAGGTCGCCTACGATCAGCAGGCTCTCGCCGCGATCATGGAACGGCGGCTGACCGACCGCACGCTGTCCGGCGTGGCCCGGGCCGAGCCGCAACTGCCCGTGATGCTTCCCCCGGACGACGAACTGCGCCTGCGGGCCGAGGCGTCGACGACCGTGGCGCAGTTGCGCAGACTCGCCGAATGGGCGGGGCAGGGCGGCCGCCCGGTGACGGGGACGGGACGGCTGCGGATGGCGGAGGCCCGCGAGCTGGTGGACGTACTCGGCACCGGCGACAGAACGGAGGGGGTGCGCTCTTCGGCCGACCTGCCGCGGCTGGGACTGCTGATGGAGTGGGCGAAGAAGGCACGGCTGGTCCGGGTGGTCAAGGGGCGGTTGTACGCGGTCGCCAAGGCCCGGCCGGTGCTGGCCGACCCGCTCCAGCTGTGGCTGCGCGCCTTCGACGCGTGCTTCGAGCTGCGGCAGGCCCTGATCGGGGTACGCAGCGGCTGGCACGTCGAGTCGATGCTCTTCGACGTCTACGAGCACATCCTGGACGACGTGCTGAACACGCTCTACAGCCTGCCGTACCCCATGCCCTGGCCGCGGCTGCGCGACACGGTACACCTGGCCTATCGGACCTCCTTCCAGTTCGACGCAGGGTTGGACCTTCAGCACCGGATGTGGTTCGAGCACGCCGACCGGGACCTGCGCGCGGTGCTCGACCTGCTGGACGACCTGGGCGCGATCGAGCGTGACCGTGGGATGGCCGACCCGGCGTTCCTCGACATCGACCTCTCCGATGCCGGTCCCGAGGTGCCCGCGGACGTGCCGCCGGAGCTCGCGGAGCAGCTGGGCGTCGCGGGGGCGGCAACGGACCCGGCGGCGCGGGAGCGTGCCGATGCCCGGCGAGAGGAGCTGACCGCCGGGCCGGTCGAGCTCATCCGTCTCACCGAGCTCGGTACCCGGGCCGTACGACAGCGGTTGCTGGCGGCCGGCAGGGACGCACCGTCGGTCGGTGAACTGGCCCAGGCGCCGGCGTCCGGCCTGCTGGGAGTGCTGGCCGAGGACTACGATCCCGACGCCGCCCGCACGGAGCTGGCCGGCTGGATCACGGCCCGCGGCGAGCGGGAAGGTGCCCTGCGGCAACTGACCGACGCCGTAAGGACCATGACCTTCCGCACGCGTGCGCAGGCGATGCTCGACGTGCTGCTGGTGGCGTTGCCGGACGGTGAGGGCGAGCGGCTGCTGCGCACGCTGCGGCGAGACACACAGCTGGCGCCGCTGGCGCTGAACGCGCTGGCACACAGTGAGTTGCTGTTCCCGGAGGACATGACCGATGCAGAGTCTCTGCTGGTGCTCGCCGAGAGCCTGCTTCAGCTCGTGGAGTTGGCGGGCGGCGGGGACGGCGCCGAGCAGATGCTGCGCGCCCAGGGCTCCCAGGCCAGGGACGCGGTTGCCGCCGCGTTGGACTCCGCGCACCCGGACCGGTCCGGACTCGACGAACTCGGGCGGCTGGCGGCCCGGGCACTGGGTGCCCAGGGCGCCCGCGTCGGCCGCGCCCGGAAGGCTCGGCGCTCGTCAGGAAACAGCGGCCGCAAGCGGCGCCGCTGACCGGGCAACACCGCCTGCCCCCCAGGCGCCGGGTGCACCGGCACTGGCACGGAGCCGGGCGGAGGGAAGCCGATGGGTCCCGGCGTCGTACGTCCTCGGTGGCGCGTTACCGTCGGGGGCGTGGTTGAGGGATGGGGCGAGGACGGGCTGCGTGATAACACTGCCGATCATCGGTGCGCCGGGTGCCGGGCCGGGCTTCGCCGTGTGCGGGGTCGGGCGCCCCGTCCGTCCACAGCCTGTGGACGGTGTGGGCGGACTCAGCCGGCCAGGGACTTGAGCCGCTTCACCGCGTCCTGGAGCACCTCGGTCCGCTTGCAGAACGCGAACCGCACGAACGGCGCCCCCTGCTCGCGGTGGTCGTAGAAGACCGCGTTCGGGATGGCGACGACCCCGGCCCGCTCCGGCAGGGCACGGCAGAAGGCGAAGCCGTCGGTGTGGCCGAGGGGCCGGATGTCGGTGGTGACGAAGTACGTGCCGGCCGGCTTGAACACCCCGAACCCGGCCTCCGCGAGCCCCGCCGCCAGCAGGTCCCGCTTGGCCAGCATGTCCTCGCGGAAGGCCGTGAAGTAGCCGTCGGGCAGGGCGAGCGCCTCCGCGACCGCGTACTGGAACGGCCCCGACGCGACGTACGTCAGGTACTGCTTCGCCGAGCGCACGGCCGTGACCAGGGCGGGCGTCGACGTCACCCAGCCGACCTTCCACCCGGTGAAGGAGAAGGTCTTGCCCGCCGACCCGATGGTCACCGTCCGCTCCCGCATGCCCGGGAACGTGGCGAGCGGCAGGTGCTCGGCGTCGTCGAAGACCAGGTGCTCGTAGACCTCGTCGGTCACCACCAGCAGATCCCGCTCGACGGCCAGCTCGGCGATCGCGGCCAGCTCCGCGCGGGTGAGGACCGTGCCGGTGGGGTTGTGCGGGGTGTTGATCAGCAGCAGCCGGGTGCGGTCGGTGACGGCGGCCCGCAGCTCGTCGAGGTCCAGCCGGAAGCTTCCCTCGTGCGGGCGCAGGGTGACCGGCACGCGCGTGCCGCCCGCCATGGCGATGGAGGCCGCGTAGGAGTCGTAGTACGGCTCGAAGGCGACGACCTCGTCACCGGGCTCCAGCAGCGCGAGCAGAGCCGCCGCGATGGCCTCGGTGGCGCCCGCGGTGACCAGGACCTCGGTGTCGGGTTCGTACGACAGCCCGTAGCGCCGCTCCTGGTGTGCGGTGACCGCGTTGCGCAGCTCGGGGACGCCGGGGCCCGGCGGGTACTGGTTGCCGCGCCCGTCCCGCAGCGCCCGTACGGCCGCCTCGCGGACCTCCTCGGGACCGTCGGTGTCGGGGAAGCCCTGGCCGAGGTTGATCGCGCCGGTGCTCAGCGCGAGCGCCGACATCTCGGCGAAGATCGTCGTCCCGAACTCGGCGAGCCGGCGGTTGAGCAGCGGGCGGGTGCTGGAGGTCATGCCGGCCATCCTGCGCCCAAGCTCTGGAGTTCCTCAACTTACCTTCGGGGTTGGGCGCCTGCGGAGGGACTCAACGCGCCACCTCTGAGCAGGGGTTGAGCCGTCGGCAACTGTCGTCATCTGTCGGCGTTGGCCACCCTCGGACGGCCCACAGACGGCCCGGCCCTGACGCGCAAAGCAGGAGATCAGAGGCCCGGACAGAGTGTCCGGGTTGCGCCCTTCCGGGCCCGTCACGCTCGTACCCACTCGGGGTAGTGGACAAGGCCCGCTACCCGCCCCATCACCGGCTCTGTACCGTGAAACCGGCCCCTCACAAGCAGCAGGAGGCAGCACGCAATGCGTGGTCTCGGAGATCACCTCAGCATCGGCGAGCGGATCGCGTTCTACCGCAAGCGTCGCGGCTACACGCAAGAGGTCTTGGCCGGCCTGGTCGGCCGAAGCACCGACTGGTTGGCGAAGATCGAGACGGGGCGCCGGAAGCCTCCCCGAATCGACATGCTTGCCGAGCTGTCGCGCATCCTGCGCGTCCCGCTCGGGGATTTGCTCGGTCAGACCGTCCTCGTGGAGGACGAGAGGCAGCAGGACGACGTCCCGGCCGTGCGCGATGCGCTGATGACCCCGCGGCGACTCTCGCGCCTGCTCTTCGGTCCCGAGGCAGATGCGCAACTTCCGACACCGGCACCCGTGGCCGTACGTGTGGAGCAGGCCTGGAACGACTACCAGGGCGGACGGCTCGGCAGCGTGATCGCGGCCCTTCCGGCTCTCTTGCAGACGGCACAGGAGCTGGAGGACCGCGCCGCGCGACGCGGCGATGACCGTAGCGACTGCTGGGCTGTATCGGCGCGCACACATCACCTCGCAGCCACGACGCTCGCGAAGATCGGCGAGTCGGACATCTCATGGCTCGCTGCCGAACGGGCGATGCGGGCCGCTGACGAATCGGACGACCCGCTTGTGTTGGCGTCAGCCGCGCGTTCCGGAACGCATGCCCTGCTGGCCAACGGTCGGTATGACGACGCGCTGGAACTGGGCAACACCGCCGCCACATGGCTGTCGTCCCGGGTCACGGAGAACGACCCGGCGGCACTGAGCCTGCTGGGCATGATCCACCTGCGTGCCGCGGTGGCCGCAGCGCGTCACCAGGATCGACCCACCGCGACCGGCCTGCTGAACCGAGCCGAGGAACTCGCGGACGATCTCGGGTCGGATGAGAACTACTGGCAGACCGGCTTTGGGCCAACGAACGTGCTGCTTCACCGCCTGTCCGTAGAGCTGGACCTCGACAACGTGTCGTATGTGGTGGAGCACGGACAGGTCAACGTGGACCACATGCCGCAGGAACGCAGCGTGTCGCACAGGATCGACTACGCGCGCGCCCTGTCACTGGCCGGACAGGGCGATGATGCGTTCACGGAACTCCGAACGGCTGAGCGCACGTCACCGCAGCTCGTACGCAACAATCCCAGGGTGCGCGAGACGCTGCGGGACCTGATCAAACAGTCTCCGGTCACGGGCGGCTCGCGTTCGTCCGAAGTGTTCGTGATGGCTCAGCGATGCAGGGCGGTGCAGTGAGTTCAGGCAGGCGTGGAGTGCTCGGGGTCGTCGGCTCTGCGGCCGGCGGCGTTGAGTCGCTGCGTACCGGTCTCGTAGAGCCCGCGATGGATCGCGGATGGCAGGTGGCCGTCACGCTCACCCCGACCGCAGGTCAGTGGCTGCGGCTCAGTGGCGAGGTCGAGCGGCTGGAGAAGCTGACCGGCCTCCCCGTCCGCGATGAGCCACGGTTGCCCGGCGAGGTGCGACCGCACCCGCCGGTTGACTGCTACGCCGTCGCTCCCGCGTCGGCCAACATGGTCGCGAAGCTGGCGACCGGCCTGATGGACAACCAAGCACTGACGCAGGTGGGCGAGGCGATCGGCACCCTCGGTCTACCGGTCGTCGTCTTCCCTCGGGTGAACGCGGCGCACGCTCGCCATCCGGCATGGCAACACCACATCGACACCCTCCGGGCGGGAGGCGTGCACGTCGTCTACGGCCCGGATGTGTGGCCGCTGTATGAGCCCCGGGAAGCGCCGGCGGGCCGCCCACTTCCTTGGTCGGCAGTGCTCGACACAGTGGATGCGGTCACCCAGTGACGATTCGTCAACACCCCTGACCTGCAAGGAAAGAGGACCCGGACAGTCTGTCCGGGTCCTCCGCCGTTCGGGGCCACATGCTCATTGGCATGTCAGGGATCAATCAGCAAAGCGGCGAGCTGGAAGGCATGACTCCCGCCGAACTCGCTTTGATCAAAGCGAGTTTGAGCGAGGCGCGGGTCAAGGTCGAACGACTGCTGAGGCGCGCGGACGAACTCACGGCGACGGTGGAGTCTCGCTACCCACGAGCCGCTCAAGGCGATCAAGGCGCTCGCCGACTTGGGCCAGGGCGTCATGAATCGTGCTGAGTTCTGCGGCCAGGGCGGTGAACGCCGGGCTACTGCCCGGCTCGCTGCCGAGGGGCACGGAAGGATCGCGGACGAACGTGCCGCGGCCCTGCTGGGTGAGAACCAACCCCTCGTCACGGAGCTGACCGAACGCGCTCTGAACAGTCATGAGCTGCACGCCAAGTTCCTTGGCGAGCTTGCGAGCGGCTGGGAGCTGGTCGCCCGGCTCGTAGTCGCGGTCGGGGCCCGTGATCTTCTCGCGGAACTGCGCCGCGATCTCCTTGGCCGTGGGCGTCTGCTTGGGCGCTTCGGGGCTCTGTTCCATGGCATCGAGAGTAACCGGACCTAGGTCAATCTCTGATCCTTCGGCGGACTCTCTTGACAGACAGATTGACCTAGGTCAATCTGAACTCACGCCGGAAGGTGGCCCGCAAGGGTTCGCCTCAGTGCCGGTGCACGACAACTCCACAGCGTGATCCACCGCAGATACGACGGCCGTGACGACTCCGGCCGAGGCGAGTGGAGACCAGTCGGTCATCTCCCGTCAGGGACACGTGCCGACTCAAAAGAACGGATCTGCCCAAGGGCACGCACGCCGCGCGAAGAGACCGAGATGCGATTCCTCGGAAGAGCGGGACTGAGGCACAGATCCATATCGCGTACGACGGGCCGTCGCCTCCCGCAAAAGGCGTCCGGCGCGGCTCAGGCCCGCGCACCTCTGACCCTCGCCGCATCGTGCGGCGGCCGGTTGCCTCCGCTGCACGTCTCGTACGTGCAGCGCTGAGGGGAGCCGGAACCGACTCCAACGGCAAGCGGCTCCCGGGGTGCATCCCGGGAGCCGCGATGGGCCGTTCCGCGCTGAGAGGAACACGACCCAATGGAACACATCGTCACTGTTCAGGACGCTGTTACCGCGTTCGCCGACTTCATGGAGCCGACGGACGCGGAGCTGGATGCGATCGAGCAGGAGATGCCCGTCATCCTGGCGGACGTCGAGCTGCTCGACGCGCAGATCGTCACCCTGGACCGCCCCCCGAGCGAGCTGGACCACCAGCGCATCCGCCGTGCCCGCCGCCGGGCGCTCGCCGCCCGGGTCGCGCTGATCAACCGCGAGAACGCGAGCATGCCGGGGGGTGCGGCATGAGGGCGAACACTTCCCCGACCGGTCTGGCCCTGCTGCTGATCGTGGTGGGCCTGCTGCTCTCCTTCACCAGCATCACGGCCGCGTTCGTCACCGACGAGCGCGTCTGGCGCTACCTGATCGCGGGCGGCTGCTTCGTGCAGTTCCTCGGCTGGTTCGTCCACGGCGGTCGGAACGGGGGCAGGCGATGAGCCGCGTTGAGTTGAGCCCGCATGAGCGGGCGCAGGTTGAAGCGGCGCGGGAGACGCTCGCCGCGATCGTCGGGGCGAGGTTGACCGACGCGTCCGCCGCCGCGTACATGGTGGGCCGCCTGGAGGTGTCGCTGCGGTCTCTGCTGGAGATCCTCGGCGCCGGCCAGGATCCGGCCCGCCGGTGCCCGGCCGCGCACCCGGAGGACCCGGCGCCGTGTGGCGGTCCGGTCGTCGTGACCGTCCTGGACGCGCACCACGCGGGCGCCGACGGTTGCGAGCTGCACGCCATCCGCATGCTGGCCTCGATCACCGGTGCTCGCCCGGTCGCTAAGCCGGACGCCCCCGCCGGGGTGGCCTTGCGCATCTTCCGGGCCGCGCACCGCACCCGTCCCTTCCCGTGGCGGGAGGGCCGGTCATGAACCTTCACCGCAAGGGGCGCGCCGCCCTGGTCCTGGCGCTGGTCGGCGTGGTCGGTATGGCGTTTCGGGTGTCGTGGAACGCGCTGCGGGACATTGCCGGCGCGGTCGGTGCGGACGAGACCGCCGCGACGCTGTACCCGTTCGTGGTCGACGGCCTCATGGCCCTGGCCCTGATCGCCACCCTCGTGCTCACCGGCGATGCGCGGAAGTTCGCGCTGCGGGTGCTGGGCACCTACACGCTCGCTTCGCTGGTCCTCAACTACGTCCACGGTCTCGTGCCCGAGCTGCACAGCGATGGGGGCGCCAGGGTCGACTGGACTCGGCTGGCCGACTGGGACCCGGCGAACTGGGCCCTGGTCCTGCTCGCCACATCGCTGCCGGTCGGGTCGATCTACTTCGGTTCCGATCTGGTCGCCAAGGTCCTGCACCACCGCCCTACCCCGATCGCCACCCCGATCGAGAATGCGGAGGAATCCACCGAGACCACAATGAAACGGTCTACGGCTGACCTCCCCGAATCGACTCCCGAGCCGATCACCGCGACGCTCGTGCGGGTGCCCGATCAGGGCCCGGTCGACCACGTGAAGTCGTCCCCGGTCTTCAAGCCGATCCCGCAGGGCGACACCGTCTCGCTCGCCCCAATCGAGCGGCGCGCGGTGCCTGCCGAGTCGACCCGATCCCGTCGGGCGACCGGTCGACTCCCCGACGCGGCGAAGTCGACCCGACCCAAGCGCACCCCCCATGAGTTGCTCATCGAGGCGCGCAAGGCGACGGCCGATTGGCCGGACGCGAAGGTGACTGCCGAGGGCATCCGTCGCGAGGTCCGTACCTCGCCGGCGAACGCGCGGATGCTGCGCGACACCCTCCTTGCCGAGCGAGCCGGCTGATGTCGGCCGCGTGGGGCAAGTGCTTCGACCCGACCGGCGCCCGCTACGGGGTCCCCACGTACCCGTGGCGCCTGGCGCCGGATGGCCTGGCCACCCGCCGCCAGTTACGCGCTGAGGGCCTGCGCCCGGGAGGTCAGCCGATAGCGGCCCAAGCCATGCGGATCAACCGCCGCACCGGCACCCCGAGGGTCGCCTACCTCTACCGCATCGACCGCGCCAAGCCCGTACGGCCGATGACGTCGCGCAAGTGGGGCGCCCTGGCCTTGGCGATGCTCGCCCGCCGTACCTGCCCGTCCTGCCGGCTGGACGTCGGCTACTGCATCCCCCGCTCGCACGGCATCTGCGGCCTGTGCCTGGCCGCACAAGAAGCCGCCTGACCTCTCACCTACCACCGAGGAGTACGTGATGGGCAACTCCGAGATTCGCCGCCTGGACCGTGAGATCCAGCGGACCCAGAGGAAGTTGGAAGCGGTGCGCCGGGGCGAGTGGTGGCCCCTGACCGCCCGTGAACGGCTCTCGATGAGCCGCGCGATGGCCAGCGGGGCCCGCAGCGTCTACCGCGACCGCAGCACGACCGGCGCGGAAAGCCGGATGGACTCCATCGGTTCTTCCGTGGAGACGCGGCTGAACGCGGAGCTGACCGCCCTGCACGGCGAGCGTCAGCGCCTGATCACCGAGGCCGCCCGCGCCAAGGCCGCCCGCAAGAAGTCCGGCTGGTTCTGACCAGCCGAAACCGCCGGGGTGGCCGCCACCTGCCAGGGACACGGCCACCCCGTCTCTCACCTCAACTCCCGCCCCGGCATTGGGGCAGTCAGGAGCACTCCCAGCATGTCCGAGAACGTCATCCACCTCCACAAGACACCCGAACCCGTCGACCCTGATGCTTCGGTGACCACGCTGACCGTGGTGCCCGACGCCCTGCCCGCGCGGCCGGTGCCGTTGTGGGTGCGCTCCGGGCGGGCGGTGAAGTCCGCCGCCACCCACGACCGCACCACTGCCGCCGCTCGCGCGGTCGCCCGGCACGGCCTCTACACGTTCAACGGGGGCCGGATCGTGGCCCGCCGCACCTGGGACGGCCGCACCGGCGCCCGCTACGAACGCATGCTCCGCGCGGCGGAAGCCGCGGGGAACTACGAAGTCGCCGAAGAGTGGGAAGAGCGTCTTCAGCGCTTCCGTGACGCCCGCCACCGCCGCCGCATGGACCTGCTGCACTCCCCGATCGAGGTCGCCAAGGGCGCCGCCGTCGGCACGGGAATGGGTATCGGCGCGCTGGTCGCGCTCGGGATCGTGATGGCCATCAGCAACGGCGACGTCAAGGACGTCGTCACCCCGCTCGCCGCCACCATCGACTTCATCGCCACCCTGATCCGGATCGTGCAGGTCGTGTGGCCCTACGCGGTCGTCCTCGGACCGCTGTTCGCCCTGCTGGGCATGTGGGCCGTCGGCAGCAAGCAGCAGGCCGCACCCCAGTGGGCGCTGCCGGCCAACGCCCGATCGAGCGAAGGTGAGCCGATCACCCCGTCGATCGTGGTCATGGCCCTGCGTGACCTGGGAATCCCGGCCTTGCGCAAGGCGATTCAGGAGATGGGGGACGCCGGCGCGAGCATGCTCGGACCGATCCGCATCGCCGGATGCGGTGTCGAGGTCGACGTGACCTTGCCTTCCGGGGTGGCCACGAACGAGGTGCAGGGCAAGCGCCGCAAGCTTGCCGAGAACCTGACCCGGCATGAGCACGAGGTGTTCATTACGATCCCGGAGGCCGCGCGGACGGTGCGGCTGTGGATCGCCGACTCCGGGGCGCTGGACGAGCCGATCGGCCCGTCCCCGCTGGTCACCGACGAGACGCTGACCGCGAACTACAAGACCGGTCGGGCCCCGTGGGGCCAGGACCTGCGCGGGGACGCCGCTGAGCTGAGCGTGTATCAGCGCCACCTGCTGGTCACGGGCCTGTCCAACCAGGGCAAGACGGCCGCCCTGCGCGCCCTGGCTCTGTGGTTGGCGCTGGATAGGACGGTGCAGTTCTGGATCGCCGACCTGAAGGGTGTCGGTGACTGGGCCCCGTTCGACGGCATCGCAAAGGTCCTGATCGAGGGCCCCTCGGACAGTCACTGCATTCAGGCGACCGAGATGGTTGAGGACGCGGTGGAGGAGATGAACCGGCGGATCGAGGCGGTTCGCAAAGACCCCTCCCTTGCGTTCCCGCCGCTGATCGTGCTGGTGGATGAGGCGCAGAAGGCGTTCATGTGCCCGGCCAAGGGCGAGGACGGTCGCCCCTACGGCGGCGCCAAGGCCACCTCCCGCTACTTCATGGCGGTGCGTGAGATCCACAACCAGGGCCGTGCGGTCGACGTGTTGATGTGGCAGGGCACGCAAGACCCCACCGACCAGAACCTTCCCAAGCTGGTCCGCGAGGGCGCCCACACCCGTGCCTCCCTCGTGGTCGGCACCGAATCGCAGGCCGAGATGGCGCTCGGAGCCAAGGCCGTCAACGCCGGCGCCGCCCCGCACCTGCTGCGCCAGGGCCTGGACAAGGGCACCCTCGTGGTCGCCTCCGACGGCATCGCCATCCCCGCCGGCCAGTCCTCCATCACCGTGCGAACCCACTTCATCGACGACGAACCGGCCGCCGAGATCGCCGCCCGCGCCAAGGCCCTGCGCGACGGAGTGGCCACCCTGCACGCCATCGACCGCACCGAGGAGCGCGATGCGCTCGCCGACGTCGCGGCCGTCATCGGCGACGCGGCCCGACTGCGCACCGATGAGGTGCTGAAGCGGCTGCACGCGCTCGACACGGCCGTCTACCGCGAGTGGAACAACGTCCGCCTGAAGCGGCTGCTGGAGGAGCACGGCGAGGAGCCGAAGAAGTCCCACGGGGTCATGGTCGTGCGCCGCGACGACGTGGCCCGCGCCCTCGCCAACCGCGACGCCGACGATTCCGCTTCCGCTGCCGAGTAGCGGGGAGGAACACCCGTCCGGCCCGGGGAGGCGGGGAGAACTCCCCAACCCCCTCCCCGGGCCCGCCTCCCCGCACTGATCAGCACAAACATCGTTTCGGGGAGGCGGGGAGGCGCCCTGCTCAGACCCCCGAAACACCCCTCCACACGGCACCCCGACGGGGGTGCCTCCACCTCCCCAACCGAGCACCGGAAGGGATTCCGCATGTACCCCGACCACACCCCGCACGTGCCCGCACAGCTGGCCGTGGAAGTCCACCAGCCCACCCCGCTCCCGCCCGCCGTGGCCGTGTCGGCACCGGTCGTGCCGGTGCAGCCCGGCAGTGTTCCGGCGGTGGCGAGCATCGTCCTGCCGGACGGCCGCGTCGTCACCGGCTACGCCATCAACCCCGTCCAGCCCGAGCCGGTAGCGGCCAAGCCGGCCGTCTCGCGGACGGCCGTGAACGTCGCCCTCGGGGGCATCGGGTTCCTCGCGGTGTGCGGCGGGCTGATCCTGCTCACCTCGTTCATCGCCGCGCTCACCGCGTTCATCACCCAGCTCATCACCCTGGCCGCCGTGATCTTCGGCGGATGGATCGCCGTGCAGCTCTTCAGCGCGAGCGGCCACCAGGGCGCCGGGACGACCGTGAACATCCGCAAGGCGACGTTCAAGCGCAACCACTTCCACGGCTAGCTACGCCAAGGGCGGCCCCCACTCACGCCAATGAATCCGGGGCCGCCCTTGCCAGCCAGAGCCCGTCAAGGAACTGGAGACAACCCAGCATGACGCAACCCACGCCCTATCCGCAGCATACGGCGCTGAGTCTCGCGGCGTCCGGTGTGCCCGTATTGCCCCTGCGTCGGGGCAAGGTCCCGTTCGGTAACTGCACGACGTGCGCGGACAACGCGTGCGGCGGCCGGCCGAACATGAAGACCCCGGGCCCCTGCGACTGCCCCGACGTCTGCCACGCCTGGGCCGCCGCGACCACCGACCCGGCCGTCATCGTCTCGCCCCCGTGGGCGGCGGCGTGGGGGCGCGCGGTGTGCGTCGGCTATCACCCCGGCGGCGCCGGGCTGACCGTCGTCGACCTGGACGACGCGGACGCCATCGCATGGGCCCGCGCGACCCTACCGGCCACACGGACCGTGCCGACCACGCGCGGTGAGCACTGGATCTACCGGGGTGCCATGACCTCCCGCAACAGGGTGCGTCCCGGCGTCGACGTCAAGTCGTCCATGTCCTATGCCCGCTACCTCGGTCCCGGCACCGGCCGCATGGTCGACCTGCCGGACACCGTGCGTGCCCTGGCCGCCAAGACGCGCTCCTCGGCCCGGCCGGTACCGCACGCCGGCGCGTCCACCGGGTGCAGCGGCGGGCAGTGCCCGCACCGCACGCCCGCCTTCCTGGAACGCGGCATCGCCATGGCCGAGCAGCGCATCACCGCCGCCCGCAGCGCGATCCACGCCACCGTCTACGGGACGTTCCTCGCGGTGCTGTCCACGCACGGCCGGTGCGGCTGCCTCACCGACAGCCACGTCGCCCGGCTGTTCACCGCCGCGCAGACCAAGGGCGAGACGGCCCGGCACTGCACCGACGCGTGGACCAACGCCCGCACCGCCCTGGGGATGTAGCCATGTCCGAGGACGAAAAGAACCCTGCACGGCAGGTCATCACCGACTACGCGCAATCCCACTTCCGCTACTTCCGCACCGCCGACGGCACCGTGTACGCGCAGCGCAACGGCCACCCCGTGGCCCGCCCGATCCGCTCCCAGGGCACCACCGGCAGCCACCGCCAAGAACTCATGGTCGGCCTGTTCAAGGACGGCGTCGGCGTGTTCAACGGCACCGCCATGAAGGAGGCGCTCGACTTGATCGAGGCACTCGCACTGACCGAGGACGTTCAGCCCGTGCACATCCGCGTCGCCCCGGGATTCGACGGGGCGACGTGGCTGGATCTCGGGCGCAGCGACGGGCAGTCCGTGCGGATCCACCCCACCGGATGGGACATCGCCACCCCGGACCCGCGCGAGTTGTGCTGGCGGCGCACCCAGCTCACCGGGGAACTGCCCCTGCCGGCCAAGGACACCAACGGCAAGGGCATCGACCTGCTGATGCGGCTGTGCAACTTCGCCACCGCGGAGACCGAGTGCCTGGCCATCGCCTGGCTCATCGGCTGCCTCGGGCCGACGGTGCCCGTCCCGGCCCCGTTCCTCACCGGGCCGCAGGGGGCGGGCAAGTCCACCGGCGGCCGGATGCTCGTACGGATCATCGAGGGCATGACCGGAGACCTGCGCCGAGCCCCGAAGGATGAGGAGAACCTGATCACAGCGGTAGCGGCCGGTTGGGTCACCGCCCTGGACAACCTCTCCCACATGACCCCGGAGCTGTCGGATGCGATGTGCTGCATCGTCACCGGCGCCGAGAACGTCAAGCGTGCCCTGTTCACCGACGGGGACGTCTTCCGCGTCGGCTACCGCCGCCCCCTGCTCCTGACCGGCATCGACGTGGGCGTCATCCGGCCCGACCTCGCCGAACGGCTGTTGCCCCTGCGGCTGGAACGCCCCCGCGTGAGGCGCACGGAAGCGGAACTGTGGTCCGACTTCGCAGAGGTGCTGCCCGTCATCCTCGGCTCGCTGCTGGACCTCACCGTGCAGGTGCGGGCGGCCGAGGCGGACATCCCCACCGACCTGCGCATGGCCGACTTCGCGCACCTGTGCGCGCAGCTCGACGCGGCCACCGGTCTGGGGGCGCTGGCCGCCTACCGGGCGAGCCTGGATGACCTCAACGACGACGTCATTGAGGGCGACTTGTTGGCGCAGACGGTGCTCAAGCACGCCGCCGGCATCGAGCCGGGCACCGAGCAGCGGATGACGTCGGCCGAGTGGCTGCACTGCCTCACGGGCCTCTACGCGGGCGAGGACTTCCGTCCGCTGCCTAAAGGGTGGCCGACCACCGGCAAGGTGCTCTCAGACCGCCTCAAGCGCCTTCAACCCACTCTCGCGGCCCGGGGCGTCCTCATCGACTGGGGCCGCACCAACGCATCCCGCTATATCGAGATCGCGCGGCCGGCCGCCGCGCCGCCTCCGTCCGAGCAGGAAGCGGCCTTCTGACCGCGCGCACCACGACCGCCCCGCACAAGCAAGAGGAGCACCCGGGGGCGCGTGCTCCTCTTGCTGTTCGGCGGCGGCGCCGCCCTGTGAGGGTCGCGCCGCGAAGCGGCTCCTTGTTCACTTTCTGAGCCGCGCACCACAACAGACACCACCACCCTCTTTGTCCGAAGTAGAGAGACGCTGCGTCACCTGCGTCACCCGGGCCCCGAAAACGGCCGGTGACCTGCCGAAAGGCGGGTGACGCAGACGGCCGATTCCTGCGTCATCCTGCGTCACCTGCGTCACCCGATGACGCAGGTCTGTGTCACCGGTGACGGACCCCCACCGTTCTGCGTCACCGCGAAACCGCAGGTCAGAGCGGTGAATGACGCAGATGACGCAGGTGACGCAGAAATCCGCACCTCGGACAGACGCAGGCCCCCGACGCCTGCACGCAACCCACCGCAGGACACCTCACCCAACCCCGCGACGGACATGAGGAGTCACCACGCCATGGCCACCGACGAGCCGACCGACCCGCGCGCCCTCCTGCGCGGCGGCCTCCCGGACCGCTACCTCACCCCTGAAGACCTGGTCACCATGTTCAGCCTCCCGAGCGTCGAGACCGTCTACCAGTGGCGCCGCAAGCGCATCGGCCCGACCGGCTTCCGAGTCGGACGCTACCTCCGCTTCAACCCCGCCGCCGTACAGGCGTGGGAGGCCGAACAGACCGCCCTCGAAGACGCGGCCTGAGCCTGCCGCACTCCGCACCACCCAACTCCCCGGGGAGGGCCACACCGTGGCCCTCCCCGTCCCATGCTCCGAAGGGACCACACCCCACATGGCAGGCCACATCCAAGACCGCTGGTTCAAGACTGAGACCAACACCGCCGGCAAGACCGTCCGCGTCAAATCCGACCGCTACGGCACCGGCCTGCGCTACCGGGCCCGCTACGTCGGCCCCGACGGCACCGAGAAGTCCAAGAGCTTCCCCGACCGTCAGAAGCGGCTCGCTGAGAAGTGGCTCAGTGCCATCGAGACGGACATGACGCGCGGCCAGTACACCGACCCCAAGTCCATGCAGATCACATTCCGGCAGTACGCCGACAAGTGGTTGGACACCAGGACTTCGAGCCCGATGACGCGGAAGGAACTCGGCCGGCGCCTTCGGCTGCACGTCTACCCGGTGCTCGGCACCCGGCCGGTCGGGACATTCCGGCCGGAGCACATCAGGGAGCTTGTCGCGGCCCTGGAAGCGAAGCCTGGCGTCAGTGCCTCCTACGCCCGGAACATCTTTGCGGACGTCCAAGCGGTCCTGTCCGCCGCTGTCGACGACACGCTGTTGTCCCGCAATCCGTGCGGTGCCCGAACCGTTCGGCGCCCCAAGCCTGACCCGCATCCCGTCATCCCGTGGGTGCCCGACCAGGTGTTCGCAGTTCGCGCGGCCCTTCAGGACCGGTACCAAGCGATGGTCAACGTTGGAGCTGGGTGCGGCCTGCGCCAGGGCGAGGTGTTCGGGCTCGCTGAGGACGCCATAGACGCCGACGGCCGCACGCTTCACGTGGTTCGGCAGATCAAGCATGTGGAAGGGCACCCGGTCTTCGCCCTCCCCAAGGGAGGCAAGAAACGGGACGTTCCCCTGCCCGACTCCGTGGCGGAAGCCCTCCGGGCGCACATGGACGCCTTCAAGCCCGTAGAGATCACGTTGCCGTGGGACGTACCGGAGGGCCCGAAGGTATCCGCTCGTCTGATCTTCACAGCGGAGCAAGGGGGCATGGTCTGGCGCAGCAACTTCAACGGCAAGGAGTGGAAGCCTGCTCTCGCCGCCGCTGGACTCATCCTGGACGTGGACGATGACGGCAAGTACGAGTCGGCGCGTGAGCACGGCATGCACGCCCTACGGCACTTTTACGCATCCGCCTTGCTGGACGCCGGCGAGAACATCAAGGCCGTCAGTGAGTACATGGGGCACGCCGACCCGGGGTTGACGCTGCGGGTGTACGCCCACCTGATGCCCGACAGCCGCAAGCGTGCCCGCCGCGCCATCGACACGGTGTTTCAGCGTCAGGGGGCGTCTCAGGAGGAGATCGCTGAGGGGATGCTCCGGACGTCGAAGGAATTCGCGGCGAGTGGGAACGGGGTGTAGCTGTCGCTTGCGGGTTGATGCGTGTTCAGGCGCTGCCCTTCGATGCGGGGCAGCGCCGTGCACTCACCGTGACAGTGCCCAGATGATGAGGAGTGGGCCGTAGACAGCCACAAGGGCACAGAGGAGACGTCTCCACTCGAACGTCACGTCTATCCGGGTCGGGCTGTTGCTCTTGCCGCGGTGCGCCCGCGACGCCGAGCGGTGCGCCTCCCCAAGCAGTCGAAGGGCTCTTTGGTGGGTCCGGTATCCGGTGAAAGTGCCCATCAGTGAACTGCCGAAGGCGACCGAACCGATGGTGCGCCCGTCCCGCAGAGCGATGATCAGGCCATCGTCGGCCGTCACCCGCGCGACGTCGTTCCAAGAAACGGTCGAGGTCAGGAGGAAGTTGGTGACAGACACGCGGTCGGCGGTACTGCGGATCGCGGAGTCCCACCCGAGCGCCCAGAAGAAGATCGCCACACCGCCGAGCAGGAAGGCCGCCGATGGTTCTTCGTGCAGTGGTCCTATCAGCAGAGAGGCGACGGCGTAGCTGGCGATCGCGCAGGTCACCGGCAGCCACACATACACGGGCCGTCTGATCGCCCTCATCCGCATCGCGGACCACCCCGAGACCGATTCTCCACACCAGACAAAGGCCGAGTCAAGATCGTGCAGGTCAGGTTGGAAGGCGGTTGCGATGTCGGTCCAGCAGCACGAGGGAAGGCACGTTGCCGTACTGCTGTCCTCGGGAAGATCACGGCCCACAGACGGCCCAGTGACCCACGTACGGCCCCTGAACTGCCCTTATGTGCAGGTCAGGGGCCGTTGCCCGTGGAGAAGCCTCTGAAGTTCCTCAACTCTGCTTTGGGTCGCCGACCGGCCGGGCATCTCCCTCGCACGCACCGAGCGGGAGGCGCCCACGGGGGGACGTCTCGGTCCGCTACGGGGAACGGAAGGAGGCTGACGCCATGGTTACAGGCTTCATCGTGGCGCTGGTCGCAGTGGTGTTCGTGGCGGTCGTCGTGTCCGCCGTCCGCACAGGCGCCCGGTCGGCGCACAGCGGCCACAGCCGCAGGAGGCGTTCGCACGGCGACAGCGGCAGCGGCAGCTGGTGGGCCGGCGGGGACAGCGGATCGTCGTCCTGCGGGGGTGGCTCCTCCTGCGGTGGCGGCTCGTCATGCGGAGGCGGGTCGTCGTCGTCCTGCGGAGGAGGCGGGGGCGGATGCGGTGGCGGAGGCAGCTGACACGGGGCAGCTGAGCTCCCCGAGCAGGGGGAACCGCATCCGGAGGGGAGCGGGGCCGGTACCTGGGACCGGCCCCGCTTTCGTGTTCTCACGGGTTTTCACGGGCGGGAGCCGGGCGGGAATCGCCGTGCACCGGCGCGCGCCCCACGCCCGGTGGCGTACGCCGGAGTTGAACAGTTGAGCTGATAAGCCCTCTGAGGGATGGAAACCCTACGAACTTGGGTAAAAACGCTGTGGCGGCCCCACCGTTCATGATTCAGTTAATTTCACCGACGCAGCCCCTCGGACGTCCCGCGGACACCTCTTCTGACCGGCCGACTGGGCTGACCGGGCCGGCCTCCCGGTGTCGGACGGGGGCGCCGGCGACCTCCACCTCCCTTTCTTTGTGTGCTTGCGGAGCCGATCCATGCTCACGACCCTGAACACCGCCTATACCGACACGCGCGCGGCCGACCTCGCCTGGGCCCTGGGGCGCGAGCCGCTGCCCGCGCTGGCCCTGCTCGACCTCGAACTGACCGACGCGAAACTCCAGTTGCGACTGCTCGGCGCGTCCCACCAGGTGCTGTTGGAGGAGAAGCGGGGCAACTGTTCGGAGACGGTGGCCTGCATCCCCGGCAGCAGCACCCCCCTTCCGCTCGGCGTGGCCAAGCGACAGGGGGACTGGGAGTACGAGTTCGCGGCCCGGGTGGAGATCCTGTCGCCGGGCCAGTTCGCCGGACGCGCACAGGAGTTGCTGGCCCTGGTCGCCGACCACCCGCACGGCCTCGCCGGCGTCTTCCCCGGCAGCCCGCACGCCTTCACCGCGATGCTGGCCCAGCACCACGAGGGCCAGGTGCACTGGCGCACCTGGCACGCGTACCCGCAGGACGGGCAGTTGGTGGCGACGCGGACAAGGGTGGGGGTGCGCAGGTCCAGAGCAGCCGCCCTGGTCGATCGGCGACGCAAACGTCCCGCGCCCCAACACCACACGTGTGGGTGACGAAGCGTGCCCGTGCAGTGACGTACCGTCGGCAGCGTGATCGAGCCGCACGCCCCCGCCCCGCCCGGCACGACGCCGCCCTGGCGCGGCCGACCGCGGCTGCCGGTGCGGCCCGACACCGGGCGGTTCCTGGTCCTCGTGTGCGTCTTCGTCTGCGCCGCCTGCGGACTCGTGTACGAACTCGAACTGGTCGCCCTCGCCTCGTACTTGATCGGTGACTCGGTCACCCAGGCCTCCGTCGTCCTGTCCGTCATGGTGTTCGCGATGGGCATCGGCTCCCTCGCCGCGAAACGCCTGCGCCCGCACGCGGCGGCCGGGTTCGGCGCCGTCGAGGCCGTACTGGCCCTGGTCGGCGGGTGCAGCGCGCTCGCCCTGTACGCCGCGTTCGCCTGGACCGGCGGCTGGGGCGGGACGGGCGGGGCCGGGTCCCGGGTGCTGCTCGTCTCCTTCTCCCTGACCATCGGCCTGCTCATCGGCGCCGAAGTGCCCCTGCTGATGGAGCTCATCCAGCGCATCCGACGGCAGGACGCGGGCGGCGCGGTGGCCGACCTGTTCGCCGCCGACTACGTCGGCGCCCTCGTCGGCGGCCTCGCCTTTCCCTTCCTTCTGCTGCCCCTGCTCGGCCAGTTGACCTCCGCCCTGATCACCGGCGCCGTCAACGTCGTCGCGGGCGGCGCGCTCGTCCTAGGCCTGTTCCGGGGCGACCTCACCCGCCGCGCCCGCTGGCTGCTGACGATCGCCAACGTCACCGTGCTCGGCATCCTCGCCTCCGCCGCCGTACTCGTCGACGACTTCGAACGGGCCGCCCGGCACGAGGTGTACGGACAGGACGTCCGCGTGGCGCTGCGGACCGGCATGCAGGAGGTCGTCATCACCGGCGGCACCCGAGGCCGCCCCCTCGACCTCTTCCTCGACGGACGGCTGCGGGTCAGCGGGCGCGAGGAACGCCGCTACCACGAGGCGCTGGTCCACCCCGCGATGAACGGCGAGCACACCCGGGTGCTCATCCTCGGCGGCGGCGACGGGCTGGCGGCGCGTGAGGTGCTGCGTCACCCCGGGGTGCACCGGGTGGACGTCGTCGAGGTCGACCCCGGCGTGGTGCGGCTGGCGCGCCAGGACCCCCCGCTGTCCCGCCTCAACGGCTACGCGTACGACGACGACCGCGTCCACGTCATGACCGACGACGCCTTCCGCTGGCTGCGGACGGCACCACCCTCGACCTACGACGTCGTCATCTCCGACCTGCCCGACCCTGGCATCACGGCCAGCACGAAGCTGTACTCGCAGGAGTTCTACGGCCTCGCCCGCCGCGCCCTCACCCCGCACGGCCGTCTCGCGGTGCACGCCGGGCCGGTCTCCACCTGCCCGCGCGTCTTCTGGACGGTCGACACGACCCTGCGCGCGGCCGGCCTGCACACCGCCCCCTACCGGGTCCGGGGCCGCGACTCCGCCTTCACGGCCGGCCCCGACCGACTGAGCGGACCGGCGCGCGCACCGCACGAATGGGGGTTCCTCCTCGCCGGTCGGGCACAGCGCCCGGAACTGCGACTCGGGGTGGGGGCGCCGCGGCCCGGGACCCTGACGCAGGCGGGGCTGATGGCGGACGGACGCGCGGCGGAGGGGACACGGCTCGTGGGACTCGGGCCGTCGACGCTGGTGCACCCGCGGTACTGAGCGGTGCCCTGGGGCGAGGCCGGGCCGGGAGGATACGCCCGCCGGACGGGCGCGAGGTGAGAATCCCGGGATGTTCGGGTGCGGTTCACGCCATGCTGGGTAGGCTCGATCGGCATGGAGCATGAGGTGTTCGTTCCGGTTGCGGTCGAGCGGCTGAGGCAGGTGCTGGCCGATCCCGTACGGGTGGCCCGGGCGGTCCCCGGGCTTCAGCAGGACGCCGGGGCCGATCCCGTCGCGGGGCGGCTGAAGCTGCGGGTCGGTGGCCACACCATCACCTATCGGGGCGCCGTGCGGGTGTCGGCCCGGGAGGACGGCTCGTACGCCGTCGAGGGCGAGGCGGCCGAGGCGCGCGGCAGCGGGTCCGTGAAGCTGGCCCTGACCGTGCGGGTGCGGGCGGCCGACGGCGGGTCCGTCGTGGGCTTCGAGGGCAGTGCCTCGGCGGACGGGCGGATCACGGAGTTCGCATCGGACGCGGTCCAGGCGGCCGTGGGGCGGCTGCTGAATCGGTTCGGGGAGCAGCTGGGCGGCGTGGCGGGGGAGTCCGCGGCCGAGGAGGCGGTGGAGGAGTCGTTGGCGCCCGGGGAGTTCGAGACGCGGGCGACCAGCGACTTCGAGACGACGCCGGACGCCGATGACGACGCGGCACCGGAGGCCGGGAGCGGGGAAGGGCCCGTCGGCGACGCGGAGTCCGCGTCCGTCTTCGAGACCGATGTGCCCCCGCCGTCACTCCAGGCCCGGGACGAGGACGACGGCGACGAGGAGGAGCCGCCCGTCGCCGAGGCCGCGCACGCCCGGCGGACGATGATCGGGCGCAGCGCGGAAGAGGTCGACCACGCACCGCCCCGCGGGCGGTACGCGCCGGTCCCGGCGCCCCAGACCGTCGCGCCGAACCCGGCGTTGCGGTGGGCCGCGCCGGCGGCCGTCGTCGTGGTGGCCTCGGCGATCGTCGTGGGGCGGATGCTGCGGCGACGACGCTGAGAGGTTTCGCCGTACGGCTGTGAGAGGTCCCCTTGATCGGCCCAGTAGGGTCGTGCCGTGCGTAACGAACACATCACGCTGACCGCGGGTGACGCGGAGGTGGACGTGCTGCCGGGCAACGGCGGGCGGGTCGGGGGGCTTCGCGTCGGCGGGACCGAGCTGTTGCGGCAGGGGGAGCGGTTCGGGTGCTTTCCCATGGTCCCCTGGTGCGGCCGGATCAGGGACGGTCGGTTCCTGGACGGGGCCCAGATGCGGCAGATGCCGCTCAACGCCCCGCCGCACGCCATCCACGGCACCGCCCGCGACGGCGCCTGGAACGTCGCCCGCGTCACCGATGACGAAGCCGTCATCACCTATGACCTGGTCGAGCCGTGGCCCTACGCCGGTCGCGTCACCCACGCCGTCGCGCTCACCCCGGACAGCCTCAGCCTCACCATGTCCGTCGAGACGTACGAGACGTCCTTCCCGGCCCAGATCGGCTGGCACCCCTGGTTCAACCGCACCCTCGGCGGCGACGGCGACCAGGACGTCCTGCTCGACTTCAGCCCCGCCTGGCAGGAGGAACGCGGGGACGACCACCTGCCCACCGGGAACCGGATCGACCCCCGCCCCGGCCCCTGGGACGACTGCTTCGGCATGCCCGACGGCGTCGACGTCACCCTGACCTGGCCGGGGCGGCTGGAGCTGAAGGTGAGCAGCCGCGAGCAGTGGGTGGTGGTGTACGACGAACAGGAGGCCGCCGTCTGCATCGAGCCGCAGACCGGGCCGCCCAACGGGCTCAACACCCGACCCCGCCTGGTCACACCCCTGGAACCGCTGGAGGCCACCACCGTCTGGCGCTGGCGGCGCCTCTAAGCTGGGCGGCATGACTGACGTACGCGGTGAGCTGCTGGAACAGATCAAGAACAAGGCCGTGGTGCACGGCAAGGTCACCCTGTCCTCGGGGCTGGAGGCCGACTACTACGTCGACCTGCGCCGCATCACCCTCGACGGCGAGGCGGCCCCGCTGGTCGGTCAGGTGCTGCTCGACCTGACCGCGGAGCTCCAGTTCGACGCGGTGGGCGGCCTGACCATGGGCGCCGACCCCGTCGCCGCCGCCATGCTGCACGCCGCCGCCGCGCGCGGGAAGCGGCTGGACGCCTTTGTCGTGCGCAAGGCCGCCAAGGCGCACGGGCTCCAGCGCCGGGTCGAGGGGCCGGACATCGCCGGCCGCCGTGTGCTCGTCGTCGAGGACACCTCCACCACCGGCGGTTCCCCGCTCACCGCCGTCGAGGCCGTGCGCGAGGCCGGCGCCGAGGTCGTCGCCGTCGCGACCATCGTCGACCGGGCCACCGGCGCCGCCGAAAAGATCCAGGAGGGCGCGGGGGTGCCGTACCTGTTCGCGTACTCCAAGGACGAGCTGGGCCTGGACTGAGACGGCACTCGGAGCATCCCGGTTCGTCTGGAAAGATGTGCCCCGACGACGACGTCACACCCCCCAAGGTCTAGGTCAGGGCCGTAAGAAAAACGCCGTACGCAGTACGTCAACCCGCACACTCCAAGGAGCGGACAGATGCCCATCGCAACCCCCGAGGTCTACAACGAGATGCTCGACCGGGCGAAGGCAGGCAAGTTCGCCTACCCGGCCATCAACGTGACCTCCTCCCAGACCCTGCACGCGGCCCTGCGCGGCTTCGCGGAGGCGGAGAGCGACGGCATCATCCAGATCTCCACGGGTGGTGCCGAGTTCCTCGGCGGCCAGCACAGCAAGGACATGGTCACCGGCGCCGTCGCCCTGGCCGAGTTCGCGCACATCGTCGCCAAGAAGTACGACATCACCGTCGCCCTGCACACGGACCACTGCCCGAAGGACAAGCTCGACGGGTACGTACGGCCGCTGATCGCCGTGTCCGAGGAGCGTGTCGCGCGCGGCGAGAACCCGCTCTTCCAGTCGCACATGTGGGACGGCTCGGCCGAGACGCTCGCCGACAACCTCGCCATCGCCCAGGAGCTCCTGGAGCGCACCCGCGCTGCCAAGATCATCCTTGAGGTCGAGATCACCCCGACCGGTGGCGAGGAGGACGGTGTCTCGCACGAGATCAACGACTCCCTGTACACGACGGTCGACGACGCGATCCGCACCGCCGAGGCGCTCGGCCTGGGCGAGAAGGGCCGCTACCTGCTCGCCGCGTCCTTCGGCAACGTCCACGGTGTGTACAAGCCGGGCAACGTCGTGCTCCGTCCCGAGCTGCTGAAGGAGCTCAACGAGGGCGTCGCCGCCAAGTACGGCAAGGCGTCCCCGTTCGACTTCGTCTTCCACGGCGGCTCCGGCTCCTCCGCCGAGGAGATCGCGACCGCGCTGGACAACGGCGTCGTCAAGATGAACATCGACACCGACACCCAGTACGCCTTCACGCGTCCGGTGGCGGCCCACATGTTCCAGAACTACGACGGCGTCCTGAAGGTCGACGGCGAGGTCGGCTCCAAGAAGACCTACGACCCGCGCACCTGGGGCAAGCTGGCCGAGGCGAGCATGGCCGCGCGGGTGACGGAGGCCTGCGCCCACCTGCGGTCCGCGGGTACGCGGATCAAGTAGCCGTTGCGGATGCAGCGAGCCCGGTGCTACGGCACCGGGCTCGCTGTATACCTGGGGTCATGCCCGACGTCCGGATGGCCTCCCCGCAAGGCAAGTGGATTCTGCTCACCACCGTCCTCGGCTCCAGCATGGCGTTGCTGGACTCGACCGTCGTCAACGTCGCCCTCCCCCGGATCGGCGAGGACCTGGACGCGAACCTGTCCGCCCTCCAGTGGACGGTCAACGCCTACACCCTCGCCCTCGCCGGTCTGATCCTCCTCGGCGGTTCGCTGGGCGATCGCTACGGCCGCCGCAAGATCTTCGTCATCGGCGTCGTCTGGTTCGCCGCGGCCTCGCTGTTGTGCGGGCTCGCCCCGAACGCCGGATTCCTCATCGCCGCGCGGACTTTGCAGGGCATCGGCGGCGCGCTTCTCACCCCCGGTTCCCTCGCGTTGATCCAGGCGTCCTTCCACCCCGATGACCGGGCCCGGGCGGTGGGCCTGTGGTCCGGTTTCGGCGGGATCGGCGCGGCCGTCGGCCCGTTCCTGGGCGGCTGGCTGGTCGACGGGCCCGGCTGGCGCTGGGTCTTCCTCCTCAACGTCCCGCTGGCGCTGCTGTGCGTCCCCATCGCCCTGCACCATGTCCCCGAGTCCGGTGGGGGAGGGTCCAAGCACGGCCGCTTCGACGTGCTGGGCGCGGCTCTCGGAGCGCTGTCCCTCGCGCTGGTGACGTACGCGCTGATCGAGGCCCGCGACGGGTCCCTGGCCATCGTGCTCACCGCGGTCGCGGGTGTCGCCGCCGGGATCGCCTTCGTGTACGTCGAGAAGCGGCGGGCCGACCCGATGATGCCGCTCGACATCTTCGCGTCGCGTCAGTTCACCGCGGTCAACCTGGTCACCGTGTGCGTGTACGCGGCCCTCGGCGGCTTCTTCTTCCTGGCCGCGCTCCAGCTCCAGGTCGTCTCCGGCTACTCGGCCCTCCAGGCCGGTACGGCGCTGCTGCCGACGACCGTGCTGATGCTGCTGTTCTCCGCCAGGTCCGGCGCTCTGGCCGACAAGATCGGCCCGCGCATCCCGCTCACCGTCGGGCCGCTGGTGGGTGCGGCGGGCCTGTTGCTGATGCTGCGCGTCGGCCCGGACGCCTCGTACGTCGCCGACGTCCTGCCCGCCGTCTGTGTCTTCGGCCTCGGCCTGGTCATCCTGGTCGCCCCGCTGACCGCCACCGTCCTCGCCTCCGTGAGTGTCGCCCGCGCGGGCCTGGCCAGCGGCATCAACAACGCGGCGGCCCGCGCGGCCGGCCTGATCGCGGTGGCCGCGCTGCCGCTGCTGGCCGGCATGAGCGAGGAGGCCTACCGCTCGGCCGACGCCTTCGACGACGCGTTCGGCCGGGCGATGGTGATCTGCGCGGGCGTCATGGTCCTGGGTGCGCTGGTCGCCTTCGCGACGGTACGGCCCCTCCCACCGGACTGCCGCCGCCCGGAGTGCCTCCACCACGGAAGCGTCACGTCACCGCCGTTGGAGGGGCAGCGGAGCAGGGGGCGGCTGGAGCCGGGCGACTAGTCGGGGGAGCGGGCCCGGAGTGGGTGCGTCCCCCTATGCGCGGGACGCCTTCGCGGGGGCCGTGTCGGCGGTGTGCCGCATGACGTTGGCCGTCAGCCGGCCCAGCAGGTCCCGCGCGGTCGCGAACTCCTCGTCGGTCAGGCCCATGGCGTCTCCGATGGCGAGGGGGACGGCGCGGATGTGGTGGCTGAGTGCGCTGCCCTGCGGGGTGAGGGCCACTTCCACCACCCGTTCGTCGTCCGCTCGCCGCTGCCGTGCGAGCAGTCCGTTCGCCTCCAGGCGCTTGATCAGCGGTGTCACGGTTCCGTAGTCCAGGTGCAGGGCGGCGACCAGGTCCTTCACGGAGGCGGTGCCGTGCTGCCAGAGCACGACCATCACGAGGTACTGGGGGTAGGTCAGGCCCAGTTGATCCAGCAGGGGCCGGTAGGCGCTGGTCACGGCTCGTGAGGCCGCGTACAGGGTGAAACAGAAGTGGTCTTCCAGGGGCAGCGGGGGCTCGCTGGGGCCGTCGGGTGCGGATGTGTGCCTGTCTTCGTCGCTCATGGCCGACCTTTCCCCTGGTCCTCGGGTTCCGGGCTGTCGTCGGAACCGCTTTGTCCCTATCTCTGTGGGTCCCAGTGTATCGCTGACGAGTTCCTTGCGGACACTTAACTTGTGCACGAGGTAATCGTTCGCTAGGTTTCTCGATGTCACCCCGACCGGGGCGACGGGAAGCACCGGCTGACCGGTGCCCCGGCGATGTGCTTTCAAGGAGAGTCAGATGAACCTCAAGACCGTCTTCCGCAACGGCCGCAAGACCACCGCCGTGCTCGGCGCGGTCGCCGGCGTGGCGGCTGTGTCCCTGGCCGCCACCGCGGGTGCGACCGAGCGCACCGCCCGGCACGACGCTCCGGCGAAGAAGCCCACGGTGGTCCTGGTGCACGGCGCGTTCGCGGACGCTTCCAGCTGGAACGGCGTCATCAAGCGCCTGGAGCGGGACGGCTATCCGGTGGTGGCCCCGGCGAACCCGCTGCGCGGCCTGGCCGGTGACGCCGCATACGTCCGCAGCGTGCTCGACAGCGTCGAGGGGCCGGTCGTGCTGGCGGGCCACTCCTACGGCGGTGCCGTGATCAGTCAGGCGGCCGCCGGCGATCCGGACGTCAAGGCGCTGGTCTACATCGCGGCGTTCACGCCCGAGGTGGGCGAGAGCGCGCTGGAGCTGTCCGGCAAGTTCCCGGGCAGCACGCTGGGCGGGACTCTCGCCTCGGTGCCGTTCCCGCTGGCGGGCGGTGGGACCGGTACCGACCTGTACATCAAGGCCGATAAGTTCCATGACCAGTTCGCCGCCGACGTCCCGGAGTCGGTCACCGATCTGATGGCCGCCACCCAGCGTCCGGTGGCCGCGTCCGCCCTGGAGGAGAAGGCGACCGAGGCCGCCTGGAAGACCATCCCCTCCTGGAACCTGATCGCCACCGAGGACTACAACATCCCGCCGGCCGCCCAGCGCTTCATGGCCGAACGCGCCCACGCCCACACCGCCGAGGTCAAGGCCTCCCACGCCGTGTCGGTCTCGCGTCCGGGCGCGGTGGCCCGGCTGATCGAGCGGGCCGCCCAGGCCGCCGTCCGCTGAACTCCCGCACGACTCGCGGCCCCACCGACACAAGGAGCAATGGCATGACCACGGCAGACATACCGGCCGAGGCGCGGGATCACCAGCGCATGATGGGCATGGTGACGGGCTACTGGGTGACCCAGATCGTCCGTGCCGCGGCCTTGTACAACCTCGCGGACCACCTGGCGTCGGGGACGAACACCCCCGAGGCGATCGCCGACGCGGAGTCGACCGACCCGGACGCCACTCGTCGTCTCCTGCGCACCTGCGCGTCGCTGGGCCTGATGACGTCGCAGGACGGTGTCCACTTCACCGGTACGTCCCTGCTCGGCACCTTGCGCAAGGACGCCCCCAACTCGCTGCACCACTTCGCGGTTTCGCAGTCCGCGCCGGGGCACTGGCTGCCGTGGGGCCGGTTCCCGGAGGCCGTCCGCACCGGTGAGCACCAGGTGACGGCCGCTCACGCGGACGCGAGCATCTTCGACTACTTCGCACGCCGGCCCGAGGAGGCGTCCCTCTTCACCGAGTCCATGACCAATCTGTCGGTCGCCGCCGCCGGGGACATCGCCGCGGTCCTCGACACCGAGGGCGTCAAGCTCGCCCTGGACGTCGGCGGTGCGGCCGGCCATGTGGTCCGCGCGATGATGAAGGCCGATCCGGAACTCCACGGCGGCGTCCTCGACCTGCCGCACATCGTCCCCGCCGCCGCCGAGGCCGCCCGGGCCGACGGGATGGCGGAGCGCTTCACCGTCGTCGGCGGCGACTTCTTCGAGGAGGTCCCGCCCGCGGACCTCTACGTACTGAAGTACATCCTCCACGACTGGGACGACGACAGCTGTGTCCGCATCCTGAAGAACTGCGCCTCCTCGTTGCTCGAAGGCGGCCGCGTCGTCGTGGTGGACCACCTCGTCGGTGCCGTCGGGGAGCCCGGACTCGCTCCGCTGATGGACATGAACATGCTCGGCATGACCGGCGGCAGGGAGCGGGAGACAGCCGAGTTCGACGCGCTGTTCGCCGCGGCCGGTCTGCGGCGGGTGAAGGTGAGCACGGCCGGGGCGTTCGCCGTGATCGAAGCGGTTCCCGCGGCCTGAGCCATCCCGCCACTCCGTCCTGCGACGCCGGTCCGGGCAAGGTCTGCCCGGCCGGCGTTCGGGGGTGAGGCCGGTCAAGGGCGCCCCAGGCTGCCGCACCGGCCCGATGGGCCAGACTGGACCACATGTCCATTCACGAGAACCTTCTCGGGGGCCCGCCCCCGACCCACCTCCCCGACGACCCGGAGCCGCGTGAGCTGCTCGCCGGCGGCACCGCCCCCGCGGACGTCGCCGCGAAGCACCCGACCTCCTCGCTGGCCTGGGCCCAGCTGGCCGACGACGCCTTCGAGCGGGGCAGCGTCGTGGAGTCGTACGCCTACGCCCGTACGGGCTACCACCGCGGTCTGGACTCCCTGCGCCGCAACGGATGGAAGGGTCACGGCCCCGTCCCCTGGGAGCACGAGCCGAACCGCGGCTTCCTGCGCGCCCTGCACGGCCTCGCCCGCGCCGCCGGATCGATCGGCGAGCAGGAGGAGTACGAGCGCTGCACGCAGTTCCTGAAGGACTCCTCGCCGACCGCGGCACAGACGCTGGGTTAGGCCCCGCGTGAGGCCCGCCCCATGTGATCAGGCGGGCCTTGCGCTGCCCCGGGCGATCCCTGAGGATGCCGGTGGGGACCGGGGCCCCTTTGCCGATAACGGCAGGGCGGACCGCTACCCGGAGTAACACAGGAGACAGCGATGTCCCAGCAGGCTCAGAGGTCCACGCAGACTCAGGAGCCCGAGACGCCGAATCTCGACTTCGCCGGCACGACGCCCTACGAGGACTACGTCAAGGCGGACGTGCTCACCCACCTCCAGCACACCCTCTCCGACGACCCCGGAGAGATGGTCTTCCTGGTCACGACCCAGGTGATGGAGCTGTGGTTCACGGTCATCGTCCATGAGTGGGAGACCGCCGCCCGCGCCCTGCGCGAGGACCGGCCGGCCGTGGCGATCGACGCCCTGAAGCGTTCCGTGCGGGAACTGGAGGCCCTGAACTCCTCCTGGAAGCCGCTCGGCCAGCTCACCCCGGCCCAGTTCAACTCCTACCGCAGCGCCCTCGGCGAGGGCTCCGGCTTCCAGTCGGCGATGTACCGCCGGATGGAGTTCCTGCTCGCCGAGAAGTCCGCGTCCATGCTGGTCCCGCACCGCGGCGCCCCGCGCGTCCACGCGGAACTGGAGAAGGCCCTGCACGAGCCGAGCCTCTACGACGAGGTGCTGCGCTTCCTCGCCCGGCGCGGCTGCGCGATCCCCGAGGCGGTGCTCAAGCGTGACGTCTCGCGCCGGTACGAGCCCACCGAGGCGGTCGAGGCCGCCTGGACCGCGATCTACGCCGGCGACCAGAACTCCGAACTCGCCCGTCTGGGCGAGGCGTTGACCGACGTCGCCGAGCTCGTGTGGCGCTGGCGCAACGACCACCTGGTCGCCACCCGGCGCGCGATGGGCGCCAAGGCCGGCACCGGCGGCTCGGCCGGCGTGGCCTGGCTGGAGAAGCGCGCGCAGAAGAACGTCTTCCCGGAGCTGTGGACGGCGAGGTCCCATGTCTGAGCCGGTGGTGAGGGCGGGCGCGCTCGACGCCGCCGACGAGCTGGCCGCGGTCCGCAAGCAGTTCGTGCTGCACGACGACGTCGTCTATCTCGACGGCAACTCCCTGGGCGCCCTGCCCGCGAACGTCCCCGGCCGCGTCGAGGACGTCGTACGCCGGCAGTGGGGCGAGCTGCGGATCCGGTCGTGGAACGAGAGCGGCTGGTGGACCGCGCCGGAGCGGATCGGCGACCGGATCGCCCCGCTGGTCGGCGCGGCGCCCGGGCAGATCGTGGTCGGCGACTCGACAAGCGTCAATGTCTTCAAGGCGCTTGTGGCCGCCGTGCGCATCGCCGGGGACGAGCGCGACGAGATCCTCGTCGACGCGACCACCTTCCCCACCGACGGCTACATCGCCGAGTCGGCGGCCCGGATGACCGGCCGGACGCTACGGCCGGTGACGCCCGCCGAGGTGCCGGACGCGCTGAGCGGCCGTACGGCCGCGGTGCTGCTCAACCACGTCGACTACCGCACCGGCCGCCTGCACGACCTGCCGTCCCTGACGGCCGCCGTGCACACGGCGGGCGCGCTCGCCGTGTGGGACCTGTGCCACAGCGCGGGCGCGCTGCCGGTCGGGCTCGACGAGCACGGCGTGGACCTGGCCGTCGGCTGCACCTACAAGTACCTGAACGGCGGCCCCGGTTCACCGGCGTACCTGTACGTGCGCCAGGCCCTCCAGGACCGCTTCGACTCCCCGCTGCCCGGCTGGAACTCGCACACCGAGCCGTTCGGCATGCGTCCCGCCTACGAGCCGGCCGCCGGCGCCCTGCGCGGCCGCGTCGGCACGCCGGACATCCTCTCCATGCTCGCCCTGGAGGCGGCTCTGGAGGTCTGGGACGGGGTGTCGATCGAGGCGGTACGGGCCAAGTCGCTCGCGCTGACCGACTTCTTCCTGGAGTGCGTCGGGGCGTATGTGCCCGAGGGACGCGTGGAGTCGGTGACCCCGGTGGCCCACGGGGAGCGCGGCAGCCAGGTGGCGCTGCGCTGCGCGGACGCCGGGGACGTGATGCGGCGGTTGATCGAGCGGGGGGTCGTGGGCGACTTCCGGCACCCCGATGTGCTGCGGTTCGGTTTCACCCCGCTGTACGCCGGGTTCGCGGACGTGGAGCGGGCGGCGCGGGTGCTGGCGGAGGTGCTGGGCGGGGCGGCGCCGCGCTAACCGACGTACACCCCCGCCACGGCGGCGGCGTGCGCGGCGCGTGCGGCACGCTCCGCGGCGGGGGTGTCGGGGACCAGCCCGGTCGTCAGCAACTGGTAGTAGAGGGGCGCAGACACTGCCCGTACGACCGCCTCCGCGTCGGTCCCGGCGGGGAACTCGCCGCGGCCGACGGCCTGGTCCACGCACGGCGCCCACTCCGCGACCCGCACCTCGTAGAACCGCCGCAGCGCCTGCGCCGTCCGCGCGTCGCAGGTCGCCGCGGCGATCACCGCGCGGAACAGCGCACCCTGTCTCGGATCGGCCAACGTCCGCCGCACCAGGGCCGCGTTGGCCCGCAGGTCCCCCAGTGCGGAGCCGGTCTCCTGGCGCGGCGACGACTGCTCGGCCATGTCGGCGAGCAGATCGGCCACCAGCCCGGTCACCGAGCCCCACCGGCGGTACACGGTGGTCTTGCCGACCTCCGCGCGGCGGGCGACGTCCGCGAGGTCGAGGCCGTCGAATCCCTGCTCCGCGAGGACGTCTCCGGCGGCCTGGAGCACGGCGGCGCGGACACGCGCGGTGCGCCCTCCGGGACGTACGGTGCCGGGTTCGGCGGACATTTCGGCCTCCTTGGTGCAGGCGGGGGCCGTGGTGTGCCCCGCACCGCCAGCGTAACGAAACAGCAGAACCGTTTAACCCTCACCGAGCGTGACATCCACGTGTCCGCGCACGTCACCCGCCTGATACCGTCCCCGCCAACGGCCGAATTCGCACCTGGTCCGCCACCCCCCTTTCGTCCAAACCCGTTTCATCGCTGAGAGGTTGGAGCATGCCGGACGACGCCGCAGCTGCCCGGGACGCCGCCGAGGAGGAATCGGCCTTCTCGCACCCGCCCGTCGACCCGGACGCCCTCGCGTCCTACGGCGACCACCCCGACCAGGTGATCGACTTCTACGCGCCCCGCGGCGAGATCCCCGCCGGCGCGCCGGCCCCGCTGGTCGTGCTGCTGCACGGAGGCGCCTGGCGGGCCCGCTACGACCGGCGCCACGTCACGCCGTTCGCGGACTTCCTGGCCCGCCGGGGCTTCGCCGTGGCCAACGTGGAGTACCGGCGCGGGGCGGAGCATCCGGCCGACGGCGACCCGGTCGCCGGCCCGCCCGCCGGCCGCTGGCCGGACACCCTCGACGACATCGCCGCCGCGGTGGACGCGCTGCCCGCGCTCGTACGCGAAACGCTCCCGCAGGCCGACGCGCGCCGCATGGTGCTCACCGGCCACTCCGCCGGCGGCCACCTCGCCCTGTGGGCGGCGGCCCGACATGTCCTCCCGGCGGACGCCCCCTGGCGCACCGACCGGCCCGCGCCCCTGCGCGGTGTGGTCGCCCTCGCCCCGATCGCCGACTTCGACGTCGCCGACAAGCTGGACGTCTGCGGGGGAGCGGCGCGCCAGTTCCTCGGCGGCGGCATGGAGTTCGCGGAGCGCCGGCCGTACGCCGACCCGGCGTTCCTGCTTCCGACGGGCATCGCGACCACGCTCGTCCAGGGCCGCGCGGACATCGTGGTGCCAGCGGCGGTCGCCGAGTCGTACGCGGACGCGGCGGCGAAGTCCGGTGAAGTGGTCGGTCTGACGCTGCTGGAGGACGTCGGCCACTTCCCGCTGATCGATCCGGCGGCCGACGCGTGCGCGGTGGTGGCCGAGGAGATCGCGCAATTGGCCTGGTGAGACGCCGCGTTGACCGCTCCCTCTCATACCCGTAGTACCTGAGAGCTACGTCGCAGGTGAGCTCCCTGGCATGACGCGGACGACACGTCGCGATCCGTAACTTCCCCTCCAGGCAAGCCCGATGGCCGGGCGGACCGGAAGGGAAGACCACCATGGGGCGTACGACGGGGGCGGCCGGGACGAGCGAGCCGCGCGAGGCTCACCGGCCGCGCGGATCCGATCAGGCGGACGAATCGCCGCCGACGGCACCGGGGCCCTGCGGGCGCAGGCGGACCCACCGCCGGCGCCGCGCCCTCCTCGCCGCCCTGATCACCGCCGCCGTGGTCGTCCCGCTGTCCGGCGCCGCACGCCCCGAGATCCCCGCCCCCGCCCCGGCCGCCCTCGCACCGGTCACGGCGGCGACGCTGGACGAGACCTACGCGGCCAACCGTGCCAACGCCGCCGAGGCGTCCCGCATGGCCGCCGCCCACGGCAACCATGAGCGCGCCGCCGCGGTCCGCGCGATGGCCGACCCGTCACGCCGGTTCCTCAGCTACGACGGCCGTGGCGCCGGCCTCGCCACGGAGGTCTTCGGCGACCTCGCCCACGCCGACCGTGTCGCGGTCCTGGTCCCCGGCTCCGACACCTCCATCGACACCTACGACCGCTTCCGCGACGCTGCCCGCGCGCTGCACGAACGCCTCAGCCGGCAGGCCCCGCACGGCACGAGCACCGCGGTGCTGGCCTGGCTCGGCTACGAGACCCCGGGCACGGTGAGCACCACGGTCACCACGACGGACCGCGCCGAGCAAGCCGCCCCGCGACTACGGGAGTTCATACAGCAACTGCGCGCCGTCACCGGCCGGGAGGCCCGGGTCTCCCTGCTCTGCCACTCCTACGGTTCCGTGGTCTGCGGACGCGCCGCCCCCCACCTCGACGTGAACGACATCGCCCTGGTCGGCAGCCCCGGCACCGGCGCGGACAGCGCCGCCGCGCTGCACACCCGGGCCCGCGTCTGGGCGGCGCGCGGCGGTGCCGACTGGGTGGCGGAGGTGCCGCACATCAGCCTCGACCTGCTCGGCACGACCGTCGGCTTCGGCACCGACCCGGTCTCCCCGGCCTTCGGCGCCCGGGTCTTCGCGGCGGGCGACGGCGGCCACAGCGACTACTTCAGGCCGGGCTCGACCTCCCTGACGAACCTGACCCGCATCGTCCTGGGCGAGACCCCGGAGGTCGGCCATGGCTGAGCCGACGACGGCGGCGCGTCCGAAGGGCGCGTGGAAATCGACGGCGGCGCGTCTGAAGGACGCATGGAATGGCGTACGCCGGGGCGCCGCCCAGGTGGACGCCGCCACCCCGGCCGAGCGCGACCGTGCCGTGGACGCCCTGCGGGCCTTCGCGATCCTCGGTGTGGTCCTCGGCCACTGGCTGGTCACGGCCCTGGTGGCGGACGACGGCGGGACCGGTCTGCGCACCGCCAGCCCGCTCCACCATCTGCCCTGGCTGTCCCCGATCTCCTGGATCTTCCAGACCCTCGCCGTGTTCTTCCTGGTCGGCGGTCATGTGGCGACCCGCGGCTACACCTCGGCCCGGCAGCGCGGCACCACCTACGGACAGTGGCTGAGGCTCCGGCTGTCCCGCCTGTTCAGACCGGTGGCGGCCGTCCTCACCCTGTGGACGGTGGCATCGGCGCTGCTGCTCGTCTCGGGCACCGACCCGGACACCGTCCACACACTGGCCAAACTGGCCCTGTCCCCCCTGTGGTTCCTCCTGGTCTTCGCCGCGCTGACGGCGGCGACGCCGCTCCTGCTGCGGCTGCACCCCCTGTGGCCGCTGGCCGTCGTCCTCCATGTGGACCTCCTGCGCTTCGGCCTGGGCGGCCCCGACCGGCTCGGCTGGGTGAACCTGGCGGCGGGCTGGCTGGTGCCGTACACGCTGGGCGCGGCCTGGACCAGGGGCGAACTGGAGCGCCCACGCGCGGGCTGGATCCTGCTGACCGGCGGCGCGGCGGCGACGGCCGCGCTCATCGCCTGGGCGGGCTATCCGGCGTCCATGGTCGGCGTCCCCGGCGCCGGTGTCTCCAACCTCAACCCGCCGACGCTGGCCGCCGTCACCTTCGGGCTGGCCCAGTGCGGCCTGGCGCTGCTTCTGCGCGACCCGCTGCGGCGGGCGATGCGCCGCCCGGTGGCCTGGGCGGCGGCGGCCCTGCTCAACCTCTCCGCGATGACGATCTTCCTGTGGCACCAGACGGCTCTGATGGCCACCACGGCCACGGCCCTGACGGCAGGTCACCTCCCCGGCCTGCACACCCGCCCCGATCACGTGACCTGGGTGGCGGCCCGTCTGGTCTGGCTTCCCCTGTTCACGGTGGCCCTGGCCCTGTGCTGGGCGGCCTTCCGCGTCCATGAACAGGGCCCACGCCGCCCGAGGGGCCGCCGGTCCAGAGTCGTCCGGTCCCAACCGGTCTCCCGCGACAGTGAAACGGAGGCACACCATCATGCCTAGGGTTGGCCATGTGACAGAGGCGGGGACCCAGCACGCGTTCGCGGGCCGCCTGCGGCGCTGGTCGCGGGTGTTGCGCGGCGACCTGTGGACCCTCCGGGCGGATCCGCTGCCTCCCTCGGTGTGGTTGCGCTGGCTGCCGCACGGCCTGCTGTGCCTGGCCGCGCTCGGCATCACGCTCGGCGACATGGCACTGCTTCAGGACAGCGGAGGGCTGGCCTTCGGGCTCGCCTTCCCGGTCGCGATCGCGCAGGGTGGCGCGGTGGTCCTCGCCCTGAGCCGGCCGATCCCGGCCTGGTGGCTGTCGCTGGGGGCCACCGTGGTCGCGGCCCTCGCGGTGCGCCAACGGCTGATGTCCGGCGACGCGCACGACTTCACGTGGCCATGGACGGCTTCCGGCCTCATCGCGCAGCTGCTCGTGCTGCTGCTGCTCGCGCTCCGCGTCCCCACGCGTGTGTCCGCCGAGGCGCTGGTCCTGTCCGCGCTGGTCACCTACCTCCTTCAAGGACTGGTGGGAGCCCCGGACACCCAGAGCACCGGGGCGCTCGCCCTCTCGCTGTTCGCGGTCGCCGTGCTGCTCGGCACGGCGCTGCGCGGTCGCCGGGAGGCCCGGGCCGAACTCGGCCGGCAGGCCACGATCACCGCCGCGGAGCGGTCCCGGCGCACCCTGCTGGAGGAGCGCAGCCGCATCGCACGCGAACTGCACGACGTGGTGGCCCACCACATGTCGGTGATCTCCATCCAGGCCCAGGTGGCCCCGCACCTGGTGGACAACCCCTCCGAGGAGCTGAAGGAGAACCTCTCGGGCATCCGGCAGAACGCCCTGGACGCGCTCACCGAACTGCGCCGGGTGCTGGGCGTCCTGCGCTCCGAGGACCCCGACGGCTCGGAAGACCCCTACGGCCTCGGCGACCTCGGCTCCACGGCCGCCCCCGACGCCCCCCAGCCCAGGCTCGACCGGCTCGACGCGCTCATCGACAACACCCGTGCCGCCGGCCTGGACGTCGTCACCGACATCCGGGGCGAGGCTCCGCCGTACCCCACGGGCGTGGAGCTGTCCGCGTACCGGATCATCCAGGAGGCGCTCAGCAATGCCCTGCGGCACGCACCGGGCTCGCAGGTACGCGTCGAGATCTCCCACGACCACCACGGTCTGCATCTGGGCGTCGTCAACTCCCGCCCGCAGCAACCGGTCCGGCCCTTCTCGGGCGCGGGACACGGCCTGCTCGGCATGCGTGAGCGCGCGGCGATGCTCGGCGGGCATCTCACCGCGGCTCCGACCCAGCACGGCGGATTCGCGGTCTCGGCCTTCCTCCCACGGGGCGACGCCCCACTGACTCACCGCCCCTGACAGGAGAACCGACCCCATGACGAGCAGCCCCATCCGCGTAGTCATCGCCGACGACCAGCAGATGGTCCGGCAGGGATTCTCCGTGCTGCTCAACACCAAGCCCGACATCGACGTGGTCGGCCAGGCGGTCGACGGCCTCGACGCGGTCGCGAAGGTCGCCGAACTCGCCCCGGACGTCGTCCTGATGGACATCCGCATGCCGGAGCTCGGCGGGATCGAGGCCACCCGCCGCATCGTCGCCGCCTCGCCGCACATCAGGGTGCTGGTGCTGACGACGTTCGACCTCGACGAGTACGTGTACGAGGCGCTGCACGCGGGCGCCTCGGGATTCCTCCTCAAGGACGCCTCCGCCGACCAACTGGCCGAGGCGGTACGGGTCGTGGCGGCCGGCGACGCCCTCCTCGCGCCCGTCGTCACCCGCCGTCTGCTCACCCGGTTCCTCCGTCTCGACGGCCGGCCGCGCGCCCCGCTGAGGGAGCGCGTCGGCGAGCTGACCGAACGCGAGACGGAGGTGCTGTCCCTGATCGCGCAGGGACTGTCGAACGCGGAGATCGCCGAGCGCCTGGTGGTGGCCGAGCAGACCGTGAAGACCCACGTGGGCCGCATCCTGGTGAAGCTCGGACTGCGGGACCGTACGCAGGCCGTGGTCTTCGCCTACGAATCGGGTCTGGTTCGGCCCTCGGGGTATTGACCCGAGCGCCCGGACCGGGCCCGACCAGCGGTGACACCCGTAGTACCTGAGAGGGACCCGGCAGAACCCCTCTCACTGGGGACGACCGGAACACCGGGCGGCGCCTACGGTTCGGTACGTGACCGACACGACTCAGATGCCGACCCCTCCGACGGGGGACGCGGCCAAGCAGCGCAGCCCGGAGTACCGGCTGGCCGCGGGCGCCCTGCGGGGGCTGCGGCAGGACCTGTTCCACGACGCCTTCGCCTACCGTCCGCTGCCGCGGATGGGAGTGGACGGCCCGGTGACCCGCCGGCTGCCGGGCCGCCTGCGTGAATACGCGGCCTGGACACCGCACGCCCTGATCTCCGGGATCGGCCTGCTCACGCTGCTGATGGCCGCTGTCGACAACGACGGCGTGGCCGTGCTGCTCGGCCCGCTCGCCCTGTTCCCGATCCTGCTGACCATGATCAGGCCGGTCGGCGCCTTCTGGCTGTCGCTGGCGGCCACCCCGGTCAGCCAGGTTTTCGGCAGCTCCATGCAGGGATGGCCGTGGCTGCCCGCGAGCTTCGCCTGCCATCTGACGGTGCTGACGATCGTGGCCATCCGCACCAGGCCGCGCACGGCCGGGTACATGTGGGCGGTCACCGCGGCGTACGCCTTCGTGGCGGACATCATGCTCGGAGGGGGTCCGTCCTCCGGCACCAACGCCGGCGCGATGCTGATGGTCTCCGCGCTGGTCCTGCTCGTCGTGGCCGTCTGGCACACCCGCAGGGAGGCCCGCCAGGAGGTGACCGCGCAGCAGACGGTGACCGCGCACGAACGCTCCCGGCGCACCCTGCTGGAGGAGCGCACGAACATCGCCCGCGAGCTGCACGACGTGGTGGCGCACCACATGTCGGTCGTCGCCATCCAGGCCGAGGCCGCCCCCTACCGGGTGGAGAACCCGCCGGAGGAGCTGGAGCGGGCCTTCGCCACCATCCGGGAGAACGCGGTGGCGGCGCTCACCGAACTGCGCCGGGTCCTGGGCGTCGTCCGCGCCGAGGACTACGAGGCCCCCGACACTCCACAGCCCACCCTCACCGACCTGGAGGGGCTGCTGGCGAACGTGCGCGACACGGGCCTGAGCGTGCAGAAGACGGTGACCGGAGCGGTGCGCGCCCTGCCGCAGGGCGTGGAGCTGTCGGCGTACCGCATCGTGCAGGAGGCGCTCAGCAACAGCCTGCGGCACGCGCCCGGCGCGAGCGCCTCAGTGGAGATCGCGTACGTCCTCGGCGGCCTCGGCCTGCGTATAGTCAACGGCCCGCCGCCCGCTCCGGCCCTGGTGAAGCCCTCCCCGGGCGCCGGGCACGGCATCACCGGCATGCGGGAGCGCGTCACGATGCTGAACGGCGAGATGACGGCGGGCCCGACGGACGAAGGCGGCTACGAGGTGACGGTGTTCCTGCCGGTCGCGGCGACCACAGAGGACAACTCATGACCATCCGCGTGCTGATCGCGGACGACCAGATGATGGTGCGCGAAGGCTTCTCGGTCCTGCTGAACGCGATGCCGGACATCGAGGTCGTCGGCGAGGCGGTCAACGGCCGCGAGGCGGTGGACCGGGTCCGTGAACTCGCCCCGGACGTCGTGCTGATGGACATCCGCATGCCGGAGCTGAACGGCATCGAGGCGACCCGCGAGATCGTGGCGGCGGACGGTGCGGCCAAAGTGCTGGTGCTGACCACCTTCGACCTCGACGAGTACGTGTACCAGGCGCTGCGGGCAGGAGCCTCCGGCTTTCTGCTGAAGGACGCCTCGGCGCGGCAACTCGCCGACGGGGTACGGGTGGTGGCGGCCGGTGAGGCGCTGCTCGCCCCGTCGATCACCAGGCGGCTGATCACGGAGTTCTCGAAGCTGTCCGACTCCCCGCGGCTGATGCCGTCCGCGCACGCGGCGTACGGCGACCTGACCGAGCGGGAGACGGAGGTGCTGGTGCTGATCGCGCAGGGCCTGTCGAACTCGGAGATAGCCGGGCGGCTGGTGGTCGCCGAGTCGACGATCAAGACCCATGTCAGCCGGATCCTGGTGAAGCTGGGCCTGCGGGACCGTACCCAGGCGGCGGTGTTCGCGTACGAGGCGCGGTTGGTCACGCCGGGCTGAGGCGCCGGGGCTACGGTGAGGACATGGAACAGCGCATCACTCTGATCACGCTGGGTGTCTCCGACCTCGCCCGTTCCAAGGCCTTCTACGAGGCCCTGGGCTGGCGGGGGCAGGAGGTCCAGGAGACCGTGTTCTTCCAGGCGGGCGGTCTGGGGCTGGTGCTGTGGGGCCGGGACAAGCTGGCGGAGGACTGCGGGCTGGAGCCTTCCGCCCCGGCGGGGGGTTTCGGCGGGATCGTCCTCGCGCACAACGTCCGGTCCGAGGCGGAGGTGGACGAGCTCCTCGCCGCGGTGGAGCGGGCCGGCGGGACGGTCACCAAGCCGGCGGCCGTCAACGCGATCGGTTTCTACTCCAGCGCGTTCGTCGATCCCGACGGTCACGCGTGGGAGGTCGCGCACAACCCCGGGTTCCCGCTGGCGGAGGACGGCACGATCACACTGCCGGACTTCGGCGCCTCCTAGACCCCTGGTCAGGGAGGGGGAGGGCGGGCTACCGTCCGGTCATGGCAGCTCCTTCCGCCCTCGCCTTCGACCCGTGGGACCCGGCGTTCCTCGCCGACCCGTACCCGGCCTACGCCGAGCTGCGTGCCCGGGGCCGGGTGCACTACTTCGAGCCCACGAACCAGTGGCTGGTGCCGCACCACGCGGACGTCTCGGCGCTGCTGCGTGAGCGCCGGCTGGGCCGGACGTACCAGCACCGCTTCACCCACGAGGACTTCGGCCGTACCGCGCCGCCGCCGGAGCACGAGCCGTTCCACGTCCTCAACGACCACGGGATGCTCGACCTGGAGCCGCCGGACCACACGCGGATCCGCCGGCTGGTGTCGAAGGCGTTCACACCGCGCACGGTGGAGCGGCTGCGGCCGTATGTCCAGCAGTTGGCGGGCGAGCTGGTGTCCGGGCTGGTGGCGGCGGGCGGCGGTGACCTGCTGACGGATGTCGCGGAGCCGCTGCCGGTCGCGGTGATCGCCGAGATGCTGGGCATTCCCGAGGCGGACCGGGGGCAGCTGCGGCCCTGGTCGGCGGACATCTGCGGGATGTACGAGCTGAACCCGTCCGAGGAGACGGCGGCGAAGGCGGTCCGCGCATCGGTGGAGTTCTCGGAGTACCTCGTCGAGCTGATCGCGGCCCGCCGCAAGGAGCCGGGCGACGATCTGATCTCCGGCCTGATCGAGGCCCATGACGAGGGCGACCGCCTCACCGAGCAGGAGATGATCTCCACGGCGGTCCTCCTCCTCAACGCCGGCCACGAGGCCACCGTGAACTCGACGGTCAACGGCTGGTGGGCCCTGTTCCGCAACCCCGACCAGCTGGCCGCGCTGCGCGCCGACCACTCCCTGATCCCGTCCGCGATCGAGGAGCTGATGCGCTATGACACCCCGCTCCAGCTCTTCGAACGCTGGGTCCTGGACGACATCGACATCGCCGGCACGACGATCCCCCGCGGCGCGGAGATCGCGTTGCTCTTCGGCTCCGCCAACCACGACCCGGAGGTCTTCGAGACCCCGGACCGGCTGGACCTCACCCGCGCGGAGAACCCGCACATCTCCTTCAGCGCGGGCATCCACTACTGCATCGGGGCTCCGCTGGCCCGGATCGAGCTGGCCGCCTCGATGACAGCCCTGCTGGAGAAGGCACCGACCCTGCGGCTGGCGGCGGAGCCGGAGCGGAAGCCGAACTTTGTGATCCGGGGGCTGGAGGGGCTCAGCGTCGAGGTGGGGTGATCACCCGTTCGGACGATCGTGTGCGAAGGCCGGACGGTGCTCGGGGGCGACACGCGACGCTGGTGCGCGCCTGCGAAGGGAAGCACCGTGACGGACACTTCGGATCAGCTGCTGGTGGAGGAATTCGAGCAGCTCGCCGCCTTTGCCGAGCGGGAGATCGAAACCGTGCGTCTCGAGTTCCTGGGCGGCAGGCTCGGACTGAGGAAGGCCACCAATGGCAACCACGGCACGGTTGTCATGCGGTTGGTCCATGAGTGGATGCAGGCCAGACCCGAGTTCGGCCTCTACCCGGCGCGGGGACTGAAGGTGGAGGCACACGGGCAAGGGCGTGTCCTGCCAGACGGCGCGCTGGCACCCGTCGGGCACTTCGCGGGGCATGGAGACTGGTCCGATCCGGACGGGGTGCTGATGACGGTAGAGGTCACGTCGCACGACTCGTACACACACCACCGCGATCGTGTGGAGAAGCGCCAGGCGTACGGCGAGGCCGGCATCCCGTTCTATCTGCTGATCGACCGTGACGAGTCCACAGTTGCCCTGTACAGCGAACCGGATCCGCGCATCGGATATCGCCATGCCCGTCGGGTGGCCTTCGGCGCGAAGCTCCTGCTGCCCGAGCCCCTCGGCATCGAACTCGACACCGAGAAGCTCAAGCAGTACGTCGACTGAGCCGCCCCGTCAGGTCGTCATGTCACGCCGCCGCAACCCCGCGAGCCCCGCGGCCACCAACCCCGCCGCCAGCGCCAGCAGGACCAGCACCGGCCCCCACTCCATCCCGCCGCCCGGCAGCTTCGGCAGATGGCCGAAGGGGGACAGATCAAGGACCGCCTGTGGGACGTCGAGCGCGGGTCCCACCCAGCCGATCAGCAGGATCGCACCGGCCACCGCCCACGCCCCCATCGCCGCTTGCGGGAAGAGGCCGTAGAGCAGGACCGCCAGGCCGCCGATGACCCAGATCGCCGGCAGCTGCACCAGGCACGCCCCAAGGATCGGGCCGACCTCCTTGCCGTAGCCGACGGCGAAGCCCAGGCCGGCCAGGAGCATGATCAGGGCCGACCCGGCGAAGGCGATGACCAGGTGGCCCCCCGCCCAGCGCAGCCGTCCCACCGCGTTCGCCAGGATCGGTTCCGCGCGCATCGACGTCTCCTCGCCGTGCAGTCGCAGGACCGACGCCACCACATACAGCGCGGCGATCAGGCCGAGCATGCCGACCATCGACGCCAGGAACGCGTCCGTCAGACCCGACTGGCCGCCCATGCGCTCGAAGATCTCCCGCGCGTTCTCGTTGTCGCCGACGAGATCGGCCACGCCGTCGGTCAGCCCGCCGTAGACGACCCCGGCGAGGAAGAAGCCGATGCTCCAGCCGAGCACGCTGCCGCGCTGCAACCTCCAGGCCAGCGCGCCCGCCGTGCCGAGGCGGCCTTCGGCGGGACCGGGGCGGGTGGGCAGGAAGCTCATGCCGACGTCCCGGCGCCCGGCGAGTTCGTAGGCCACCACGCCCTGGACCACCGCCGCCCCCGCGAACAGCAACAGCACCCACCAGCGTTCGCTCGCGAACGGCCGCAGATTCTCCAGCCAGCCCAGCGGCGACACCCAGGTCAGCGCCGACGAACCGTCGTCCGACGCCGAGTCGCCCGCCGCGCGCAGCACGAACGCGGCGCCCAGCAGCCCCGCCGTCAGTCCCCGCGCCAGCCGCGCGCTCTCCGTGAACTGGGCGACGATCGCCGCCAGCGTCGCGAAGACCATGCCGACCCCGGCGAGACCGAGCCCGAAGGCCAGCGCACCCGAGGCGCCCTGGCCGGCCAGTCCGGCCGTCACCAGCAGGGCCAGCGCCGCGTTCGCGACCGCCGCCGTCAGCAGTGCGGCCGTCAGCGAGGCCCGGCGGCCCACCATCCCGGACGCCACCAGCTCCTGACGGCCGCTCTCCTCCTCGTCCCGGGTGTGCCGTAGGACGAGGAGCATGCTCACCACGGCCGCGAGCGCGCCCGCGTACACGCCGACCCGCCAGGCCGTCAGGGCGCCGATCGAGTCGTCGAAGACCGGGCCGATCAGCGCGCGGAAGGAGGCGTTGGTCGCGGTGTCCTGCACCAGGTTGGCGCGGTCGGCCGGGGAGTCGTAGAGGTTCTCCAGCGTGTTCGGCATGGAGAGGATCATCAGCGCGTTCACCGCCACCCAGACCGGGATCATCACCCGGTCGCGGCGCAGGGCGAAGCGCAGCAGGGACCCGGTGCCCGCGAGTTGGCGCGCGCCACCGGGCCGTACCCCGAAGGCGGTGGCGGTCATCGGGCGGCCACCTCGCTCAGGTCGGCCTGGTAGTGGCGCAGGAAGAGTTCCTCCAGCGTCGGCGGTGTCGAGGTCAGCGACCGTACGCCGGACTCACTGAGCGAGCGCAGTACGGCGTCGAGATGGTCGGTGTCGACCTGGAGACGGACGCGGTGGCCTTGCACGTTGAGGTCGTGGACGCCGGTCAGGTGCGCCAATCCGTTGGGCGGGCCGGCGAGTTCGGCCGTGACGCTGGTCCGGGTCAGGTGGCGCAGGTCCGCGAGGGAGCCGCTCTCGACCGTACGGCCCTTGCGGATGATGCTGACCCGGTCGCAGAGCTCCTCGACCTCGCTGAGGATGTGCGAGGAGAGCAGGATCGTACGGCCGCGCTCGCGCTCCTCCTCCACACAGCGCTGGAAGACCTCCTCCATCAGCGGGTCCAGGCCCGACGTCGGCTCGTCGAGGATCAGCAGGTCGACGTCGGAGGCGAAGGCGGCGACGAGGGCGACCTTCTGCCGGTTGCCCTTGGAGTACGTGCGGCCCTTCTTGGTGGGGTCGAGTTCGAAGCGCTCGATCAGCTCGGCGCGGCGCCGGGTGTCGAGCCCGCCGCGGAGCCGGCCGTACAGGTCGATGACCTCACCGCCCGACAGGTTCCGCCACAGCGTCACGTCCCCCGGCACGTAGGCGATCCGGCGATGCACCTCCACGGCGTCCGCCCAGGGGTCGCGGCCGAGTACCTGGGCGCCGCCGGAGTCGGCCCGCAGCAGGCCGAGCAGGACGCGGATGGTGGTGGACTTGCCGGCGCCGTTGGGGCCGAGAAAGCCGTGGACCTCGCCGGTCTCGACGTCCAGGTCCAGGCCGTCGAGCGCGTGCGTCCTGCCGAACGACTTGTGCAGTCCGGAGACGGTGATTGCCTTCGTCATGGTTCAGAACGTACGCTTCTTTCAGAAATTTGTGAAGTTAAGGAAGCGTATGAAGGCCGGATAGGATGGGCGGATGACGGAGTCAGTCGGGGCCGGCCGGGACGCGGAGTCCGTGTCGAAGTTCGTGGAGTCCTTCGCGGCGCAACTGGTGGAAGCCGGGATGCAGCGCATGGCCGCCCGGGTCTTCGCCGCGCTGCTCGCCTCCGACAAGGGTGTGCTGACCTCCGCCGAACTGAGCGAACAACTGCGCATCAGCCCCGCCGCGGTCTCCGGCGCGGTGCGCTACCTGGCCCAGACGCACATGGTGTCGCGTGAGCGGGAGCCCGGGTCGCGCCGGGAGCGCTACCGGGTGCACGGCGACCAGTGGTACGAGGCCCTCACCAACCGCGAGGCGGTCCTCAAGCGGTGGGAGTCGGCCCTGCGCGAGGGAGTCACCAGCCTCGGCGCCGACACCCCGGCCGGGCGGCGCCTGGCCGAGACGCTCGCCTTCTTCGAGTTCATCGACGGTGAGGTCGCGGCCATGATGGAACGCTGGCGGGCGCACCGCGAGAAGACCTTCGGACCGGGCTGACCCCTCAGCGGCTCACCGCCCCGGCAGCACCAGCCGCAGCCCGCCCTCCCCGACCGTCCACGTCCGTCTGCGCACCGGCCCCGACACCGTCCCGTCCGCCCGGTACCGGAAATGCGCCCCCGACACGGTCACCGTGCGCCCCTCGGCCCGCAGCGGCGAGGCCTCCGCCCCCACCGACGTCGGCCGCACCTCCACCTCGGCCACACCCGCGCCCCCCGGCGTCACCGACACCCCCTCCACCGGCTGGTCCAGGTCCACCAGCGGCGCCCCGTCGACCTCGACGCGCAGCCGCACCGGGCCGGCGGGCCCCGGTACCGCTGTGCCGCGAGCCGGCACCAGTGTCCTGACGAGCGACTGGCACGTCCGCAGCCACGGTCGTACCGCCCCGGCCCCCACCGCGCTCGCCCCGACCGGCGCGGCGGGGTCGCGTATCGGCGGGATCCGCAGCGCGCCCAGCACCACCCCGTCGCTGTCGTCCACGAGCAGATCCATGCGCCGCTCCACCCCGTCCAGCACCGCCCGAGCCGCCGCGACCGTGCTCGTCGGCACCCCCAGAGATCCGGCCAGGGCCAGCGCACCCCCGACCGGCACCACCGACAGCACGCATTCGGCCAGCTGCCGCTGCCGGTGCAGCAGCGCCACGGCGCGCAGCAGTGCCCCGTCGTCGCCGACGACCACCGGCCGGCGCGACCCGCGCTTCGCGAGCGCGCGGGCGAACTCGTCCGGCCCCTCCGGCAGGCACACTTTCGTCGCCGCACCCGCGCTGAGCACGTCTTTCGCGATCCTGACGGACTCGCCCTCCGTCCTCCGGGCGATCGGATCGATCACCACCAGCAGCTGATCGGACATCGCGAAAGTCGCCACCTCGGCCATGCCTCGCTTCCTCGGGTAGCATCTTTGTGCAAGAGCCCCTTGCGCTATTGCGCCAGGGGCTTCGTCTATTCCGGGGCCATCCGGTCCGACGGTTCGCGGCCAAAGACGGTCGCGGACGGTTGCGGTGCACACGGTGGAAGACCGCCGTGTGGCACCCCTGACCTTGGACATGCCCCGCCCGGAAGGGGTGTACGCGCGTGCCCGCACTTGTGCTGCTCGGTGCTCAGTGGGGTGACGAGGGTAAAGGGAAGGCCACGGACCTGCTCGGCGGATCCGTCGACTACGTGGTCCGCTATCAGGGCGGCAACAACGCCGGCCACACGGTCGTCGTCGGCGACCAGAAGTACGCCCTCCACCTTCTCCCCTCCGGCATCCTCTCCCCGGGGTGCACCCCGGTCATCGGCAACGGCGTCGTCGTCGACCCGTCGGTCCTGCTCTCCGAGCTGAGCGGTCTGAACGAGCGCGGCGTCGACACGTCCAAGCTCCTGATCAGCGGAAACGCGCACGTCATCACGCCGTACAACGTGACGGTGGACAAGGTGACGGAACGCTTCCTCGGGAAGCGGAAGATCGGGACGACCGGGCGCGGCATCGGCCCGACCTACGCCGACAAGATCAACCGCGTGGGCATCCGGGTCCAGGACCTCTACGACGAGTCGATCCTCACCCAGAAGGTCGAGGCGGCCCTCGACGTCAAGAACCAGGTCCTCACCAAGCTCTACAACCGGCGCGCGATCGCCGTCGAGCAGGTCGTCGAGGAGCTGCTGGGCTACGCCGAGAAGATCGCGCCGTACGTCGCCGACACGGTCCTGATCCTCAACGAGGCGCTGGAGAACGACAAGGTGGTCCTCTTCGAGGGCGGCCAGGGCACGCTCCTTGACATCGACCACGGCACGTATCCGTTCGTGACGTCGAGCAACCCCACCGCCGGAGGCGCCTGCACCGGCGCGGGCGTCGGCCCCACGAAGATCAGCCGCGTCATCGGCATCCTCAAGGCGTACACGACCCGCGTCGGCGCCGGCCCGTTCCCGACGGAGCTGTTCGACGAGGACGGCGAGGCGCTGCGCCGGATCGGCGGCGAGCGGGGCGTCACCACCGGCCGTGACCGTCGCTGCGGCTGGTTCGACGCGGTGATCGCCCGCTACGCGACCCGCGTGAACGGCCTGACCGACTTCTTCCTCACCAAGCTCGACGTGCTCACCGGCTGGGAGGAGATCCCGGTCTGCGTGGCGTACGAGATCGACGGCAAGCGCGTCGAGGAACTCCCGTACTCCCAGTCCGACTTCCACCACGCGAAGCCGGTCTACGAGACGCTGCCCGGCTGGTCCGAGGACATCACGTCGGCCAAGTCCTTCTCGGACCTGCCGAAGAACGCGCAGAACTACGTCAAGGCGCTGGAGGAGATGTCCGGCGCGCCGATCTCCGCGATCGGCGTGGGTCCGGGCCGGGACGAGACGATCGAGATCAACTCGTTCCTGTAGGAGACGGCAGTGAGCCCCGGCGGTGGTGCCCGCCGGGGCGTCACCTCACGCGGTGTGGCCGCCCGGCGGTCGGGGTTCCGCGCACGGCGCGACCGCGAGGCAAAGGTGTACGGCGGTGCTCAAGCGGGCGTCGACGGCCGCGCGCTCCTCGGGATCCGAGGGATTCGTGGACGGCGTCAGGGCGTAAGGCAGCGCTGTGGTGAGTACCGCCAGGGTGGCGCTGTCGCGTTCGGCCGGTGCCTTGATGTGGCCTGTCACATGCTCGAGCAGCCAGAGCCATGCCGTCGTGTGCCAGTCGCTGACCGGACGCAGGACAGCGGTGTGCACGAGCTCCGGGGTGGTGCGGGCCGTCGTCCCGACCACGGGATGTTCCCGCAGCAGGCGCGCGGCGCGCACCACGAAGTGCGCCTGCCGGCACCGGGGCGGCACGGTGTCCGGCACCTCGCGGGCCAAGAACAGCAGACGCCTCAGCTCAAGCTGTGTGGCTTCCCGGATCAGGGCATCGCGACTCGCCCAGTTCCGGTAGAGAAAGGGCCGGTTCGTGTCGGCCAGGCGCGCGATCTGCGTCATCCCGGCACGCCGCGGCCCGTACTGTGCCAGCGCTTCAAGGGTCGCCCGGTACACGGTGGCCATGCCGGGCGGCGCCTTGGCATGGGGGGATCCAGTCATGCCGACCAGCGTCGCGCACGCGGGCGGGCAACCACCGGGCAGTCGCCCGCGGATCCCCCGGGGGTGGGGGTGTGGTCGGGAAAAGATGTGACGGGTTTCGGGAAAGTGATACGTGTTTTGGGTCAGGGGGTGGGGGGTGTGGCCGGGAGCGCGAGGAAGGCGGCCCAGGCCCCGCCGGAGACGGTGAGCTTCGGGCCGTCGGGGTTCTTGGAGTCGCGTATGTGGATGGTGGGGGTGGGGTGGGGGCAGGGGGCGACTTCGACGCAGTTGCCGCCACCGCCGTCGCTGTAGCTCGACTTGAACCAGCGCAGGGTTCCGGTGCCTGTCATCGTTCCTCTCCTGCCAACCGTTCGATGAGGCTCAGTGAGTCGTCGGGACCAAGGGCCTGCGAGCGGATCTTTGCATAGCGGTGTGTCAGTTGGGACACCTCAGGGGGATCGCTGACCAGAATTCCCTGGTCCTCGATCTCCAAGTAGACGACATGTTGGTGATGCTCGGTCTCCACCAGTTTCATCGCGCCGCGGTCGCCCGCATAGGTTCCGCGCAGCCCACGGTCGAGAGGCAGCACCTGGACGCAGACGTTGTCCCGCTGGGCGTCCTCGGCGAGCGAGCGCAACTGACCACGCAGAGCTTCCCGGCTGCCAAACGGCCGCCGCAGCACGCTCTCTTCCAGGATCAGCTCGATCATCGGAGCTGGATCTCTGACGAAAAGCGCCCGACGGGCTAGCCGCGCCTCAACCAGTTCCTCCCGCTTCTGCTCGGAAACCGGCGGATAGCTGCCGCCGATCAGCGCCCTTGCGTAGTCCTCCGTCTGAAACAGCCCGTCGACCACCAGCGTCTCGTACGAACAGATGGTGACCGCCCCCGCCTCCAGCTCCGAGAACCCCCGGAACCGAGCCGGGTACTTCTCCAGCAGCATCCACTTGCGGGCCTTCTCGAATACGCCCAGCCCACCCCCGATCTCCTTCTCCAACTTCACCAGCATCTGATCGCTGGCCGGCTGCGCGCACGTCTCCATCGCGCTCACCGCCGCTGCCGTATACCCCAGCTTGTCCCCCAACTGCGGTTGTGTAAGCCCATGTTGCTCCCGCAAAGCCTTCGCCAACGCGGCGACCAGATGGGCCGTTCCGCCTGCCTCCGTCTTGTTCTCCGCCCGCGCCATTGCGGTCACCTCCGAACTCAACCGAACTCAACCGGTCACAACTCACGGACGCCGGTCATCAACCGTGCTCAACCGGCGACGCAGAGTTATGGATCACGCTAGCTCTGTGCCCTCAGACTGAGGCCGTGAATACGCAAAGTGACCTGACCTGGGTCCCGCCGACCGGCATGCAACTCCGCAAGGCGGGCGTCCAGTTCGACGCGATCAGGGTCGACGGCGAGGAGGGCCGGGACCTCGCCGACCGGCTCGCGCGGATGACCGGCGGTGACCCGGGGCCGATCGTAGAGACGGCGACCGGGCGGCGCGGGGTGTACTTCCTCGTGCCCGTCGGCAGTACGTCCCACCGCGTCTGGCCCGCCGGAGTCACCCGCTTCGTCGCCGCTCCGGGCCATGTCTCGTACGTCCCGGTGCCCGCGCTCAACGGTCCGACCTGGCCCTTGAGTTGGCGCTACCGCCCCACGTCCGCCGACCGGCTCGTGCACACGTTGCTGCTGCGCACCGCTCTTCACTCGCAGGAGTGAAGAACGCGAACTTCCGCCCGGGAAAGGCGGTTTCGACTTGCAATCGTCGCTCTGCGTGGCCTTAGAGTCACGCCAACGGAAATGCCCCCGCGGTGCGCCAACACCCGGGGGCTCGACACCCAGGAGCACTACCTCCGGATGCGTTCTCATCGTACGACGCCTGCGCGCGTCTTTTCAGGCCTGTCCGCCGCCCTTCTCCGCGACCGGAGCATCTCCTGGTGCGCGGTGAGCGTACTGACGTACTTGCTGGCCCTCCCGCATCACGCCCGCGTCACCCTGCGCGCGCTCGCCGTGCCGCGCGGCGAGGGGCGGGGGCGGGTCGCCGCCGCCCTGCGTGAGCTGGAGGAACGGCGGTATCTGCGGCGGGTGGTGCGGGAGGGGTGCCGGTGCGGTGCGGCGGGCCAACTCTCCGTCGCTTACGAGGTGTTCGACGCTCCGTACGAAGCCGGGCCACGAACGGGTGAAACCGAAAAAGTCGGCGGCCGGAGTGCGCCGACGGGCGCGCGTACCGCCGAAGCCGTGCGTCTGCTCCTGTCGTTCGGGGACTACGACCGGCGCCTCACCCTCGACGCCGCCGAGGCGGTGCGGCTCGCGCCGCTGGTGGAGGAGTGGTGGCGGCGGGGGGCCGGCAGTGCCCAGGTGCGGGCGGCGGTGACGTGGGGTGGGCCCCGGTGCGCGCCCTCCGCGTACAGCCATGTCGAGGCCCGGCTGCGGCCTCCGGTGGCACCGACCCCCGTTCCTGTCACGGCCGTTGAGGTCGATTTCCGAGAGCCGGGCGGATTCGTCCGGCGGTTCCTTCGGGAGAAATGGAGCGTGTTCGATGACTGCCGTATTGGAGCGGCCTGAGGTGGTATACCGTCGGTATACTCTGCTCATGGCTGACACCACGATCAAGGTCGACCCCGCTGTCCGTGACCGGCTCCAGGAGCTGGCCCGGGAGCGCGGGATGAGCATGCGGGACTTCGTGGCGGAGCTGGCGGGGGCCACGCCCACCAAGGAAGAGCTGCTCAAGCGGTACGAGGAGACCAAGGCGTACGTCGAGGAGCACTTCCTCGGGCGGCCGTACACCGAGGAGGACGAGCGGGCCGGCGAGAAGCTGTGGGCCGACCTCGAAGCCGGACGGATCGGTGAGGTGCAGTGACTCAGGAGGAGCGGTACCCGCTGCCGCGTGCCGTCATCTTCGACGAAACGGCCGCGCTCGCCCTCGGGGCGGGCAACAGCATGGCCTCGCGGCTCGTCGTCGAGGCGGAGAAGGACCCCGCCCTGCGCGTCTACATCCCGGCACTCAGCCTCGCGGCCGCAGAGCGTGAGCGGGTCGGAGTCGCCGAGCACCTGGGCGCGTTGCCGTCGGTCAATGTGGAAGGGTTCGACTTCTCGGCCGCTGCCGCCGTGGGCAAGCGCCTGCGGACGGCCGGCGTCGACGACGAGGGCAAGGACGAACCGGACTGGAGCGGGGCGCAGGTGCTGCACCTCGCCCTGCCCACCGTCGAGTGGCCGCGCGGCCGTCCGGTGCTGACCAGGACGCCGACCCGCTATCGAGGCACGGGCATCCGCACCATCCGCATCGTCGAGCAGAGCTGACCCCCACAGTCACCGGGGCGGCAGCCCGCCGCCCCGGTCCGGGTGCCGATGCGGAAGAGGCCGGCCCAGCTGACGTGGCTAGCTGAACACGATCATCGAGCCCTGCGCCAGACTCCGGGTCGCCGCCGCGTGCAGGCCCAGCCAGACGTGTCGTTCGCGGGCGAACGGGCTCGGGTCGTAGGGGGCGGGGACCGCCGGTTCCTCCAGGGCCGTGGGGCTGAGCGGGGGTTGGGGGGCCGTCGGCGGGTTGGCCGCGTCGATGCCGATCACCGGGGCCACGGACTCCAGCTCGCGCAGGAGCGACTGTGCCGAGCCCAGGGGGCCGCCGCCCGCGAGGAGTTCGTCGTTGGACAGCGGGCTCGGGAAGTCGACGGGGACATAGGCGCCCGCGTGGTCGTAGTGCCAGACCAGGTGCGACTGCTTGGCCGTCGACTCGAACATCTCCAGCAGTTGCTCGTAGTCGCCGCCCAGGTCGTCGACCGGGGTGACCGCGAGTCCGCAGACCTGGAGGAGATAGGCGCGGCGCAGGAAGTGCAGCGCGTCGTAGTCGAAGCCGGCGACCGGGGCGACGTCCCCGGAAAGGCCCGGCATGTACTGGTACACCGGCACCGGTGGCAGCCCGGCCTCGGCGAGCACCTTGTTGTATTGCGCGAGTTCCTCGGCGAACGGGTTGTCGGGGGTGTGGCACAACACGTCGACGAGCGGTACCAGCCACAGGTCACAGGCCAAAAGAGGGCTCCTCGCTCAGCAGGTCGTAGCACGGTGTAGTGCGGTGGTCAGGGCAGGGTAATCGGTGCGGCGCGGGAGTGGCTCCCCTCGTGCAGGTCCCATACCCATACTCCGTCCACCCACGTCCCCCCGGTGCCCACCAGCTTGTCCAAGGTCTCACGCAGCGCGCGGTCGTTCGGCTGCGGGGCCAGCACCAGTACGCCCGCCTTCCAGTACGCCAGATCCGCCCTGGTCTGTGCCTGCCAGGACTCGTTGACCGGCGGGACGTCCCCCGAATTGCGCACGTCACGCAGCAGGTTGGAGGTGAAGCGGGGCTCGGCGCCGTAGATGCCGACGCGTTCGTCGCCGTAGGGGCCGTTGAAATAGCCGCCGGGCAGCTTGAAGCCGAGGCCGGCCTCGGTCTGCCAGTGCAGCGCCTCCGCGTCGGAGGGGTCGGGCAGCGGCACCGGCACGAGTGACTCGCCCTCGCGGACGTACGACGTCCAGGTGCCGTCCGCGATGAAGTCGGGCACCTCCTCGCGGTCGACCGCCCTGAGCGGGGCCGGGATCAGGGGGAGCAGGGCGAGGGCGACGCCGAGGAGGCCGGCGCGGCGCACGGCCGGGCGGCGTACCGTCCTCAGCCGGTCCACGGCGATCGCGAGCAGCAGGCCCAGCGCGGGGGCGCAGATCATCGCCACCCGGCTCTCGATGACCGCCTCGAACAACGGCTTGTCGGCGAACAGTCGCCACGGGCCGGGGAGGGTGACGTCCGTCAGCGGAATGCGGAACTCCCGGCCCAGGGACAGGAAGGCCGCGGCCACCGCCGTGAACGCCAGCGCCCTGACCAGGGCCCGCTGCCAGAGCCGTACGAGGATCGCGGCGGCGAGCAGGACCAGCGGCCAGCCGTAGAAGGCGTTCTGTTCGGTGGTGTTGAAGGCCAGGGCGTTCGCCGTCCGGGCGTCGCCCGCGAGCCAGGAGCGCTCGGCGAAGGAGAGCAGGGCGAGGGGGCTGTTGAAGGAGCGCGGGTTGTGCTCGATGTCGGTGTAGCTCTGCGGACCGGCGAACTGCCAGACCAGGGGATACACGACCAGCGGAAGACAGACGGAGGCGGCGATGAGCAGGCCCCTGAGCAGCGGACGCCAGGACGTGCGGGCCGTGTCCGGGCGTACGACGGCGTAGGCGGCGGCGAACAGCAGCAGGCCCAGCGCGGTCAGCAGCAACGGCTCCTCGCCGAGGAAGACCTGGTAGGCCGCCATCAGGCCGAGCAGCACCCCGTCCCGTGCCACCCGGGTGCCCGTGCACAGGCGCAGCGCGCGGTCGATGATCAGCGGGATCATGAACAGGACCACGAAGTTCGGGTGCGCGTGGGCGTGGCTGACCATCGGCGGCGCGAAGGCGGCGAGGAAGGCGCCCAGGAAGGCCGCGACCCTGCCGGGTACGACGTACTTGACGATGAGCCGGTACCAGGCGGCGGCGGTCGCGGCGAGACCGAGCGTCATGACCAGGCTGAGGGTGACGGCGGGTCCGGCGGTGAGCGTGAGGGGCGTCAGGGGGACGGACATGCCGAGCATGACCGTGTTGGCCATGAGGTTGACGCCGTCGGGGAAGCCCTGGAGGTCGGTGAAGAGGGGGTTGCGGAAGTGGGCGACGTTGTCGGCGGTGACCGCGAAGAACCACTCCCACTGGTTCTGGTCGCGCAGGGAGTCGGGGAGGTAGCGGTCGGCGGGGGCGAAGAAGCGGGCGGAGTAGAGGGCCACCGACATCAGGAGGAACAGGAACGCGGCGAAGACGTCGGCCGGGCGCAGTGCGCGGGCGGCGATGCGGGTGATCTCGGTGAGCACGCGGACGTAGTCGAGCGGGCCGACCTTCGAGCCGGGCCGGTGGGACCAGCGGACGGGGACCTCGGCGACGGACAGGCCGGCGCGGCGCAGATGCCGTAACACCTCCACGTCTATGCCCCAGCCGTTGACGCGGGAGGCGGCGTAGGCCTCGCGGGCGCGGTCGCCGTCGTAGAGCTTGAAGCCGCACTGGGTGTCGCGGATGCCGGGCAGGGCGGTGGCGCGTATGAGCAGGTTCCCGGCGCGGCCGAGGAGCTCGCGCACCCGGTGCTGGCGGTCGCCGATCGTGGCGCCGGGGGCCGAACGCGAGCCGATCGCCGCGCAGTTGCCCTCGGCGAGGGCCTTCTCCAGCCGCTCCAACTCCTCGATGGGCGTCGCGAGATCGGCGTCCGTGACCAGCACCCGACGGCCCCGGGAGGCGGCGACACCGAGACGCAGCGCATGGCCCTTGCCGCGGTTGCGGTCGCCGGTGACCAGACGGATGCGGGGGTCCTGGCGGGCGGCGACGAGCTCGCGGGTGGCGTCGGTGGAACCGTCGTCGGCGACGACGATCTCCCACGCGGACCAGCGCTCGTGCTCGCCGGCCAGATGGGCGGTGAGGGCGTCGAGGGTGGGGGTGAGGCGATGCTGCTCGTTGTAGGCGGGGATGACGACGGAGAGGTCGCAGGAGCCGGGGGTGACGGGGGTGGGGGCGACCGGGCCGGGTTCGGTCGGGGCGGGATCGACCGGCGGGTCGGGTTCGGAGAGGTCCGGCAGGCTCCCCTCAGCGGTCACTGGGCCGCCAGTCGTTCGATCAGGGCGACGGAGTCCGCGTCGCCGGACGCGATGATCGCGCGGGCCGTGGGCAGGTCGCGGCGCATCAGGGCGTCGACCAGGTCGGTGTGCCGGGCCCACAGATGGCCGCGCAGATCGTCGACGCGGCGCAGGTGCTGGACGGCGCAGACCCAGGACTGGAGGCGCAGCCGGTGCAGGAAGTCGGCGAGGTAGGGGTTGCCGAAGAGGGAGGCGAGCTCGCGCCAGAAGCGCAGGTCGTAGCCGATCAGCACGGTGAGGTCGCCGGCGGTGGCGGCGCGCTGCGCCTCCTCGGCGCGGCGGCGTACTCCGGTCACGGCGGCGGCGACGCGGGGGTTGTCCGGGTCGCGGTGGGGCGAGCGGTCGGTGGCCAGGACCTGGAACATGCCGTCGGTGACCAGGCCGCGGGCCTCGACGATGCCGCGGTAGTCGGCCACGGAGTACTCGTGCACCCGGAAGCCGCGGTGCTGGTCGGCCTCCAGGAGTCCCTGCGCGGAGAGGTCCACGAGGGCTTCGCGCACGGGGGTCGCGGAGACGCCGTACTGTTCGGCGATCTCCTTGACGGTGAACTCGCGGCCCGACTGGAGACGCCCGGCCAGTACCTCGTCCCGCAGCGCGTCCGCGATCTGCTGGCGCAGGGTGCTGCGCGTGACGGAGCCGTTGCCGCCGGTACCGGGCATGGTCAGGGCGTCTCCCGTCGTCGCGATGAGGTGGCGTGCACGTATATGTCTACGAGCACGCCACCTTACGCGTTCGAATCACGGGGGAGCTTTCCGCGACCGCCGCCCGGTGATCGGCCGCTACGACGTGTACTCGTCCGCCACGGCCAGCGCGGCGTCCAGCGCCGTCAGCCCCTCCTTCAGCTCCGCCTCGCTCACATTGCACGGCGGCACCACATGGGTGCGGTTCATGTTCACGAACGGCCAGATGCCTGCCGCCTTCGCGGCGGAGCCGAACGCGGCCATGGGGGCGTTCGCCTCGCCCGCCGCGTTGTAGGGGACCAGCGGTTCCCGGGTCTCGCGGTTCCGCACCAGTTCGAGCGCCCAGAACATGCCTACGCCGCGCACCTCGCCGACGCAGGGGTGCCGCTCGGCCAGCTCCCGCAGGGCGGGTCCGACCACGTCCGCGCCCAGCCGGGCCGCGTTCTCGACGACGCCCTCCTCGGCCATGACGTTGATCGTCGCGACGGCGGCCGCACAGGCCAGCGGATGGCCCGAGTAGGTCAGACCCCCCGGGTACGGCCGCTTGGCGAACGTCTCCGCCACCGCCCCCGAGATCGCCACGCCGCCCAGCGGGACGTACCCGGAGTTCACGCCCTTGGCGAAGGTCATCAGGTCCGGCGTCACGTCGAAGAGGTCCGCCGCGAACCACTCGCCGGTCCGGCCGAACCCCGCCATGACCTCGTCCAGGACGAAGAGGATCCCGTACTTGTCGCAGAGCTCACGGACACCGGCGAGGTATCCGGGCGGCGGGATCATGATCCCGGCCGTCCCCGGGACCGTCTCCAGGACGATCGCGGCGATGGTCGACGGCCCCTCGAAGGCGATCGTCGTCTCCAGGTGCTCCAGCGCCCGCGCGCACTCCTGCTCCTCGGTCTCGGCGTAGAAGCGGGAGCGGTAGAGGAAGGGCGCCCAGAAGTGGACCACACCGGCCGCGGCGCTGTCGGAGGCCCAGCGGCGCGGGTCACCGGTGATGTTCACGGCCTGCTGGGTGCCGCCGTGGTACGAGCGGTACGCCGAGAGCACCTTCGGGCGGCCCGTGTGCAGCCGGGCCATGCGTACCGCGTGCTCCACGGCGTCCGCGCCGCCGTTGGTGAAGAAGATCTTGTCCAGGTCGCCGGGCGTCCGCTCGGCGATCAGCCGCGCCGCCTCCGAGCGCGCCTCGACGGCGAAGGCGGGCGCGAAGGTCGTCATCCGCGCGGCCTGCTCCTGGATCGCGGCGACGACCTTGGGGTGCTGGTAGCCGATGTTGGTGTAGACGAGCCCGCTGGTGAAGTCCAGGTACCGCTTGCCGTCGTAGTCCCAGAAGTACGACCCCTCCGCACCGGCGACGGCGAGCGGGTCGATGAGCTCCTGCGCTGACCAGGAGTGGAACACATGCGCGCGGTCCGCGGCCTTCACGGCGGCGCCGACCTCGGGATTTGGCTGAGGGGTCATGCGGGTGAGCGTAGGCGTGCGGGGGGTGGGCGAGATATCGGCGTCCTGTCTGTGGTCGGAGGGTTTCCGCGACAGGGTGTCGACAGGGGCAGGGGCGGTCCCGAAGCTGTTGACAGCAAGCTGTCCAAGTGACAGGATATTGTCATCTTGAGGTCAGCGTTCTCGAAGCCTCCCAAGGGGGAAGCCATGAGCAGCAAGCCCGTGCACCTCGCCGTCTACGACACCTTCGCCGACTGGGAGACGGGGCACGCCACCGCCCATCTCGCCCGCGCCGGCCACGACATCCGTACCGTCGGCCCGTCCACCCGGCCCGTGCGCAGCATCGGCGGACTGCGCGTCCAGCCCGACCTCGCCCTGGACGGCGTACGGCCCGAGGACAGCGCCCTGCTGATCCTCCCGGGCGCCGACCTCTGGGACACCGGCGACGACCTGGCGCCCTTCGCCCGCAAGGCGCGCGAGTTCCTGGACGCCGGGGTGCCCGTCGCCGCGATCTGCGGGGCCACCGCGGGGCTGGCCCGTGAGGGGCTGCTCGACGACCGGGCCCACACCAGCGCCGTCTCCTTCTACCTCGCGGCCACGGGCTACGGCGGCGCCGGGCGGTACGTCGAGGCCGATGCCGTCACCGACGGCGAGCTGATCACCGCCGGCCCCACCGAGCCCGTCGCCTTCGCCCGGGAGATCCTCCGGCTGCTCGGGGTGTACGAGGGCGAGGTGCTGGACGCCTGGTACCGGCTGTTCCACGACTCCGACCCGGCGGCGTACGCCGTGCTGGAGAAGGCGGGAGCCGCGTGAGCCGTGAGCGACAGGACCTGCTCAGCCGTGGCGCGCTCGGAGTCTTCCGGCTCAACGGCCAGTTCCTCGCAGTCGCCGAGGAACTGGCCCGGCCGTCCGGGCTGACGGCGGCCTGGTGGCAGGTGCTGGGCGCGGTGCTCGGCGAGCCCCTGCCCGTCTCCGGCATCGCCCGTGCCATGGGCATCACCCGGCAGAGCGTGCAGCGCATCGCCGACCTGCTGGTGGACAAGGGACTCGCCGAGTACCGGCCCAACCCCGCGCACCGCCGTGCCAAGCTCCTCGCGCCGACCGAGGAGGGCCGTACGGCGATCTCCCGGATCGACCCCGGCCACGCGGTCTTCGCGGACCGGCTGGCGGAGGCTTTCGGGGAGGCCGAACTCGCCGACGCGGTCCAGATTCTGGAACGGATGTCGAAGGTCCTCGACGAACTCGCCGTGGCTGTTACGGAACCGTAGACACCGGGCCGCTCACCTCGCCAAATGCCGCACTATCGTGGGGCCGACGCATTGGCGGGGGCTGCTTGGGGGCGGGCGATGGAGAAGCTGGGGCCGGGGGATCCACAGCGCATCGGGGTGTACCGGCTGCTGGCACGGCTGGGCGCGGGCGGCATGGGGGACGTCTATCTCGCCAGGTCGGACCGGGGCCGTACCGTCGCCGTGAAGCTGGTACGGCGGGAGCTGGCCGCGCAGGAGGAGTTCCGCGCCCGGTTCCGGCAGGAGGTGCAGGCCGCGCGGCAGGTCGGCGGGTTCTGGACCGCGCCGGTGCTCGACGCGGACACCGAGGCCGAGGTGCCCTGGGTCGCCACAGGGTATGTCGCCGGGCCCAGCCTCCAGCAGGTCGTCGGGCACGACCACGGGGCGCTGCCCGAGCGTTCGGTGCGGATCCTGGCGGCCGGACTGGCGCACGCCCTGAAGGACATCCACGCCGCCGGGATCGTGCACCGGGACCTGAAGCCGTCGAACGTCCTGGTCACCATCGACGGGCCCCGGGTCATCGACTTCGGCATCGCCCGCGCGCTGGAGACCGTCGACGAGAGCGGGCTCACCCGCACCGGCGCGCTCGTCGGATCGCCGGGGTTCATGGCGCCCGAGCAGGTGCGCGGGGACCGCATCACGCCCGCGTGCGACGTGTTCTGCCTGGGCTCGGTGCTCGCGTTCGCCGCGACCGGCAAGCTGCCCTTCGGTTCGATGGAGAGCGGCGCGCACGCCGTGATGTTCCGGATCGCGCAGGAGGACCCCGATCTGGAGGGCGTGCCCGAAGGGATCGCCGAGCTGGTGCGGGACTGTCTGCGCAAGGACCCCGGCGCCCGTCCCACACTCGACCGGATCCTGGAGCGTACGGGCGCCGAGGACACCGTCTCCGGCGGGCGGTCCCGCGATCCGTGGCTGCCGAGCGCCCTGGTCGCCCAACTGGGGCGGCACGCCGTGCGGTTGCTGGACACGGAGGACCCGGTCGGGCCGGGAGGACCGCAGGCCGCCGAGCGGCAGGGCGTTCCGGCGCAGGCGGCCCCCGACGGGCCCGGTTCCGGGGAGCCGACCCCCGCCGCCTCCCCGGAGCACGCCCCGGCCGCTCCGGCGACACCGCCCGACCACCTCCCCACCATCGCCGCGACCCGGACCGGCCCGACCCTGCCGCCGGGCCCCGGCACCCCGTCCGGCAGCTCCTTCGGGGACGCCGCCGCGCCCGGTGACACCCCGGCCCACCCGGCCTACGGCTACCCCCAGCAGCACCCGCAGCAGCAGCCGTACGGCCATCCGCCGGCCGCCTCGAACCCGCCGCCCGGCCCCCAGCCGCCGTACGGCTTCGCCCCCTCGTACGGTCCCGGCCCGTCCTACGGCCCCACCCCGCCCTACGACCCGTCGCTGCCGTATCTCCCAACGCCGCCGCCCGACGACGCCCGCCGCAGCGGCCGTTCCACGGTGGTGCTCGTCCTCGTCGCGCTGGTCGTCGCACTCGCCGCCGGTGGTTCGGTGTACGCCCTCATGAGCGGCGGCGGAGACGACCGGGCCGACGGCGGCCCGAGCCCCACGGCCACCGCGGCCGACCCCGCCACCGCCGACCCGACCGACCCCGCCACCTCCCCGGACCCGGCCGACTCCACTTCCGCTCCCGTCGACGGCGCGATCCCGACCGGCTTCCTCGGCACCTGGACGGCCTCGATCGACAACGGCACCGGCGAAAACACCCGCCGGCTGACCATCCGGCAGGGCAAGGTGGGCGACACCGTCCTCTCCCTCGTCGCCAACGGCCCTGCCGGCACCGGCACCTACCACTGCGAGTTCGAGGCGGCGCTGACCGAAGCGCCGGGCGGCGACGGCCGGTTGAGGATCGGCCCGTCCACCGTGACGGCCGGTGAGCCGGCCACCTCCTGCTCGCCGGGCGGCGCCACCGAGGTCACCCTGCTGCCGGACGGCAGGCTGGAACGCGTGAACAGCGGCAGCGGGGAGAAGCTGACGTACACCCGGCAGTGAGGGTGAAATCGGCTTCGCCGTGAGGCAGTTGAACGTCCGGCGAACATCGTCGTCGGCACCCTGACGGTGGCCCCGAACGGACGTACGGTGACCCCACACTACGGCTCTGGTGAGTCACGGGGGCACCACTGTGGAGTGGCTGAGCGCAGAGAACATCGTGGCCGTCGGCACCGCGGTGATCGGTGTGGTCGCGTCGGGCGTCATGGTCTGGTACGAGCGGCGCGTGCCGCGCAGGAAGCGGATCGGCTACCGCGTCCAGATGGACAACCCCATCGGCGACGACGTGCGTTCGGGGCGGGCCAACGTCCGGCTCGGGCTGTTCGACGTGGACATGGAGGACGCGACGCTCGTACTGCTGCGCGTCGAGAACGACGGCTCGCAGAGCATCGACCGCGACGACTACACCGGTCCCGGACCCCATGGCCTCACCGCGGTGTTCACCGACCGCACCATCCGCGGTGTCTCGGTCACCCAGCCGACCGACATCGACCATCTGATGGACCACTTCACCGCCCAGCGCGGCTTCGGCTACGAGGACAACCGGCTGCGCGTCCCGCGCGTCCCGCTCAACCCCGGCGACTACTACAAGCTGCTGGTGCTGCTGTCCGGCGGCGACGTCGGCGCCGAGATCCGGCTGCGCGGCGGCATCCGGGACGGCGAGGTGCACCCCAACCGCAGTGCCACCCCGGACGACAAGGCACCGGTGTTCAGCCTCCCGGCCAGGATCTTCACCGGACTGCTCACCCTCTCCGTCCTCGCCCTCGCGGGCATCGTCGTCTTCCGGGACGGCAACCCGATCGAATGCGAACAGGGCGATCTGACGGTCATCGGGTCGACCGCGTTCGAGCCGGTGATCTCGACGCTGGCGAAGCAGTACGAGGGCAAGTGCGCGGGCGCGGAGATCCACGTCGAAGCCCGCGGCAGCGAGGCCGGTGTGGCCGAACTCGGCGCGCTCGCCGAGCGGTCGAAGAGCGGGGCACGCTCGGTGATCGCGTTCTCCGACGGCCCGCTCGGCGAACGGCTGGGCCTGAAGGGCAAGAAGGTCGCGCTGTCCGTGTTCACCCTCGTCGTCAACGACGGGATCGACCTCGGGCCGGACGGGCTGACCGTGCAGCAGGTACGGGACCTCTACAAGGGCCGGTACAAGACGTGGGGCGAGGTGCTTCCGGGGGCCGGCAAGGAGATCGCCGACCTGCCCGTCGTCCTGGTCAGCCGCAGCGACAGCTCCGGGACCCGGCAGGTGTTCCAGGACCGGGTGCTCGGCGGGTGGGAGCAGGCCCAGAGCACCTCGCTGGACTGCCGGCCGCCCCAGGGCGCCGTCACCGTCGTGACCCGGTGCGAACTCGCCGGTACCGGTGATGTCCTGGACCGGATCGCCGAGGTGCCCGGCGCCATCGGGTACAGCGAGCTGAGCGTCGCCGCCCGGCACCAGGGCGTGCGGACGGTGCCGCTGGACGGCGACCGTGCCGACGTGGACGAGATCGAGCGCGGCGACAGCGCCTATCCCTATCGCGACATCGAGTACGCCTACACCTACGGCATCCCGGACAACGACTCCCTCACCGCCGGCTTTCTCGCCTACCTGGACAAGGAGAGCAGCCGGCAGGTGATCCGGATGCGGGGGCACCTGCCGTGCGGGACACCGGTGGGACTGGAGCTGTGCCGCTGACGCGGGGGTGAGCTCACCGCGGCTCGGGCGGCCGCTGCCGGGGCATGTTGGGCCGCGCCCCGTTCGGCGGCGCCACCGGGAAACGCCCCTGGCCCACCCCCGCGTCCGCCCGGGGCCCGCCGGCCACCGCCGACTGGATCCCCATCGGCGCCGACCCCGTCCGGAACTCCACCATCCAGTCCGCCGTCTCCGCGCGGACCAGCTCGGTCACGTCCTCCGAGAAACGGCGCAGCACGCCCAGGCACCGCTCGGCGGCCTCACCGGCCGTCCCCTCGGCCGGACCGAGGACCTCCCGCACGCTCTCCGTCGCCCAGTCGAACTGGAGCACCTGAAGCCGCCGCTGCACCGCCTGCGCCGTGGCGAGGTCCCTTATCCAGCCCGAGGTGACACCGAAGGAGCGGTCGACGGCCACGCACGCCACTCCCAGCAGGAGGGAGAGATACCCCCAGGGCGCCACCCCGCTGGCGACCCCCGTCAGATCCAGCAGCGGCAACGCGGCCCCCACGACCGCTCCGCCCGCCGCCCCGCCGCGCAGGGCCCGCGCCCCGCGCCGCTTCCACACCCGGTCCGCGAGATACCACGCCGCCGTGTCCAGCGCACCCCGCTCCACCCACCGGTACAGCTCGTCCAGCCGCACCGCCGGCTCCCCCCAGTCCCCGAGCGGAAACGCCCGCCCCGTCAGATCGCCCGGCCGCAGTCCGGCCGCCCCTTCGCCGCCCTGCCCGTCCTGCGGCGACCTGTCGGGCTGCATCTCCGGCTGACCCACCCGGCACTCCCTACTGTCACGGTGCGTGACATCACGTACGACCTACGTACCGGGTACGACCCCCCGCAGCGCACGGAACGTCACGCAACACCTGAGGCTGACGCGCCGGACCCTTCCTACCGCCCAATGGGTGGCGAAGAGATGCCTTTCGCCTCTTTTCCGCCCGGAAGTGGGTCTTGATCAGGTATAGGACGCCTGTTCCTCCAGGTTCTCTCTCACTCGAAAGAGTGCCGGGGCGACGGCTGCCCGGACCACGTAGGCTCGTGCTGAACGGGAAACGCGTACACACGCAAGGAGCTGATCGTGATCCCCGGTGGTGGCCAGCCCAACATGCAGCAGCTGCTCCAGCAGGCCCAGAAGATGCAGCAGGACCTGGCGCGGGCGCAGGAAGAACTGGCGCAGACCGAGGTCGACGGGCAGGCGGGCGGCGGCCTGGTGCAGGCCACTGTCACCGGCGCCGGCGAGCTCCGCGCGCTGAAGATCGACCCGAAGGCGGTGGACCCGGAGGACACCGAGACCCTCGCCGACCTGGTCATCGCGGCCGTCCAGGCGGCCAACGAGAACGCGCAGAACCTCCAGCAGCAGAAGCTGGGCCCGCTGGCCCAGGGCCTGGGCGGTGGCAGCGGGATCCCCGGCCTGCCCTTCTGACGCTCCGGGCGTTCCCCGCCTTGCCTTTCTAAGAGGGGTCGCCGCCAACTACCGTACGTACCGTAGGGAATCCCAGGAAGGACGGCAGTCCGTTGTACGAAGGCGTGGTTCAGGACCTCATCGACGAGCTGGGTCGGCTGCCCGGCGTCGGTCCCAAGAGCGCCCAGCGGATCGCCTTCCACATCCTCCAGGCGGAACCCACGGACGTACGGCGCCTCGCGCAGGCCCTCATGGAGGTCAAGGCGAAGGTCCGCTTCTGCGCGACGTGCGGGAACATCGCGCAGGAGGAGCTGTGCAACATCTGCCGCGACCCGCGCCGCGACCCGGCGGTGATCTGCGTGGTCGAGGAGCCGAAGGACGTCGTGGCGATCGAGCGGACCCGTGAGTTCCGCGGCCGTTACCACGTCCTCGGCGGCGCGATCAGCCCGATCGAGGGTGTCGGACCGGACGACCTGCGTATACGAGAACTTCTCGCGCGGTTGGCCGACGGGACGGTCACGGAGCTGATCCTGGCCACCGACCCGAACCTGGAAGGCGAGGCCACGGCCACGTACCTCGCCCGCATGATCAAGCCCATGGGCCTGAAGGTCACCCGCCTGGCCAGCGGCCTCCCGGTGGGTGGCGACCTGGAATACGCGGACGAGGTCACCCTCGGACGCGCCTTCGAGGGGAGACGACTCCTAGATGTCTGACGCCACGCTGCACGCGACCGAGCAGAACCCGGACGACTTCGCGGTCCAGATCGCGGACCAGATCGAGAGTTTCCTGGTCGCGGTGATGGAGGTCGCGAAGGGCGACGAGCCGGGCTCCACCGTGCCTTTCCTCCTGCTGGAGGTCTCCCAGCTGCTGCTGGCCGGCGGCCGGCTCGGCGCCCACGAGGACATCGTCCCCGAGGAGCGCTACGAGCCCGACCTGGGCCCCGAACCGGACGTCGACGAACTCCGCGAGAACCTCGCCCGACTGCTCGACCCGGTCGACGTCTACTCCGAGGTCTTCGACCCCTACGAGCCCCGCAAGGCCGCCGTGCCGGCCCGGATCTCCGACGACCTGACCGACGTCATCACCGACCTCCGCCACGGCATGGCCCACTACCGGGCCGGCCGCACCGCGGAGGCCCTGTGGTGGTGGCAGTTCTCCTACTTCTCCAACTGGGGCTCCACGGCGTCCGCGACCCTGCGCGCGCTGCACTCGGTCCTGGCCCACGTCCGCCTGGACCAGCCCCTGGAGGAGCTGGACGGTCTCGACACCGACGAGGGCGTGATGGGGGACGAGACGCTGGAGTTCGAGGCGGGCAGGGTCATGGAGCAGGAGATCGGCGGGCAGTTGGGGCTGCGCTCGGCGAAGTAGCGGCGGCCCTCGGCCGGGGTCGGGCTCAGATCCGTACCGCCGTGCCGGTCACGCCGATGCCCGTGTCCGGCTCCGCCGGCACGGTCACCGTGATGGTGCTCGGCCGTCCCATGTCCACGCCCTGATGGATCGTCAGGGTGGCGGGCGTCGCCACCAGTTCGAGCTCCCGCAGATAGCCGCCGAACGCCGCCGCCGCCGCACCCGTGGCCGGATCCTCCACGACCCCGCCGGGCGGGAAGGGGTTGCGGGCGTGGAACACGGTGGGGGACTCCCGCCAGAGCAGGTCCACGGTCGTCCAGTCCTCGCGGGCCATGAGGGCGGCCAGTGCCCCCATGTCGTAGTCCAGGTCGGCCAGCCGCTCCCGGGTGGTGGCGGCGAGGATCGGGTGCCGGGCGCCGCCGAAGGCGACGCGGGGCGGCAGCGACGGGTCCAGGTCGGCGGGGGACCAGCCCAGGATGGCCAGCAGTTCGGCGAGGTCGGCCTCCGCGAGGGGCTCCGTGTGCGGTGCCACGCTCACCAGGGTCGCCGTCAGCGTGCCGTCCGCCGTCCGGTCGGTGGTCACGGTCACCGGGCCCGCCTGGGTGCGCAACAGCAGTCGGCCGGTGCCGTGCCGTTCCGCGTGGGCCACGGCAGTGGCGATCGTCGCGTGGCCGCAGAACGGCACCTCGGCGAGCGGGCTGAAGTACCGGATGTCCAGGGTGCCGTCGTCGGCCGGAACCACGAACGCCGACTCCGAGTAGCCGACTTCGGCCGCCGTCGCCAGCATCGCCTTGTCGTCGACCCCGGTGGCGTCGAGCACGACACCCGCCGGGTTGCCTCCCGCGGGGTCGTTGCTGAAGGCCACGTAGCGCGAAATCTCCATCCGTGGACCGTAGCCGCGCGCGGGGAGCGGGGCCAGGGAATACCCGGGGCCGGAGGAAACTCTCCCGGCGGGGTGACGCAGGTTACACAAGAAGTCTGGGGAAGCGGCGTAATGCATGGGGCTCTCGTGGGCTCTCTCTGACACAGCGTCCGCACTCGGCCGCCGCCCCGCCCCGCGAATCGGAGCCCGCCCATGCACATCACCCTGGAGCAGCCGACCGGCGCCCGACTGATCACCGCCGCCGACCAGGAGATCGCGATACCGGCCACCCTCCGGTACATCTCCGGCGACCCGCTGGCCGTGCACATCGACTTCCCGGCCCACGCCACCCTCGACGGCGAGGCGGCGACCTGGACGTTCGCCCGCGTCCTGCTGGGCGAGGGACTGCGGGCGCCCGCCGGGCTCGGCACCGTGCGCGTCCGGCCGTGCGGGGCGTCCCACACCTATGTCGAGTTCCACACGCCGGAGGGCGTGGCCAGGCTCCGGTTCGCCACCGCCGACCTGGACCGCTTCCTCGCCCGGACCCACACGGTGGTCGCCTCCGGCGAGGAGACGGTGGCGGCGGAGCTGGACCAGGGGCTGGTGACGCTGTTCGGCGGGCGGGTGTGACCCGGTTCAGCCGGGTGTAGCCCGCTACACCACCCCTTCGGCAGGCCGCTCCCTCGTCGCGTGCCCCCAGGCGCGGAATCGTTGATCCCGCCAGGTCAACGGCCGCCACCGCGGCCCCGTTCCGAAGGAAACCCCGATGAAGGCTCTGCTCTCCTCCCGCCCGGTGCTGTGGTTCCTCTTCCTCTTCAACGCCGTCGTCGCCGCGCTCGCCCCGTTCGTCGTCGACGGCGGCCAGGGCGTCCTGACCGCCGCCGGCATGGGCGTCGTATCGCTCGGCGCCGGGGCCGAGTTGGTGCGCGGGCGTGGGCGGCGGAAGCCTGCCGCGGTGCGTCCGCTGAGCCCTGGCGACTCGGCCACCGGTTCGTGACGACCGGTCGCCGAGCCGTGAGCAGTGGATCCGTGGTGCAGAGACCGGCAGTTACCACATGATGGGCAGCCGCTCCGGGATCCGCTTCATGAAGCCCGTCCGCCACACCAGTTGCTCGATCGGCACCGCGAGCCGCAGCTCCGGCATCCGCTCCAGCAGGGTCACGAGGGCGATCTCGGCGTGCTTGCGGCCCAGGGCGGTGGCGGGGCAGTAGTGGCGGCCGCCGCCGAAGGAGAGGTGAGCGGTGGCGTTCTCCCGGTCGAGGTCGACCGTGTGGGGGTCGGGGAAGGCGGCCGGGTCGAAGTTGGCGCCCTCGACGAGGACGAGGACGAGCTCGCCCGCCCGCACGTCCACATCCCCCAGCCGTACGTCCTCGGTGGCCAGCCTCGGCAGGCCGTCGCCGATGGAGAGGTTGATGCGCAGCAACTCGTCCACGGCGGCGGGGATCCGGTCGGGATGCGCCACCAACTCGGCCTGGAGGTCGGGGTGCTGGATCAGCGACACCAGTGCCATGGTCAGGAAGCCCGAGGTGGAGATGACACCCGCGCCGAACATCGTCACCCCGACCGTCGCGAGCATCTCGTCGGTGAGATGCCCGTACTCGGGGTCCGCGCGCAGGGCCGCGAGCTCGGCCATCAGACCCGAGGTCGCCGGGTCGTCGAGCCGTTGGCTCATGTACGCGATGTCCCGGTCCCAGTTGAGCCGGGCCCCGGTGACCGGGCACGCCGAGTTCATGAACGCGATGTCCAGGCTCCGCATCAGCCGGGGCGCGTCGGCCGGCGGGATGCCGAGGATGCGGCAGTGCATGCCGGCCGAGTACGGATCGGCGAAGCCGCCGCGCAGGTCGGCGGGGGCGCCCTCGTGGATCAGCCCGTCGAGGAGTTCCGCGGCGTAGGACCGCATCCACTGCGCGAGCCCCGGACTCTTCGGGTTCAGCGCCTTCAGGACGGCCTTGCGCAGCCCGGCGCCGGTGATGTTCCCCATGTTGTTGACGACCTCGGGCGGGATCGTCAGCGCGTACTGGCGGGGCACACCCGGGGCGGAGGTGTCCTTGAGGCTGAAGCGGGGGTCTTCGAGGACCTGCCTGCACAGCTCGTACGACGACACCAGCCAGGCCTCGTCACCCGCGATGGTCCGCACCCGCCGTACGGGCGTGTCGGCGCGCAACTGGGCCACCTCGTACGGGAGTTGGTCGCCGCGCCAGGAGAACGGGAAGTCGATGACGGTCTCAGTGAGCATCGGTGGCCCTCTCGGCGGGCGTCACGATGGCGTGCCCCTGGTTGCGGGAGGCGCGCAGACCGGCGCCCCGGGAGTAGAGCAGCTCGGCCATCGGCAGCAGCTGGTGGTAGCAGTTGAGCGAGGAGGGCACGCCCAGGATGGCGGGGGTGTCCAGGAACAGGGGTGCCTCGGCGCAGACGTAGGCCAGGCAGACCTCGCGCTGGGCGTCGGTCGCGTGCCCCGCCCGCTCGGCCAGGAAGGAGTCGACGAGCTTCTCGCAGGTCGTGCGGAACTCGTCGTCGGTGGCCAGGCGGGCCTGGAGCCGGTCGTGGATCTCGCGGTACGCCGGGTTGCCGCGGAAGTCGGACATCGCGTGGGCGCGCAGCCGGGTGCCGGCGGGGTCCGCGGCCTGTACGGCGCCGAGGACCTTGGCCCGTACCCCGCGCAGGTTCTTGACCGCCTTGCGGCGCGCGTCGTCGGGCGGGTAGCCGGACGCCGCGTACATCTCGGCCACGTACAGGTCCGTATAGACGAAGTCCACCCGGTCGAACAGGGCCAGGCCCCAGCGGGCGAGGTCGTGGACGCGGCGGGCGGAGAAGTAGCTGTTGCCGGGGGAGACGCCGATGACGGCGTGGTCGCCGGCGGCGTGGATCACCTCGCAGTGCGGGGTGAAGGGCTGGATCCTGAAAAGGCCGGTCGGAGAGTCCGTATCGGCTGGTGTGACGTGCTGGATCTCGGAAGCGGTCGCAGTCGTCAAAGGAGGAGAATCCTTCGCGTCGCAAGTCCCGATGGAGCCTTGTGCCCCTGGTGTGGCGACGACGACGCGAAGTTAGTGTGCGACTACGGAGAGCGTCAATGGCCTTCTGGCGGCGCTACCACCCGGTAGTGACCTGCCCCACTTTCCGGAGTGCTCCGCTCCCCACCGGGCAGAGACCATTCCGGAGCGTCCGAATCTCACCATCTGGGAACCCCATGGTCGTTTTCGGACGCTCGATAGACTGAGCCGACACACACGGACTGAGCGAGGAGCGCACGTGGGCCTTGTCGTGCAGAAGTACGGAGGCTCCTCCGTAGCCGATGCCGAGGGCATCAAGCGCGTCGCCAAGCGGATCGTGGAAGCGAAGAAGAACGGTCACCAGGTGGTGGCCGTCGTTTCCGCGATGGGCGACACGACGGACGAGCTGATCGATCTCGCCGAGCAGGTATCCCCGATCCCTGCCGGGCGCGAGCTCGACATGCTGCTGACCGCCGGAGAGCGGATCTCCATGGCCCTGCTGGCCATGGCGATCAAAAGCCTGGGCCACTCGGCCCAGTCGTTCACCGGCAGCCAGGCAGGTGTCATCACCGACTCGGTCCACAACAAAGCCCGGATCATCGATGTCACCCCGGGCCGGATCCGCACCTCGGTGGACGAGGGCAACATCGCCATCGTCGCCGGTTTCCAGGGCGTGAGCCAGGACAAGAAGGACATCACCACGCTGGGGCGTGGCGGGTCGGACACGACCGCTGTCGCGCTGGCCGCGGCGCTCGACGCCGAGGTGTGTGAGATCTACACCGACGTCGACGGCGTGTTCACCGCCGACCCGCGCGTGGTCAAGAAGGCGAAGAAGATCGACTGGATCTCCTTCGAGGACATGCTGGAGCTGGCCGCGTCCGGCTCGAAGGTGCTGCTCCACCGCTGTGTGGAGTACGCCCGGCGGTACAACATCCCGATCCACGTCCGGTCCAGCTTCAGCGGGCTTCAGGGCACGTGGGTCAGCAGCGAGCCGATCGAGCAAGGGGAAAAGCAGGTGGAGCAGGCCATCATCTCCGGTGTCGCGCACGACACCTCCGAGGCCAAGGTCACGGTCGTCGGGGTTCCGGACAAGCCGGGCGAGGCCGCCGCGATCTTCCGTACGATCTCCGACGCCGAGATCAACATCGACATGATCGTGCAGAACGTGTCCGCCGCGTCCACGGGCCTGACGGACATCTCCTTCACGCTCCCCAAGGCCGAGGGCCGCAAGGCCATCGACGCCCTGGAGAAGAACAAGCACGGCATCGGCTTCGACTCGCTGCGCTACGACGACCAGATCGGCAAGATCTCCCTCGTCGGCGCCGGCATGAAGACCAACCCCGGTGTCACGGCCGACTTCTTCAAGGCGCTGTCCGACGCCGGTGTGAACATCGAGCTGATCTCCACGTCGGAGATCCGTATCTCGGTCGTCACCCGCGCCGACGACGTCAACGAGGCCGTACGCGCCGTGCACTCCGCCTTCGGGCTCGACTCCGACAGCGACGAGGCTGTCGTGTACGGCGGCACCGGGCGATGACCCGACGACCGACGCTCGCGGTCGTGGGAGCGACCGGGGCCGTGGGCTCGGTCATGCTCCAGATCCTGTCCCAGCGCGCGGACATCTGGGGAGAGATCCGTCTGATCGCCTCGCCGCGCTCGGCCGGCCGCAAGCTGGCCGTGCGCGGCGAGGAGGTCGAGGTGGTGGCGCTCGCCGAGGAGGCCTTCGCCGACGTCGACATCGCGATGTTCGACGTCCCGGACGAGGTGGCCGCCCGCTGGGCGCCGGTCGCCGCCGCGCGGGGCGCGGTGGTGGTGGACAACTCGGGCGCCTTCCGGATGGACCCGGAGGTGCCTCTCGTCGTTCCCGAGGTCAACCGGCACGCCGTACGGATGCGGCCGCGCGGGATCGTCGCCAACCCCAACTGCACGACCCTGTCCATGATCGTGGCGCTGGGCGCGCTGCACGCCGAGTTCGGGCTGCGGGGCCTGGTGGTGTCCTCGTACCAGGCGGTGAGCGGGGCCGGGCGTGCCGGTGTGGAGACGCTCAGGCAGCAGCTGTCCCTGGTCGCCGGGACCGAACTGGGGACCGGCCCCGGTGACGTACGGCGGGCCGTCGGCGACAACACCGGGCCGTTCCCGGAGCCGGTCGCGCTGAACGTCGTGCCGTGGGCCGGGTCGCTGCGCGAGGACGGCTGGTCCTCGGAGGAGATGAAGGTGCGGGACGAGTCCCGCAAGATCCTCGGGCTGCCCAAGCTGCCGGTCGCGGTGACCTGTGTCCGGGTGCCGGTGGTGACCGGGCACTCGGTGACCGTGCACGCCCGCTTCGAGAACGAGGTCACGGTCGCCAAGGCGCGCGAGATCCTCGCCACCGCGCCGGGGGTCGTGCTGTACGACGACCCGGGGGCCGGCGAGTTCCCGACGCCGGCCGATGTCGTGGGCACGGATCCGACCTGGGTCGGCCGGGTACGACGCGCGCTCGACGACCCCACGGCGCTCGAACTGTTCGTCTGCGGCGACAACTTGCGCAAGGGCGCGGCCCTGAACACCGTGCAGGTCGCCGAGCTCGTGGCGGCGGAGTTTTCGTGAAGCTCCCGTGCGGCAGGAAAACTCCTGGCCTCACCATCGATCGTTTGTAGGATCTGTGTGAAGAATGTGAGCTGAACGATGGTCCGGACCACTTGAACCGGGCCCGGTCGGCAGCCGAAGATTTTTCTCCCCGCCTTGCAACCGCTTGCAGGGCGGGGAGCGTCTTTGCGGTCGCCCTTGTGGGGGTGGAGACGCGTTTTTTTCTGGCGTGGGGACGCCATGGGCTGGGCGTGGGGACGCCCGTTCATGTGGGACATAAGGGAAGAGCGGGTAGGCATGTGGGCGTTTGACGCACGGTCGGCTGTGCTGCCTGGCACGAGACGGTCGGCTGCGGGGGCCAGAGGGCCGAATGCGAGGACTGGCGCAAAAGTGACGTCCGGCACGTACAACCCTCAAGGGGGGACGCGTGTCCAACAGGCGTGGCAGAGGTACTCGACTTCAGCGCGGCGACCCGCGGCACGGCCCTACGGCCGCCCCGCCGGCCCGTCCGGACCCGCATGCCCGGGGCGCCCGGCGGCATGCCGGTGATCGCGCCCATGCCCGCAGCGCGGCCCACCCGCATTCCCAGTCAGCGTGACGGTGCCGAGCACGCCGAGAACACCGCGACGGCCGGCACCACCGTCGACCACCTCACCGAGACCTACCGGGCCCACTACCGCTCGCTGCTCGGTCTCGCGGCCCTGCTCCTCGACGACACCGCCTCCTGCGAGGACGTCGTCCAGGAGGCGTTCATCCGGGTCCACTCCGCGCGCAAGCGGGTGCGGGACCCGGAGAAGACACTGGCGTATCTCCGCCAGACCGTCGTGAACCTGTCCCGCTCGGCCCTGCGCCGCCGCATACTCGGTCTGAAGCTGCTGTCCAAGCCGATGCCCGACATGGCGAGCGCGGAGGAGGGGGCGTACGACCAGCTGGAGCGCGACTCCCTCATCAACGCGATGAAGGGCCTTCAGCGCCGCCAGCGCGAGGTGCTGGTCCTGCGGTACTTCGCGGACATGACCGAGGCGCAGGTCGCCGAGACCCTCGGCATCTCGCTGGGCTCGGTGAAGGCGTACGGCTCGCGCGGCATCGCGGCGCTGCGGGTCGCCATGGAGGCGCCGGCATGAGCGGGGACCAGGGCGGGCGGCGTGATCCGGCAGAGCGCCCGGACGAGCAAGATCCGAAGCAATCGCACGCTGGGAACGGAACTGTGAACCACGGCCCCGACGGCCAGAGCTCCGCGGGGCTCGACTCGGACGAGCTGGCACTGCGCCGCATGCTGCACGACGCGGTCCAGGAGATGGAACCGCGCGACGGCACGCTGGACCATCTGCGGCGGGCGGTGCCCGCACGCCGGGCACGCAAGCGGCAGGCGCTGGTCGGCATGGCGGCCGCGGCCCTCTTCGTCGGCACCGCCGTCCCTGCCCTGGTGCATGTGTCCAACTCCACCGGCACCGACGTGAACTCGTCCAACGCCGGCCATGGCGAGCAGGCGCAGGGCGGGTCCGGTCCGGGCAAGGAGACCAACGGCGGCCAGAGCACCTCGGGCGGCTCCTCCGGCAAGACCGAGGATCACGGCAAGGGGGGCGACAAGGAGGAGGACAAGGGGACCGGCACGGGTCCCGGCGGCGGCTCCTCCGGCACCGACGACCCCGCCGCGACCACCGCGGCCGGCCTCGCCGCGTGCACCGCCGAGCAGCTCGGCACCGCGGGCGGGAGCAGCGGCGCCGCCGACTCGTCCGGCGCGGTGTACGGCACCTTCCGCTTCAGCAACATCTCCACGGCCGACTGCACGGTGAGCGGCTCCGGCACGGTGAGCTTCGTGCCGAGCGGGGCGGCGGACGCCACGAAGATCGGCACCGCCCGGCATGTCGCCGGCGACGCGGCGGCGGGTCTGCCCGACCCCGCCCAGGAGCTGACCTCCCTCGTCCTGAAGCCGGGCGCCGCCTACGAGGTGAAGTTCGCCTGGGTCCCCACGGAGACCTGCCCCACGACGCCGGACCCCACGAACGGCGGCACGGGCGAGCCCTCGCCCGACCCGACGCCGACCGACCCGACCAGCGGCACGACCGACGGTTCCACCGGCAGCGACACCGGTACGTCCACGCAGCTGCTGACGGAGGACACCACCCTCGACGGCAGCGTCACGGTCACCAACACCACGGAGGCGGGGGCGCCGACGGCGACGGTGGTGGTGTCCAACGCCTGCGCGGGGACGATCTACTGGACGGGTGTGCTGGCGGGGGCGTAGTCGCGGGTGGCCGTGGTTCAGACGCCCGACGGGCTCGAGGCGCGTTCCTCGTCCGGGTCGGGCGTCAGTCCCAGCTCCGCGTCCCGGGCGAACTCCACCTCGCGGCGCAGCAGCCGGAACCACATGAAGACCACGAAGCCGGCGAAGACGAACCACTCGCCGGTGTAGCCGAGGTTCTGGAACGCCTTCAGATCCAGGCCGGTGTCACCGGGCGCGGTCGCGGGCACCGCCTTCATACCGGCGTCGGCCCGGTCCAGGGTGATCCAGGCGTCGTAGACGTCGTACGGCACCAGGTTCACCAGCGTCGCCGCGCTGATCGCGCCCGTCTGACCGGACGGCAGGCCGCCCTGCGTGGGCACGCCGTTCTCCCCGGGAACCTCGGACGCCTGGAGCGCGCCGGTGACCTCGACCTCGCCGGTGGGCGCGGCGGGGGCGTCGGCCCGGTCGGCGTCGCCCGGCAGCCAGCCCCGCACGACCGGCAGGGCCTCGCCGTCGTCGGTGCGCAGCAGCGTCAGGACGTAGTAGCCCTGCTTGCCGTCGAGCTCCCGGCCGGGCACGAGCAGCTGCTTGTCGTAGCGCCCGCTCGCGGTGGCCTGCCTGCCCGAGGTGGCCTTGTCCACCGGCAGCAGCTCGGCCAGCGGCCGCGCGGCCTCCCGCTTGTTCTCCTCGGCCTGCGCACCGGCGCTGCGATGGTCCTCGACCCGCGCCTCGAACCGGCTCAGCTGCCAGGACCCCATGAACACGCAGAACGGGATGGCGAGGAGCACGAAGACGTTGATCCCCCACCAACGGGGCGTCAGCAGAAACCGGTACACGCCCCAACGGTACGGGGGCGCCGCGCGGGGGTGGGGCGCGGGGTCAGTAGCGCTCGGTGTGGTGGTCGCGGCCGGCGGGCGTTCTTCCGGGGCTCGCTCGCCGCGGCTCGTGACATCGGCCACCTCCGTCGGCCCGGAGTCGCCCGGAGTCGCCCGGGGCCGGGGAGTTATCCACAGGCTGGGGACCTCGGCAGCGCGTTGTCCGTCCGGCCAGGCACTATGGGGCCATGACTGAGAGCCACGGGTCCGATTCGCGGGATCACCAGATGCAGGACAAGGACATGCCGGACTGGGAGAAGCGCTTCCGGGCGCCCCGGGTGTCGCTGCCCGACTGGGCGGAGGACGCACCGGACCGCTCCTTGTTCGTGTCGAACGCCACGGGGACGTACGAGCTGTACGCCTGGGACCGTGCGACGGGCGAGCAGCGCCAGGTGACGGACCGGCCGAACGGCACGACGGACGGGGTGCTCACCCCGGACGGCGCCTGGATCTGGTGGTTCGACGACAAGGACGGCGACGAGTTCGGCGTCTGGCGCCGCCAGCGGTTCGGCGGCGGTGAGGACGAGCTCGCGGCGCCGGGCCTGGACCCCTCGTACCCGGCGGGTCTGGCCCTCGGCCGGGACGGGCGCACGGCGATCGTGGGCCGCTCCACCGACGAGGACGGCACGACGATCCATCTGGCCCGCGCGGGCGAGCCCCCGGTGGAGCTCTACCGCCACCGCGAGTCCGCCGGTGTCGGCGACCTCTCGCACGACGGCACGCTGATCGCCGTCGAGCACACCGAGCACGGCGACGCGATGCACTCGGCCCTGCGGGTCGTACGCCCCGACGGCACCGCGGTCGCCGAGCTCGACGACACCGCGGGCGGTACCGAGGAGCTGGGTCTGGAGGTCCTGGGCTTCGCCCCGGTGGACGGGGACACCCGGCTGCTCATCGGGCATCAGCGCCGCGGCCGCTGGGAGCCGCTGGTGTGGGACGTGGCCACGGGGGAGGAGACGGACCTCGCGCTGGAGCTGCCGGGCGATGTGAGCGCCGAGTGGTATCCCGACGGGAGCGCCCTGCTGATCGTGCACAGCTTCGAGGCCCGCAGCGAGCTCTTCCGGTACGACCTGGCGCGGCGCGCGGCCGAGCGGATCCCGACCCCGGCCGGCTCGGTGTCGGGGGCGACGGCCCGGCCGGACGGCAGCGTGGAGTACCTGTGGTCGTCGGCGGCCGAGCCGTCGGCGGTGCGCTCGACGACCGGACGGGTCGTGCTGGACCCGCCCGGCATGAAGTCCCCCGGCTCGGTCGCGGTGGAGGACGTGTGGGTGGAGGGGCCGGGCGGCCGTATCCACGCGCTCGTGCAGCGCCCCGAGGGTGTCGAGGGGCCGCTCCCCACCGTGTTCGACATCCACGGGGGCCCGACCTGGCACGACAGCGACGCCTTCGCGGCGGGCCCGGCGGCCTGGGTGGACCACGGGTACGCGGTGGTGCGCGTCAACTACCGGGGTTCGACCGGCTACGGCCGCGCGTGGACCGACGCGCTCAAGCACCGGGTCGGCCTGATCGAGCTGGAGGACATCGCGGCGGTCCGCGAGTGGGCGGTGACGTCCGGCCTCGCCGACCCGGCCCGCCTGGTCCTGACCGGCGGCTCGTGGGGCGGCTACCTCACACTGCTCGGCCTCGGCACCGAGCCGGACGCGTGGACGCTGGGCATCGCGGCGGTCCCGGTCGCCGACTACGTCACCGCGTACCACGACGAGATGGAGGCCCTGAAGGCCATGGACCGCACCCTCCTGGGCGGCACCCCGGAGGAGGTCCCCGAGCGCTACGAGGCGTCGTCACCGCTGACCTATGTGGACCGGGTCGAGGCACCGGTGTACATCTCGGCGGGGGTGAACGACCCGCGCTGCCCGATCCGTCAGATCGACAACTACGTGAAGCGACTGGAGGCCCGGGGCGCGGTGCACGAGGTGTACCGGTACGACGCGGGACACGGCTCGCTGGTGGTGGACGAGCGGATCAAGCAGGTGCGGCTGGAACTGGACTTCGCCGAGCGGCACTTGAAGGGCGGCGACTCCTCCTGACCCGCGCCCGCCCGTAGCGGGCGGACCCTTCCGGGCACCGGCCCCCGCAGCCCACCACGGCTGCGGGGGCCGGTGCCTTCTGCCGTCCGGATCACCTCCCCGATCACTTCCCCGATCACCTCCCCGAACGCCCCCCGATCGCCCGTCCCGCCGTTCCCGCCAATCAAGTGCCGGGCCCGCTTGTAACGTTCGACGGGCTGACGGCACTGAAGGGCATGAGCCATGACGACCTGCGTGCACTGTTTCTCAACTGCACGCTGAAGAAGAGCCCGGAGCGCAGCCACACCCAGGGCCTGATCGACCTCAGCTCGCGGATCATGGAGAAGCAGGGCGTTCAGGTCGAGCATCTGCGGCCGATCGACCACGAGATCGCCACCGGTGTGTGGCCCGACATGACCGAGCACGGCTGGGAACGCGACGAGTGGCCGTCGATCTACCAGCAGGTGATGGCCGCCGACATCCTCGTCATCGCCGGGCCGATCTGGCTGGGCGACAACAGCTCGGTCGCCAAGCTGGTCATCGAGCGTCTCTACGCCTGCTCGGGCCTGCTCAACGAGGCCGGCCAGTATGCCTACTACGGGCGGGTGGGCGGCTGTCTGATCACCGGCAACGAGGACGGCGCCAAACACTGCGCCATGAACGTCCTCTACAGCCTCCAGCACCTCGGATACACCATCCCGCCGCAGGCCGACGCCGGCTGGATCGGGGAGGCCGGGCCGGGCCCCTCCTATCTCGACCCCGGCTCCGGCGGTCCCGCCAACGACTTCACCAACCGGAACACCACGTTCATGACGTGGAACCTGCTGCACATGGCACGGCTGCTCAAGGACGCCGGTGGCATCCCGGCGCACGGCAACCAGCGGTCGCAGTGGGACGCAGGGTGCCGGTTCGACTTCGAGAACCCGGAGTACCGCTGAACCCGGAGTACCGCTGAATCCGGAGTACCGCTGAACCCGGAGCACCGCCGACTCCCGGAAATCGCCGAATCCAAGACGAAAGGCTGAGAAAAATGACTGTCGAGACCGCCTCCACCGCCGTCCCCACCTGCGCCTACCCGGGCTGCACCAACCCGACCGAGCCGCCCGCCCCCGACGCGCAGGGCCCGGCGTCCCGCTACTGCGGGCACCCCGAGCACAACGCGCTCGGCGCCTTCCGCAAGTTCCGTGCCAAGCGGCAGCAGCGCAAGGAGGACAAGCGCGCGGCGGCCGAGGCCAAGAAGGCGGCCAAGGAGGGCACGGCGGAGACCCAGGCGCCGGTCGCCGGACAGGCCTGGCCGATCGTGTCCGAGCCGTCCGGACAGGTGCCGGGCGCCGAAGCGGTGCCGCAGCAGCACCAGCACGAGCACACGCACGCCCACGAGCACGCCCCCGTGGCCGAGGTGTCCGAGCACATGCCGGCGGAAGCCGAGCAGGGCGAGATGGAGGCGATGGCGGCCATGGCCGCGATGGCGACGGTCGACGGCGACCGTGCCGCCCAGTCGCGGGACGACCTCGTCGCGCTCATCAGGCAGCTCGCCACCGATCTGCCGTCCTACATCGAGGAGTTGGCGATCATCACCGACTCCGCCGCGGCCGAGGCCCGGATCGAGACGGTGACCCGCGCCGCCGCCCAGCGCATCTTCGCCGCCGAGGAGCGCGCCGCGCTCGCCGAGGAGGCGGCCGACATGGCCGTCACCGCGCTCGACACGGCACAGCAGAAGTTCGCCGAGGAGACCACCGCCATCCGCGAGGAGACGGGCCGTCAGGTGGCGGACGCCGAGTTCGTCCGGGCCGAGCTGGAGCGCTACCGCGAGCGCGTCGGCATGCTCGAGGTCAGGCTCGACGCCGTCCGTGACGAGGCCGACGAGCTGCGCCGCGCGAGGGCCGGGCAGACCGTCGAGGCCGAGCGGCCGAGCCCCGCCCCCGAGAACTGCTGACGGCCCCAGGCCGGCGGTCACCGAAGAAGTCCCGAAGGAGCGGCGGGCGTTCATCTGTAACGTTCGCCGCTCTTTCCGTCTCTGAATGCCGACACCCGAACGAGAAACGGAAAACCCTCATGTGCCGAAACAAGCGTCCCCTCCTGTGGATCACCACCGCCGTGGTCGTCGTCGCGGCGGCCGTCGGGCTCTACCTCTTCCAGCCGTGGCGGCTGTTCACCACCAACCGCGTGGATGAGGCCCCGCCCGCGGCCGCCGCCCAGCAGGGCGGCTCGGCCAAGGAGCTGGCGACCGGGGCGTTCGTCTCCCACGAGCACGAGACCAGCGGCACCGTGGAGGTCATCCGCCTCGCGGACGGCAAGGCCACGCTGCGTCTGACGGACCTGCGCACCTCCGACGGCCCGGCCCTGCACGTGTGGCTCAGCGACCAGCCGGTACAGCAGGGCGGCGGCGGCAACCTCGACGACGGCAAGCACGTCGACCTCGGCGACCTCAAGGGCAACGAGGGCAACCAGAACTACGCGATCCCGGCGGGCACCGACCTGAACAAGTTCTCCACGGTGACGATCTGGTGCGAGCGCTTCAGCGTGTCGTTCGGCGCGGCCGACCTGGAGCAGCGCGTCTGACGACGGCGGAACGCGTGCGACGACCGCACGGAAAGCCGAGGCGCGGGTGGCGATCGCCACCCGCGCCTCGGCTTTTCGGCTCTCCGGCCCTCTAGGACACCAGGATCGGGATGAGCAGGGCCACGCAGGTGATCAGGCTCCACAGCGCGGGCGCCGCGCTCAGCGTCTGCTCGTGCCGGGCGGCCGCCCGGGCCGCGCTCGCCTGGCTGCGGGTCAGATGCCACGGGGCGACCCGCTCCTCCAGCCGCTGGTACACCAGGCCCAGTACGGCGCCGTAGGCCAGGTGGCCGACGAGGGAGGGGAAGGACACGGCCAGCGCGGCGGCACTCCACCGGGGCTCGGCGCCGAGCAGCACGGGAAGCAGCGTCAGGTTGCCCAGGACCCACCACAGGAAGCCGTACGACACACCCCAGCCGATCCCCGAGGCCGGGTCGAAGCTGCGGCGGCGGAAGAAGACCGCGTAACTGACGCCGACGACCTGGGAGATCAGCAGATGGATGACGAGGCCGACGACCGCGGACTCGGAGCCGACCAGGGCCGCGACGACCGGCAGATACCCCACGGCGACCATGACACCGGTGAAGATCACGCCACCGGCCAGCCCGGCGACCACGCCGTGCCAGAGCGAGATCACCCGCCCGCCGGCGAGACGCCCCTCCAGAGAGTGCCGTACGTCGTCGGAGAACACCGCCCGCGACAGTCCGCCCAGCCAGCCGGTGAGCAGGGCCGTACCGGCGCCGAGCAGCACATGGCCCGGCAGCGACTCCACGGCGGCGCGCACCGCGGCCGGCGTCCACTCCAGCCCGCGTCCGTCCAGCAGCGGCGATACCGTCACCGCCGCGAGCACCCACCACACGAAGCCGAAGGCGGCGCCGCGGACCAGGGCGGGCCCGCCGCCCTCGCCGGGGTCGCCGAAGAGCACCGCGTAGGAGGCGCCCACCAGCACACCGACCAGCAGGTCGGGCCCGTCCAGCCCGAGCACCGGGGCGAGGAGCAGCCCGGACGCCGACGCGCGCACCAGGAGACCGGGCCGCAACCGCTGCCCCCGGCGGAGCAGCAGGGCGAGGACGGCGGCCGTGACCGCGCCGTAGGCGAGGTGGCCGAGCAGGCTGGGGATCAGCGCCTGAGCCGTGGCCACATCCCAGGCCACCGGCCTGCCCAGCAGCAGCGGCAGCAGCGTCAGCGGTCCGAGGAACCACCAGAGCACCCCGTAGGCGAGTCCCCAGAACAGCAGCTCGCGCTGGCGTGTCACGAGCGCGCCGAAGACGCCCCCGATGACCGCCGCGATCAGCAGGTGGACGGCGAAACCGGCCACGGGCGAGTCGGCTCTGACGATCGCCGCGACGGTGGGCAGATAGCCGATGAGCACCATCACCTCGCCGAAGACCAGTCCACCCACGAGACCGGCGAGGGCTCCGAATCCGGCGTTACGCATGACGGTCACCCTTGGTCGGGACGGTGGTCCGGGACGAGTGGGTCGAGTGGGTCGTGGTGGTCGAAAGGGCGATGTCCCTGGCGAAGACCAGGTCGAGGGTCCAGTCGGCGAGCACCCGCAGCCGCTTCTCCACGCTGGGCAGCTTGCTCAGATACACCGAGCGCCACAGGATCCAGGCGAGGAAGCCGGAGACCCGCCGGCCGTCGATCTCGCCGGCCGCCGTGCGGTGCCCGAGCGAGACCAGCACGCCGAGCCCGCCGAAACGGAACGGTTCGGGACGGCGTCCGCCGAGGACCGCGGCGATGTTGCGCGCCACCGCCTTGCCCTCGCGGAGGGCGTGCTGCGCGGTCGGCGGGTGTGTGCCGCCCGCGCTGTCGGGAATCCTCGCGCAGTCGCCCAGCGCCCACAGACCGGGCGTGCCGGGGACCCGCATGGTCGGCTCCACGACGAGCGGCCCCTGCGCGATCTGCTGCACCAGCGGGTTGGGCCGGTTGCCCGCCGTCCAGGCCAGGGTGCGGGTGGGAATGGTCTCGCCGGAGTCGAGCGTGATGTCCGTGGCGGTGGCCCTGCTCACGCGTGCGCCGAGGCGGAACTCGATGCCGCGGCCGCCGAGTTTGCGCTGTGCGTAGCGGCCGAGTTCCGGCGACAGCTCCGGCAGCAGCCGTTCACCGGCGTGCACGATCACGAACCTGGGCCGCAGCCCGTGCAGCCGCGGATAGAAGTGGAGCACGTCGTGCACCAGGTCGAACAGCTCGGCCACCAGTTCCGTACCGGCGAATCCGCCGCCCGCCACCACGAAGGTCAGCAGCCTGGCCTGTTCGGCGGGATCGGGTTCGAGGTCGGCCCGCTCCAGGGCGCTCAGCACCTGGTTGCGCAGCCGGGTGGCGTCCTCGACGGACTTCAGCGCGAAGGCGTGCTCGCCCACGCCCGGCAGATCGAAGAAGTGCGGCACCCCGCCGACCGCCAGGACCAGTTCGTCGTACGGCACCCGCAGCAGGCCCTCCTTGCCGGCGGAGACGTAGGCGTTGCGCGTCCGGGTGTCGATCGAGACCACCCGCCCGTGCAGGAAGGAGGCGTGGCCGAGTCCGGCACGCACCGGGGCGCTGACATGCCGGGCCTCCACGGTGCTGGAGGCGACGCCGACCAGCAGCGGGGTGAACAGCAGGAAGTTCGAGTCGCTGATCAGCGTCACATGGGCGTCGAGGCCCCGGCCGATCCGTCGGTCCAGTTCGCGGGCGGCACCGACCCCGCCGAACCCGCCACCGACGATCACCACATGCGGCTTGGCCCGCTGGGGCGCCGGCCGAGGTGGGCGCCAGGTCCACAGGGCGTGCAGGCAGAGCCCGGCGATCGCGCCGAACAGGGCGGCGCCGACCAGTTCGGGGAAGCGCGCCTCGGCCACCGCGATGGACCAGGACGGCGTCCTCCCGTCCAGCGCCGGTGCGAGGGTGAGGGTCCAGGTCACCCAGTCGAGCAGCCCGACGAGCAGGCCGACGGAGAAGGCCGAGCCGGCGCTCTGCCGGTGTCCGCCGAAGAGGAGGCCGAGGACGGCGCCCAGCACCACGGTGTGCGCGGCCCACGAGAGCCACGGCGGGTCGGTCACGAGCGCCAGGACGGCGCCGCCCGGAAGTCCGGCGGCGACGCCGAACAGGAGTCTTCTGAGCAGAGTCATGCACGTTCAGAGCGGCGCGCCGCACGAGCGTTACAAGACCCCTGCCGGAGCTACGACCGTCGCCAGTCCCGGAAGGCGCCGAGCAGTTGCTGCCTGGCGTCCGACGAGATGCCCTCCGGGGTCAACTCGCCCGTGGTGGCGATCGTCTGCCGGAACTGATCGAGGTAGGTCTCGCAGCCGGAGCACTCCGCCAGATGCTCGATGAAGCGCCGCTCGTCGTCCTCGGGCAGGGCGCCGTCGAGAAATTCGGTCACCAGCTCCACGAACTCGTTGCAGTTCACGCTCGTCCCCTCCCGCCCGCGACGTCATGAGCACCGGACAAGTACTTCTCCAGTTTACGGCGCAACAAAGCCCTGGCCCGATGCAGCAGGACACGCTGGTTCCCCGGCGAGATCTCCAGCAGGTCGCACACCTCCTCCGAGCCGTACCCGGAGACATCGCGCAGGGTGATCACCGTGCGCAGACGGGGCGGCAGTTCGTCGATGGCCTCCGCGATCACCTCGCGGACCTCGCCGCGCAGCACATGGTCCTCGGGGATGTGCCAGGGATGCGGTTTCTGCCCGACGGCCCAGTGCCCGGCGTACGGCTCGCCGGGGGCGCGGAACCGGTCGGCGTCCACCGTCGGCCCCTCCTCGTCCGGCAGCAGGCTGGTGAAGGGGACGGTCCGGCTCTCCTTGGTGCCGCGGGCCTTGGCCGTGTTGACCAGGATCCGGTACACCCAGGTCTTCAGGGACGAACGGCCCTCGAAGTCGCCGATCCCCTTGATGACCGCCAGCCAGGTGTCCTGGACGGCCTCCTGCGCGGAGTCCTTGGTGGACACGAACGACATGGCCAGCCGCAGCATGCTGCCCGACCAGGTGTCGAGCACCAGGGCGAACGTCTCCTCGTCGCCGTCACGCAGCCGCTGGACCAGGACCTCGTCCGGGGGCAGTTCACGGGCGCCCGCCATGCGTCTCTCCTTGCCGGCTGCCGAGTGGGAGGCTCAGCCTAGGGCAGCTCAAGGGGTGCGACCGTATGGTGGTCCGTTTGTTCATGCCCCGGTAAGGACATGCACGGCCGTACCGGAGCGGGCGGCGGCGGGTCCGTCAGCCGCGCCGCAAGGCACGGAACGCGCCCCGCAGTTGATCGCGCGCCTCGGCGGACAAGCGCGGGGCGGGCAGCTCGCCCAGCGTCGCGACAGTCCCCCGGAACTGGTCGAGATACGTCACGCAGCCCTCGCACTCCGACAGATGCACGAGGCAACGCAGCTCGGTCGGCTCGTCCATGGCGCCGTCGAGGAAGGTGGTCACCAGCTCGACGAAGTCCTCGCAGTTCATGACACCCGCCTGTTCTCGCTCACCGTCCCCAGGCTACGCCTGCGTCCGCTCCCGCGACCGTCTTCCCAGCAGCTCGGCCAGCCCCCGCCGGGTGGCGGCCAGGACGACCCGGTCCTCCCGCTGGAGGACGTAGGTGTCGGGCAGGTCCCACACCCACCCCGACTCGGCGTCGCCGGCCCGGGGGTCCTCGTAGGACTCCTCCGCCGCCGGTTCCTCCCGGCGCTCCTGGGCCGACGTCCGGTCCAGGGCCAGCACCCGCCAGGCGCCGGGCCGGAAGGCCGCGCCCACCGTCCTGTCCTCCAGCTGTGGATGACCGGCCACGTCCACCGCGGCGAACAGCAGCACCCGCCGCTCGACGGGGATCGCGCCCAGGATCTGGCGGCCCATCATCGCCCCGGCGAACGCGGGCGCGGCCAGATGCGTCACGCTGCGGCTGCGGGTGGACGCGTGCGGGTGCGCGGCGCGCAGGGTGCGGTAGACGGCGGTGGCGAAGTCGTCGTCGTACAGGCGCAGGACCACCCGGAGGTCGGGGCGTACGGAGCGGGCGTACAGGGCCGCTTCGAGGTTCGTCGTGTCCGCGCTGGTCACCGCGAGGAGGGCGTGCGAGCGGTGGATCTTCGCGGCTTCCAGGACGCCTTCCTGCGTGACGTCCCCGAGCACCACCGGCACCCGCAGCCGCCGGGCCGTCGCGAGTCCGCGGGCGTCGGGGTCGGCCTCCACGCAGACCACGGGGATGTGCAGTTCGCGCAGCCGGGTCAGTACCCGGGTGCCGATCTTGCCCAGCCCGAGCAGCACCACATGGCCGCCGAGCCCGCGCGGCGGCTTGCGCAGGGCGGACGCGGTGCGGAACGTCCCCAGCGCCTCCAGCACCGCCGCCAGCAGCACCGGCAGGAGCAGCAGCCCGGTCAGCCCGGACAGCAGCTGGAGGATCTGGCGGGCCAGCGGCTGGTGGAGCGCGGGCTCGTTGATGGCGAACAGGTCGAGGAGGGTCATGTACGTGGCGTACAGCGGGTGTTCGCCGGTCACCACCGTCAGCGCCACGGCCAGCGCCGCCACACACCCGACCAGTCCGGCCAGCGACCACCGCAGGCGCCGCGAGAACAGCGAGCCGAACGCCGGGACGATCCCGCGCCCGCTCCCGCCGGCCGGCATCGACGTGCCCGCGTACGACACCTGCTCCAGCACGACCGTCCCCCGGCCGCTCGCCTCCCGCACCGCCGCCGCGTCCGGCAGCAGCAGCGGGCCGTGCTCCTCGCTCCCCGGATCGTCGCCCCCGCCCGAGCCGTTGCCGTTCGCGGACAGCAGCGCCAGCGTGACCCCCGAAGGGGGCGCCTGTCCCGGGCGCAGGGGCGGGCGCTCCACGGCCCGCAGCAGCAGGCCGTCCGCCTGTACGACCTTGGTGGTGCCGGCGACCGCGGCGGCGGCCAGCGCGGGGGCCGCCGTGTCCGCGTCGGACAGCACGGTCGTGGAGGCGTCCAGACCGGCGTCGCCCGCGCCCGTCGCCAACGCGGCTGCCTGGTCGAGGAGTTCCTCGATGTGCTGGCCCAGCCGGCGGTTGTACAGCCGCAGCACGAGCCGCAGACGGGGGTTGAGGCGGCGGGCGGTGAGGGCGGCGCGGATGTTGGTCTCGTCGTCGTCATAGACCAGGGCGAGCGCGTCGGCCCGCTCCACGCCGGCCTCGGCGAGCTTGGCCTCACTGGCCTCGGCGGCCTCCACCACCCGTACGTTCCCGGCCGGTTCGGGGCCACCGCCCGCGGCTCGGCCCACGGCGGCGTTGACGACCCGGTCCAGCAGTGCCGCCGACGCCGCCCGCGCCCGGCCCACGACCGGCGGCCGTACGGTGCGTTGGGACGGCGGCACCACGAGGGTGACCTGTTCGCCGTACACGCCGCGCAGCTCGGCCGCCAGCCGGTGCGCGAGCCCGTCGTCACCGCACACGACCATGTGCGCGGTCGTGTCACTCCCTAAGTTCTGATTCGGAACGCTCGCCACGAGGGAGAACACTGCCTCAATGTGACGGGTGGTTCCAGAAGCAGCCCGTCCACGGCTGAACGCTCCTGCCTTCGCGGACGTACGGGAGGGGAGGGAAACCAGCGCCCTTCCGCACCACCGGAGGTACCTCGCCCGTGGCGATCACCAAGACCGTCCCGCAGCGGACCGACGACCCCGGTGAAACGGTGACGCCAAGGGAAGAGAGCGGCCGGCGTCTCGACTCCCCGCTGGTCCTCACCATCGTGATGCTGGCGCTGGTGCTGCTCCAGAGCCCGATCCGCAGCGCCCTGTCCGCTCCGGTGATGCAGAGCTGGACGACGGTGTTCGTCGCCGTGATGGTGCAGGCGCTGCCCTTCCTGGTGCTGGGCGTGCTGCTCTCGGCGGCCATCGCGGTGTTCGTGCCGCCGTCCTTCTTCGCCCGTGCCCTGCCCCGCCGCCCCGCCCTCGCCGTCCCGGTCGCCGGAGCGGCGGGCGCGGTGCTGCCCGGGTGCGAGTGCGCTTCCGTGCCGGTGGCCGGGGCGCTGGTCCGGCGGGGTGTGACCCCGGCCGCCGCGCTGGCGTTCCTGCTGTCCGCCCCCGCGATCAACCCGATCGTGCTGACGGCGACGGCGGTCGCGTTCCCGGGCAATCCGGAGATGGTTCTCGCCCGTCTGGTCGCGAGCCTGCTGGTGGCCTGCGCGATGGGCTGGCTGTGGCTGCGCCTGGGCCGCGCCGACTGGCTCAAGCCGCCGTCCCGTCCGGCCCATGACGGCCAGAGCAGGGGCGAGGCGTTCTGGGACTCCGTGCGGCACGACGTGATGCACGCCGGCGGCTTCCTGGTGATCGGGGCGATGGCGGCGGCGACGCTCAAGGCGGTGGTGCCGGAGGCGTGGCTGGGCGCGGCGGCCGACAACCCGGTCTTCTCGGTGCTGGCCCTGGCGGTCCTCGCCGTGGTGCTGTCCATATGTTCCGAGGCCGACGCGTTCGTGGCGGCGTCCCTGTCGCAGTTCTCGCTCACGGCCCGGCTCACCTTCCTGGTCGTGGGCCCGATGATCGACCTCAAGCTGTTCGCGATGCAGGCGGGCACCTTCGGCCGTGCCTTCGCCCTGCGCTTCGCACCGGCCACCTTCGCGCTGGCCGTGGTCGCGTCGGTGCTGACCGGGTGGGTGATCCTGTGAACCGGCAGGCCCAGTCGGCTGTCCTGTTCCTGCTCGGCGCGTCCCTGCTGCACGCGGGCAGCACCGACCTGTATCTGCGGTACGTCAAGCAGGGCCTGCGCCCGCTGGTGCTGGTCGCCGGCGCGGTGCTGGTCGCGGCGGCGGTGGCGACGGTCTGGTACGAGCGCAGGCGGGGCGCCGAACGGGCTCACTCCCACCCCGAACCCCGGGTCTCCTGGCTCCTGGTCCTCCCCCTCCTCGCCCTCATCCTGGTGGCGCCGCCCGCCCTCGGCTCCTACAGCGCGACCCGCGCCGGGACCGCCCTCCAGGAACCCCTCGCCTATCCGCGCCTCCCGGCCACCGACCCGCTGCCCCTCAGCGTGGTCGACTACGCGGGCCGCGCCGTCTACGACCACGGCCGCACCGTGCGGGGCCGCCGGATCCAGCTCACCGGTTTCCTCGCCGTCGACCGCGACGGCACCCCCTACCTCGTCCGCATGGCCCTCAACTGCTGTGCCGCCGACGCCCAGCCGGTCAAGGTCGCGCTGACCGGTCAGGTCCCGCCGGTCCTCCAGCCGGACACCTGGCTGCGGGTCACCGGCACCTACACCCCGCGCCGCGCCGAGGACCCGGTCAACGGCGGGCCGATCCCGTTCATCGAGGTCACCGAGGCGAAACCGGTGGCGGAGCCGACGGATCCGTACGACGAGAGCTGGAACGGCTGACGCCGCTCTCTCTTGCCGCTCCCCGGCACGCCCCCTACGCTGAATCTGATGGACCGTCAGATTCGGGAGGCATGGCGTGGCCAGTACCGAGAGCGGCACGAAGGACCTGCCCAAGGTCATCAGCGTGGACGATCACGTGATCGAGCCCGCGCACCTCTTCGAGACCTGGCTTCCGGCCAAGTACCGGGACCGGGGTCCGAAGCCCCTCACCGCCGGGATCGGTGAGCTGGAGTACGTCGGCGGGAAGTACCGCTTCACCACCGACCCGGAGGGCCAGATCACCGACTGGTGGGAGTACGAGGGCGGGCTCTTCCCCTACAAGCGCATCATCGCGGCCGTCGGCTTCTCCCGGGACGAGATGACGCTCGACGGCATCACCCGCGAACAGATGCGGCGCGGCTGCTGGGACCCGAAGGCACGGCTGGCGGACATGGACATCAACCATGTCGAGGCCTCGCTCTGCTTCCCCACCTTCCCGCGCTTCTGCGGCCAGACCTTCGCGGAGGCCAAGGACAAGGAGGTCGGGCTGGCGTGCGTGCGCGCCTACAACGACTGGATGGTCGAGGAGTGGTGCGGCGACAGCGCGGGCCGGCTGATCCCGCTCTGCCTGATCCCGCTGTGGGACATCGACCTCGCGGTCGCGGAGATCCGGCGCAACGCGGAACGCGGGGTGCGGGCGGTGACGTTCAGCGAGATCCCGACCTATCTCGGCCTGCCGTCGATCCACTCCGGTTACTGGGACCCGTTCTTCGCGGCCTGCGAGGAGACCGGCACGGTCGTCAACATGCACATCGGGTCCTCGTCCCAGATGCCGGCCGCGTCCCCCGACGCCCCGCCCGCCGTCCAGGCCTCGCTGAGCTTCAACAACGCCATGGCGTCGATGATGGACTTCCTCTTCTCCGGGGTCCTGGTGAAGTTCCCTCGGCTCAAACTGGCCTACAGCGAGGGCCAGATGGGCTGGATCCCGTACGCCCTGGAGCGCGCGGACGACGTCTGGGAGGAGCACCGGGCGTGGGGCGGCGTGAAGGACCTGATCCCGGAGCCGCCGTCGACGTACTACTACCGGCAGATCTTCTGCTGCTTCTTCCGCGACAAGCACGGCATCGAGGCGATCGAGACGGTCGGCGTCGACAACGCGACCTTCGAGACGGACTATCCACACGTCGACTCGACCTGGCCGGAGACGAAGCGGGTGGCCCAGGAGCATGTCGGCGGGCTCTCCGACGAGGTCGCCTACAAGTTGCTGCGCGGCAACGCGATCCGCATGCTCGACCTCCCCTTCGACCGGTAGGCCGACGCCGACGCCGTAGTGACGGGCCCCGATCGAGATGCGGCCCGGGGGACTGTCGGACGGGCCCCGCCCGCCGCGGCGTTGCCGGCGAGGGGCGCACACCTGGGCGTCGGCGGGATGCGGCTTTCGGCGCGGGCTGCCGCAAGCGCACCGCACGAGTTGGGTGGGGCGGCGGGCGCCGAAGCCGGTTGCCCCCGGACGGCCCCGCCCCCGGGCGCGGTGTTCCCGCGACCCTCTCACCCGGCCGTCCGCGGATGCCGGCGCGTGAGGTGCTCGGGATCAGTGTGCGGGGAGTGCTTGCGGCCGTATGGCGGTGCGACGGGCGCCGGGCGGGGGCCTCGGGCGGGCCCCGCCGCGGCCGGCGTTTCAGGGGGCGTTCTCCCCCGGCCGCCCGCGGCTGCACGGCGGTGGCGTCGGAGGGCGCCTCGGGCGGGGGCGGCGATCTCGTCCGCGTCACCGGGTCGCAGGCGGGTGCCGCCAGCGGGCGGGGGCGGCGATCCCGTCCGCGTCACCCGGTCGCGGGCGGGTACCGCCAGCCGAGCGTGGCCAGTGCTCGGGCCCTCGCCGCCACCACGGCCATGCGGGTCTGTCGCTCGGCCGGGTCGGTGTGGGCCGGGTGGCCGGTGGCCTGGCCCTGCCACTTGCGGTAGAGCAGGCCCGCCTCGGCCGTGAACCAGCCGCGGCTCACGGCGTCGAGCGCGAGGAGCAGGCCGGTGTCCTCCGACGCCGGGAGCGCCATCCAGCCGCCGAGCGCGAGCAGCAGTTCCCGGCGTACGCACAGGGTCGCCGGGTGGACCTGGGCGCGGAAGTCGGCGGCCTGCCAGAACTCCAGCACCGTGCCCGGCTCGATCGGCCCTTCGCCGGGGTCGCCGGGGAAGCCGGCCGTCGTGCCGTCCGGCAGCAGGTCCAGGGCCCGGGAGGTCGCCCAGCCGAGGGAGCGGTCGGCCTCCAGGGCGGCGAGATCACGGGCCAGCGCACCCGGGGTGAGCTGGTCGTCGGCGTCCAGGACCTTCACGTACTCGCCCTCGGCGTGCGCCAGTGCGAAGGTGCGTGCCACCCCCGGGCCCCCGGGGCGGCCCTGACGGAACGTCACACGGGCGTCGTCGGGGACGTAGGGGCGGACGTCTTCGGTCCGGCCGTCCTCCTGGATCACCCAGTGCCACTCCCAGCCCGGCGGCAACTCCTGCGCGCGCAGCGACTTGTGGGCCTCGGGCAGGAAGGGCGCCGAAGGGCCGTGGACCGCGGTGACGACGATGACGCGCCGGGACACGGCGGCGTTCACCACCTTTCCAGTGACGTGGTGAAGAGCAGATCCGCGCGGTCGCCGGGCAGGGTCACCTCGGCGATCTCCACGACGCGGTCCGTGATGTCGTACGACGTCTTGCGCAGCAGCAGCACCGACGTCCCCGGCGGCAGCCCCAGTTCCCGTGCCTCCTCGCGCGTCGGGGGCCGCGCGGAGACCCGTTCCTCGACCCGGCCGACCTCGACGCCGACGGTGTAGAGCTGGTTCTGAGTGCCGCCCGGCCAGGGCTCGTTGGCGGCGTCGAGCAGCGCGGGGTTGGCGGCGACCAGATCGCGCACCAGATAGGAGGTGACCAGGCTGAAGGGGGCGTGCTCGGCGGCGCGCCGGGTCCGGTAGGCGCGCTCCAGCAGCAAGGTGCCCTCCGGTACGCGGAAGGCGTCGGCGAGTTCACGGGGTGCGGCGATCACGTGGTAACGGGCGTGGAACACCAGATCCCGCGGTTCGAGGCCGGTCTCGTGCTCCGTCGCGCCGGTGGCGGCCCGAGTGGCGTACGGGCGGCGGGCGCGGTCCTTCTCCCACTGGTGCCGCTGGTTGTCGCGGAGCATCGGGGTGCGAGGGCGTCGCGGTTCGTCCGCGGTCACTTCGTACGCCTTGGGCACAGCCTCAGCGTACGACTCCTCCTACGAGGTCGCCCGACGCACGAGAACGCCCGACCGCTGGCGACGGGGGATGCACCAGCGATCGGGCTGGGGCCAACAGTAACAAGGCTGCCTGCCTCTCGGGAGCCGCCTCTTCGGCTGCGACGAGGCGTTGTGATCGGGATCACGGAAACCGCTGTCCGCAGAGCCCCCGTGATGTCACTTGCGTCCCCGGCCCGTCACGGAGGGGAGCTGAGCCGGCGGGACGGGCCGGTGCCGACGCGACCTACGACGCGCACGGCGGTTCGTACGACAGCCGCGGCAGGTACTCGTGCCACCTCTCCCGGGTGAGCACGCCCCGGGTGGTCGAGCAGACATGGTCGATCGCCTGGTCCACGTCCAGGTTCCACAGCCGCACCGTGTCGGTGCCGCTGGAGACGCCGAGCATGTGGCTGGCCGGGCTGAACGACAGGAAGTTGCCCGTCTTGGCGTTCGGGCTCATCGCCTGGCCGATCGCGGAGGCGCCGGACGGGCTGGAGACGTTCCACAGCCGGACCGTGTTGTCGTTGCCGCCGCTGGCCAGATACCGCCCGCCCTTGGCGAACGTCAGCGACACGACCGCCTCGGTGTGCCCGGTCAGGGGAGAGCCCAGCTCGCCGGCCGCGCGCGGATCGGTGACGTCCCACAGCCGTACGGAGTCGTCGTCGCTGCCGCTGGCCAGCGTATGGCCGTCCGGGCTGTACTCCAGCGCGTTGACGGGACCGGTGTGGCCGGTGAGCCTGGCCAGCGCCTTCGGCCGGTCGGGCGCGGTCACGTCCCACAGCCGGATCGTGGAGTCCGCGCTGCCGCTGGCCAGGGTGCGGCCGTCCGGGCCGAAGTCGAGGGAGTTGATGTAGCCCGTGTGGCCGGTGATCGGTTGCCCGAGCGGGACGACCCGGGCCGGGTCCGCCACGTTCCACAGTTGGATGGTGCGGTCGTCGTACGCCGTGGCCAGGGTGCGCCCGTCCGGGCTGAACGCGAGCGCGTCGGGCCCCATGAACCGGGTGCGCAGGGTGAGCGGCGGGCCGAGGGAGACCGGCCGGGCCGGGTCGCCGATGTCCCACAGATGGACCTGGCGACTGCCGGTCAGCACCGCGAGAGTACGGCCGTCCGGGGAGAACGCCAGGGAGCGCTGGCCTCCGTCGCCGGGCATGAAGGGCTTGTTCAGCAGGGCGGGCCGGGCGGGCCTGGCCACGTTCCACAGCCGGACGCTGCCGTCGCGCGCGGCCGTGGCGAGCACCTTCCCGTCCGGCCGGAACGCGCCGCCGCGGCCGATCATGTCCGCCGTCGGGATCGACCACAGCCGGACCTTGGAGTCGCCGCTGCCGGTGGCGAGGGTGCGCCCGTCGGGGCTGAAGCCCAGCGCGTACATCTCCCCGCTGGCGCCCGCGAGCGGCTCACCGACCTGGGACGGGTAGGCCGGGTCGGTCACGTTCCACAGGCTGGCGGTGCTGTCCGCGCTGGCGGCGGCCAGCATCGTGCCGCGGGGGTTGAAGGCGACCGACCAGATGGGGCCGGTGTGCCCGGTGAGCGGTGCGCCCAGCCGGCGCCCGTGCCGGGGGTCGGTCACGTCCCACAGCCGGATCGTGTCGTCCGCGCTGCCGCTGGCCAGGGTGCGGCCGTCCGGGCTGAAGGCCACGGAGTGCACCAGGTCGGTGTGCCCGGTGAGCTCGCCCAGCTCCCGCGGCCGGCCCGGTTCGGCCACGTCCCACAGCCGGATGGTGTTGTCGTCGCCCCCGGCCGCGAGGGTGTCGCCGTCCGGGCTGAACGCCACGGACCGTACGGCAGCCTCGGCCCCGGTCAGCGTGGCGAGCGCCTTGGGCCGCTTCGGGTCCGCCACATTCCACAGACGTACGGTGCGGTCCTCGCTGACGGAGGCGAGCGTACGGCCGTCCGGGCTGAAGGCGACCAGGTAGATCGTGCCCTCGTGCCCGGTCAGGGGGGCGCCGAGCGGAGCCGGCCGGTCCGGGTGGGTCACGTCCCACAGCCGCACCGTCCCGTCGTCGGCGGCGCTGGCGAGGGTGCGCCCGTCGGGGCTGAAGACCGCGCTGCTCACCCAGCTGTCGTGCCCGGTCAGCGGCGTGCCGAGCGGCTTGGGCCGGTCCCGGTCGGCGACGTCCCACAGCCGTACGGTCCGGTCGTAGCTGGCGGTGGCCAGGAGCCGGCCGTCCGGGCTGAAGCTGGTGAGGTAGACGGCGCCGGTGTGGCCGCGCAAGGGGGTGGCCAGCGGCGCGTTCACGATCGAGATCAGCCGGCTGGTGGTGTCCTCGTCGCCGGGGCGCAACCGGTGCGCCACCAGGTCGAGCTGGGCGGACAGCGACGGGTCGGTGTACTGGAAGCGGTCGGCCTCGGCCAGCACCTGGGCGAACATCGCGTCGTCCCGCTGCTGCCAGGCCACCACCGCCGCGCCGACGGCCAGCATCGCCAGCGCGACCAGCGCCGCGACCGCGCTCCGCAGGAACCACACCGTGCGCCGGCGCAGCCGGACCGAGGCGGCCAGGAACTCCACCGCGCCGCGGGTGAGGAAGGTGTCCCCGGCCGACCGCGCCCAGCCACGCGCCTGCTCCAGCCGGGAACCCCGGTACAGCAGCGACGAGTCACGGCTGGAGGCCTCCCAGGCCTGACCGTCCTCCTCCAGACGCTGGCGCAGCAGGTTTCCCTGCCGGTCCTCGTCGATCCAGTCCCGCAGCCGGGGCCAGGCGTGCAGCAGCGCCTCGTGGGTGATCTCCACGGTCTCCGCGTCCAGCGTCACCAGCCGGGCGCGCACCAGCGCTTCGAGCGACTCCTCCGTCTTCCCGGGGTTCGTCGACTCCGCGGCGAGCTGCCGCCTGGTGCCGCGCCGCCGGGTGGTCTGGGTGTCCTCGCCGAGCCGGACCAGCCGCAGCAGCAGCAGCCGGGCGGCCGAGCGGGCCGCCGGGTCGAGGCCGGACCAGGCGCGCTCGGCGGTGGCGGCGACCGCGCCCTGGATGCCGCCCGCCGCGCGATACCCGGCGACCGTCAGCCGGCCCGCCTTGCGCCGCTGCCAGGTGGCGAGCAGCGCGTGCGACAGCAGCGGCAGCGCGCCGGCGTCATGGGTGCCGCGCGGCCCGTCCGCGCTCACCTCGCGCACGATCAGTTCGGCCAGCCCCGGCTCCAGTTCCAGCCCCACGGCCTTCGCCGGACCGGTCACCGCCTCCCGCAGCTCCGGGGTCGTCAGCGGCCCGAGCACCATGTGCCGGTGCTGGAGCGCGTCGGCCAGCTCCGGGTGGGACAGGCACTGCTCGTAGAAGTCGGCGCGGATGCCGAGGACGACCAGGACGGGCGGCGGCCCGGCCGGATCGGCGGGGGTGCAGGCGGCGTTGAGGAGCCGGACGAACGTGCGGCTGTCCGCCTCGTCGGCGCAGAGGGTGAAGGTCTCCTCGAACTGGTCGACGATGAGCACCGCGGGGGCGCCGCCGGAGGCCTCGCGGCCGGCCCACGCGGCGACGGCCTCGCGTGCGGCCTGCGCGAAGCCCGCGCCGCCTTCCTCCTGGCCGCCGCCCGGGTCCTCCGGGTCCTCCGCCCGGTCCGGACCCGCCGAGGACGCCACGACGTCGGCGAGTTCCGGTATGCGGCGGGTCAGTTCGCCGAGCGGATCGACGCCCGGCACGAACTGGACGACCGTGCCGGGCCGCTCGCCCTCCTCGCCGAGCGCGCCGCCGCGCAGGGCGGGCACCAGACCGGCGTTCAGCAGGGAGGACTTCCCGGCCCCGGACGCGCCGACCAGCATGACCAGACCGCCGGTCTTCTCCACCGCGCGCAGCTGGGCGACCAGGGCCTCGGTGCTGCGCTCCCGGCCGAAGAACCAGCGGGCGTCCTCCTGCCGGTAGGAGGCCAGCCCCCGGTACGGACACACCCCGCCGGACACCGCGGGCGACTCGACCGGCGTCTGCGCCTCCTCCTCCCCGGCCGTCGCCCGCTCCCAGAGGCGCTGCCACTGGCCGAGGTCGTAGAGTCCGGGGGACACCGGCGTGGGGCGCTCACGCCGTGCCTGGGGGATCAGGACGTGCAGCACGGCCGAGAGGGCGGCGAACTGGGCGGGTACGTTCCTGGCCCGCCGCCAGTCGCTGATCCGCTGGGCGGAGACCCGTACCGGACGTCCTCGCTCATCGACCCGCTGGAGCCGGACGACCGCCTCCGAGACGCTCTTCAGGGGCGGGTTGCCGGCCTCCTTGTAGAGCAACGCGAGCCGTTCCGCGAAGGCGGTGCGCGCCGACGAGTCGAAACTCAAGGGCCTGCACTCCCTTTCTCAGCGCCACCTGGACATCCGGACCGGAAAACTCACTTTATACGGCTGACCTGCGGCTAAGGAGGCGTCCGGAGACCGGAACCTCCTCCCCGGCACCCTCGGCTGGCAGGATCACGACGCAAATGCGCAGCCCTCGTACGTCGCTCAGGCAGACCACCAGCGCAGAGCTCGGAGACCCCACTCATGGCGCCGCATGTTCTCGGACACCTTTCGCCGGATCAGCCCGCGCGGGAGCCCCGAGCGAGTCGCGCCGTCCCCGTCCTTCTCGATCCACCTCGACCCGACGGCCCACCGGGGCGACGGGTCGGAGCGGATCGACTCCGCCCCGCCGTTCGGCACCGGTCCCCACGAGGGGAGGGACCGGTGCCGGACGATGCGGTCAGGGCCTGCGGGGTTCCGCCGCAGGGACCTTCCTCAACTCCCGGGTGACCGCCCAGGCGTCCGCCGGCCGGCCCGGGCCCTCGGCCGTCGTGATGGCTGCATCCACGGGACGAGAGGGCCCGAGCCCCCGTGACACCGGCGGACATGACCTGCGCCTCCTTCCCGGAAAGGCGGCCGGGGCGGCTGTCCGGGGCTGACGCGCGCGAACACGGCAAAGCTGTGAAAGTGGTGGAGGGAGCAGCATCCCGATCCCGCAGGGCGGTGAGCGCGGTGGCAGCGAACGAGGACGACCCTTACGAACCGGCCGCGCCCCACGACGACTCGGGCGCATCGCCCCACGACGACACGGGCGCATCCCGCTCCGAACCGACGGCGCCCGTCGTCGATCCGCTGGGAGACCCGTTCCTGCGCACCCGGTTCGCCCTGCCCGCCCGGCCCGCCACGTTCCTGCGCCGCCAACGCCTGGTCGACCGTCTCGACCAGGCCCTGCACACCCCGTTGACGATGGTCAACGGCGCCGCCGGAGCGGGCAAGACCCTGCTGGTCGCCGACTGGGCGGCGGACCTGGCACAGCCGGTCGCCTGGCTCACCCTGGACGCGGCGATCCAGGGCCCGCGGATGTTCTGGGCGCATCTGCTCCAGGCGCTGCGCATCCACCAGGTGCCCGTCGCCGATCTCGGCTGCCCCTCCGACGCCAGCGAGGTCAGCCGCACCCTGCTGGCCCGGCTCGCCGCCCGCCTCGCCGACGGCGAACAGGCGGTGACCGTGGTGCTCGACGAGTACGACCGGGTCAGCGCCCCGGAGATCTCACGCCAGCTGGAGTTCGTACTGCGCCACGCCGGGCCGGGACTGCGCCTGGTCATCGTCACCCGCAACGAGCCTCTGCTGCCGCTGCACCGCTACCGCGCGGCCGGCGCCATGACCGAGATCCGCAACGCCGATCTCGCGTTCACGACCGAGGAGACGGTCGCCCTCCTGGAGCGGCACGGGCTGCTCCTGCCCGCCCACGCGGCCGACGCCCTGGTGGACCGCACCGGCGGCTGGGCGGCCGGTCTGCGGCTGTGCGCCCTGGCCGCACGGCAGCGCCCCGACCCGGAGGGCTATCTGAAGGAGTTCGAGGCCGGGCACAGCACGGTCGCCGACTTCCTGCTGGCGGAGGTCCTCGACCGGCAGCCGCCGCCCACCCAGGACCTGCTGCTGCGGGTCAGCGTCCTGGAGCGCTTCTGCGTCGGCCTGGCGAACGCCCTGACCGGCCGGAGCGACGCCGAGGCCATCCTCGCGGGACTGCACCGGGAGAACGCGTTCGTCGAGGACCTCGGACACAGCTGGTACCGGCTGCATCCACTGTTCCGGGAGATTCTCCGGGCCCATCTGCTGGAGCGCTCCGCCGATCTGGAACCGGAGCTGCACCTGCGGGCCGCGCGCTGGCTCAGACGGTCCGGGCTGCTGCCGGAGATGCTGGCCCACGGCGCCGCCGCGGGGGAGTGGGACTTCACCGCCCGTGCCTTCGTCGACGACCTGGCGATCGGACAGCTCTTCACCGGTATGCGCTCCGACGACCTGGCCGAGCTGTTCTCCGGCATGGGCCCCGGCCCGACCAGCCCCGCGGCGGACGTCGTGCGCGCGGCCCGCGACCTGTCCGCATGCGACCTGGACCGTGCGCTGGCCCGCCTCCAGCACGCCGAGGAGCAGTTGGCCACCGACACCGACGGCCCCGCGGCGGCCCGGCTCAGCTGTGCGCTCCTCGAGGCGCTCGCGGCCCGGCTGGCCGGGGCGCCCGGCCGGGCCGAGCAGGCCGTGCGCACGGCACGTGAGCTGGAGCGGGAGGTCCCGGCCCACCTGCTGGACAAGCACCCGGAGCTGCCCGCGCTGCTGCTCACCCACCTGGGCTCGACCCGGCTGTGGGCCGGGCGCTTCGCGGAGGCACGGGACGCGTTCAGCACCGTCGCCGACACGACAGCGGGCGCCGCGACGGCACTGCCGAGGGAGGAGTCGCTGGAGCATCTGGCGCTCATCGACTACCTCGACGGCTGGCCGACCCGGGCGGAACGCCAGGCCGTCGCGGCGATGACGGAGACGGAGCGGTTCAGCCTGCCCGAGGCGTCCGTGTCCGCGCTGGGCCGGCTGGTGCTGGCCGCCGTGGCCGTCGACCGCAACGAACTGGCCGAGGCCGAGGCGCTGCTGGACGGGACGAGCCACCTCGCGGCGCGCGACCCGGTGACCGCCGCGGGCCGGTCCATCGCGACCGCCCGCCTCCTGCTGGCCCGGGGCAGGACCCGCGCCGCCCTCGCGGCCGCCGAACCCGCCGTGACCGCCGATGCCGTCTCCCCCTGGGAGCGCAGCCACGCCGCGCTGGTCGCCTCGGCCGCCCACCTGGCCGAGGGCCGGGCGGACGAGGCGGCGGAGGTGCTTGAGCCGGTCGCCGGCGACCTGCCGACCTGCGCGGTGGGCGCGGCGCGGGCCCACCTCGCGGCGGGGAACCCGGACATGGCCCTGAAGCTGCTCGACGTCATCGGCGCCGAGGCGGACACCGGTCCGGCGGTGCTGGTGCGGGCCACCCTGCTCAGGGCGCAGGCCGCGCACGCGGCGGGAGACCTCGCCACCGCCCGCAGGCTGCTCGCCCGCGCGCTCACCGACGCCCGGCGCGAGCGGCTGCGGCTGCCGTTCCTGGAGGCCGGGGCATGGCTCGGCCCCTACCTGGCCGGCCCGCCGCTGCGCGCCCTGGCCGCCGACTGGCTGATGCCGGGGCCCGCCTCCGACGAGCCCGCCCCGCTGCTGGTGGAGCAACTCAGCGGACGCGAGCACGACGTCCTGGAACGGCTCGCGCAGATGATGTCGACCGAGGACATCGCCGCCGACCTGTACGTCTCCGTGAACACGGTCAAGACCCACCTCAAGAGCGTCTACCGGAAGCTGGCGGTCAACCGCCGCAGCGACGCCGTACGACGCGCCCGCGAGCTGCGTCTGCTGTGACCGGCGCCGCCGTACACGCCGACTTCGGGAGGCGGCCATGTCGACTGACCGGTCCGCGACGGCCCGGGACCGCCGGGCGCGGCGCCGGGAGCACGCCGACTACACCGGCGGCGTCTACGGCTCCATGCTCGCCGCGTCGGTGGTGATCGGCGCCGGCGCGCTCGGGTCGTTCCCCCGACTGGAAATGGTCCTGCTGCTGCTCCTCACCGGACTGGTCTTCTGGGTGGCGCATGTGCACGCCCAGCTGTTCGGCGCCCGCCTCGCGCAGCAGCACGGCCTGGACCGGGGGACTGTGCTGAGCGTGTGCCGCGAGGAGTGGCCGATCGTCGAGGCTGCCGTTCCGCCGGCCGTGGCCGTCGCCGTCAGCCCGCTCCTGGGGCTGGACGTGTCGGGTGCCGTGTGGCTGGCGCTGTCCGTGGCGGTGGCGGGACAGGTGGGCTGGTCACTGGCCGCCGCCCGGCGGGCCGGTGCCTCGGCGCGTCTGATGGCCCTCAGCGCCGCCGTCAACCTGGTGCTCGGCCTGCTGATCATCCTGTTCAAGATCGTCCTGACCCACTGATCCCGGCGCCCGGACGGCGCCCGGGTCACCTGCGCCGGGTGAGGTGCGGCCCTTTCCCGGGGCGGGACGATGGCCCCAGCAGGTCTGCCAGCGTCTGCCGGCGGGAGGGCAGCACATGCGCTACGAGATCCGAGTCGAGGGACATGTGTCGGAGACCCTGGCCAAGGTGTTCCCCGAGCTGGATCACGTGGTGATGTCCGGTCAGACGGTGCTGTACGGCCCCGTCATCGACGACGCCCACCTGTACGGACTGCTGGCCCGCTGCCAGTCGCTGGGGCTGCGGGTGCTGGAGATGCGGCAGCTGCCGGACTGAGCGGCAGCTGCCCGACGGACCGCACCGACCTCACATGTCGGTCGCCGTCACCCGCCCGGAGCGGACGGCCTCGCCCAGCGCCGCGAAGTCCCGGTCGTTCTGGTCGGCGTAGGCCTGCGCGAACTCGGTCAGCGCACGGTCGAAGCGGTCGCTGCCCCCCACGTAGGCGGCGATGGCGACCGGGTCGCCGGAGCGGGCGTGGGCCCGTGCGAGGCTGCCGCCGCACAGCTTGCCGAACAGGCGCAGCATGTCGGGGTCCCAGGTCTCCGGGCGCGCGATGCCCTTCCAGTCCCGCAGCTGCCGTATGTAGAAGTCCCGGCCGCGGCCGTCGAGGCCGCTCACGATGTGGGTCCAGCCCAGGAAGATGTCGCTGGTCGTCTGGATCAGCCGCTGCCCGGTGACCACACGCCGGCCCTGGTTGTCGTAGGGGTCACCGCCGACGTGGGCGGCCAGCACCGACTCCTGCGCCTCCTTGGCCTGGAGCAGCAGGGGATCCTCGTCGTCCCGGCCGAGCAGCAGGATGATCCAGCAGCGGGTGCCGACGCTGCCGACCCCCACGACCTTCCGGGCGAGGTCCACCAGGTGGTAGTGGCTGAGCAGGTGCCGGCGCTCGGAGGACAGGGTCTTCGCGTACTCCTCGAAGACGGTCTGGAGTTCCTTGGCCTCCTCGCCGGCGCCCGAGCCGGTCATCAGGTCGCTGAGCGGCATGATCAGCGGCGGGTCCGGCGCGATCCGCCGGCCGTCGGAGGTGACCCGGGTGAGCTTGGCGAAGGCCTGCATATGAGTGCGGGTGCGCGCCTTCCGGGTGGCCTGCGCCGTGAGGTGCCTGGTCCGCTTGTCCATCGAGGACGCCATCAGTTCCCGCATGTGATCGGCGTCGTCCTGGGCGTACCAGATGTCCAGGGTGCCCATCCCGGCGAACTCCCGCATCCGCGTCCGGTACGCCCGCACACACTCCCGTACGGCGTCGTCCTGCTCGGCGGTGGAGAACCCGTTGGCGCGGGCGGCGATCACGAAGCTGGTCGCCAGCCGCTTGACGTCCCACTCGAACGGGCCGGGATGCGTCTCGTCGAAGTCGTTGATGTCGAAGACCAGATGGCGCTCCGGCGAGGCCAGCAGCCGGAAGTTCAACAGATGGGCGTCACCGCACAGCTGTGTCGTCAGGTCCGTGTCCGGCAGCCGGCCCAGGTCCATCGCCATGATGGCCGCGGCGCCCCGGTAGAAACGGAACGGGGACTCCAGCATCCGGCCGTAGCGGATCGGTACCAACTCCAGTACCCGGGTGGCCGACTGACGCTCGATCACCTCGATCGGGTCGGGGCGGTCGGTCCCCGCCTCGAAACGGCCCTGCCCGGATCGCGAGACCCGCCCACGGGCGCTTCTGCCGTACGCCGCCCGCTCGTCGGGAGGCAGCGAGGCCGCGAACGCACTCGGTATCGACATGGCTCACCCTCCAGCTCCGGACGGCCGTAGCCCTGCTGCCGGGCAGATCCGTCAGACTCGTCCGAGTCCACCTCATCGCCATCGGCGGCGTCAGGGATCACCCGCCAGGGGTGACCCGGGACGATGCGGCGCGCGCCAGGCTTGCCCCGTGAGGGTGCCGCACACGTCGTACCGCGCGAGGAGGAGCCATGACCGTGCCGCGTGGTCCGACGCCGGAGCCCGGACCCGAACCTGCGGCCGACGGGACGGTCCGCGCCCCGGAACAGGACACCGAGTGGCTGCTGGCGCAGGTCGGCGGCTCGTGGACCTGGCTGCTGGGCTCGGCGGTCGCCGCTCTCGTGCCGGGCGTCATCGCCCTGGCCTGGACCGACGCGACCCTGCACGTCCTGGCGGTGATCATCGGGCTGTACCTGCTGGTGACCGGCGGGTTCCGGTTCGTCGCCTCCTTCGCACGGGAGCGCGGCGACCGGCACCTGGGGCTGCTCGCGGCGACGCTGTACGTCCTCGCCGGGGTGCTGTGCCTGCGCCACCCGCTCCAGACGATCGCCGCGCTCTCGCTGATCGTCGGCGCCACATGGGTCGTGACCGGAATGCTGACCGCCTGGACGGCGCTGGCCGCCGAGGGCCTGCCCCACCGCGGCCTCGTCCTCGCCGCCGGGGCGCTCGGCGTCGTCGCGGGCATCGTGGTGCTGGCCCTGCCCAGCGAGTCCGCCGTGGTGCTGACCCGGCTGCTCGGCCTGTGGCTGGTGCTGCTCGGACTCGTGGAGCTGGGCGTGGCCTTCGCCTGGCGGTCCGCGCTGCGCCGGGGAAGCTTCACCCGCCCTGGGTGAGGTCGTTCCTGTTGAGCATGCGCACGCTGAAGTGGGTGGAGCGCGGACGCCCCGCCAGGGACGGAGGCAGACGATGAGCACACACACGTACCTCGCCTATGACTATCCGCTGCTGAGCATGTTCTGGACGCTGCTGTGGTTCTTCCTGTGGATCATGTGGTTCGTCGTGCTCTTCCGGGTCATCGTCGACATCTTCCGCGACGACTCCCTGAGCGGTTGGGCCAAGACCGGCTGGCTGCTGTTCTGCATCGTGCTGCCGTTCCTCGGCGTGTTCGTCTACCTCATCGCCCGTGGCAAGGGAATGGGCCGTCGCGAGATCGACCACGCCCAGGCACAGCAGCGGGCGGTCGACGACTACATCCGTGACACGGCGGGTGACGGCACGCGCCGCAGCAGCGCCGACGAGCTCGCCAAGCTGTCAGAGATGCGCAGCCACGGCGACATCACCGACGACGAGTTCCGCCGTGCCAAGGAACTCGTCCTGAGCGGCGCCGGCTCGTCGGCCCGCGCCGACACCCCCACGTCCCACCACACCTGAGCCCGTACCTGCCAGGACCCGCCACAAGGAAACGAGGCACCACCATGGCCGCACCACAGACGAGGCAGGCGCACACGACGAAACACGCCTGGGCGGGGGGCCTGACGGTCTTCGCCGCCGTCATGCTCACCATCACCGGACTCATCGCCATCTTCCGCGGCATCATGGGGATCGCCGAGGACGACGTGTTCGTCGCCACCCGCAGCTACGTCTTCGAGTTCGACCTCACCGGCTGGGGCTGGGTCCATCTCATCCTCGGCGTGGTCGCCGTACTCATCGGCATCGGGCTGTTCGCGCCGACGATGTGGGCCAGGATCGGCGGCGTGGCCGTCGCGGGGCTGATCATCATCGCCAACTTCCTCTCCCTGCCGTACTACCCGGTGTGGTCGGTCATCATGATCGCGATATCCGGGTTCGTCATCTGGGCGCTCTGCGTCGCACGGAAGGACGACTTCAGCGCCTAGGCCCGGTCGTCCGGATCATGCCGACGTCGCGGGCCGGCACGCGCGGGCCGGCCGGGAGGCAAAGTCTCTCCCGGCCGGCCCGAGCCGAACCGGCAGGCCCCGGCCCGGCGCCGTACGGCCGTGGTGGCACACCGCAGGAGGACGGCACGTGAACCCCTACCCGCCCATCGCCGATCACGGCATGGTCGGCGACCTCCAGACCGCCGCCCTGGTGTCCTCGGAGGGATCCGTCGACTGGTGGTGCAGCCCCCGCTTCGACTCGCCCAGCCTGTTCGCCTCGCTGCTCGACAGCGAGCGCGGCGGCCACTGCCGGCTGGCGGCGGACGTCGGCGAGGGGTCCACGACCGTGCGGCAGCTGTACATGCCCGACACCGCCATCCTGGTCACCCGGTTCATGACACCGGGCGGCGTCGGGGAGGTGGCCGACTTCATGGTGCCGCTCGATTCGCCCGTCGCGACCGACCGGCACACCCTGGTCCGGGTCGCCAGAGTCGTCCGCGGAAGTCTGCCCTTCGCGTTCGACTGCCGGCCGCGCTTCGACTACGGCCGGGCCCCGCACCGACTGACCCGGCCTGACGACCGCTCCGCCGTTCTGCACGGCCCCGGCACCGACCTGCATGTACGGATCACCGGTGACGCCGCGTTGCACGCCGACGGAGACGACGTCACCGCCGTCTTCACGCTCTCGGCCGGCCAGTTCGCCACCATCGTGCTAACCACCACCGACAGCGGCGGCCCCGAGCCGCCCGTGCTGTCCGGGGACGAGGTCGAAGAGCAACTGGAGCGCTGCCGCGCCTTCTGGCTGCGGTGGCTGCGCGACTGCACCTACCGGGGGCGCTGGCAGGACGTGGTCAACCGCTCGGCGATCACCCTCAAGCTCCTCACCTACGCCCCCACCGGGGCCCCCGTCGCGGCGGCGACCATGGGACTGCCCGAGCAGATCGGCGGCGAGCGCAACTGGGACTACCGCTACACCTGGATCCGCGACGCCTCGCTGTCCGTGCGGGCCCTGATCGACCTGGGCTTCCAGACCGAGGCGTTCGCCTTCCGGCGCTGGCTGCACGAGCGCATCGTGGCCGGCGGCATGGCGTCCGGCGACCCCCTCCAGGTCATGTACCGGGTGGACGGCGAACCCCACCTGACCGAGGAGATCCTCGACCACCTGGAGGGCTACCAGGGCTCCCGGCCCGTCCGCTCCGGCAACGCCGCCGCGAACCAGCTCCAGCTCGACATCTACGGCGAGGCCGCCGACGCCCTGATCGTCGGCCACGACATCGGCGCGATCCGCGGCTGGACGGCGCTGAACGGCGTGCTGGACTGGCTCTGCGACCACTGGGACCGCCCCGACGAGGGCATCTGGGAGACCCGGGGCGGACGGCACAATTTCACCTACAGCCGGCTCATGACCTGGGTGGCGTTCGACCGCGGCATCCGCGCGGCCCTGTACGCCTCCCGCCCCGCCGACCTGCCTCGCTGGGCCGTCGCCCGGGACGCCGCCTTCCGGCAGATCGTCGAGCGGGGCTGGCACAAGAAACGGCAGGCCTTCGTCCAGCACTTCGACACCGACGTCCTGGACGCCTCACTGCTGCTGATGCCCCGCGTCGGCTTCGTCTCCGCACACGACCAGGACTGGCTCAGCACCCTCGACGCCATGGAGGAGGAGCTGGTCAGCGACAGCCTGGTCTACCGCTACGACCCCGTGGCCTCCCCGGACGGCCTGCGCGGCTCCGAGGGCACGTTCAACCTGTGCAGCTTCCTCTACGTCGAGGCCCTCGCCCGCAGCGGCCGGCTCGACCAGGCCCGTTACGCCTTCGACAAGATGCTCACGTACGCCAACCACGTGGGCCTGTTCGCCGAGGAGATCGGCCCCTCGGGCGAACAACTGGGCAACTTCCCCCAGGCGTTCACCCATCTCTCCCTGATCACCGCCGCCATGGCCCTGGACGAGCAACTCGGAAAACAGGGCCCCCCACGGGAGGCGGAACCCCGCCACCAGGGCATCCATGGCTTGGGCCGGGTGGCGCCGAGGATCGACTGAGACGACGTCGGACGACCTGTCCGCCCGCCCCCTGCGTGGCTCGTCACCCCTGCGGCGGCTGCGTCCCCTCGGGCTTGGTGACCGTCTCGCCCTGGATCACCCGCGGAACCGAGCGGTCGTCCTCGTCCCTCGTCGCCCCGGCCTCCGCCTTGAGGATGCGCGTCGACCTGCCCGCCGAGCGGACCAGGTCCGGGAGTTTCCGGGCACAGAGGACCGCTACGACGACGAGGAGGATGATCGCGATTTCGCTCAGTCCGAACATGAGGGTCCTGTTCTGCTGGTGAGCCGGGGGCCGTGCCCCAGTATGAAGGGCGTCCTGGCCGGGCGGGGGGTCTGCCTTCCGCACGAGGTACCGCCCGATGTATCGCGGACGACGTGCGGGTCAGCGCGAGGGAGACAGGGCATGGCCGATCCCCGGCTGGGCCGGCCGCGGGGAACCGGGCGGACAGCGCGACGGCCCGGTTCGGCGGCCGCGTGCATCCGCCCGGACGGCACGCCCGGACCGCAGCCGTCCGCCCCCCGGCGCTGGGGACGGGGCGAGCTGGAGGCGCTGGTCCTGCCGGAGCCGCGGGAGGCCGACGGCCCGGCGACGGCCGGCTGGTGCAGGAGCGCCTCGGCGGGGAGCTCGCCCATACGACGGTGATCACGATCCCGCCCCGGCCGCCCGTGCCGTCACAGCGCCGGCTTCGGCCGCGCAGCATCGACATCAGCAGCCCGTGGGTCTCGTCGTCGGCGGCGACCACAAGCCCACGACCTGCCTCACCGATCGGGGCACCGTCGATCCCGGTGACCATGCAGCCGGCAGCCCGGCACAAAGCGATGCCGGCCGCGAAATGCACGCTCCTGGACTCCAGGTCGACGTCCACCAACCGGGTGGCGGGCGTGGGCGTTAGCAGTGCGTCGTCGGCCCCGTCCTGCCGCACCCCGGCGGTCTCCCCGTCGGTGCAGAAAACCTCACCGCCGAACGGGTCGGCCACCGCCGCAGCCCCATCGCGCAGCGCTACATTGACGGCCACCAGCATGCTTCCGACCGCGTAGTTCAGCGTGCCGCACAAGGGATCCACCAACCACTGGCGCACAGCGTCGGTGGCGCCGTGCTGCCCGCCTTCCTCGCCGAGCACCGCGTCGTCGGGCCGTGCGGCACGGATGACGCCGAGGATCGCCTTCTCGGCCTCCACATCGGCGGCGGTGGCCAAAGTCCCCGGCACCCTTGTCGATGCGGTCGAGCGGCCGGCCGTACATGCTGCGGGTGCTCGACGGCGAGTCGTGGCCACCGCCCAACCCGTTCGGGACGCCACCGCGCGCACCGGGCGCTGGCCGGGCTTCCGGACGCCGAATTGGCGCTACTTCCCGACGAGTTGCCGCACACGTACGCGCTGCCCGGTGGCCGAAGCGACCGCGTGGTGGCCACCACCGGCCTGCCGGACCACCTCCAACCCGCCTGACGCCGGGCGCTGTTCGCCCACGACGGCCGGCCGCCTGGTGCGCGGCGGCGGGGACGGTCGTATCGGAGATGGCGTCCGCGAACTCGGCGGTTGGTCCTCACCCTGCGCGCGGCGGCGCCTCTTTGCACCGTCGGCGCAACGGAAGGCACCGAATTCGTCGTCTGTTCATAATGGGGCCGACGTGGCCCAGGGGGAGGGACGCTGGTGAGTGGATCGGGGAAACGGCGACGGACGCCGGTCGTGCCGGGCAAGGCACGGCTGACCAGGCGGGGACGCATCCTGGCGTGGAGCGCGGTGGTGGCCTCGGCGGCCGTCCTGGGTGTCGCCGGTGTGGGCGCCTGGGTCTATCAGGACCTCGACGACAACATCAGATCCGCCGACGTCGACGACCGGATCGGCGGGGACCGTCCCGCCAACCTCAGCCCCGGCTCGAAGAACATCCTCGTCGTCGGCTCCGACAGCCGCGACGGCGCCAACGCGAAGTACGGCAAGGACCTGACCACCATGCAGTCGGACACGCTGATGGTGCTGCATGTGCCCGCGAACCGGGAGTGGGCCACGGTCGTGTCGTTCCCGCGTGACTCCTGGGTGGAGATACCGGCCTGCGACAAGGGCGAGGGCGGCACCTCCAGCCCGCACCACTTCAAGATCAACGAGGCGTTCGCGATCGGCGGCTCCGGCGGGGAGGTCGCCGGGGCCGCCGCCTGCTCCATCAAGACGGTCGAGGCCAACACGGGTCTGCGCATCGACCACTTCATGTCCGTCGACTTCCAGGGCTTCAAGGGCATGGTGGACGCCCTCGACGGCATAGAGGTCTGCCCCGAGGAGGCCATCCACTCCAAGAAAGCCCGGCTCGACCTGGACGCCGGCTGCCAGACCGTCCGCGGCGAACAGGCCCTCGGCTATGTGCGCGTCCGCTACGGCGTAGGCGACGGCTCCGACATCGGGCGCATCGGCCGCCAGCAGGAGTTCATGAACGCCCTGACGAAGAAGGCCCAGTCCAAGCTGACCAGCCCGAACTCGCTCTACGGCTTTCTGCGCTCCGCCACCAAGTCCCTGACCACGGACCCCGATCTGGCCGGCATCAGGCCGCTGTACTCCCTGGCGTCGGAGCTCAAGGGAATCCCGAGCGACCGCCTGACCTTCCTCACGGTCCCCAACTACCCGCGCGAGGCCGACGTGGCCACCGACCGGGCCAACGTCGTCTGGCAGTACCCGCAGGCCACCAACCTGTTCACCTCACTGGCCAAGGACAGGGAGGTCGACAAGAAGCGCCTGGAGAAGGACACCAAGGACAACCCCCTGTACGCCTCCGCCGTACGGGTCCAGGTCCTCAACGGCACTGCGGTCCAGGGGCTGGCCGGCACCGTCGCCGAGCGGCTGCGCGAGTCCGGAGTCACGGTCACCGGCACGGGCAACGCCCCCGAGAACACCGGCGTCACGAAGGTCACCTACCCGCCGGGCCAGGAGAAGCAGGCCGAGGCGCTGGTCGCGCGGCTGGGCCTGTCCGGCCTCAGGCCCACCCCGGCGTCGGACGCGGCGGCGGGCGCGCTCACCCTGGTCGTCGGCAAGGACCTGGAGGCCGGCCGCATCCGCTGAACGGCCCATGGGCCATGCGGAAACGGCCGGCCGGCAAAGACGACACCCAGCCCTGACCTCGGGGAGTTGAGCGAGGGCGCAGGGGTGTGTTTAGGGTTGCTGCCAATGCCCCACCTGGACGCCCACGCCCCCCACGCAACTGCCGTCCCACAAGCAACTGCGCCGGCGAGACCGGCAGGGCGCGTTGCGGCGCGACGGGACCCCTTCCTCGACAATGCCAAGTACCTGGCCATCGTCCTGGTGGCGGCGGGCCACGCCTGGGAACCACTGCGCGAGGGCAGCAGGCCGATCACCGCGCTCTACATGCTCGTCTACGCCTTCCACATGCCGCTGTTCGCCGTGATCTCGGGCTACTTATCGCGCGGCTTCCGGGCGACGCCGAGAGACATCACCCGCCTGCTGACGGCCGTAGCGGTGCCGTACGTCGTCTTCGAGACGGCGTACACCCTGTTCACCCGCTGGTCCAGCGAGGACCCCGACCGCCCGATCACCCTCCTGGACCCGCTGTACCTGACCTGGTACCTGGCGGCCCTGTTCATCTGGCGCCTGTCGACGCCGATCTGGCGGTCCCTGCGATGGCCGCTGCCGGTGGCCCTCGTGATCGCCGCGACGGCGACCCTGTCCCCGTCCATCGGAAACGACCTGGACCTTCAGCGGGTGGCCCAGTTCCTCCCGTACTTCGTGCTGGGCCTGTGCCTGAAACCCCACCACTTCCACCACCTGACGACCCGGCCCGAGCCCCGCCTCCTGGCCGCCCCCCTGTTCGCCTGCGCACTGCTCCTGGCGTACTGGGCGGTCCCGCACCTGAACTACGCCTGGTTCTTCCACAACACCAGCGCCACCGCCCTGTCCGCCCCGGCCTGGTACGGCCCCCTCATGACCCTGACGACATTCGGCTGCTCCACCGCCCTGACGGCCGCCTTCCTCGCCCACGTACCGCGCCACAGAACGTGGTTCACACCCCTGGGCACGGGCACGCTCTACGGCTACCTCCTCCACGGGTTCATCGCCCAGACCGCCGAACACGGGGACTGGTACGCCGCGGCATGGCTCCGCGGGCCGATCGGAGAACTGACGGTCACATTGATCGCGGCGGCGACGGTGACGGTCCTGTGCGCTCCTGCGGTGGGGCGGGCTTGCAGGGGTTCGTCGGAACGAGCGGTGGGATGGGCGGTCCATCGGTGAGGACCCCGGGCGGGACCCGACTGAGGCTTCGTCAGAACTTGTAGTTGGTGATCATGGCGTTGCCGAAGACGTCGTACACGGACGCATATCCCTCGTCGGAGTCCTTCCAGTCGCCGAATGCCTTGGCGATCGAGGTCGCGGCAGCCTGGGGATCCTCGACTTGGGTCTTTCCCCCGTTGATGTCGGTGGAGATGTAGGCGTTCCCCGTCTTTTCGTTCCACTCACCGATGATGCGCTGGACCCGACCGACCGCTTCCTTCTGCTGTGCGGTGCCGTGCTCAGTGATCCAGGACCGGAATTCCCGGGCATTCTTCTTCGACTGCGCCTCGTCCGTGTCCGTCGGCAGCTTTTCCACGACGCCGATCTTGTCCGGTTTCGCAGCGCTATCGGTGCTGCATGCCGAAGTTCCGGCGACCAGGACGGCACCGAGCGCGAGAACGGCTGCGGTGTGGGGGGTGCGCTTCACTGGGTACTCCGTCGCATTCTTGGGCTGGAGGCGATATATCAGAGTACCGGCACCCCGAATCCGTGGTGCCGGTACCGGCCAAATCGCTGGATCAGAACTTGATGGCGTCAGCCTTGTCGTTCCAACTGCCGCCGTAGGTGTAATCAATGTCCTTGAAGTTCTTGTACATGCTGTATCCCGCGCCCAGGAACAGGTGAGGGTCGGGCATACCCGTCCGGAAGTCGTACACCTCGACTCCGCGCTGCGGGCGGTTGACGAAGGCCGAGGTGGCCTTGTCCCTGAACGACGGTGAGTACTGGTCGAGGTGGCGAGTCTTGGCCGTGTCGTAGGTGGGCCACTGGAGCCGCCTGCCGGTGTAGTTGGAGTCCTGCCAGAGGCAGACCCAGCTGTTGGGGCAGTCCTGGGACTTCCGGGCGGTCAGTGCCTGCTTCGCTCCGGCCCGGGTCTGAGCTGTGGGCGCATGGGCGGCGAGGTGCTTGTTGGCCTCGGTGTTGCTGTCGAAGCACTGCATGGTGCCGTCCTCCGACACCTCGGCACAGACTTCGGCGCCGTCCCAGTCGGATGCCGGGTCCACTTTCTCGCCCTTGTAGAACATGTCCACCTTGTCGGTGGGGTCCGCCTCGGCGTGGACCTCCGCCTCCTCCTCGGGAGTCAGAACGTCCGACACGATCTCCGGCACCGGGACCGGTTCGCCGGCGGCCAGAGACGGAGTCGCGGTGACGCCGGTCAACGCGATCGATCCGACAGCTGCCATGGTCAGTATGGTGCGTATGCGCACGAAAGGCCCCCTGTTTTTCTGCTCATACATGAAAAGAATCGTGGGTGAGATGGGGCGCGTCAGAGCCTTCGGTCACGGACCGGTGACCGAATGGAAATCGACTCACATCGCCGAGCGGCGGACGCGCCGGCGGAAACAGAAATCTGCGTACGAGGTTGTGGTCTACGGAATCGACTTCTCGGCCGACTCGGCAATACGCAGCAACGCCATTCGTGCAGCTTTTCCGCTCAAGATGTATCCCCCCATTTTTTTCCCTGCGATTCCGTCCCGGGCCACTTGGTCAGAATGGCCCGGTCCGCTTTCGGCCCTGTACGGGCAGCGAAGCGTGACTGGCCGGAATCGAAACGGAAATCTAGCACAGTGTCCGCCGGTAACGATCAGGTTATTTTCGGCCATGGGTAACCAGTGGGGCCATGTACCACCAGGGCCCTCACTCCTGCGCAGTTTCTCTGTTTGCCCCCGTTGGGCGTGATGTGCGAATGGCTGGTTCTGATCGTCGGTCTGCACGAGTGGTGCGGCGCTGACCGAGCAACCGTTTCACGTCAACATCACGTGAGTCCGGAGTTACCCCTTGTTACGTGTGGGTGGCCTGTGCCTATGGTGACTGCCGTGCGCGGCGGGGCATGGCCACCGCACAAGCGCTTTCAGTGAGCGACCGGGGGGCCGGTGTCGCTCCGGGGGAGGGGGTTCGCCATGCCGCGATGCCGACAGTCGCCTTCAGGATCGACCAGTCCCCGGGTGCCGACGGATACCTGACCTCACCCCGGCTCCCCAGGACGCGACTGCGCCTCTTCACGCCGGAACGGTGCGCGGGCGGTCCTCGCCGGCACCGACAGCCACTCTCTCGCTCGGTTCACAGCCAGGAAGTCCCGGCCTTCAGGGCCGGGAGGACGTCACCACAGTCGACCGTCGCGGTTCCCTGTCTCCCGCAAGGCTGCGTCGGTTTCTCGGCCCTGCCCGAAGACTCCCATTGGAGGAGAGCAGTTGAGAGTTCGCAGACCGGCCCGTGCCGGGATCGCGGGCCTTGCGGCCACCGCGGTCCTGACCGGGCTCATACAAGCCGCCCCGGCGTTCGCCGACACCAGTCCGCCCGACCCGAAGGCGTCCGGCAGCGCGTCGTCCGTGCCGCCGACACGCGTGCCGGATCCCGGCAGCAGGCTCGGCAAGGGCTGGAACACCTCGGCGGACCGGGCCGTGACCACCGCGGCGGACAGCGGCGGCTTCAAGGTCCTCGTGGCGGACAGCATGGACGCGTACGAGTGGCGGACCGCCGCCACGCTGGCGGAGCCCGGCATGCCGGCGGACTCGTGGATCGGCAACTCCTGCGTCATGGACCGTGATCACGCCGCGGTCGTGTACGCGCCGCGCACGTTCACGAACAAGCCGGACCTCATGCAGGGCGGGGCGCTGGCCGCGGTCGTCGATCTGGAGACCGGCCGCGTGACGAAGCTGCCCTTCACCAGCTCGCTCGCCTACTTCGACCCGTCGTGCAACCCCGAGACCCGGACGGCCGCGTTCACCGCGTTCCGCGACGACAAGACCCGGCTCGTGACGGTCGACACCAGTGGCAGGACAGCCGCCGATACCACGGTCACCGGGCAGGTGACCTCCGCCGTCCCTGTGAAGGACGGTGTCGTCGCTGCGCACGGCGGTCAGCTGGTGCACGTCGACCCGGCGGAAGGGAAGCTCCGGAGACTGGCGGCCGCGGACGGGGTGCCGTTCGACATCCGCCCCACCAGCAAGGGGATCGCGTTCCTCGACCCCAGCGGCAGCACCGCGCGCGCCAAGCTGTGGAAGCGCCACGGTGCGACGACGACACTCGCGTCGGGGAATCTGGGCGACCTGGCCCTCGAACAGGGCACCGGAGGCCGGGCGTTCCTCACCGGGGACGCCACGGACACGAAGCTCGCGGGCACCGGCGTGACTCGCCTGGACGTTCCGACGGACACGGATGTGTCCAGCGATGGCCGACTGGCCGTCGACCCCGTGCTCATGCCCGGCGTGCGTGCGGGCCTGGACCGGATCGGCAAGGCGGGGAAGGGATTCACCAAGGCCGAACCCTCACCCCGGGCGCGCACGTCGCCGGATCCGACAGACGGGGATGCCGCACCGCTGACCATCACCAGTACGGCGACCACCACCGGCGAGAAGATCACCGAGACGGTCACCGATCGGCCCGGCGGCACGGGGAAGGCGTCCTTCTCCCCGGCCCTCGAGGCCACCGGCAAGGGTGGTTCGGGTGGCACCGGACGGGCCGCGCGCGCCGACGAGCGGGCCCACAACCCGGTCGACACCGACCGCTGGTGCTCCGTCCCGCGCAACGACGTCAAGGCGTTGGCGTTGCAGCCGACACCGAACCAGGTCGAGTGGGCCGTCGACATGGCGATCCGCGGCGAACTGCGCGCCAAGTGGATCAAGCAGGGAGACTGGCGCTCCCAGTCCGGCCTGGGCACCGTCGACCCGCAGGGCCTGTTCCCGCCCCCCACTCTGAAGGGCGGCGGGCGGATCCCCGCCCAGGTGATGCTGGGCGTGCTCGCGCAGGAGTCGAACCTCTGGCAGGCCGAATCCGGTTCCATCCCCGGCCAGATGGGCAGCCCGCAGGCAGCGATCGCCGGCTTCTACGGCCACAAGGGGGAGACGTCCGAGGAGTACTGGAAGATCCGCTGGGCCGAGTCCGACTGCGGCTACGGCGTCGGCCAGGTCACCGACGGCATGCGCCTCGCGGGCCACGAGAAGGACGGCGAGACGTCTCTCCCGCCGGCGACGCAGAAGGCCGTGGCCCTGGACTACGCGGTCAACATCGCGGCGTCGATGTACATCCTCGCGGACAAGTGGAACCAGTTGCACACCGCGGGACAGACCATCACGGTCAACAACGACGACCCGTCGAAGCCGGAGAACTGGTTCGCCGCGCTGTGGAACTACAACCTCGGCTTCAACGAGAACAAGGGTGACGGTAAGCCGTGGGGCCTGGGTTGGTACAACAACCCCGCGAACCCCTTCTACCCGCCCTCGCGGCACCCGTTCATGTCCGACCCGCGTGACGCCGCGAAGCCTCAGAACTGGCCGTACCAGGAGAAGGTGATGGGCTGGTCCGCCTGGTCCATGGACACCGGCTACTCCTATGCCACCGACGGGCGGCAGGACTGGCCCGGCGAGTCCGGCTTCTCCAGCGCCGGTTTCCGCCCGGCCTGGTGGATCAACCCGGGGCAGCGCGACCGGGTCAAGCCACCCCTGGACGCGTTCTGCAACACCACCAACAACTGTGACGCCGCCAACCCACCGGACTGTCCCGACGCACAGTGCTACGAGAAGTACTGGTGGCGCGGCTCGAACGTGACATGGAAGCCGAACTGCGATGCCGACTGCGGCAACGAGAGCATCAAGTACGTGACACTGCGCGAGGAGCCGGGCCGCGGCTATCGCCTGAAGTACGGCACGCCGGAGTGCGACGCCGGCCCCACCGGGGCGCTGATCGTGGAGTCCGTCCCCGACAGCATCGACACCCACAGTTCCTGCGGATCGTCCGGCACCGACGCCGGTAACTTCCAGTTCACGTTCCACCCCAACCCGGCGGCGACCGGACCGGGTCTGGGCCCGTACGAGGCCAAGGGAGACCTGCATCAGATCGGTGGTGGGCACGGCGGGCACTTCTGGTACACGCACACCCGCGACACCGCTCATCTCGGCGGCGCCGGCGGCCGGATGACGATCGACGGCACCTGGACACTCGACCGCACCGTCGAGTGGGCTCGCGTTCTCGTGCACCAACCGGACACCGGGGCGCACACCCAGCAGGCCCACTACGTGATCAAGGGAGTCGCGGGCGGTGACCGCCACCGCTACGTCAACACCCACTTCAGTGAGAACACCTGGGTCGAACTCGGCGTCTACCGCTTCACCGGCACCCCGCAGGTGGAACTGACCAACACCACGGACGACGGCACCGCCGACGAGGATGTCGCCTGGGACGCCGTCGCCTTCCAGCCGCTGTCGGGCAAGCCGAAGCACATGGTCGTCGCCATGGGTGACTCCTACACCTCCGGTGAGGGTGCCGGAGCCTATTCACCCGAGTCCGACCGGGACCACGGGGAGAGCAGCTGGAACGCGTGCCGGCGCAGCGACAACTCCTGGCCGCGCAAGGTCCTGTTGCCCGGCCAGAGCACCAGCCTCGGCGAGCTCTCCGACGACAGGAGCAGCACCGTCGACTACCTGGACGTCAGTTGCTCCGGTGCGCACACCTGGCAGCTGACCACAGGAAACCCCACACCGTGGGGAAAGATCGGCAGCTACCGCGAGAAGAGCCAGATCGACTCCGGTGTGCTCAGCCCGGACACCACCCTGGTCATGCTGACCATCGGCGGCAACGACGGTGACAACTTCACCAACGCCGTCACGAACTGCTTCATCGTCGGGGTGTGCGACCCGGCCGACTACACGGGCAAGGTCGACCAGGCGGTCTCGGCCACCGGCGCCCTGATCGATGACATCGCTGATGCTGCGCCGAACGCTCAGATCGTCCTCATGGGCTACCCTCGCCTGGTCAGTGAAGAGCAATGCGTGACAGCCGACTTCGACGCCCTGAACCAGCTGGCCGACTACGTGCGGGACAAGCAGCAGGCCAAGGTGGCCGAGCTGAACAGGGCCGGGACCAAGGTGGCCTTCGCCGATGCGATACCCGCCTTCCGGGGGCACGGAATCTGTGACGGCGACGAGTGGATCAACCGTGTCGTCGCCGGCCCGAACGGCGACGGCGACTTCCACGACGGGGATCCGGCCAACCAGGCTCCCTGCCTGCCCTGGCCCGGGGAGAATGTCTGCGCCAGCCTCGAGTCGTTCCACCCGAAGAATGCCGGCACCACGGGCTACGCCCGGGTCATGGATCAGGCCCTGGCCGCGATCGGGTACAAGGGCAGCTAGTGGGATCTGACATAGACGGCGGCACGGTGGTCACGAGGCGGGCGAACCGCTTCGTGACCACCGGCTGCCTGACCACCCTGATCGCCTTGGCTGTCGTTCTCGGCCTCGTCGTCTCCTGGCTGTGGTACCGGCACTGGCATGACGAAAACGTCAACAGCGACCGCAGTGACAAGGCGTTCGCATCGCTCCGGAAACAGGCCCGCGCCACCGCCGACGACACGGCCCGCGCGCTGACCGCCGGCGGCACCACTGATCCCGACGCACTCACGGGCGTGATCTGGCACCACTCCCAAGCCCCCGTGATCACCTACGACCCGTCCCGCCGCGAGTTCACCGCCACCGCCGCGAGAACCACCCAGTACGACGAGGACGCCATGCTCCCCGGCGGCGGCCCCGTCGAGGCGACCCGGTGCTTCGTCTCCACCTACACCCACCGCCCCGACCGGACATGGACGGCAAGAGTCTCCGAACGGGACGACGACGTGTGCCGCCCGAGCACCCAGATCGGCAGCCGAGTCCGTCTCGCACTGACACGCATTTCGAGCATGCACGCCGAGGACCTGACGCGTACGGGGGTGCAGGATGCCCTCGACCCCACCGGACGGCGTTCCTTCGAGGTCAGGAACGTGGAGCGTGAACAGGACACCCTGACGATCTCCGTCCTGGTCTCCAGCTCCGAGGCCGCAGCCAACCAGTGCTACCGCTTCACCCGACGGGTCCCCGACCAAGGCTCAGCCGAAGCGCTTCCGCTGTCTTCGTGCTGACCCCAGATGGACACACAGACCAAACAGGTCAGGCACCTACCGAACCGGTAGGTGCCTGACCTGGTGTTTCACTGTCGGGGTGGCGGGATTTGAACCCACGACCTCTTCGTCCCGAACGAAGCGCGCTGCCAAGCTGCGCTACACCCCGATGTCGCTGCTGTCGCGGCGACGTCGTTTACTTTAGCCCACCGGTGGCTGGAGACGAAATCCGGTTTTCGGGGTGTGGTGGGCGCGGTGGCGCAGTGGGTTGGGGCGGGCGTGGTCCAGGGCTACCAGGAGGATCGCGAGGGCGTAGATCGCGAGGCCCAGGAGGAGGGCGTTGCCCAGGACGCTCTTGTAGCCGTGGTGGGCGACGTCGAGGAACGGGTAGAGGTAGCGGCCCGGCGTGCCGGGGACGAGCAGCTCGCCTCGGGTGAGGGCGAACCCCAGGTAGGCGAGGGGGTACAGGAGCCACGTCGTGGCCTGGCGCAGGTGCAGGTGGCCGGAGGACGTGAGAAGCAGCCAGTCCAGCAGGGCGGCGACAGGGGTGGCCGTGTGCAGGACCTGGTTGGTGATCGCGTGCCAGCCCGTCGGGGCGGTCGCCGTACCCGTGAGGACGCCCGGCAGCGCGTAGGAGCTGCCCCCGTTCGCCAGGAGCAGGTGGTACACGAGGCCCGTGGTCACGGCGTAGAGGAGGGTGGCGCCCGTCAGGGTCGAGGGGAGCGGGCGGCGCGCGGTCCAGGCGAGGCGGGCCGAGAGGGCGAAGACCAGGGCCAACAGGATGTTGCTCTGGATCGCGAAGTGACTCAGGGTGCGCAGGGGGCTGCCGAGGGCCAGTTCCACGGTCACCGCCGCGGCCGCGGCCAGGGCCACCAGTAGGCGGAACACGGCGGCCAGGCGGCGAGGGGTGGGGGCCACCACCGCTGTCGCGGGGACGTGGGAGGGGAACAGGACGGGTATGCCCGGTATCGCGGGGAGATCCGGGATGTCCCTGGGTATCGGGGCAGTCATGCCCTCACGCTAAGCAGCGTGAGGGAAATGGGCGATACGGGTGGGCCGGGTGGGTTATTTGGGGTTATGTCCCAACCTCAACCGGGCGGCTTTCGGCCACCGGCCCTTGCCCTTTGCCCCCAGCCCCGGTCCCTACTCCCGCCCCACCAGCGTCAGCAACGTCGCCTCCGGCGGGCAGGCGAAGCGGAACGGGGTGTAGCGGTTCGCGCCGCAGCCTGCCGAGACGTGCAGGTAGGAGGTGCGGCCTTCCGCCGTGTGCGTCGACAGACCCTTCACCCGGTCCGTGTCCAGGTCGCAGTTGGTGACCAAGGCGCCGTAGAACGGGATGCAGAGCTGGCCGCCGTGGGTGTGGCCGGCGAGGACCAGGGGGTAGTCGTCGGCCGTGTACGCGTCCAGTACGCGCAGGTACGGCGCGTGGACCACGCCCATCGCGAAGTCGGCGGCGCCCGACGGGCCACCGGCCACCTGCTCGTAGCGGTCCCGCTTGATGTGCGGGTCGTCCAGGCCGGTGAGCTCCACCGACACGCCCTCGACCTTCAGCGTCCCGCGGGTGTTGGTCAGGTTCAGCCAGCCCGCCGCGTCGAACCCGTCGCGCAGGTTCTGCCAGGGGTTGTGGATCGCGCCGACGGCGGGCGCGTTGCCGTTCAGGCCATGGCGGCCCTGGGCCTTCTCGATCAGATACAGCGCCGGGTTGCGCAGCTTCGGGCCGTAGTAGTCGTTCGAGCCGAAGACGTACGCCCCGGGGAACTCCATCAGCGGCCCCAGCGCGTCCAGCACCTCCGGCACGCCCTCGGGGTCCGACAGGTTGTCGCCCGTGTTGATCACGAAGTCGGGGCGCAGGCCGGCCAGTGAGCGCAGCCAGCGCTGCTTCTTGCGCTGGCCGCCGACCATGTGGATGTCGGAGACCTGGAGCACCCGCAGCGGTCGCATGCCGGCCGGCAGGACGGGGACCGTCACCCGTCGCAGGCGGAACGAGCGGGCCTCGATTCCCGCCGAGTACAGCAGTCCGGCGGCGCCAACCGCCGTGATTCCCAGGGGTACTCCGTATCGCGCGCGCATACGACCATCGTGTCAGACCGGGGGAGGGTGCTGTGCCGGGCCGTCGTCCCCAGGCCCAGCAGGCCCACCAGGCCCACCAGGTCCTCGCAGATCTTCATACCCTCGGGCCGCAGGTCCCGGGTCCTCCCCGGCACCTTCCCCACCCGCCCCTTGAAATCCACGGGCGTTACCGTCCCCGCACCTGCGACAATCAACCCCATGACCACGCTCAAGTCGAAGCTCCAGGAAGACCTCAACGCCGCGATCAAGGAGCGCGACGAGCTCCGCTCCTCGACGCTCCGGCTGACGCTCGCCGCGATCACCAAGGAGGAGGTCGCGGGCAAGGAGAAGCGCGAGCTCTCCGACGACGAGGTGCAGAAGGTGATCACCCGCGAGGCGAAGAAGCGCCGTGAGGCGGCCGAGGCCTTCGCGCAGGGGGGTCGCCCGGAGCAGGCCGAGCGGGAGAAGGCGGAGGGCGAGGTGCTCGCCGCGTACCTGCCGAAGCAGCTCAGCGACGACGAGTTGGGCGAGATCGTCTCCCAGGCCGTTCAGGAGGCCAGGGCGGCCGGCGCCGAGGGCCCGCGTGCCATGGGTGCCGTCATGAAGATCGTGAACCCGAAGGTTGCCGGGCAGGCCGAGGGCGGCCGGGTGGCCGCGGCGGTCAGGAAGCTGCTCGCGGGCTGAGAACGGCTGAGGAGAACGGCTGAGAACCACGGCCGACGGCTCAGAACCCCGCTCCCGCCCACGGAAGAACCACGGCCGACGGCCCTTACCCCCTCGTAGGAAGGGGTAAGGGCCGTCGCTGTTCCACAGGGCCCGAACGGACCGGGCGGTCGTCCGACGCGCCAGACGCGCCCGACGCGTCCGACGCGTCAGTCGCGACCCCCGGTCCCGCCCCCGTTCGTCTGTCCCTGCCACCAGCCCTCGGGGATCGAGAACGACGGTGTCGGGAGGGTGCCGCCGTCCGCGCCGCCGTCGGAGCCGCCGTTGCCGCCACCGTTGTTTCCGCCGCCGATCAGGCCGCCGATGACGTTGTCGTCGCCGTTGTTCCCGTCGTTGCCGCCGTTGTCGTTGCCGTCCTCGTCGCCCCGGCCCTTGTCGGGGTCCTCGTCCTCGGGGATGTGGACGGTGTTGAACTGCTCGACGGGCTTGCCCTCCAGGGCGCCGAGCATGGCGTCGCGCCAGATCGGGCCCGGGACCTTGCCGCCGTAGACGAGGTCGTTGTACTGGCCGCCGATGTAGATGTTGCGCATCTTGACCTTCTGGGTGGCGCTGCCGACCCAGACGGCGCCCGAGAGGTTCGGCGTGTAGCCGACGAACCAGGCGTTGCGGCGCTCGTCCGTCGTACCCGTCTTGCCGGCGCTGTCGCGGTCGGTGAGACCGGCCTCCTTGCCGGTGCCGGAGTCGACCACGCCTTGCAGCAGGCTGTTGACGGTGTCCGCGGTCTGCTCGGACATCGCGCGCGAGCAGGTCGACTTCGGCACCTCCAGGGACTTCTGCTGGCCGCCGACCTTCTGCGAGATCGACTCGAAGACGATCGGCGTGCAGTACATGCCGCGGGAGGCGAAGGCGGCGTACGCGCTCGCCATCGTCAGCGGGGAGAGGCCGACCGAGCCGAGGGCGATAGCCGGCTGCTCGGGGAGCTTGGTGCCGTTGCCCTGGCGGACCTGGAGCTTGTCGGTGATGTTGACCACCGGGCACAGGCCGATGTCGGCGATCATCTGCACGAAGTAGGTGTTGACCGAGAGCTCCATCGCCTTGCGCAGGCGGTAGGGGCCGTGCTCCGACTCGCTCTCGTTCTCCAGCTTCTCGCCCCTGCGGTTGGTCCACGGCGCGCTGTCGCACGTCTGGACCGGACTCGGGTACTCCATCTGGTACGGCGACGGGTACTCCTGCGTCGGCGGTCGCCCCTCCTCCAGCGCGGCCGCCGCGACGAACGGCTTGAACGTCGAACCGGTCGGGAAGCCGAAGTTGGAGCCGCCGTACGCCGAGTCGACCGAGTAGTTGATCTCGGTCTCGTTCTTGCCGTAGCCGAACGGCTTCGACTGGCCCATGCCGAGGATCTTGCCGGTGCCGGGCTCGACGAGGGTGGTCGCGGCGGCGACCTTGTCGTCCTGGTAGACGTGCTCCTTGAGCGAGGCCTGCACGGACTCCTGGGCCTTCGGGTCCAGGGTCGTCGTGATGGTCAGGCCGCCCTGGTTCCAGATCTTGGCGCGGGCCTCGCGGCTCTTGCCGAAGACCGGTTCGCTGAGGAAGACCTTCTCGACGTACTTACAGAAGAAGCTGGCGCCCTTGACGGCGGTGATGCAGCCGTTCTTGGGCTTGCTGACCTTCAGCCCGAGCGGTGCCTCCTTGGCCTTGTCCGCCTCCGCCTGGGAGACGTCACCGATGTCGGCCATGCGCTGGAGGACGATGTTGCGCCGCTTGACCGCCTCGGCCTCGTCGTTGACCGGGTCGTAGCGGCTGGGCGACTGGACGATGCCGGCCAGCAGCGCGGCTTCCTGGAGCTTGAGGTCCTTGGCGGACTTGGAGAAGTAGCGCTCGGAGGCGGCCTCGACGCCGTATGCCTGCTGGCCGAAGAACGTGATGTTCAGGTAGTTCTCGAGGATCTTCTTCTTGCCGAGCTCCTCCTCCACCTGGATCGCGTACTTCAGCTCCTTGATCTTGCGGCCGAGCGTCTGCTGGGTGGCCTGCGCGACCTTCGTCGGGTCGTCGCCGGCCTCCTCGACGAAGACGTTCTTCACGTACTGCTGGGTGAGCGTGGAGGCGCCCTCGCTCACACCGCCGCTCTGGGCGTTGCGGTTCAGGGCGCGCAGGACGCCCTTCAGGTCGACCGCGCCGTGCTGGTAGAAGCGGGCGTCCTCGATCGCGACGATCGCCTTCTGTATGTACGGCGAGATGTCCTTGAGGTCGACCACCGTGCGGTCGCGTGAGTAGACCGTGGCGATCGTGCCGCCCTCGGCGTCCAGGATCGTGGTGCGCTGACTCAGCGGCGGCGTCTTGAGGTTGGTCGGGAGCTCGTCGAAGCTCTCGACCGATCCCTTGGCCGCGAGTCCCAGCGCACCTACGGCGGGCAGCGCGATCCCGGCCAGCACGGCTCCCGCGAGCACACTGACACCTAGGAACTTGGCGGCCTGCTGCGTAGGAGACAGACCACCGCCCGAGCGGTTCTTTGGCATGGGGGCAGCCTAAACCGTAGAGATGAGCGAACCGAGAGCCGATCGTGTGCGAGCCCGGCACGGCAGTGTGAGACCGGCCATGGGCGTGGCCGCGGACGCGTCTGACGGATACGCGCCGCTGCTGCGGCCGATGCAGCCCGATGCGGCCCATTCGCCGGACAGGCGCGCAGGCGTTGGCCTAAGCTGCTCTCAACTGTCACAGCAGTGCGGCCACGTATCAATACGTCCGGCGACCCCGAATCGTTCTGGCGGCAGCCCACTTTTTTGGTGGGGGCGTGTCCGAATCCGCCTTGTGTGTCATCTGGCGTCCGTTGTGACTCAACAGAACTGTCCCGTTTCGCCGGGAAAGTCGTGCATGTCGCAGGCTCACTCCCCCGGGTGATCTGCCGCTTACGCATAGTCCGTTCGGGCCATTCAAGATTGGGCCCGAAGGGGGTGTTGCGCTGTGCCCACCTTCCGTAACGTCCTCAACTGGCGGCGGTGAATATGCCGCTGCCGCCGTGGGGGAGCCTCGATTCGGGAGAGGACGGCGCCGGTATGGGCTGGGTAGTCGACTGGAGTGCGCAGGCGGCCTGCCGCACTACCGATCCGGACGAACTGTTCGTTCAGGGAGCAGCGCAGAACAGGGCCAAGGCGGTGTGCACCGGCTGCCCGGTGCGCACGGAGTGCCTGGCGGACGCGCTGGACAACCGCGTCGAGTTCGGCGTGTGGGGAGGCATGACGGAGCGGGAGCGCCGCGCGCTGCTGCGCAGGCGGCCCACGGTCACCTCGTGGCGCCGGCTGCTGGAGACGGCGCGTACGGAGTACGAGCGCGGGGCGGGCATCCTGCCGCTCGACGACGACGAGGTGTACGAGAACTACGCGGCGGTGGGCTGAGGCCGCCGCCGTCGCCGAGGCCACCCCGGTGGGGGTGTGCGCCCGGGGTTCCCCTCAGGCGCTCGTCTCGGGCAGCTCCGGCCGATGGGCCGCGAGCCGGTTTCCGATGTCCCGCAGCCCAGTCAGGTCATGCACATCGCCGGGCAGCGCGGCCACTTCGGCCACCGCCACCTCGGGGTGGCGCGCGGTGAAGCGGTCACGCGTGCGCTGCTCGCGGGAGAGCAGCCGCATGCGCTCGACATGCAGCCTCAGCAGGCCCGCGGTGAGCTGGTCGACGGACCGCTCCACATGCGGGGCGACGGCTTGCGGGTCGACGCGCTGCGGGTCGACGGACTGCGCGTCCAGGGGCTTTGGGTCGACGGGCGCCGGCTCGTCCGTGGCTGAGGGGCGCTCCAGGTCCGTGGCGGCGGGGGAGCCTGCGTCAGGAGCCGGTGCCTCGGTAGCGGCCGATTCTGAACTGTCGTACGTGTCGGGGGAGTTACGAAGTCCAGCTTTCCCGCCCTCCTGATCCACAATGCGGGGCTCTTCAAGATTTTCCGCGGCGGCGAGCGCCCGCTCGGCCGACAGCCGGTCGGCGCCGCTGCCGTGGACCCGGTTGAGCACCAGACCCGCCAGCGGCATGTCCTCGGCGGCCAGCCGCTCCACGAAATACGCCGCCTCCCGCAGCGCGTCCCGCTCCGGCGCGGCCACCACCAGGAACGCGGTCCCGGGCGCCTGAAGCAGCTTGTACGTCGCGTCCGCGCGCGTACGGAACCCGCCGAACATGGAGTCCATCGCGGCCACGAAGGTCTGTACGTCCTTCAGCAGCTGCCCGCCGAGCAGCTTGCCGAGCGCGCCCGTCATCATCGACATGCCGACGTTCAGGAACTTCATCCCCGCACGCCCGCCGACCTTCGCCGGCGCCAGCAGGACACGGATCAGCTTGCCGTCGAGGAAGGATCCGAGCCGCTTGGGCGCGTCCAGGAAGTCCAGCGCGGACCGGGAGGGCGGGGTGTCGACGACGATGAGGTCCCACTCGTCCTTCGCCCGCAGCTGGCCCAGCTTCTCCATCGCCATGTACTCCTGCGTGCCCGCGAAGCCCGCCGAGAGCGACTGGTAGAAGGGGTTGCCCAGGATCGCGGCGGCCCGATCGCGGTCCGCGTGCGCCTCGACGATCTCGTCGAAGGTCCGCTTCATGTCGAGCATCATCGCGTGCAGCTCGCCGTCGCCCTCGACGCCCTTCACCCGGCGCGGGGTGTTGTCCAGCGAGTCGATGCCCATCGACTGGGCCAGCCGGCGGGCCGGGTCGATGGTCAGCACGACGACCTTGCGTCCCCGCTCGGCCGCCCGCAGCCCCAGCGCCGCGGCCGTCGTGGTCTTGCCGACACCGCCGGAGCCGCAGCACACCACGATGCGCGTCTTCGGATCGTCGAGCAGCGGGTCGAGGTCGAGGACGCGCGTATGGGAAAGGGCGTGGGACTGGCGGGCGGCGTCCTGTGCCGCGACCGGTTCCGGACGACTCATGACATCCCCTGCTTCCGACGTACCGCGTACGGTCCCCGACTTGTGAACGGACTCATGACAGGTCCTGTTCCCGCAGCTCACGCGCGAGTTGATACAGCGCCGCCAGGTCCATGCCCTCGGCGAACAGCGGCAGCTCGTGCACCGGCAGCCCCAACTCGTCCAGGACCGCGCGCTGCTCGTGCTCCAGCGCGTGCCGCTCGGCGTACTCGTCCGCCTGCGCCAGCAGCGGGTCCACCAGCTTCTCGGCGTTCCCACCGCGCCGCGCCCCGCCCAGCCCGGCCGAGGACAGCGACTTGGCCACGGCCGCGCGCGGGACGCTGCGTACGAGTTCCAGGTCGGTGCCGTCCAACACCTCGGGCCGGACCATGTTCACGATGATCCGCCCCAACGGCAGCCGCGCCGCCCGCAGCTCGGCGATCCCGTCCGCGGTCTCCTGGACGGGCATCTCCTCCAGCAGCGTGACCAGGTGCACGGCCGTCTCCGCCGACTTCAGCACCCGCATCACGGCCTGCGCCTGATTGTGTATCGGCCCGATCCGGGCGAGGCCCGCCACCTCGTCGTTCACGTTCAGGAAGCGGGTGATGCGTCCCGTGGGCGGCGCGTCCATGACGACATAGTCATAGAGGAACCGTCCCGCCCGGTCCTTGCGCCGCACGGCCTCGCACGCCTTGCCGGTCAGGAGTACGTCTCTGAGGCCCGGCGCGATGGTGGTGGCGAAGTCGATGGCGCCGAGCTTCTTCAGGGCCCGGCCCGCGCCGCCCATCTTGTAGAACATCTGGAGATAGTCCAGAAGGGCCAGTTCGGGGTCTATGGCCAGGGCGTACACCTCCCCGCCCCCGGGAGCGACGGCGATCTTCCGCTCCTCATAGGGCAGCGCCTCCGTCTCGAAGAGCTGCGCGATGCCCTGCCTGCCCTCGACCTCGACGAGAAGCGTCCGCTTCCCCTCGGTCGCGAGAGCGAGCGCGAGCGCGGCGGCGACCGTGGTCTTTCCGGTCCCGCCCTTGCCACTGACGACCTGGAGCCTGCTCACATCATCGAGCCTAACCAGTCGGTGCGCCGGTCACGCGGCAGCCTGTGGACAACCTGTCGGCGGTCGGCCGCATGGCACCCTCCGGGCAGCGGATAAAGTCGGCCACATGACCAAGTGGGAATACGCAACCGTGCCGCTGCTCGTCCATGCCACGAAGCAGATTCTGGACACCTGGGGCGAGGACGGCTGGGAGCTCGTCCAGGTCGTGCCCGGGCCGAACAACCCCGAGCAGCTCGTGGCCTACCTGAAGCGGGAGAGGCAGGCATGAGCGCGGTAGAGGCGAAGCTCGCCGAGCTAGGCCTGACGCTCCCGGAGGTCGTGCCGCCGCTCGCCGCGTACCAGCCGGCCGTCCAGTCGGGCGTGTACGTGTACACCGCCGGCCAGCTGCCGATGGTGGAGGGCAAGCTCCCGGTCACCGGCAAGGTGGGCGCGGAGGTCACCGCCGAGGAGGCCAAGGATCTCGCCCGCGTCTGCGCGCTGAACGCCCTGGCGGCCGTGAAGTCGGTGGCGGGCGACCTGGACCGGATCGCGCGCGTGGTGAAGGTCGTGGGGTTCGTGGCGTCGGCGTCCGACTTCACCGGTCAGCCCGGTGTCATCAACGGCGCCAGCGAACTCCTGGCGGAGGTCCTCGGCGACAAGGGCGTGCACGCGCGCAGTGCGGTGGGCGTGGCGGTGCTCCCGCTGGACGCGCCGGTGGAGGTCGAGGTTCAGGTGGAGCTGGCGGGGGCGTAGGCCTCCGGCGGTGAAGCGGTTAATCGGTGGAGCCGTGAAGCGGTGAAGCGGTGAAGCGGTGAAGCGGTGAAGCGTCGGGGGGGTGTTGTGCCGCCTCGGCCGGTGAGCAGCCTGTCCGGGGACACCTGGGCAGGCTGAACATCGCTGAGCGGCGCCGGGAATGAGCCGCTTCCGGGCCTTCCGGCAGGGCACAGTGGCCCCATGGCCGAGACTGTTCCCCGCAGAGGGCTCGACGCCCAGGGCTACATCGCCCGCGAAGGGTCCCTGGGGCTCGTTCCGCGCGACTTCAGGCCCGTCGTCGCGGCCGCTCGGGACCGTGTGCTGGACGTGTTCGGGGCGCGGATGCACAGTGCCTATCTCTACGGTTCGATTCCGCGCGGCACCGCGCGCGTGGGGCGCAGCGATCTGGATCTGCTGGTCGCCCTGCGCGAGGAACCGACCGAGGCGGACCGGGCGGACGCGCGCGTGCTCGACGACGGGCTGGACAGCGAGTTCGCGCAGATCGACGGGTCGGGGACGCTGCTCAGCAGTCGGGAGCGGGTGCTGAGCGACCTGGAGACCTACGACCTCGGGTGGTTCGTCGCCTGTCTGTGCACGCCCCTGCTGGGGGAGGACCTCGCCGAGTATCTGCCGCGCTACCGGCCCGACACGCTGCTCGCGCGCGAGACGAACGGCGACCTGGGGCTCCTGCTGCCTCACTGGCGGGCGCGGATCGCGGGCGCCGACGAGAGCGACGACGCCCGTCGGCCGCTGGTCCGGTTCATGTCGCGGCGTCTGGTGCGAACGGGGTTCACGCTGGTCATGCCCCGGTGGGGCGGATGGACCAGCGATCTGGGGGAGATGGCCGAGGCGTTCGCGTCGTACTACCCGGCTCGGGGCGAGCAGATGAGGATCGCGGCGGTTCTGGGGTGTGAGCCGACGGGGGACACGCGTGTGCTGCGGTCGTACGTCGATGATCTCGGGCCGTGGCTCGCGGGGGAGTACGCGCGCGTGCATGGCGTGAAGGCGGCGCGGCCCGAGGGGGCGGGGGCGGGGAGTGGTGTGCCGGTGTCCGTGCGGGCGCGGGCTAGATGAGGCCGTGTTCCTCCAGGTAGTCCAGCTGGGCCCGGACCGACAGTTCGGCCGCCGGCCACAGGGAGCGGTCCACGTCCGCGTACACATGGGAGACCACGTCCGCCGGGGCGCGGTGGCCGTCCTCGACCGCCGTCTCCACCTGGGCGAGGCGGTGGGCGCGGTGGGCCAGGTAGAACTCGACGGCGCCCTGGGCGTCTTCCAGGACGGGGCCGTGGCCGGGGAGAACGGTGTGCACGCCGTCGTCGACCGTGAGGGACCTGAGCCGGCGCAGCGAGTCCAGATAGTCGCCGAGACGGCCGTCGGGGTGGGCGACGACCGTGGTGCCGCGTCCGAGGATCGTGTCGCCGGTCAGGACCGCGCGGTCGGCCGGGAGGTGGAAGGACAGCGAGTCGGCGGTGTGCCCGGGTGTCGGTACGACGCGCAGCTCCAGGCCGCCGAGGGTGATCACGTCCCCGGCGCCGAGCCCCTCGTCGCCGAGCCGCAGCGCCGGGTCCAGGGCACGCACGCGCGTGCCGGTGAGTTCGGCGAAGCGTGCGGCGCCCTCGGCGTGGTCCGGGTGGCCGTGGGTGAGCAGGGTGAGGGCGATCCGCTTGCCGGACCGCTCGGCCGTGGCGACGACGTTGCGGAGGTGGCCGTCGTCGAGGGGGCCCGGGTCGATGACGACGGCCAGGTCGGAGTCGGGCTCGGACAGGAGCCAGGTGTTGGTGCCGTCCAGGGTCATCGCGGACGGGTTGGGGGCGAGGATGTTGACGGCGCGGGGGGTGGCGGGGCCGGTGAGGACCCCGCCTCGCGGCTGGCCGGGAAGGGCTGCTGCGTCCGTCATGCGTGGGGGCCTTCCGGGGCGGTTGCTGTCGCGGGCGTTGCGGGCATCGCGGGCGTCGCGGGCGGGGTCATGCGGGGGTTCCGCCGGTCGGGATGTGCTTGGTGAACTCGTCGTGGCCGGGCCAGGCGAGGACGATCTCGCCGTTCTCCAGGCGGGCCTGGGCCAGGACCGGAGTGAGGTCACGCGTGGGTGCGGCGGCGAGGGCCTCGGCCGCGCTGTCGTACGGCGTGAGTTGGCGCAGGGTCGCGATGGTGGGCGGCATCATCAGCAGCTCGCCCTTGTCGTACGAGGCGGCGGCGTCGGTGGGGCGGATCCACACGGTGCGGTCGGCTTCGGTGGAGGCGTTGCGGGTGCGCTGGCCCGCGGGCAGGGCGGCGACGAAGAACCAGGTGTCGTAGCGGCGGGGTTCGAACTCCGGGGTGATCCAGCGGGTCCAGGCGCCGAGGAGGTCGGAGCGCAGGACGAGGCCTCGGCGGTCCAGGAACTCGGCGAACGAGACGTCGCGGGCGACCAGGGCGGCGCGGTCGGCTTCCCAGTCGTCGCCGGTGGTGTCGCCGATGACGGAGTCGCCGGTGGGGCCGGCGAGGAGGACGCCGGCCTCCTCGTATGTCTCCCGTACGGCGGCGCAGACGATCGCCTGCGCTTCCGCTGCCGCCACACCGAGCCGCTCCGCCCACCACGCGCGCGTGGGGCCGGCCCAGCGGATCTGCTGCTCGTCGCGGGGGTCCACGCCGCCGCCGGGGTAGGCGTAGGCGCCGCCGGCGAAGGCCATGGAGGCGCGGCGGCGGAGCATGTGTACGGACGGGCCGGTGCCGGCGCTGGAGTCTTTGAGCAGCATGACCGTGGCCGCCCGTTTCGGGGCGACGGGGGTGAGGCTTCCTTCCGCGAGCGCACGGATACGGTCTGGCCACTCCGGTGGGTACCACTGCCCGTTTGCCATGGGCGGAGGCTATCTCTTGACGCGCTGATGTTCGAGGGGTGGCCTGGGGGGATGCCTGCGGCGGCCTGCTGCCGTCCGGTGGGGGTGCGGGTAGCGCCTGCGGGTGCGTTGGGGGTCGGGGCCGCGGGGGGGGGGGGGGGGGGGGGGGGGGGGGGGGGGGGGGGGGGGGGGGGGGGGGGGGGGGGGGGGGGGGGCCGCGCCGCCGGCGGCCCCCCCCCCCCCCCCCCCCCCCCCCCCCCCCCCGGGGGGTGTCCGTCCTCGGACCGGCGGCTGGGGTCGGGCAGTGCGCTGAACGTTCCTTGACGCCGGCCACTGCGGGCGGACACCCCCCGGCACGTCCCCTTGCCGCCGTATGCGGCTGCGACACGGTGGCTCCGTCCGGATTCGGGTGCGTGCGTACGGTGCCTTACGGCGCCGGTCGCTATCTCTCAGCCCGTCCGGCGTTTGAGGACGAGGCCCTTTCGGGGCCGGCGGGGGTCCAGGGGGCGCAGCCCCCTGGTGGGGTCGAAGGGGCGAAGCCCCTGGGGATGGGGCGGGTAGGGGCGGCGGGGGCGAGGAAACCCCGACGGCAACGGCAATGGCAACGACAACAGGGCCCCACCTCGCAATGAGGGGGACCCCGTCGACGTACCGCTCGAAGGACCTATCGCGACCGCTTCGCCAGCCGCTCCACGTCCAGCAGAATCACCGCACGGGCCTCCAGCCGAAGCCACCCGCGCTGCGCGAAATCGGCCAGCGCCTTGTTGACCGTCTCACGAGACGCACCGACCAGCTGTGCCAGCTCTTCCTGCGTCAGGTCGTGGACGACATGGATGCCCTCCTCCGACTGCACACCGAAGCGGCGGGAGAGGTCGAGCAGCGCGCGCGCCACACGCCCGGGCACGTCCGAGAACACGAGGTCGGACATCGCGTCGTTGGTGCGACGCAGCCGGCGGGCGACGGCGCGCAGCAGCGCGGTGGCCACCTCGGGACGGGCGTTCAGCCAGGGCTGGAGGTCGCCGTGGCCCAGACCCAGCAGCTTGACCTCGGTCAGCGCGGTGGCGGTCGCCGTGCGCGGGCCCGGGTCGAAGAGGGACAGCTCGCCGATGAGCTCTCCGGGACCGACGACGGCGAGCATGTTCTCGCGGCCGTCGGGAGACGTGCGGTGAAGCTTGACCTTGCCCTCGGTGACGACGTAGAGCCGGTCGCCCGGGTCGCCCTCGTGGAAGAGGGAGTCGCCACGCGCGAGGGTCACCTCACTCATGGAGGCGCGCAGTTCCGCGGACTGCTCGTCGTCGAGAGCCGCGAAGAGCGGATTGCGCCGCAGAGGGTCGTCCACGAGTTCTCTCCTTGTCGACCTGCTCAGGGGATCACTCCCCCGTGTACCAGGGAACCGTGCTCCCCATTTTGCCGGACGGTCCAAACAGTGTGATCTGTCACAAGGATGCCGCACAGGTGTCCCGAGGTAAGCGGCAGGGGTCCAATTGGGGGCCGATCTTCAGGGTCCGGGGCGGATGTCAGTGCCGGGCCTTAGGCTGGCCGAGTGTCCAAATCGCCGGTGAGAGCACAGGCCAAGGGGGCTGGACGGGTGGTTGTACGTCGAGATTCCGCTGTGGGCGAACAGGACTCAGGTGGTGGAAGGAAAACGGCGAAAGCGGAGAATTCGGCACCGGGCGATACCGCTGCCGGTGGCGGGAAAGCGGCGGTGAAGAAGGTGGACAAGGCGGAGAAAGAGGAGAAGTCGGGAAAGGTGAGCAAGGCGGCGAAGACGGCCGAGGCGGCCGAGGCCGGGAAGTCCGCTGCTGCCAAGGCTGCCGCCCCCGCCACGAAGGCCGCGCCGGCCAAGAAGACGACCGCCAAGAAGGCCCCTGCCAAGGCCGCGCCCGCCAAGAAGGCGCCATCGAAGAAGGCGCCATCGAAGACGGCGACCGCGAACAAGGCGACCGCGAAGACGGCGGCCTCGAAGCAGGCGATCGCCAAGAAGACGACCGCCAAGAAGACCACTGCCAAGAAGACGACCGCCAAAAAGGTCGTCACGAAGAAAGTCGTCTCCAAGAAACCCGCCGTCGTCCCGGAGAAGGCCACCGCTCCCGTCAAAGGCGCCTCCCCCGTCAAGACCGTCGCCACCGCACCGCCCAGCGCCGAATCCCGCACCGCCCTCGTCCGGCGAGCCCGTCGTATCAACCGTGAGCTCGCCGAGGTCTTCCCCTACGCCCATCCCGAGCTGGACTTCGACAACCCCTTCCAGCTCGTGGTCGCCACGGTTCTGTCCGCCCAGACCACCGACCTGCGCGTCAACCAGACGACCCCTTCGCTGTTCGCCAAATACCCCACCCCCGAGGACCTGGCCGCCGCCAACCCCGAGGAGGTCGAGGAGATCCTCCGGCCCACCGGGTTCTTCCGGGCCAAGACCAAGTCGGTCATGGGGCTGTCGAAGGCGCTGGTGGAGAACTACGGCGGTGAGGTCCCGGGGCGGCTCGAAGAGCTCGTCAAGCTGCCGGGGGTCGGCCGTAAGACCGCCTTCGTGGTGCTCGGCAACGCGTTCGGGCGGCCCGGCATCACCGTGGACACGCACTTCCAGCGGCTGGTGCGGCGCTGGGAGTGGACCGCGCAGACCGACCCGGACAAGATCGAGGCCGAGATCGGCGCGCTGTTCCCCAAGAGCGACTGGACCGACCTCTCGCACCATGTGATCTGGCACGGCCGCCGTATCTGCCACGCCCGCAAGCCCGCCTGCGGGGCCTGCCCCATCGCGCCGCTCTGCCCGGCGTACGGCGAGGGCGAGACGGACCCCGAGAAGGCGAAGAAGCTGCTCAAGTACGAGAAGGGCGGCTTCCCGGGGCAGCGGCTCAATCCGCCGCAGGCCTACCTGGACGCGGGCGGCAAGGCGGCCCCGCCGCTGGGGGCCGGATGACGGAGCGGGCGAGCGGGCAGGGTGGGGGCACCGAGCACAGGGCCGCCGACGGGGGCGGGGCGGTCGTACCGCCGTATCGGAACGATCCTGGGGCCCTCGGGCGTTGGACTCGGCAGGACGACGGGGGTGGCGATGGCGCGGGCGAGTGAGACGCAGGACGGGCCGGTGGTGGTCAGCAAGGACGGGCTGCCGGGATGGCTGGACCCGGTGGTGCGGGTGGTGGAGACCGTGGAGCCGGTGCAGCTGAGCCGGTTCCTGCCGCCGGAGAGCGGCGCGGGCCGTCAGTCGGCCGTGCTGATCCTCTTCGGTGAGGGCGAGCAGGGACCGGAGCTGCTGCTCATGGAGCGGGCCAGTTCGCTGCGGTCGCATGCCGGACAGCCGTCGTTCCCCGGTGGTGCCCTCGACCCCGAGGACGGCGACCCGGGGGCCGACGGGCCGCTGCGGGCCGCTCTCCGCGAGGCCGAGGAGGAGACCGGGCTCGATCCGAGCGGTGTCCAGCTCTTCGGTGTGCTGCCCAAGCTCTACATCCCGGTCAGCGGTTTCGTCGTCACGCCCGTGCTGGGCTGGTGGCGGGCGCCGAGCCCGGTCGACGTCGTCGATCCGAACGAGACGGCCCGCGTCTTCACCGTCCCCGTGGCGGATCTCACGAATCCGGACAACCGCGCCACGGCGGTCCACCCCAGCGGCCACCGAGGTCCGGCATTTCTGGTCGAATCGGCGCTGGTGTGGGGCTTCACGGCCGGAATCATCGACCGTCTGCTGCACTACTCGGGCTGGGAGCGGCCCTGGGACCGGGAGAAGCAGGTCCCGCTCGACTGGCGGTCATGACAGGGTGTCTGCCGTGCTGTGTTTTCCCGGGGGCCGCCCTGTCCAGTTTCCGCTGTGCGACGGGCCGGGCCCCCGGTCGGGGTGGGGGGACCGGAGAGTGACGAGGCGAGGCCTGAATCGGTGAACGTGCTGGACATTCTGCTGCTGGTCGCCGCCGTGTGGTTCGCGATCGTGGGCTATCGCCAGGGCTTCGTCGTCGGCATCCTGTCGGTGGTCGGCTTCCTCGGCGGCGGCCTGGTGGCCGTCTATCTCCTCCCGGTCATCTGGGACGCGCTGACCGACAACGCCGAGGTGAGCACGACCGCCGCCGTCGTGGCGGTCGTCGTCGTGATCGTCTGCGCCTCCGTGGGTCAGGCCCTGACCACCCATCTGGGCAACAAGCTGCGCCGGTACATCACCTGGTCCCCGGCCCGTGCCCTGGACGCGACCGGCGGCGCCCTGGTCAACGTCGTCGCGATGCTGCTGGTGGCCTGGCTGATCGGCTCGGCCCTCGCGGGGACCACGTTGCCGACGCTCGGCAAGGAGGTCCGTAGTTCCAAGGTGCTGCTCGGCGTGTCGAGGGCGCTGCCCACCCAGGCCGACACCTGGTTCGCGGACTTCTCCACCGTCCTTGCGCAGAACGGCTTTCCACAGGTCTTCAGCCCGTTCTCCAACGAGCCGATCACCGAGGTCCAGCCGCCCGACCCGGCCCTGGCGAACAGCCCGGTGGCCACCCGTGCCAAGCGTTCCATCGTCAAGGTCATGGGGACGGCGACGAGTTGCGGCAAGGTGCTCGAAGGCACCGGCTTCGTGTTCTCCGACCGCCGGGTCATGACCAACGCGCATGTCGTCGGCGGCGTCGACGAACCCACCGTCCAGATAGGCGGCGAGGGCAGGCGGTACGACGCGACGGTCGTCCTCTACGACTGGGAGCGCGACATCGCCGTACTGGACGTACCGGACCTGGACGCGCCCGCGCTGCGGTTCACGACGACCGACGCCGACAGCGGCGACAGCGCGATCATCGCGGGCTTCCCGGAGAACGGCTCGTACGACGTGCGTGCCGCGCGCGTGCGGGGACGCCTGCCGGCCAACGGCCCGGACATCTATCACCGCGGCACCGTGCGCCGTGACGTCTACTCGCTGTACGCGACCGTCCGCCAGGGCAACTCCGGCGGCCCGCTGCTCACCCCCGAGGGCAAGGTGTACGGCGTCGTGTTCGCCAAGTCCCTCGACGACGCCGACACCGGCTACGCGCTCACCGCTGACGAGATCCAGACGGACATCGCCCAGGGGCGCACCGCCAACCAGCAGGTGGACAGCGACAGCTGTGCCCTGTAGGTCCCGCTGGGGCGTGCGGGGGTGCCCGGTCGGGTGTGGTGAAAGCGGCCGGTCAGCCGCGCGGGTGGCGCAGGCGTACCGAGACCCAACGGGCCCGGCGGCGCAGAATGCGCGGAATGCCTACCCGGAGGTCCGTGCTCTGCATCTGCGGGGCAGCACCCCGCTGGTGGGAGCTCAGCCCACTGGCCGAGCGGCGGTTGCGTGCTGCGTCACTGTAGTCGTGCGTCCAGCCCATACCCCGACGTCTGCCCCTGCCCTGCGATCGATAACCGCCTCAGGCGCCCCCAATTGGCCTATGCGCCAGGCAATTGGCTGTTCGTAGTACACCTGTTCAGATCCGGATACCGGGCGCATCGGCGCGGTCACCGATCGGGTTCGGGATCCTTGAGCCAGTTGATGAGCTCGGTGGAGAACGTGACGGGATCCTCTTCGTGCGGAAAATGCCCGAGCCCGTCGAACAGCCGCCAGCGGTACGGCGCTTCGACGTACTCGCCCGAGCCGGCGGCGCTGCGGGTGCGCATCACGGGGTCGAGGGACCCGTGCAGATGCAGCGTCGGCACGCGCACCGGGCGCTTCATCCGGCGGTTGAACTGGATGCCGTCGGGGCGGGCCAGCGAGCGCACCATCCAGCGGTACGGCTCGATGGAGCAGTGCGCCGTCGAGGGGATGCAGACCGCGCGCCGGTACGTCTCCACCGCGTCGTCGTCCGGCAGCCTCGGGCCCGACCAGTCCCGGATCAGCCGGCCGACCAGCGCCCCGTCGTCGGCGGTCAGCTGGCGCTCGGGGATCCAGGGCCGCTGGAACCCCCAGATGTAGGAACTCGCACTCGTCTGCTTGACGTCGGAGAGCATCGCCGAGCGCCAGCGCCGGGGGTGCGGCATGGAGGAGACCGCGAGCCGCCGTACCAGCTTGGGGCGCATCACGGCCGCCGTCCACGCCAGATATCCGCCGAGGTCGTGGCCGACCAGCGCGGCGTCGGGCTCGCCGAGGGAGCGGACCACGCCGGTGATGTCGAGGGCGAGGTTCGCCGGGTCGTAGCCGCGCGGGGTGCGGTCGCTGCCGCCGACGCCGCGCAGGTCCATGGCGACGGCCCGGAAACCCGCGTCGGCGAGCGCGACGAGCTGGTGCCGCCAGGCCCACCAGAACTGCGGGAAGCCGTGCAGCAGCAGTACCAGCGGGCCGTCGCCCAGCTCGGCGATGTGGAAGCGCGCGCCATTGGCGGCCACGTCCCGGTGTGTCCAGGGGCCATCCGGTCTGACGACCGAGGCGGGTAGAGCCGAGGGGGCGGCGGGATCCGTCATGACGACGAGCGTGCCACAGCCTCGATGGCCGCCGGCGCCCGGTCCTCCAGCTCCGGCGCGGGGGCCGGACGCGGGTGCGGCTTGGCCTTCTGAAGCACGCCCGCCGTCTCCTTCATCGAGGCGGCGACCTTCTGCGGACCCTTGCTCTTCTTCGCCTTCTTGGCGAAGACGACGCCGATCAGCGCGAGCACGAGGGCGATCAGGACATTCGCCGCGAAGGACAGCAGGAAGCAGATCGCCAGGTTCCAGTCGCTCCAGGTCCGAATGCCGTACGCGAGGGCGAAGTTCAGCATCGGCAGCGAGAACACCAGCACCGCGCCGGCCACCGTGAACGCGCCGCCACTCGTCGCGCCCCGCTTCACGTCCTGCTTGAGCTGCGCTTTCGCCAGTGCGATCTCGTCATGCACCAGCGCCGACATCTCGGTCGTGGCCGAGGCGAACAGCTGGCCGATGCTGCGTTCGGCGCCGACCGGGCTGCCGTCGGGTGCGCTCATCGCGGTCTCCCTCGTCATCTACGGTTCCGTCTTCTGCCTGACTGAGTACGGTTCCGTCTTTTGTACCGTCCCGTCAGATCATGCCCGACGGTGCTCCTCCTCGCCTGCCCTGCCCGCCACTTCGGCAAGCGCGTGGCGCGCGGCGGCCTTCTCCTCGGCGATGCGGCGGTGCTCGGCGGCCTTGCGTTCGTAGATGTCCGCCATGCGCAGGTGGTACTCCGGCTCCTCCTCCTCGTAGATGTCCGGAATGCCGGAGGCGTCGTCGTCCCGCTCCTCGGCCTCGACCATCCGGCGGTACTTGACGTTGCGCACCTTCAGCAGCACCGTCGCCAAGGTCGCCGCGATGAGCGAGCCGAGCAGCACGGCCGCCTTGGCCTCGTCGGTCAGCGTGGCGTTGCCCACGAAGGCGAGCTCGCCGATGAGCAGCGAGACGGTGAACCCGATTCCGGCGAGGGTGGCCACCGCGAACACGTCGGCCCACTCCAGGGCGTCGCTGAGCGAGGCCTTGGTGAATCGTGCCGCCAGCCATGTACCGCCGAAGATGCCTATTGTCTTGCCGACCACGAGACCGAGCACGACCCCGAGCGTCTCGGGCCGGGTGAACACCTCGCCGAGCGCCCCGCCGGAGATGGTGACACCGGCGCTGAACAGTGCGAACAGGGGTACGGCGAGCCCGGCCGACAGTGGGCGCACGAGGTGCTCGATGCGCTCGCCGGGGGAGGTCTTCTCGCCCTCGTGCCGGTGGCAGCGCAGCATCAGGCCCATCGCGACGCCCGCGATGGTGGCGTGGACGCCGCTGTTGTACATCAGCCCCCAGATGACCAGGGCCAGCGGGACGTACACGTACCACCCGCGTACGCCCTTCCTCAGCAGCAGCCAGAACACGCCGAGTCCCACGACGGCGCCGCCGAGCGCGGCGAAATCGAGCTTCGACGTGAAGAAGATCGCGATGATCAGGATCGCGAACAGGTCGTCGACCACGGCGAGGGTGAGCAGGAAGGCCCGCAGGGCGCTGGGCAGGGAGGTGCCGATGACGGCGAGGACCGCGAGCGCGAAGGCGATGTCCGTCGCGGTCGGGACCGCCCAGCCCTCCGTCGAGCCGCCTCCCGTGACCGCGGTCAGCGTGTAGACCAGCGCCGGCACGGCCATCCCGCACAGTGCGGCGATGACCGGCAGCACGGCCGCCTTCGGGTCCTTGAGATCGCCGGCCACCAGCTCACGCTTGAGCTCGATCCCGGCGACGAAGAAGAAGATGGCGAGCAGTCCGTCGGCGGCCCAGTGTTCGACGGACAGGTTCAGTCCGAGTGCCTCGGGACCCAGGTGGAAATGGCCGACGGTCTCATAACTGTCGCGCAGCGCGGGAACGTTCGCCCAGACCAGCGCGGTGATCGCGGCGAGCAGCAGCAGGACACCGCCGACGGTCTCGGTGCGCAGCGCGTCCGCGACGAAGTTCCGCTCGGGGAGGGACAGCCGTCCGAACACCTTGCGGGCGGGAGCGGGGGTGCGGGGGGCGGCCACGGGGAGACCTCCGGTCGGTGGGCAGGACAGAGCACTTGCCGACCAGACTTCCCGGCACACCTGAGGACGCGCTTGTTTTGCTTAGCTTACCTAAGGGTGCGCGAGAGTGCATCCGTCGATCTCCACGGTACGTATACGAAGGGCACCCGGCGCGCCGTGCGCCGGGTGCCCTCGATGGCCGTGATCAGTCGTCGGCCGTGATCAGTCCTCGCTGGGCGCCGCCGGGAGCTTCGCCTGGATGAGGTCCATGACGGTGGAGTCCGTCAGGGTCGTCACGTCACCGAGCTGGCGGTTCTCGGCGACGTCCCGCAGCAGCCGGCGCATGATCTTGCCGGAACGGGTCTTCGGCAGCTCGGCCACCGGCAGGACCCGCTTCGGCTTGGCGATCGGGCCGAGGGTGGCGCCGACGTGGTTGCGCAGGTCGGCGATGAGGTTCTCGTCCTCGGCGTTCGCCGTACCGCGCAGGATCACGAAGGCGACGATCGCCTGCCCGGTCGTCTCGTCGGCGGCGCCTACGACGGCCGCCTCGGCGACGGACGGGTGGGAGACCAGCGCGGACTCGACCTCCGTGGTGGAGATGTTGTGCCCCGACACGAGCATGACGTCGTCGACCCGGCCGAGCAGCCAGATGTCTCCGTCGTCGTCCTTCTTCGCCCCGTCACCGGCGAAGTACTTGCCCTCGAACCGCGACCAGTACGTGTCGAGGAACCGCTGGTCGTCGCCCCAGATGGTGCGCAGCATCGACGGCCACGGCTCGGTCAGCACCAGGTAGCCGCCACCACCGTTGGGCACCTCGTGCGCCTCGTCGTCGACCACGGTCGCGGAGATGCCGGGCAGCGGACGCTGGGCCGAACCGGGCTTGGCCTCGGTCACGCCCGGCAGCGGCGAGATCATCATCGCGCCGGTCTCGGTCTGCCACCAGGTGTCGACGACCGGGGTGCGGTCGCCGCCGATGTGCTTGCGGTACCAGATCCACGCCTCGGGGTTGATCGGCTCACCCACGGAGCCCAGCACCCGCAGGCTGCCGAGGTCGAACTTCGCGGGGATGTCGTCGCCCCACTTCATGAACGTACGGATCGCGGTCGGCGCCGTGTACAGGATGGTCACCCCGTACTTCTGCACGATCTCCCAGAACCGGCCCTGGTGCGGGGTGTCCGGCGTGCCCTCGTACATCACCTGCGTGGCGCCGTTCGCCAGCGGCCCGTACACGATGTACGAGTGGCCGGTGACCCAGCCGACGTCGGCGGTGCACCAGTAGACGTCGGTCTCCGGCTTGAGGTCGAAGACGGCGTGGTGGGTGTACGCGGTCTGCGTGAGGTAGCCGCCGGAGGTGTGCAGGATGCCCTTCGGCTTCCCGGTCGTACCGGACGTGTACAGGATGAACAGCGGGTGCTCGGCGTCGAAGGCCTCGGCGGTGTGCTCGGCGGACTGCCGCTCGACGATCTCGTGCCACCAGACGTCACGGCCCTCGGACCAGGCGACGTCCTGGCCGGTACGGCGCACGACGAGCACGTGCTCCACGTTGTCGACCTTGGAGATCGCCTCGTCCACGGCCGGCTTGAGCGCGGACGGCTTGCCGCGCCGGTAACCGCCGTCGGAGGTGATGACGACCTTGGCGTCCGCGTCCTGGATACGGGTGGCCAGGGCGTCCGCCGAGAAGCCGCCGAAGACGACGGAGTGGGCGGCGCCGATCCGGGCGCAGGCCAGCATCGCGACCGCGGTCTCCGGGATCATCGGCATATAGACGGCGACCCGGTCGCCCTTCTGAACTCCCAGCTCCAGCAGGGCGTTGGCGGCCTTGGAGACCTCGTCCTTGAGCTCGGCGTAGGTGATGGCGCGGCTGTCGCCGGGCTCGCCCTCGAAGTGGATGGCGACCCGGTCGCCGCGTCCGGCCTCCACATGCCGGTCCACGCAGTTGTACGCGACGTTGAGCTCGCCGTCCTTGAACCACTTCGCGAACGGCGGGTTCGACCAGTCCAGTGTCTCCGTCGGCTCCTTGGCCCAGGTCAGCCGACGGGCCTGCTCGGCCCAGAAGCCGAGCCTGTCAGCCTTGGCCTGTTCATACGCCTCCGCCGTGACGTTGGCGCTCGCGGCCAGGTCGGCGGGGGGTGCGAACCTGCGCTCTTCCCTCAGCAGGTTGGCCAGGCTTTCGTTGCTCACGACATCTCCCTTTCCCAGGGTGTCCGTTGTGTCCCAGGCCACAGCTCATCAGACCCGGGGGTCCGATGACAAGGGTCGACGGGAAAATTGGTTTAGACCTGTCGGCGCCGGGGTGGAGGGGTCAGGGTGGACGGGCCGAGTGGAGGGGCCGAGCCGTTTGCCGTCACCGGGGTCATCCGTTCCCACGGACGCCGGGGGGACGCGGTTCAGGTCTGTTATCCCTTTCACACTCCGACCGGACACAGGGGGTGCGCGGCCCTGCGGGGGGAGAGAGGTGCGGCTGGGCTTGAACGGGGCCTGCACGGTCGAGCAGGTCAGACGTGGAGCGCGGCCCCGATCGGCACGGGGCCGCGCACTCCTTCCCTCCCCCGTCAGGCCGACAGGTCCGCCACCCCTACGTGGTCGAACACCTCGTCCCCGCGCCCCTCGGCCAGCAGATATGCCTGCGCCTCACCCACGTGGAAGTACATGCCGTGCAGCTCCAGGGCCCCTGCCCGCAGGGCTCTGGCCACGGACTCATGGGCACGCAGATGCTCCAACTGCTGGACCACGTTCGTCAGACAGAGCTGCTCGACCACGTCGGCCGGTGCGCGCCCGGCGAGTCTGGCCCACGGCCGGCTCTCGTCGTAGATCCGCTCCAGGCTCGGCCGACCGTGCCGCAGCCAGCGCCTCAGCGGGGTCTGCGGGCCATCGGCATCGGAGGTGAGCAGCGCCTGCATGGCCCCGCACCCGGAGTGCCCGCACACCGTGATGGACCGCACCTGGAGCACGTCCACCGCGTACTCGATCGCGGCCGCCACGGAGTCGTCCCCGCTCTCCTGACCCGGTAGCGGAACGAGGTTGCCCACGTTGCGCACCACGAACAGGTCACCGGGACCACTGGAGGTGATCATCGACGTGACCAGCCGTGAGTCCGCGCAGGTGAGGAACAGCTGCGAGGGCTGCTGCCCCTCACGCGCCAGCCGCGCCAGCTCTCCCCGCACCAGAGGCGCGGAGTTGCGCTGGAACGCGCTGATGCCACGGGCCAGTTGACGCGCGCCCGGCCGGTTGCCGTCGGTGGCTCCGCCGGTGCCTACGTCTGTGGCTGTGCCGGTAGCTACGTCTGTGGCTCGGCCTGCGTCAGCGTTCCTTTCCGTACCTCTCTCGTCTGCGTCGGCTGCGACTTCATCTGGGCGGACGGGCTCGGGGGTGTGGCCCGGCTCGGCGCGGTGGCCGGGCTCAGTGGTGCTGTCGGCTTCTCCGGGCCTGTTGCCCCTGGTCCCGTCGTCCCCTCCGGGCCTGCCGTCACCCCTGGTGCTGTCGATCGCCTCGGCCTGGCCGACGGCGTCGAGGTCGCCGGTCTCGTCATCGGTGCCGGTGCCGGTGCCGGTGCCGGTGCCAGCGCCGGTGTGGGGCGGCCTGGCCGTGCCGGACCGGTCGGTGTCGTCCGTTCGCGGCGGCTGAGCTTCCCCGGGCTGTCCCTCGCGGTGCGGAACGGTCTCCGGGATCTCGCACTGGTGGTTGCGCCAGGGCGTCCACGGGTGGCAACGGCAGTCGGCCGACTCCTCCGCTGCCATCCCGATGTCGGCCAGGAGACCGGCGGGTCCCGTCGGCTCACCGATCCGGACCCCGGCCCTGCGGCCGACCAGTTCGACGGTGCCGCCGTGCGCGGTGTGTGTGTTCTGCCAGTCCTGGAGTGACTCGTACGCCGCGTGGTCCATGAACGACCCGTCCAACTCCACGACGGCGTGGGCGCCTTGGGGTACGAGATGCAGGGCCCGGCTGAGCCGAGGCACCGCGAGGAACGTCAACTGGCCTCGCACATGGACGTGATGGACTCCTTCCTGCGTGTCGTGGGTGATACGGGTGCGGGTGAGGCGGTGCAGGGCGACTCCGACGGCCATGGCGATTCCCAGCGCCACGCCTTCGAGGACGCCGAGGAAGACCACGCCGAGGGTGGTGACGGCGTAGACCAGCACTTCTCGGTGGCGGGTCACCGTGCGGATGTGGTGCAGGGACACCATCTGGATGCCGACGGCCATCACCAGGGCGGCGAGCGAGGCGAGCGGGATGAGCTCCAGGAGCGGGACCATCAGCAGCGCGGCGATCACTACGAGAACGCCGTGCAACATCGTGGAGTTCCGGCTGACGGCACCGGCTTGCACATTCGCCGAACTGCGCACGGCGACGCCCGCGATGGGCAGCCCGCCGAGGGCGCCGGAGACGACGTTGGCGGCGCCCTGGCCGAGCAGCTCACGGTCCAGGTCGGCGCGTCCGACGCGGGCGGACTGCGCCGGTCGGCCGGCGACCAGCTTGTCCACGGCGACCGCGCCCAGCAGCGACTGCACGCTGCACACCAGCGTGATGGTGAGCACGGCGGCGACCAGGCCGAGGACCGGGCCGTCGGGAAGGGCGGCCAGCGCGTGGCTGCTCCAGGACGGCAGGTCGACCTTGGGCAGACTGAGCCCGGCGAGGGAGGCGGTCGTCGTGGCGACCGCGACGGCGACCAGCGGGGTCGGCACCTTGCGCAGCATCCGGCCGACCCGGCCCGGGAGCCGGGGCCAGACCACCAGCAGGGCGAGGGTCAGCACGCTGACCGCCAGGGCGGCCGGACGCACACCGGCCAGCTGGGCGGGCAACTGGCGCAGATTGTCGAGGACCGAGCTGTGCGGGATGCCGCCGAGGACGATGTGGAGCTGGGCCACGGCGATGGTGACACCGATGCCGGCGAGCATGCCGTGCACGATGGCGGGGCTGACGGCGAGCGCGGTGCGTGCCACGCGCAGGAGGCCGAGGCCGAGTTGGGCGAGGCCCGCGAGGACGGTGATGGCGCAGGTCGTACGCCATCCGTATCGCTGGATGAGCTCGGCGGTGACGACGGTGAGTCCGGCGGCGGGGCCGCTGACCTGGAGCGGAGCACCGCCGAGCCGTCCGGCGACGATTCCTCCGACGGCGGCGGCGACGAGGCCGGCCTGGAGGGGGGCGCCGGTGGCGAGGGCGATGCCCAGGGACAAGGGGAGGGCGATCAGGAAGACCGCGATCGAGGCCGACACGTCGGCTCCCGCAACGCGCGGGAGGCGGGGTCGGGTCGGCGGTGGGCTGTGGGGTTCGTGGATGCGCTTTTCTCGATGTGGTTCATCGGCGCGGGTCGGAACGCAGGCTGACATGTTTCCCGTCTCCTCCGGGGCAGCGCGGTCGCGGAACTGGTGGTCCCCTCGCTCATGGGCGAGGGGTCGGGTCGCGGCCGTGTGGTCACGGCGTGCAGTGGCGGGATGCAACTGTCGGAATGCAACTGTCGGTAAACGGATCGTAATCCAGAGTAAAGGGAGGGAATAGTTTTTCCGAGCAAATGGACTAATAAATACCCCTGAAGAGTGAAGTGGTTTATTAGTCGGCTTGTCGTATTAATTCCTTCTCTGTCCCGTGCGACCTTTGCGGCGCTGTCGGCACCCGAGAGAAGGAAGAAGGTGGACCGAACATGGCTGCCACCCGCAGGTTCGCCGCCCCCCGCCCCATCGCCGCGACGCACAGGATCGCCGCGGGCACCGCTGTCGCCGCGGTCTGCGCCGCATCGCTCGCCGGATGCGCGAGCGGCCACGACACGACCCGGCATGCGGCGCCCGGACCGCACAAGGCGAAGCCCGCCGCGCCCGCGCCCGGGAACGTGGTCCGCCTGATCGGCGACGGGTCCACCGCCTACACCGGCGCGCAGCCGCGTCTGCCGAGGCCGGAGCGGCTGAAGCCCGGTCAGAAGCCCCCGCAGTTCGTGGTGTTCTCCTGGGACGGCGCAGGCGAGGACAGCCAGAAGCTGTTCTCCCATTTCCGCGCGGTGGCCAAGGCGAACAACGCGACGATGACGTACTTCCTCAGCGGGGTCTACATGCTGCCGGACCACAAGCGCGACCTGTATCGCCCGCCGCAGCACTCTCCGGGCCGCTCCGACATCGGCTTCAACGACGAGGAGGGCATCGCCGACACCGTGAAGCAGTTGCGCCACGCGTGGTTGGAGGGCAACGAGATCGGCACCCACTTCAACGGCCACTTCTGCGGCAGCGGCGGTGGGGTCGGCGAATGGTCGGTGGAGGAGTGGAAGGACGAGATCGTCCAGGCGAAACGATTCGTCAAGTCCTGGAAGACCACCACCGGCATGGCGAAGGCGGCCCCCCTGCCCTTCGACTACGACAAGGAGCTCATCGGCGCCCGGACACCGTGTCTGGAGGGCCGGAAGAACTTCGTCAAGGCAGCCCGTGAGCTGGGCTTCCGCTATGACTCCAGCGGAGTCAACAACCAGCTCTGGCCCAGGAAGCAGGAGGGCCTGTGGGACCTGTCGATGCAGTTGGTGCCGTTCCCCGGGCACTCCTACGAGCAGCTCACCATGGACTACAACTTCATGGTCAACCAGTCCGGCACCGACACCCAGGGTGACCCCGACAAGCACAAGTTCTGGGGTGACCAGATGCGGGACGGCCTGCTCATGGGCTTCCGCCGGGCCTACGAAGGCAATCGCGCGCCCCTGATCATCGGCAACCACTTCGAGTCCTGGAACGGCGGCACCTATATGCGCGCCGTCGAGGAGGTCGTCGAGGCGGTCTGCAACAAACCCGATGTGCGCTGCGTGTCGTTCCGGCAGCTCGCCGACTGGCTGGACGCCCAGGACCCGGCGACCTTGAAGAAGCTGCGCACGCTGGACGTCGGCGAGGCCCCGAAGGAGGGCTGGGCGACCTTCCTGTCCGGGCGTCCGGCCCCGGCTCCGAAGGGGGTGCCCGGGGCGCCGGCGGTCAAGCCGTAGCGGTCAGAGGGGACTCGCCACGGGGGAGTGCCCAGCAAGCGGGGCGGTGGCCATGCTCTCGCCGAGCACCAACCCGGGGTCGATCTTGGCCACAAGGTCGGCCCCGGTGCGCTCGTTCGCCCAGGTGCGGGCGTTCTTCAGGTGGGAGTGCGCCATCTGGCGGGTGTAGCGCTCCCAGTCCCGCGGTTCGTACGTCGCGTCCGCGGCCGTGCGCAGCCGGCGCAGGGCGAGGTGGTTGCCGTCCTCCAGGAGCTCGAACCGGGGCGGACGGCCCTTCTCCATGGAGCGCACCCAGTCCGACGAACGGTAATCGTGCGATAGCTGTATGTGGCAGGGGTGCGTGAAGAAGGCCACTCGATCGTGGGGTGCGGGGCCGGGGTGCGTAATGTCGTACTCATGAGTACGACAGGTGCGACCGCCGATCCGCTCGCGGCCCTCGGTTCGCTGCCCGGGGTGCCCGAGTCCGTGGAGTCCGTGCGCAAGGCGGTGGACCGGGTCTACGGGCATCGGATCATGCGGCGCCGCAGCAACGAGATCACCGCCGAGGCGGCCCTGCGTGGCGCCCGCGGTTCCGCCGCGCTGTCCGGCGCGGACTGGGCGCTCGAAGAGGTGCGCCGGCGTACCGACTTCAGTGGTGACGACGAGGCCCGCACCATCGGTGCGGCACTGCGGTTGACGGCCGAGGCAGGCCAACTGCTGTCCATCTGGCGTCAGTCGCCGCTGCGCGTCCTGGCCCGGCTGCACCTGGTGGCCGCGGCGAGCAAGGACGACGAGGTCGGGCGCCCGCGCCAGGAGGGCGAGCCGGTCGACGAACCGCTGGTCGAGCTGCCGCTGCCGAGTGCCGCGGAGGTGCACGGCCGGCTGGAGGGGCTGTCCGAGCTGATCATCGCCGGCGGTTCGGCTCCGGCCCTGGTGACGGCCGCCGTGGTGCACGGCGAGCTTCTCGCGCTGCGCCCCTTCGCGTCCCACAACGGCTTGGTCGCCCGCACAGCCGAGCGCATCGTCCTGGTGGGCAGCGGCCTCGACCCGAAGTCCGTCTGCCCGGCCGAGGTGGGCCACGCCGAACTCGGTCGCGCGGCCTATGTGGCGGCACTCGAGGGCTATGTCTCCGGCACCCCCCAAGGGGTGGCCGCGTGGATCGCCCACTGCGGAAGGGCGATCGAGCTCGGGGCGCGCGAGTCGACGGCGGTGTGCGAGGCGTTGCAGCGCGGGGCGGCTTAGCGCGGGGCGCCTGAGCGGCGGGGCGGGCGCGAGGTGCGCGGTACGTGCGCGAAGGCGCTCACAAGGGTTGCGGCGGTACGAGAATTCGTACCGCCGCTGGCATGTTCACCGGGTTACCAAGCGTCCTCGATATGTTGCCCATCAGGTCGGGAACTTTGCCCGTCACCTGGTGCGGCTGGCCCGTAATCGACGGGTCGACGTCGCGTGGGTGCCCGGTGTTCATGCTCGGTCCGTGGGGCCGAATGCGTATTGAAGGTGATCCTCTCGGATGTCCTTGGTCTCGCGGGCCGTTGAGTCCTTTGTACTCCAGGTCACAACCAAGCGGAAGCCCTGGCCTCAGTTCTTTACTTTTGCCCTCAAATCACTTCAAACGGGCATCGATTTGTCGAGCGTGGCCTACGGAAAGCCGGAGCGCAGGTCAGACGGGCGCCGTACGGCGTCGGTTCGCGTACCAGACCAGGCCGGCCGTGGCCGCCGCGGCTCCTATGGCGGCCGCCGCGACCAGGGCGGGGCGCGGCGGTACCGAGAAGGAGGGAATGCGCTGCTTGAGCCGGACCGGGCGATGGAAGTCGAGAATCGGCCACCCGCGCGCGATGGCCTCACGGCGCAGAGCGCGATCCGGGTTCACCGCGTGCGGCTGTCCGACCGTCTCCAGCATCGGCAGATCGGTCGCCGAGTCGCTGTAGGCGTAGCAGCGATCGAGGTCGTAGCCCTCCGACTCGGCCAGTTCCCTGATCGCCTCCGCCTTCGTGGGGCCGTAGGCGTAGTACTCCACCTCTCCGGTGAAGCAGCCGTCGTCGCCCACGACCATGCGCGTGGCCACCACGCGGTCGGCGCCGAGCAGCTCGCCGATCGGTTCGACCACCTCGGCGCCCGACGTGGACACGATCACCACGTCACGGCCCTCGGTGTGGTGCTCCTCGATCAGGGAGGCGGCCTCGTCGTAGATGATCGGGTCGATCAGGTCGTGCAGCGTCTCGGCGACGATCTCCTTGACCTGCTGGACGTTCCAGCCGCGGACGAGCGCGGAGAGGTACTTCCGCGTCCGCTCCATCTGGTCATGGTCCATACCGCCCAAGCGGAAGACGAACTGGGCATATGCGGTACGCAGGGCGGCTCTGCGGTTGATCAGGCCACCTTGGTAGAACGACTTGCTGAAGGTGAGCGTGCTCGACTTCGCAATGACCGTCTTGTCCAGGTCAAAGAAGGCCGCTGTGCGGGGCAAGGAGTGGTTTTCCACGACCCTGAGCATAGGCGCAGCCCATTCGGCGTAAGGTGGGCGCGTGGGTTTGCCTGAGAGGGCTCTCGGGTACACCATGGAAGTCACGGATCGTTCGCGACCGTGCTAACCCGGTCCGACTCCTCCCCCCCCGAGTCGGCCGTGGAGACGACCCCCGCTCTCCCCCCCGGCGGGGGTCGTCGCATGTCCGGGTGCGTTTTCCCCTTCTGACTACGGCCGTCGGGCCGGTGCGAGGCCGCTGCGGCGGCCTGTTCGGCATGCCCGTGATCCGTGACCGTGTGTAGTCGTCGTGCTGCTCTGCGGAAGTCGCACAGGGGTCGGTGCAGGGGTCACCGGTTTGGGTGACGGCGATATTCACAACCGCCGAGTTGTCCACAGTTATCGACCAAGATCCACACGATTTCCGGGATCGCTGCACCGTGATTCCAACGCGTCCCGCTCGGACCGACTTCATGGCCGGTTCTGGTTAGTCGGGCGCGTTTGGCCGGTTCGTATCGGCCGTTCATATGGAGGCCGGTTGCCGGTTCTTCACACGTATGGGAATCGCGGGGCCGCGGGGCCGCGCGAGTGATGCAGCGAAGGGGGACAAAAACCGTGACCGCAGCCGTCACACACGATCCGCCGCACGCCGCCTCCGGGCGGCCGGGCAAGCCGTTGATCGTCACGGAGGACGCCGAACTGCTCGACGACCTGCTGCGCCTGTGCGCCGCGGCGGGCGCCACACCGGAGGTCCACCACGGGGTGCCCGAACCCAGAGGCAGTTGGGAGGCCGCGCCACTCGTCCTGGTCGGCGACGACGCCTCCCGCCGGGTGCGCGGGGCCGGACGCCGGCGTGGAGTGGTGCTCGTCGGACGGGACCAGGACGACGCCGGGGTCTGGCGCCGCGCCGTCGAGATCGGCGCAGACCACGTCCTGATGCTGCCCGACGGCGAGCAATGGCTGGTCGACCGCATCGCCGACGTGGCCGAGGGCGTCGGCCGGCCCGCCCTCACCGTTGGCGTCATCGGGGGCCGTGGTGGTGCCGGAGCCTCCACGCTTGCGTGTGCTCTCGCCGTCACCGCCGCGCGGGAAGGGCTGCGCACGCTGCTCGTCGACGCCGATCCGCTGGGCGGCGGCCTCGACGTCGTGCTCGGCGGCGAGGCGGCCGAAGGGCTGCGCTGGCCCTCGTTCGCCGGCTCGCGGGGGCGTCTGGGCAGCGGCGCGCTGGAGGAGTCGCTGCCGAAGCTGCACTCCCTGCGGGTCCTCAGCTGGGATCGCGGCGAATGTGTCTCGGTTCCGCCGCAGGCGATGCGCGCGGTGCTCGCCGCGGCCCGGCGCCGCGGCGGCGCGGTCGTCGTCGACCTGCCCCGCCGCATCGACGACGGGGTCGCGGAAGCCCTCGCCCAACTCGACGTCGGGATCGTCGTCGTCCCCGCCGAACTGCGTGCCGTCGCCGCGGCCCGCCAGGTGGCCTCGGCGGTCCGGCTGGTCCTGCGCGACCTACGGGTGGCCGTGCGCGGTCCGTACGCCCCCGGGCTCGACGACCGAGAGGTGGCCCGGCTGCTGGAACTGCCGCTGGTGGGCGAGGTGCCGGTCGAGTCGGCACTGCTGCGGCCGCACGACAGCAAGGAACCACCGGGCATGGCGGGGCGGGGGCCGTTGGCCCGGTTCTGCCGGGAGTTCTGGGAGCGGGCGTTGCTGGAGGCGAGGGCGGGATGAGTACGGGGTCCGGGCTTGATCGGGTGCGGGATGGCGAGGGTGGTTCGGTGCGGGATGGCGAGGGCGGTTCGGTGCGGGTGCGGGATGGCGACGGCGGTTCAGTGCGGGTGCGGGATGACGACGGCGGCTCGGTGCGGGGGGTGGCTGAGCGGGGGAGGTTGAACGGGGCCGTGCCCGGTGGGGCGACGGCTGTTGGGACGCCGGTCGGCGGAGTGCGGCGGGGTGCGGTGCGCAGGGGGACGCCTCGGTGGGCGTCGGATGGTGGGCCGGCAGCGGGTTCTTGTGCGGCCCACGGGACCTTGGCAGGCAGCGCGCGTGCGGATGCGCCCCCTGACGGTGCGCCGGACGGCGGTGTGCGGACGGGTGCGTTGCGGTGGGCTTCGTGTGACGGCGTACGTACGTCCGGGCCGCGATGGGTGTCCGGCGGCGGGGCGATCGCGGGCGGGCCGCGACCGGCGTCCGGAGGCTCGGGTGGCCCCGTCTCCGGACTGTCGCAGGCCGCGGGGAGTACGGCCGTGGCTCGCCGGGAGCTGGATGAGGAGCGGCGGGAGTCGGCCAACCTGCGGCGGGAGTCGGCAGCGCGGACCGGTCCGCCGGGTGTGCGGTGGGCGTCGGGCGGGACGGCGGCCGGAGCGAGCATGCCGTCGGAACTGCTCGACGGAGTGCGGCAGTGGCTGGCCGAGAGCGGCGGTGAGCCGACACCCGCGCGCGTGGCTCAGGCGCTGCGGGAGCAGGGCAGGGTGCTCGGAGACGCCGAAGTCCTCGGAGCGGCCGAGCAGTTGCGCTCCGAACTGGTCGGCAGCGGCCCGCTGGAGCCGCTGCTCGCCGATCCGTCGGTGACCGACGTGCTGGTGTCCGCCCCGGACCGCGTCTGGGTGGACCGGGGCGGCGGCCTGGAGCTGACGTCCGTGTCCTTCCCGGACGCCGCGGCCGTACGACGCCTCGCACAGCGCCTCGCGGCGGTGGCCGGACGACGACTGGATGACGCACGGCCCTGGGTGGACGCCCGGCTGCCCGACGGAACCCGGCTGCACGCGGTGCTGCCACCGGTCGCCGTCGGCTGCGCGTGCCTGTCGCTGCGAGTGGTACGGCCGAGGGCGTTCACGCTCGACGAACTGGTCGCGGCGGGCACGGTACCGCCGGGCGGGGATCGCGTGCTGCGGGCCCTGGTCGACGCGCGGCTGTCCTTCCTCATCAGTGGCGGCACCGGCAGCGGCAAGACCACGCTGCTGAGTGCGTTGCTCGGCCTGGCAGGGCCGGGCGAGCGGATCGTGCTCGCCGAGGACTCCGCGGAGCTCAGGCCGGACCATCCGCACGTCGTACGGCTGGAGAGCAGGCCCGCCAACCAGGAGGGCGCCGGCCTGGTCAGCCTCGAGGACCTGGTACGGCAGGCGCTGCGGATGCGGCCGGACCGGCTCGTCGTGGGCGAGGTGCGCGGACCTGAAGTGGTGCATCTGCTGGCCGCGTTGAACACCGGCCACGAGGGCGGGTGCGGGACCGTCCACGCGAACGCCGCGGGCGATGTTCCGGCTCGTCTGGAGGCACTCGGCACGGCGGCAGGGCTCGACCGGGCGGCGCTGCACAGCCAGTTGGCGGCCGCGTTGTCGGTCGTACTCCATCTCGCCCGCGATCGGAGCGGGCGTCGGCGGATCGCCGAGGTGCATGTGCTGGAGCGGGATCCGTCGGGGTTGGTGCGGACGGTGCCGGCGCTGCGGTGGGGCGCGGAGGCGTTTGTGCGCGAGCGGGGGTGGGGGCGGCTGCGGGAGTTGCTTCGGGGTGCGGGCGATGAATGGCGTGGTGGTCACGGGGCCGCAAGTGCTGTGGAGGGACTCGGTGGTCGTGACGGGTTGGGCGGTCGTGAGGGATCCGGTCGTCGTGACGGGCTGGGCGGTCGTGGGGGATCCGCTGGTCGTGACGGGCTGGCCGGTCGTGAGGGATCCGCTGGTCGTAGCGGACTGGGTCGTGAGGAATCCGCTGGTCGTGACGGGCTCCGGGAACGAGAAGGCTTCCGCGAATGTGACGGGTTCGGTGATTTGAGTGGGTGAGATGTCGGCGGGCGCCGCCGTGCTGTGCCTCGGTGTGGCGGCGTGGCTGCTGGGCGGGCAGAACTCCGGGGCCCGGCGGGCGCAGCTGCTGCTCGCTGGAGGTGGGGCAGTGGGTGCTGGGCCGCCGGACTGGCGGCGGTGGGCAGGGGAGTTGCGGCGGTTACGGGGGCGGATGCGGGCCGAGTGGTGGGCGCCCGTCGTCGGGCTGGTGCTGGCCGTGCTGGGGTCTTCGGTGCTGCCTGTCGTCGCGGGGGCGGCCGGCGTGCCGTTGCTGCGGCGGGTACGGCTGGCCCGAGAGGCACGGCGGGCCCGTGAGCGGCACGGGGACGCGGTGATCGGGCTGTGCGCGGGGCTCGCCGGGGAGGTGCGGGCCGGGCGGCAGCCGGGTGAGGCGTTGCTGCGGGCGGCACGGGACTCCGGCGGGCTCGGTGAGGCGCAGTCCGCGGTGCTGGCGGCGGCGAGGTTCGGCGGGGATGTGCCGGGCGCGCTCACCTCGGCGGCACGGCAGCCGGGCGCGGAGGGTCTGTCGGGCCTGGCGGCGTGCTGGCGGGTGGCCGTGGATCAGGGCGCCGGGTTGGCGGCCGGCCTTGACCGGCTGGAAGGGGCGCTGCGGGCTGAGCGGGACCAACGCGCTGACCTGCGTGCTCAGTTGGCGGGCGCCCGGTCCACGGTGGCGATGCTCGCCGGGTTGCCGGTCCTCGGACTGTTGCTCGGTGCCGCCATGGGGGCCGATCCACTGCATGTGCTGCTGCACACCGGGGCGGGCATCGGCTGCCTGGTCGTCGGCGGGGTGCTGGAGGGGGTGGGGATGTGGTGGGCGACACGGATCGTGCGGGGCGCGGAGGCGGTGTGAGGACTCGGGTCGGGCGAGCGGGCGAGAGGGAGGTCGCGGCGTGAGTGCGGAGGTTGTCCACAGGTTGGGGACGGCGATGGGGGTGGCGCTCGTCGTCGGGTGGCTGCTGCGGTGGTGGACGGAGGTTCGGCACGAACGGAAGGTCCGGCGGCGGCTGGCAGGGCTGGTGTCGGGCTCGGGCATGGTGCCGGCGGGCAGACGGTTCGACGTCCCGCAGGGCCTCCGGCAAGGACTGCCCGTGTTGGCGGTCGGGAGCGCCGCTTGGGCGCTGGTCGGCGGTGCGGCCGGACCAGTGGTGGGGTTGGTCGTCGCGGCCGGGCTGTGGGCGTGGCGGCGCCGTCGAAGAGCTGTCGGGGCCGGTGCGGAAGAGGTCGACGCCGGTGAGGTGGCCCGTCGGCTTCCGCTCGCCGCCGATCTGTTGGCGGCCTGTATCGCGGCGGGAGCCGGTCCTGTGATCGCGGCGCAGGCGGTGGGCGAGGCGCTGGGCGGTCCCGTCGGGGACGGGCTGGCGCGAGGCGCTGCGGAGGTGCGGCTCGGCGGTGATCCGGGCGAGGCGTGGCAGCGGCTGGCCTCGATGCCGGGGGCCGGGGCACTGGCGCGGTTGCTGGAACGGGCCGGTGTGACCGGACTTCCGGCGGCGGCACCGGTCGCGAGGCTCGCCGTGGAGGCCCGGGCCGAGTGGACGCGCACCGCCACGGAGCGCGCCAGACGGGCGGCCGTCATGGTCACGGTGCCGGTGGGGCTGTGCTTCCTGCCCGCGTTCATCGCGGTCGGGGTGGCGCCCGTGGTGATCGGGCTCGCCGGTGGGGTGTTGGGCGGGGGTGGTGGATGACGGGGGCGGACGACGGGTGCGGACGACGGGTGCCGGCGCAGGTCGGCGGACGGGAGTGCGGAAGTGGGCGACGGACGGTAGGCAACCGGGGCCTTGGCCCCGGGCTGTCGCGAGGCCTTCAGAAACAGACATTCAGCAACGGATTCAACGCAACGGAACCTCACGGGGGTCGATATGTACAACGCGGTACGGGCGCGGATGCGCAGGCAGTGGCGGAGGGTACGAGCGGCGCGAAGGGACGCGGGGATGGTCACGTCCGAGTACGCGATGGGGATCGTCGCGGCGGTGGCGTTCGCCGTGGTGCTCTACAAGGTCGTGACGAGCGGGGAGGTCAGCGCGGAGTTGCAGGCCATCGTGAAACGAGCGCTCGATGCGCCGATGTGAGCGGGAGGAGGCACGTGCGCCGGGCCGCGAACCGGCCTGGCGCTCGGACCGGGGCTTCGTGACGGCCGAGTCGGCTGTGGTCCTGCCGGTGTTGGTCATGTTCGCGATGGCGCTGGTGTGGGGGCTCCTCATGATGGCGGCGCAGATCCAGTGCCTGGACGCGGCCAGGACCGGCGCTCGCGCGGCAGCTCGGCAGGATCCGGCGGAGGCGGTCATCGAGCTGGCCCGTGAGGCCGCACCGCGCGGCGCGGCGATCACGGTCGGCCGTGAAGGGGACGAGGTCCGCGTGGTCGTCGTGGCCAAGCCGCCCGTGCTGAGCGGGCTCCCCTTCGAGGTACGGGAGGAAGCCGTGGCGTCGGCCGAGGCGACACTGGGGGCGGGGACATGAGCGGCGGTCGCGCAGCCGGCCGCGGTCCAGGTGCCGAATGCCGGTGGTGGCGGGACGCAACTGGCCGTCGGCGCAAAGAACGTGGGCCCGCCGTCGCCCTTCGACCCGCCTGCGGTTCCGATCGCGGTTCCGCCAGCGTATGGAGCCTGGGTGCCATCACCGTGCTGTGCCTGGTCTTCGGCGTCGTACTCGCCTTGGGTCATGCCGTGGTGACCCGGCACCGGGCCGCCGGCGGCGCGGATCTCGCGGCGCTGGCGGCGGCCGACCACTGGGAGGCGGGCGGTACGGCGGCCTGTGCGCGGGCGGAGCGGATCGCGCGGGCGCAGGGAGTGCGGCTCGTGCGATGCGTGATGGTGGGCGAGGTCTCGGACGTGACGGCGGCGTCGGGCCGGGGACCCTTCGAGGCGGAGGTCAGGGCGCGGGCGGGCCCGGCGGGGCCGACGACGCCTTCGGGGACTCCTGGGCAGGCGGACGCTGCGAGGCTTCCTGCGCCGCCGACGGGGTCGCTGCTCGGCCCTTCGGGGGCGAACCGGCCGAGACCGGTCCCGTGACCGCCCGCGCCGCGGAGGTCGGGCTCTCCTGCGCCTCCGGGACGGCCTCCGGCACGGCCTCCGGCACGGCCTCCGGCACGGCCTCGCCAACAGCCTCCCCCTCGCCCCGAACAGTCTCCCCGCCCCGACCTGCGCCCCGGTCAGCCTCCCCGCCCCGACCTGCGCCCCGGTCAGCCTCCCCGCCCAGAACTGCGTCCCCGTCAGCCACCTCCGCCGGAACCACCCCGCTCCCGGACTCCTCCTCCGGCGGCGCCCCCTTCAGCAGCACATCGAGCAACCGCACCGCCCCCCTCTTGTGCAACGGGTCATTTCCGTTGCCGCACTTGGGGGACTGGATGCAGGACGGGCAGCCGGCGTCGCACTCGCAGGAGGCGATGGCCTGGCGGGTGGCGGTGAGCCAGGAACGGGCCGTGTGGAAGGCGCGTTCCGCGAAGCCGGCGCCGCCGGGGTGGCCGTCGTAGACGAAGACCGTGGGCAGGAGCGTGTCGGGGTGGAGCGGGATGGAGACGCCGCCGATGTCCCAGCGGTCGCAGGTCGCGAAGAGGGGGAGCAGGCCGATGGAGGCGTGCTCGGCGGCGTGCAGGGCGCCGCCGAGGATCTCCGGGTTGATCCGGGCCGCGTCCAGCTGGTCCTCGGTGACCGTCCACCACACCGCGCGCGTGCGCAGCGTACGAGGAGGGAGGTCGAGCTTCGTCTCGCCCAGTACCTCGCCGGTGATCAGCCGGCGGCGCAGGAAGGAGACCACCTGGTTGGTGACCTCGACGGAGCCGTAGCACAGGCGGCCGTCGCCCCAGGGGACCTCGATGTCCGTCTCCAGGACGGAGATCGCCGTGGTGTCCCGGGCGACCGTCGAATACGGCGGGGCGGCCTCCTCGACCAGGGCGACCGAGTCGTCCAGGTCGAGGGAGCGCACCACGTAAGTGCGGCCCTGGTGCAGATGCACCGCGCCCTCGTGCACCGTGCCGTGGGCGGCGCCCGCGTCGACCGTGCCGAGCAGGCGTCCCGTACCGGCCTCGACCACCTGGACCGGCCGGCCGCCCTCGCCGCGGATGTCGGTCAGGTCGGCGGCCCGTTCGCGGCGTGTCCAGTGCCAGGCCTTCGTACGGCGGCGCAGCAGCTTCGCGGCCTCCAGTTGCGGCAGCAGCGCCTCGGTCTCGGGACCGAACAGTTCCAGGTCGTCGTCCGTGAGCGGGATCTCGGCCGCCGCCGCGCACAGGTGCGGGGCCAGGACGTACGGATTGTCGGGGTCGAGGACCGTCGATTCCACCGGACGGTCGAACAGGGCCTCGGGATGATGGACGAGATAGGTGTCCAGCGGGTCGTCGCGGGCGACCAGCACGGCCAGCGCCCCCTGCCCGGAGCGGCCGGCCCGGCCCGCCTGCTGCCACAGGGAGGCCCGCGTGCCCGGATATCCGGCGATCAGTACGGCGTCGAGGCCGGAGACGTCGATGCCGAGTTCCAGGGCGGTGGTGGCGGACAGGCCGAGGAGTTCGCCGGAGTGCAGGGCCTGTTCCAGGGCGCGGCGCTCCTCGGGGAGGTAGCCGCCCCGGTAGGCCGCGACACGCCGGGCGAGGGAGCGATCGACCTCGGCGAGGCGTTCCTGGGCGATCACCGAGATCAGCTCGGCGCCGCGCCGGGAGCGTACGAAGGCGACCGAGCGGACGCCCTGCACAGCCAGATCGGTGAGGAGGTCCGCGGTCTCGGCCGTGGCGGTACGGCGGACGGGGGCGCCCTTCTCGCCCTGCATCTCGGTGAGCGGGGGCTCCCACAGGGCGAAGACCAGTTCGCCGCGTGGAGAGGCGTCGTCGGCGACCTCGACCACCGGGAGCCCGGTGAGACGGCGGGCGGCCACTGCGGGCTCGGCGGCCGTCGCGGAGGCCAGCAGGAAGACGGGAGAGGCGCCGTAGCGGGCGCACAGGCGACGCAGACGTCGCAGGACCTGGGCGACATGCGAGCCGAAGACACCGCGGTAGGTGTGGCACTCGTCGATGACGACGTACTTCAGCGCCTTGAGGAAGGAGGACCAGCGGGGGTGGGACGGGAGTATGCCCCGGTGCAGCATGTCGGGGTTGGTCAGGACGTAGTTGGCGTACTGGCGGACCCACTCCCGTTCCTCGAACGGAGTATCGCCGTCGTACACGGCCGGACGTACCGAATTGCCCAGCGGATGTGAAAGTTCCTTCACCGATCGGCACTGGTCCGCCGCAAGTGCCTTGGTCGGAGCCAGGTAGAGGGCGGTGGCGCCACGGCCGTTCGGGGCCTGAGAGCCGTCCAGGAGCGTCGACAGGACCGGTACGAGGTAGGCCAGGGACTTCCCGGAAGCCGTGCCCGTGGCGACGACCACGGAGTCGCCGTCCAGCGCGTGCTCGGCGGCGCGTGCCTGGTGGGCCCAGGGATGTTCGATTCCGGCCGTCTGTACGGCGGCGATGACCTCTGCGCGGATCCGGTCCGGCCAGACGGCATGCCGACCCGCACGCGGGGGCACATGCTCCGTATGAGTGATGCGCGAAGCCCGACTCGGCCCCGAGGCGAGTCGGCCCAGCACCGCGCCCGGGTCCACCTGGGAAACGGGGCCCGTCGGGGATCGATCGGATCGGTGATTCTTGGCCATTGGCACCGAGTGTGTCACTGGCGTGACGGACAATGGGACCAAGGCGTCGTGCACGCCTGCCGGTAAGTGATTGAATGCCATCGCGGCTGGCTAACCGTCCTTGGGGTTGCAAGCCGAGGTGTCCCGAGGGGCGACCGCTCGATAGCAAGGTGCTGGAGGATCCGTGGACCTGTCCCTGTCGACCCGTACCGTCGGCGATCGTACGGTCGTCGAGGTCGGTGGCGAAATCGACGTATATACCGCGCCCAAGTTGCGCGAGCAGCTGGTCGAGCTGGTGAACGACGGGAGTTTCCACCTCGTCGTCGACATGGAGGGCGTGGACTTCCTCGACTCCACCGGGCTCGGCGTGCTGGTCGGCGGCTTGAAGCGGGTGCGAGCCCATGAGGGCTCTCTGCGCCTGGTCTGCAACCAGGAGCGCATTCTCAAGATCTTCCGTATCACCGGCCTCACCAAGGTGTTCCCGATCCACACCTCGGTCGAGGAAGCGGTAGCGGCGACCGACTGAGCACCGGATCCGGGTCCGCCGTGCGGCGGGCCCGGGGCGGCAGAAGGTGAAAGTGAAGGGGGAGCGGGCTTTCGGCAGCCCGTTCCTCCCGAAGGCACGCCCGAAGTTCCGAGGGGGATGCATGGCCACCGTTGAACTCCGTTTCAGCGCGCTGCCCGAGCACGTCAGGACCGCCCGACTGGTGGCGGCAGCGGTGGCGCGCAGGGCCGGAGTGGACGAGGCCGTCCTGGACGAGGTCAGGCTCGCCGTGGGCGAGGCCTGCTCCCGGGCCGTCGGACTGCATCAGAGCGTCGGCATCACGGCGCCGGTGAAGGTGGCGCTGATCGAGGAGGAGAAACAGTTCTCCATCGAGGTCGGCGACGAGGCACCGCGCTCCGCTCCCGGCGAGCGGGCCCCCGGTGCCGCGGGCGACGACGGCGAGGTCGAGGCCGAAGAGGACGAGATGGGCCTCGCGGTCATCAGCGGTCTTGTCGACGACGTGGAGGTCTCCGCAGGAGAGCATGGTGGGCTGATCCGTATGACCTGGCCGACCACACCGCCGGCCGTGGTGCTCTCCTGAACGACGCTCCGCCGAACGACCTCATCGCGAAAGGGCCCTGCTGAGCAGGGCCCTTTCGCGTTCGCGGCAGCGGCTTCGGTGAATTCGTGAAGGAATTCACGATCAATCTCCCGATAATTTGATCAAGCTTCAATGCTCACGTCTGCCCACGTCAATGGTTTTAGGGCATTAGCACTTTCGAGTTCGGTGGCGTGACGTCGATCATTTGCTGAACGGCATGTGAAGGCCAATTCCGCTTACCGCCATCTGTTTTGATCAGGTTCCGGTACCTAGAATCCGTCCACATCTTGAGCTCAGCCCAAGCGTCAAGGAGGACGAATGGCGGGGCTTTCTACCCCTCATCAGCTGGACCACCCCTCAACCCTCGCAGCCGCGGTACTGACCGACGACAACCGGATCATCGTGACGGTCATCGGGGTCGTCGCCCTGGCCGCCCTAGTGGTCGCCGGTGTCCTGGTACGCCAGGTGCTGGCGGCCGGCGAGGGCACCGACAGCATGAAGAAGATCGCGGCAGCGGTCCAGGAAGGCGCCAACGCCTATCTGGCCCGGCAACTGCGCACGCTCGGCGTATTCGCCGTCGTCGTGTTCTTCCTGCTCATGCTGCTGCCCGCGGACGACTGGAATCAGCGCATCGGCCGATCGGTGTTCTTCCTGATCGGTGCGGCGTTCTCGGCGGCCACCGGCTATATCGGCATGTGGCTCGCCGTACGCACCAATGTCCGCGTCGCAGCGGCCGCACGGGAAGCGACCCCGGCGGAAGGTGAACCGGAAAAGGATCTCACCACCGTCTCGCACAAAGCCATGAAGATCGCTTTCCGCACGGGCGGCGTCGTCGGCATGTTCACGGTGGGGCTCGGTCTGCTGGGCGCCTCCTGTGTGGTGCTGGTCTACGCGGCCGACGCGCCGAAGGTGCTCGAAGGATTCGGTCTCGGTGCCGCGCTGATCGCGATGTTCATGCGTGTCGGTGGCGGCATCTTCACCAAGGCCGCCGACGTCGGCGCCGACCTGGTCGGAAAGGTCGAACAGGGCATTCCGGAGGACGACCCGCGCAATGCCGCGACCATCGCCGACAACGTGGGCGACAACGTCGGCGACTGCGCGGGCATGGCGGCCGACCTGTTCGAGTCGTATGCGGTGACCCTGGTCGCCGCACTGATCCTCGGCAAGGCGGCGTTCGGTGACTCCGGGCTCGCCTTCCCGCTGATCGTGCCCGCGATCGGCGTGATCACCGCGATGATCGGCATCTTCGCCGTGGCGCCGCGGCGCACCGACCGCAGCGGCATGACCGCGATCAACCGCGGGTTCTTCATCTCCGCGGCGATCTCGCTCGCGCTCGTGGCGGCGGCCGTCTTCATCTACCTGCCGTCGTCGTACGCGGACCTCGACGGCGTCGGCGACGCGGCCATCGCGGCCAAGGACGGCGACCCGCGGATCCTCGCGCTCGTCGCGGTCGGCATCGGCATCCTGCTCGCCGCTGTCATCCAGCAGCTGACCGGCTACTTCACCGAGACCAACCGGCGTCCCGTCCAGGACATCGGCAAGACCTCGCTGACCGGTCCCGCGACCGTCGTCCTCGCCGGTATCTCCATCGGCCTGGAGTCGGCCGTCTACACCGCCCTGCTGATCGGTCTCAGCGTCTACGGCGCGTTCCTGCTCGGCGGTACGTCGATCATGCTGGCGCTGTTCGCGGTGGCGCTGGCCGGCACCGGTCTGCTCACCACGGTCGGTGTGATCGTCGCCATGGACACCTTCGGTCCGGTCTCCGACAACGCGCAGGGCATCGCCGAGATGTCCGGCGACGTCGAGGGCGCCGGCGCCCAGGTGCTCACCAACCTGGACGCGGTCGGCAACACCACCAAGGCCATCACCAAGGGCATCGCCATCGCCACCGCCGTCCTGGCCGCGGCGGCGCTCTTCGGGTCGTATCGCGACGCCATCACCACCGGCGCGCGGGACGTGGGCGAGAAGCTCAGCGGCGAAGGCGCGCCGATGAACCTGATGATGGACATCTCGCAGCCCAACAACCTGGTCGGTCTGATCGCGGGCGCGGCGGTCGTGTTCCTCTTCTCGGGGCTCGCCATCAACGCGGTGTCGCGGTCGGCGGGTGCCGTGGTCTACGAGGTGCGGCGGCAGTTCCGTGAGCGGCCCGGGATCATGGACTACACGGAGAAGCCGGAGTACGGCAAGGTCGTCGACATCTGCACCCGGGACGCCCTGCGCGAGCTCACCACACCCGGTCTGCTCGCCGTGATGGCGCCCATCTTCATCGGGTTCACGCTCGGCGTCGGCGCCCTCGGCGCGTATCTCGCGGGTGCGATCGGTACGGGCACCCTCATGGCGGTGTTCCTCGCCAACTCCGGTGGTGCCTGGGACAACGCCAAGAAGCTTGTCGAGGACGGCCACCACGGCGGCAAGGGCAGTGAGGCCCACGCCGCGACGGTGATCGGCGACACGGTCGGTGATCCCTTCAAGGACACCGCCGGGCCGGCGATCAACCCGCTGCTGAAGGTGATGAACCTCGTCGCGCTGCTCATCGCGCCCGCGGTCATCCAGTTCAGCTACGGCGAGGACAAGAACGTCGGCGTACGGGTCCTGATCGCCGTCGCCTCGCTCCTGGTGATCGTCGGCGCGGTCTATGTCTCCAAGCGGCGCGGTATCGCCGTGGGTGACGAAGACAACGCCGAGCGGGTCGCCAAGCCGGCCGATCCGGCGGTGGTTTCGTAGGCGGTCTTACGACGGCCCAGTTCAAGAGGCGGGCGGGCGGCGCGCGTTGGTGCGCCGCCCGCCCGCCTTGTGCCAGTTCACGCCCAGCCGTGACCCTTCTCTCACATGGTGCAAAGAGTCAGACAATGCCATGAATGCCGCATTCGGCGCACAGCTGTTCGGCGCCCGGCGTGTAAGGTCCGGTGGCCGAGAGCCACGGAAGGGACCGAACCGGTGAACAAGAAGCTCACGGCCGCACTGTCCGGCGGTGCGGTACTGGTGCTGGCGCTGACGGGATGCACGAGCGACGAGGGCAACAAGGAACTCGACGCCTGGGCCAAGAAGGTCTGCGACGCTGTGCCGGCGCAGAACGCGAAGATCTCGGCAGCCTATGTCGCGATCACCAAGGCGGCCAAGGACACCACCAGCACGCCCAAGGAGCTCCAGGAGGCCGACTCCAAGGCCTTCCAGGACCTCGCCGACGGCTACAAGGCGCGCGCGACCCTCATCAGCGGCGCCGGGGCGCCTCCGGGAGTCGAGGACGGCGCGGCGGTCCAGAAGGACGTCGTCAAGAAGCTCACCGCCCTCTCGGCCGCCTATGCCGACCTGAAGAAGCAGGTCGATGGGCTGGAGACGAAGAGCCAGGCGAAGTTCGCGTCCGGTCTGAAGGACGTCTCGGCCGAGATGAAGCAGGTGGAGACCCAGCGCCAGAGCGCGGTCGCGGCCCTGAAGAAGCTGGAGTCCGGCGACACCAAGAAGGCGCTGACCTCGCAGGAGGGCTGCAAGCAGGCCGCCGTGGCGTCCGGGGCGGCCACCGACAGCTGAGCCGACCGCGGCGTCCGACGGGCGCCGCTCTACGGCAGCCGGGCCGACCACGAGGGCGGGCGCGGGTCACAATGAGGGCGTGAGTGACTCCACGCTGCCTGCCCTGCCCGCTTCCGACCGCCCCGATGTGGCCACCCGGCTGCGGGAGGCCCTGCTCGGGGCCTCCTTCACCGCCGACGGGCTGCTCGAACTGCTCGGCGCGCCCGCGTACGCGGCGCTCGCGCGCAGCGAGACCGTGCCCGCGCTCCGGGCGACCCGGGGAGACACGCCCCTGGAGTCGCTCGTACGGCTGTTCCTGTTGCAGCAACCCGTGCCGCACGCGCGCGTGGCCGACGTGCTGCCCCTGGACGCCTGTCTGGAGAGCGGGTGGCTGGTCCGGGCCGGCGACGACGTGTCCGCGACCGTGGACGTACGGCCGTACGGCGGGCCCGACGGCGAGGACTGGTTCATCGTGTCCGACCTGGGATGCGCGGTCGGCGGGGCGGGCGGCATCGGCAGCAAGGACGAGGGCGTCGTCCTCGGCGTCGGCGGTGCGTCGACGACCCTCGCCGGCATCACCGTCCGTACGCCCGTCGCCGCCGCCCTGGACCTCGGCACCGGCTCCGGCATCCAGGCGCTGCACGCCGCGCAGCACGCCACGCGCGTGACCGCGACCGACCTCAACCCGCGCGCGCTGCACGTCACGGCGCTGACGCTCGCGCTGTCCGGCGCCCCGGCCGCGGACCTGCGGGAGGGCTCGCTGTTCGAGCCGATGAGGAACGGCGAGACGTACGACCTGATCGTGTCCAACCCGCCGTTCGTGATCTCGCCGGGCGCGCGGCTGACGTACCGCGACGGCGGGATGGGCGGGGACGATCTGTGCCGGTCGATCGTTCAAGGTGCGGGGGAGCGGCTGAACGAGGGCGGGTTCGCGCAGTTCCTCGCCAACTGGCAGCACGTGGAGGGGGAGGACTGGCAGGACAGGCTCAGGTCGTGGGTGCCGCGCGGGTGCGACGCGTGGATCGTGCAGCGCGAGGTTCAGGACGTCACGCAGTACGCCGAGCTGTGGCTGAGGGACGCCGGCGACCACCGGGGTGACCCGGCCGAGTACCAGGCGCGGTACGACGCGTGGCTGGACGAGTTCGAGGCGCGCAAGGTGAAGGCCGTGGGCTTCGGGTGGATCACCCTGCGCAAGACCTCGGCCGCCGTGCCCTCGATCACGGTCGAGGAGTGGCCGCACCCGGTCGAGCAGCCGCTCGGCGAGACGGTGCGGGTGCACTTCGACCGGCTCGACTACCTGCGCACCCGCGACGACGCGGCCCTGCTGGCGGACCATTTCCGGCTCGTCGCCGAGGTCGTGCAGGAGCAGGTCGGGATGCCCGGCGCCGAGGACCCGGAGCACGTGGTGCTGCGCCAGCATCGCGGTATGCGCCGGGCTGCCCAGGTGGACACGGTCGGTGCGGGATTCGCCGGCGTGTGCGACGGCTCGCTGAGCGCGGGCCGCATTCTGGACGCCATCGCCCAACTGATGCACGAGGACCCGGTGTTGCTGCGCGACCGTACGCCCGCGCAGATCCGGCTGCTGGTGGAGCAGGGGTTCATCGAACCGGCGCGGTGACCTGGCTCGACGTCCTGGCCGCGGGGAAGCGGATCGGCACATCGAACCGGCCAACCTCCACATCGGATTTCGTTGATCGACTGTGCCCCGGACCACAGACCGACAAGGCCATAAGCACAGTTCGGGCGCTAGTCGGGCACTAGTCGAAATGGGCCACAAGAACGGCCCCGAGAACGTCGCCAAGCTGTGCGGGAACGAATTCGAGTCGGTCCGGGCGCCGGGATCGGAGCGGATCGTTCATGGTCGTGTGCACGACGGGCCGGGCCTACGGATCCGAGGCGACCAGAAAAAATCCGGCGCGCTCCGAGGCGGTTGAGGCCGACGATGGGGGGAGGATCCTGTGGGGCAGCCGTGGCAGTCGTAGCGGCCGCGCCTCCGGAGTCGGAAGAGTCCACAGGAGCGTCGGCCCCTCGTTCACCTGAGGTTCGCCTGAGCGCCGTCGGCGCGTGTCAGCCTCCCGGCACCGGGACAGGCACGGACGGGAGAAAAGGGGCAAACGGAGCCATGGAAAGGGGACCGGCGATCTTCGCTGGGATCGTGTTCGCCCTGTTCGGAGCCGGGCTGCTGGTGTGGACCGCGGTCCGGGTACGGCAGCGCCAACCCGTCGCTCACGGTGTGAACCCCGTCGCATCGGCGACGTTCGCGGGCCTTGTCTCGGTGATCGCGCTGATCCTCGGCACCTGGTGCTTCACCCGCCTCTGAGAACGGCCGATGAGCTGGGCGGCCGATAATTGAGGAGCCGTCCTCCGGAAAGGCTCGAAAAGACCTGTGGCCACTCCGGGCGGCAGGAATGGCGGAAGTCGGGTTACCGTTCGAGTGGCCGTTGCGGGCTTTTCCCGTTTGACAACGGGGCGGGATGTACCGTCACACTCCGCAGCGTCACCACCACCCGACCCCGGGACCCAAGCGACCTGGGGAGGCCCCAGCGTCGACCGGAGAGAAGAGCGAAGTTGTCCCCGACCAGCGAGACCGCACAGGGCGGCCGCCGACTCGTCATCGTCGAGTCGCCTGCCAAGGCGAAGACGATCAAGGGCTACCTCGGCCCCGGATACGTAGTCGAGGCGAGCGTCGGGCACATCCGCGACCTCCCGAACGGTGCCGCGGAGGTGCCGGACAAGTACACCGGCGAGGTCCGCCGCCTCGGTGTGGATGTCGAACACGACTTCGAGCCGATCTATGTGGTCAACGCCGACAAGCGTGCCCAGGTCAAGAAGCTCAAGGACCTGCTGAAGGACTCCGACGAGCTCTTCCTGGCCACCGATGAGGACCGCGAGGGCGAGGCCATCGCCTGGCACCTCCAGGAGGTCCTCAAGCCCAAGGTCCCGGTCAAGCGGATGGTCTTCCACGAGATCACCAAGGCCGCGATCCAGGCCGCTGTCGCCAACCCACGCGAGCTGAACCAGCGGCTGGTCGACGCCCAGGAGACCCGCCGCATCCTCGACCGCCTCTACGGCTACGAGGTCTCGCCGGTGCTGTGGAAGAAGGTCATGCCGCGGCTGTCGGCGGGCCGTGTCCAGTCCGTCGCCACCCGACTCGTCGTGGAGCGGGAACGCGAGCGCATCGCGTTTCGTTCCGCCGAGTACTGGGACCTGACGGGCACCTTCGCGACCGGCCGCGCTGGGGACTCGTCGGACCCGTCGTCGCTGGTCGCCCGCCTCCAGACCGTCGACGGCAGGCGGGTCGCGCAGGGCCGTGACTTCGACTCCCTGGGACAGCTCAAGAGCGCGAACACTCTCCACCTCGACGAGGCGAACGCCCGCGCCCTCGCCGCCGCCCTGGAGCAGACGCAGTTCGCGGTCCGGTCCGTCGAGTCCAAGCCGTACCGCCGCTCGCCGTACGCCCCGTTCCGTACGACGACGATGCAGCAGGAGGCGAGCCGCAAGCTCGGCTTCGGCGCGAAGGCGACCATGCAGGTCGCCCAGAAGCTGTACGAGAACGGCTACATCACCTACATGCGTACCGACTCCACGACGCTGAGCGACACCGCCGTCGCCGCCGCTCGTGCCCAGGTCACGCATCTGTACGGCGCCGACTACCTGCCGCCCCAGCCGCGCACCTACGCCGGCAAGGTCAAGAACGCGCAGGAGGCGCACGAGGCGATCCGCCCCTCCGGCGACCGCTTCCGCACGCCTGCCGAGACCGGACTGACCGGCGACCAGTTCAAGCTCTACGAGCTGATCTGGAAGCGGACCGTCGCCTCCCAGATGAAGGACGCGACCGGGAACAGCGTGACGGTGAAGATCGGTGGCACCGCCGCCGACGGCCGCGACGTCGAGTTCAGCGCCTCCGGCAAGACGATCACCTTCCACGGCTTCCTCAAGGCCTACGTCGAGGGCGCCGACGACCCGAACGCCGAGCTGGACGACCGTGAGCGCCGGCTGCCGCAGGTCGGCGAGGGCGACCGGCTCACCGCCGAGGAGATCACGGTCGACGGGCACGCCACCAAGCCCCCGGCCCGCTACACCGAGGCCAGCCTGGTCAAGGAGCTCGAAGAGCGTGAGATCGGCCGCCCGTCGACGTACGCGTCGATCATCGGCACGATCCTGGACCGCGGCTATGTGTTCAAGAAGGGCACGGCGCTCGTCCCGTCCTTCCTGTCCTTCGCCGTGGTCAACCTCCTGGAGAAGCACTTCGGCCGGCTCGTCGACTACGACTTCACCGCCAAGATGGAGGACGACCTCGACCGCATCGCCCGCGGCGAGGCCCAGTCCGTGCCGTGGCTGAAGCGGTTCTACTTCGGTGAGGGCACGCACAACGGCAGCGCGGCCGACGCCGGCAACGGCGACGGGGACCACCTCGGCGGCCTCAAGGAGCTGGTGACCGACCTGGGCGCGATCGACGCGCGCGAGGTGTCGTCGTTCCCGGTGGGCAGCGACATCGTGCTGCGCGTGGGCCGCTACGGCCCCTACATCGAGCGCGGCGAGAAGGACACCGAGCAGCACCAGCGGGCCGACATCCCGGCCGACCTGGCGCCCGACGAGCTGTCCGTCGAGCTGGCCGAGGAGCTGCTGGCCAAGCCGAGCGGCGACTTCGAGCTGGGCACCGACCCGACGACCGGCCACGAGATCGTGGCCAAGGACGGCCGCTACGGTCCGTACGTCACCGAGGTGCTCCCCGAGGGCACCCCGAAGACCGGCAAGAACGCCGTCAAGCCGCGCACGGCCTCGCTGTTCAAGTCGATGTCGCTCGACACCGTGACGCTGGAGGACGCGCTCAAGCTGATGTCCCTGCCGCGCGTCGTCGGCACCGACGCGGACGGCGTCGAGATCACCGCGCAGAACGGGCGCTACGGGCCGTACCTGAAGAAGGGCACGGACTCGCGTTCGCTCCAGGCCGAGGAGCAGCTGTTCACGATCACGCTGGAGGAGGCGCAGGCGATCTACGCCCAGCCCAAGCAGCGTGGCCGTGCGGCCGCCAAGCCGCCGCTGAAGGAGCTCGGCACCGACCCGGTCAGCGAGAAGCCGGTCGTCGTCAAGGACGGTCGCTTCGGGCCGTACGTGACCGACGGGGAGACCAACGCGACCCTGCGCTCCGGCGACAGCGTCGAGGAGATCACTCCGGAGCGCGGCTTCGAGCTGCTCGCCGAGAAGCGTGCGAAGGGCCCCGCCAAGAAGACGGCCAAGAAGGCCCCCGCGAAGAAGACGGCCGCCAAGAAGGCCGCCCCGGCCAAGAAGACGGCCGCGAAGAAGACCGCGGCGAAGAAGACGACGACGGCTGCGAAGAAGACCACGACGAAGAAGACGGCCGCCAAGAAGGCGACGGCTTCCAACTCGTCGGCGGAGGACTGAGCAGTCCTCACCTCGGGACCAACCGGGCTCTGACGGAGGCCGGTTGGCGGCCCGGTTCTTCACCGACGGTTCGCAAAACGAACGCCTCGGCATCAGTTTGGTGTCGGGGCGGGCGTACGTTCGGGCGGGAGCGCCGGGCTGTCGGTGGGGCCCGATAGGCTGAAAGCATGACGCGAGCCGAGCAGCCAACGGCCCCCAGCACCGCCCACGACGACGCCCTCGCGGCGGACTCACGCGAGCGGGCAGTCCGCGCCCTGCTGCGCCGACCGCAGCTCAAGCGACTGTGGAGCGCACAGTTGGTGGGTGGTGTCGGCGACCTTCTCGCCCTACTGGTGCTGGTGCTGCTGGCCCTTCAGGCGGCGATCGCCGAAGGGTCGTTCGGCGGTGGCTACCGCGGTGTGGCGTTCGCAGTGGCGACCGTCTTCGGCGTGCGCATCCTGGCCACGCTGCTCTTCGGCGCCATACTCCTCGGCCCGCTGACCTCGCTGACCTCGCAGGAAGGCCCGCTCGACCGGCGCTGGACCATGGTCGGCGCGGACGGCGTGCGGGCCGCCCTGCTGATCGTCGCACCCCTGTGGATCGACTGGACGCCGGACAACGCGCTGGCGCTCCTCCTGGTGACGGTCTTCGTGACCGGCGTGGCCGAGCGTTTCTGGACGGTGTGCCGGGAGAGCGCGGCGCCCGCGCTGCTGCCGCCCCCGCCGCCTGAGGGCGCGACGGTACGACCGCTGCCGGACCACATGGACGCCCTGCGCCGCCTGTCGCTGCGCACCAGCTTCGTCGCGGTCCCGCTGGCCGCCGCGGTGCTCGTCGTCGCCGCCCTGCTCAACAACCTGCTCGGTACCGGACTCGACTGGTTCGAGCAGCACCAGGCGGCCCTCGCGTCGTATGTCGCGGCCGGTCTGTTCGCCGCGTCCCTGTCCGTGCTGACCTTCCTGGAGCTGCCCGACACGCGCACCCCGCGCGCGCGGTCCCCGCTGGAGGGGCTGCGCCGCCCGAAGACCGGCACCGGCGTCGACAAGGGCCGCACCGGCGCGATCGCCCTGCTGGTGACGGCCTGCGCGGCGGTCGCCGGCGCGGTGGCCGCGGTGGTCTCCGTGGCCGTGCTGCACGCCAAGGACCTGGGCGGCGGACCGGTCCTCTACGGCCTGCTGGTGCTCACGCTGACCGGCGGCGTCGTCGTGGGCATCCGTACGGCACCCTCCGTGCTGCCCGCCCTGTCGCGGCGTCGGCTGCTCGCGCTGGCCATCGCCTTCACCGGCATCGCCCTGCTGGCCGCGGGCCTCGTCCCGGACGTCACGACCGTCCTGCTGATCGTCGCGCTGGCCGGGATCGGCGCCGGCGTGTCCGCCAACACCGGGCACACCCTGATCGACCAGGAGGCGGAGGAGTTCCGCCGGGCACGCACGACCGAGCATCTGCACGCCGTCGTCCGGGTCTGTGTGGCGCTCGGCGCGGTGATCGCGCCGCTGGTCGCCGCGCTGATCGGGCCGCACCGGCTGGAGAGCGGCAAGTTCGTCTTCGCGCACGGCGGTGCGGCGTTCACGCTGATGCTGGTCGGCGCGCTGCTGCTGCCGGTGGCCGTCCTGGTGCTGGCCAAGGTCGACGACCGTTCCGGCGTACCGCTGCGGCAGGACCTGCGGGACGCGGTGCTCGGCGGGGACGACCCGGAGCAGGTGCCCGCGACGTCCGGTTTCTTCATCGCCCTGGAGGGCGGCGACGGCGCCGGGAAGTCCACCCAGGCCGAGGCGCTCGCCGAGTGGATCCGGGGCAAGGGCCACGAGGTCGTCGTCACGCGCGAGCCGGGGGCGACGCCGGTCGGCAAGCGGCTGCGGTCGATCCTGCTGGACGTGTCGAGCGCGGGCCTGTCGCACCGGGCCGAGGCACTGCTGTACGCGGCGGACCGCGCGGAGCACGTGGACACCGTCGTCAGGCCGGCTCTGGAGCGCGGCGCGGTGGTGATCTCCGACCGGTACGTCGACTCCTCGGTCGCCTACCAGGGCGCGGGCCGCGATCTGTCGCCGACGGAGATCGCCCGCATCAACCGCTGGGCGACGAACGGACTGGCGCCCCATCTGACCGTGCTGCTGGACGTCTCCCCGGAGATCGCCCGCGAGCGGTTCACCGAGGCGCCGGACCGGTTGGAGTCGGAGCCTGCGGAGTTCCACGCGCGCGTGCGCTCCGGCTTCCTGACGCTGGCCGCGGCCGACCCCGGGCGCTACCTGGTGGTGGACGCGGGTCAGGAGCCCGAGGCGGTGACGACGGTTGTCCGGCACCGGCTCGACCAGATGCTGCCGCTGTCCGAGGCGGAGATCCAGGCGCAGGAGGAAGCGCGCCGGAAGGCCGAGGAGGAGGCCCGCCGCAAGGCCGAGGAAGAGGCGGCCCGCAAGGCGGAGGAGGAGCGCCTGGAGCGGGAGCGCCAGGAGCAGCTCGCCCGGCTGCGCGCCGAGGAGGAGGAGCGCAAGCGCCGCGAGCTGGAGGAGGCGCAGCGGCGCGAGGCCGAACGGCAGGCGGAGGAGGCACGGCAGCGCGCCGAGGAGGCGACCCGCCGCGCCGAGGAGGAGCGTCAGCGGCTCCTCGCGGAGGAGAAGGTGCGCGCCGAGGAGGAAGCGCGCCGCAAGGCCGAGGAGGACCGGCGCCGCAAGCAGGCCGAGGAGGAGGCACGTATCCGTGCCGAGGCCGAGGCGCGTCGCCTGGAGAAGCAGCGCAAGGCGGAAGAGGCCTTGCTGCGGGCGGAGGAGGCCCGGCGCCTGGCCGAGCAGGCGGCGGCCGCGGCGGAGGCCGGCCCGAAGCCGGCGGAGCCCGAGGCCCGGACCGCCTTCCGGGACGCGCTGACGGTTCCCACGCCTGTGGTGGCGCCGGGGGACGCGCCTGGTGGGGCGTCGGACGAGACGACTGTGCTGCGGCCGGTGCGCGACGAGGAGCGTGACGACGAGCAGCGTGACGACGAGCAGGGTGGTACGCGGCCCTCCGGGGAGCGTGCTCCTGGGGAGTCGGCGTCCGAGGTGACGACGCAGCTGCCGCAGCCGCCGGCACCCGCCGGGGCGGCGGACGAGACGGCTGTGCTGCCGCCGGTGGTGCCGGGTGCGGCCGACGAGACGGCTGTCCTGCCGTCGGTTCCTCCGGGTGCCGCGGACGAGACGGCCGTACTGCCTCCCGTCCCGAGCGACGAGCCCGGGGACCGGGTTCCGCGGGGGTACTTCCGCGAAGAGGAACGTACGCGTGAGATGCCCCAGGTCGACGAGGCGGGCGCGCCGCGGCGCAGGGCGCGGTCCGACTGGGCCGAGGAGACACCGCTGGACGATCTGCCGACGCTGGCGGACGAGCTGCTGGGCCCGCACGAGGACGAGTACGACGAGGACGGGGGCCGGGGGCGTCGGCGCTGAGGTCGGCGGGGTTGCGTCGGCTGTGTGGGTGATCGGGCCCACCTGAGGGGGGCGGGGAACCGCCTGACCGGCCCCCGCCGGCCTGCGGTCACCCGACCACCAGTGCTGCCCGACCTGTTCGGCGCCCGTTGTCAGTGCCGCCCCGCACAATGGATCGTGCAGCGCGAAGTGTGACGAAAGGCGGGCGGAACCCATGACCGTGTGGGACGACCTGGTGGGGCAGGAGCGGGTCAGCGAGCAGTTGGAGGCTGCCGCTCGGGACGCCGATGCCCTCGTCACCGCCGCCGCCACGGACGCACCGCCGCCCGAGGCCTCCAAGATGACGCACGCCTGGCTGTTCACCGGACCGCCCGGAGCGGGCCGGAACCAGACGGCACGGGCCTTCGCCGCCGCGTTGCAGTGCGTCAGCCCCGACCGGGCACTCGGCGGCGCCCCCGGCTGCGGCTTCTGCGACGGATGCCATACGGCCCTCGTCGGCACGCACGCCGATGTCAACACCGTCGCCGCCGTCGGCACCCAGATCCTCGCCGACGACATGCGGGACACCGTCCGCAAGTCGTTCACCTCACCGGCCAACGGCCGCTGGCAGATCATCCTCGTCGAGGACGCCGAGCGGCTGAACGAGAAGTCGGCCAACGCCGTCCTGAAAGCCGTCGAGGAGCCCGCCCCCCGCACGGTCTGGCTGCTCTGCGCCCCCTCCATCGAGGACGTCCTGCCGACCATTCGCTCCCGCTGCCGCCACCTGAACCTGAGCACGCCCTCGGTCGACGCCATCGCCGACATGCTCGTACGCCGGGAGGGCATCGAGCCCGCGGTGGCGGCCGCCGCGGCCCGCGCCACCCAGGGCCACGTCGACCGGGCCCGTCGCCTGGCCACCGACCCGGCGGCGCGCGAGCGCAGGGCCTCCGTGCTCAAGCTGCCGCTGCGCCTCGGCGAGATCGGCGCCTGCCTCAAGGCCGCCCAGGAACTGGTGGACGCCGCCGCCGAGGACGCCAAGCAGCTCGCCGAGGAGATGGACGTCAAGGAGACCGAGGAGCTGAAGGCGGCGCTGGGCGCGGCCCAGGGCGGCAGGATGCCGCGCGGCACGGCGGGCGTGATGAAGGACCTGGAGGACAAGCAGAAGCGGCGGCGTACGCGGACGCAGCGCGACAGCCTCGACCTCGCGCTGACCGACCTGACCGCCTTCTACCGTGACGTCCTGGCCCTCCAGCTCGGCTCCCGCATCGCCCTGGCCAACACCGACGCCGAGGACGCCCTGGAGCGCCTCGCCCGCGACAGTTCCCCGGAGTCCACGCTCCGCCGCATCGAGGCCATCGCCGCCTGCCGCGAGGCGCTGGACGGCAATGTGGCGCCGCTGCTGGCGGTGGAGGCGATGACCATGGCGCTCAGAGCGGGCTGAGGCGGCCCCGAGGGAGAGAGACCGGCTGCGTGCCACGGAACCACCGCCGGACGGAACCCAACCTCCGCACGTAGCCCAGCACCCCACGGACCCGCCGCTCCCACGTCTACCGGTGATCAGCCCATCCGCAAGTGATCAACGGAGGTTGACCGTGTAACACGTACGAGCCGCAACGTGCACGCAAGGCATCCAAACGGCTGCACAGAGTTACGCTCGCCAAATGCACACCAGGCGCAGCTCCGCAGTCAGCACAGACCCGAGCCCGGGTGGTCCGGGATCACGCAACCGCCGCCGATCCCGTCGGCAGGCGGGCACGTTCGGCACTCTCCTCGCCGTCGCCGCGCTGCTCGCCTCCGCCTGCACCTCGGGCGGGTCGACGCGCTCGGGGAGCCCGGCGGCCGAGGCCGCGCTGGCCGCGTTGCCGCAGTCGACACCGGCCGCGCTGTCGCCGTACTACGGACAGAAGCTGGCCTGGCGCGACTGCGGGGTGCCCGGCTTCCAGTGCGCCACGATGCGGGCCCCGCTCGACTACGAGAAGCCGGAGGCGGGGGACACCCGGCTCGCCGTGGCCCGCAAGAAGGCGACGGGACCCGGTGCGCGGCTGGGATCGCTGCTCGTGAATCCGGGCGGGCCGGGCGGCTCGGCGATCGGATATCTCCAGCAGTACGCGGGGATCGGCTACCCGGCCGAGGTGCGAGCCCGCTACGACATGGTGGCGGTCGACCCGCGGGGAGTGGCCCGCAGCGAGCCGGTGGAATGCCTCGACGGCAAGCAGATGGACGCCTACACACAGACCGACTTCACGCCGGACGACGAGAAGGAGACCGGCGAACTCGTCGAGGCGTACAAGGGGTTCGCGGAGGGCTGCGGAGCGGACGCGCCCGGCCTGCTCCGGCATCTCTCCACCGCCGAGGCGGCCCGTGACATGGACATCCTGCGGGCGGCGCTCGGGGACGACAAGCTCGCGTACGTCGGGGCGTCGTACGGCACCTTCCTCGGGGCGACGTACGCCGGGCTCTTCCCGGACCGGGTGGGCCGGCTCGTCCTGGACGGCGCGATGGACCCGTCCCTGCCCGCCCGCCGGATGAACCTCGACCAGACGGCGGGCTTCGAGACGGCGTTCCAGGCGTTCGCGAGGGACTGCGTACGGCGGCGGGACTGCCCGCTGGGCACCAAGGCGAACGAGGTCGGCCGCAACCTCAAGGCCTTCTTCGAGAAGCTCGACGCACAGCCCGTCCCGGCCGGCGACCCGGACGGCCGTGAGCTGGGCGAAGCCCTCGCCACCACCGGTGTGATCGCGGCGATGTACGACGAGGGCGCCTGGGCGCAGCTGCGTGACGGGCTGTCCTCGGCGATGCAGGAGAACGACGGGTCGGGTCTCCTCGTCCTCTCCGACAGCTACTACGAGCGCGACGGCGACGGCCGCTATTCGAACCTGATGTTCGCCAACGCCGCCGTGAACTGCGTGGACCTTCCGGCGGCCTTCTCGACTCCCGAGGAGGTCCGCAGGGCACTCCCCGCCTTCGAGAAGGCGTCCCCGGTCTTCGGCGAGGGCCTCGCCTGGGCCACCTTGAACTGCGCGTACTGGCCGGTCGCCGCCACCGGTGAGCCGCAGCGCATCGAGGCGAAGGGCGCGGCCCCGATCGTCGTGGTCGGCACCACCCGCGACCCGGCGACTCCCTACCGCTGGGCCCGGGCCCTCTCCCGCCAGCTCTCCTCGTCCCGCCTCCTCACCTACGACGGCGACGGCCACACGGCGTACGGTCGGGGCAGCACGTGCATCGACGACTCGATCAACGCCTACCTCGTCCGGGGGACGCCCCCGACCCGGGACAAGCGCTGCGCATAGCCACCCCCGCCGCCCCGGAATCAGGCCCTCCGGGGCGGCCGAGGGCCGCACGGGGGCTGGTGCGGAGCACCCTCAGAAACTGTGTAGACTTACCGACGTTGCTGATCGCACCATAGTGCGGACAGCGCGCCGCCTTAGCTCAGATGGCCAGAGCAACGCACTCGTAATGCGTAGGTCTCGGGTTCGAATCCCGAAGGCGGCTCATCCTAAGCCCAGCTCAGACAGTGTCTGAGCTGGGCTTTTTCGTTCAGCGGATGCGGCGACGGCGCCGTGCGCGGGCCGTTCGGCTGTCCTCGGTCTCAGTTCTGGTCTCCGTCGTGGGTCCCGAGCGGGGCATGGAGGCGTCTCCCATGCGGCGCATCGCGTCCTTGGAGAGGTGGGAGCTGCCCTTCACGTACCGGCGGGTCTGGCTGATCTGGGTGTGCCGGAGGATCTCCATGATGGTCGGCATGTCCACCCCGAGTTCGTTGAGGATCGTGCCGGCGGTGTGACGGCTGCCGTCGTACAGGCGGCGGTCGTCGATGCCCGCTTCCGCCAAAAGCTCCTTGAACTCCTCCCAGTCCTGCCGGGGGTCGAGCGGGCGACCGTCCGGGCGGCAGAAGACGACGTTGTGGTCGAGCCACGCGTCGCTGGCTTCTGCCCGCATCGCTTCCTGTTCCTCCTTGTGCGCCCGGAGGTAGGGGATGAACGGCGGCGGGATCGGGACCGGTTCCGTGCTCTTCTTCGTCTTGGGGCGGGTGAAGACCAGTCCGCCTCCCTTCCGCTCCGGACACGTGCTCGCGTGCCTGGTGCACTTCGGTGGGTAGGGCTTGGGGCATCCGCGCCTGTAGTTCTTGTGGGTCGTGCAGTCCGGGGCGCAGGGCGCGAATCGGTGAAGGCACTCTCCGCAGGCGTGCGGGTCCTTGCCGCATTGGCGCCAAGTGAGGCGCTAAAGCTGCCACTTGGGGTGGAGGAGCCCGTTGTCCAGGTCGACGTACGGCCAGCGGAAACCCAGCGACTAACGCGAGCTGAGCCGACGGCGAGCCGCGCATGAAGCATCTCGTTCTCGGGTGGTGCGTGCCAGCTTGCCGAGGACAGATTGCGCGCGTTCCGCAAGTGATCGCATCCGGTGAAATCACGGATACCAAGGGCACGCTTGCGGCATCATGAGAGCCCACTGGAGTGTTCCGAGGGGGGCAGGCTCATGCAGATTTTCATCAGTTGGTCGGGCGAAGCGGCGAAGCAGTGCGCGGAAGCGCTCCGGGACTGGCTGCCGTACATGAATCAATCAATCTCTCCATTCGTGTCATCTCAGGATATCGAGAAAGGAGAGCGGGGACTTGCCAAAATTGCGGGCGAGCTTCAAGCGTGCTCGTTCGGCATTGTTTGTGTGACCCGCGAGAATCAATATGCTCCGTGGATTAATTTTGAATCAGGAGCCCTGTCGCGCGAGCTGGGGGAAAGTTCCTTGATTCCCTTCCTTGTAGACATGCAAGTAAAGGATCTGTCCCGTGGACCTCTTACCCAATTCCAGGCGACTGACAGTTCGCATAAGGAAGACGTGTGGGCGATGATTAAGTCAATTAACGGAAAATGTGAACCGCAGGTCGAATCGGAAAGACTGCGAACGATGTTCGATAGATTCTGGGATGACTTGGCGACATCGCTTGCCTCGATTCGGGACGCGAATCCGGCTGCGGACGCTCCGCAACGCGAGGTTTCCGATATTCTTGACGAACTGGTCAAGTTGGCACGCGAACAACATGCACGGATTGCCTCTCTGGAAAAGTCGATCGGAAGCGTTGGGGTAACGAACAACACATCCCACTATACGATTAACGAGCCCAAGGAGGTGCGGATCGCCAGTGATGCAGACGATTCAGCGGCAATCGTTGCCCGAAGGGAAAGAGCCAAGCGTGCGGGGATTATGGTCCGAGAGCTGATCGGTGGACGCTCATACGTCACAAAATCCGTGATTGTTGGTGGCGGGCATGTAAATTTGACATGCACCGAAGATGGGCTTCTCAGGGCGCGCCAGGTAAGTAACGAACTGTCAACTCTGGCGGTAGATTACATGGTTGGCATCACAATTTTGGGGCCGGGCGGCGTGGAGGAAGCTTCTTACCCACCTTTCTAGCCGCCGCTCAGATTACTTCAGGTTGTCACGATGAGTCGCTTACTTACTACCTTTCGTTCACGACGAGGGTGGGTGCTCCTTTCTGTACACTTCTCATTCTCGTTCGCCGCGTTGGCAGGAATCGTTCAATTAATCCTGGCCGTTCGGCCAACTGCTGCGCTGCAGGGTGGGAGAACAATAGTCTGGCTGGTCGTCCTCTCTTGCCTATGGGCAGTAATAAGGTCAACCCCTCGCGAATCAGTCGGTCGAGATTTCAAGCAGCCCGACTTTTCCGTCATCGTGAAAGTGGGAGATCTGTTTGCCGAGCAGTCTAACCTGATAATCGGCTTCACGGATGTCTTCGATACCTCAACTGAAGATGCGGACGTCATCTCTCCCAGAAGCGTTCAGGCTCAGTTTCTCGAAAAAGCTTTTCACGGGGACGCTTCAGCTCTTGACGAGGCCCTAAGGGCAGCGCTGAGGGGCTCGCCCGTACTTGAGTCGGAAACCGAAGCTAGTAAACCGAGGGGTAAGCGCGACCGTTATCCACTGGGGACAGTTGCTGTTATCGCCAGAGGGGAATTTAAATACTACGGTGTTGCGTACTCGCGCATGAGTAATGATCTAGTTGCTCAATCGAGTGTTGATTACCTCTGGCGAAGCCTCGAAAATGTCTGGTCGATACTTTCCTCAAGTGGCCATTTGGAACCTGTGGCGATTCCCGTCCTGGGCTCGGATCTTGCGCGAGTGGGAAGTCTCGGACGCGAGAGTCTGATTAAGATGATCGTACTTTCGTTCGTAGCCAGGTCACGAGTTTCCTTGGTTTCGAGAAAGATAACTGTAGTTGTTCACCCCTCTGGCGCCGACGAAGTGGACTTCAATGAAGTCCAGGCATTTCTTAACTCGCTGTAATCATGAATATAGGGACGCAGGATGCTGTACCCCCTGCGGAGACCAGGGCACCTAAGCGGGGACCTGTCACTATCCTGTTCGGCCGGTCAGCGATAGTAGAATTGTGCAGCGGGTGACGCGGGGTGGGTATTCGCATGTGGTCTCAATCGTGGTCTCATCCGCCCTCGATCCGGGCTTGTCCGTCCTCGTCCACTGAAGTCCAGCGGCTGCTCCGAACTGGCACAACGGCCCTTTGTCGGACGCCCATGGACGCCCCCCGAACAAGATCGGACAACTCGTAATGCGTAGGTCTCGGGTTCGAATCCCGAAGGCGGCTCAGACACAGACCCCAGGTCGGATGCCTCCGGCCTGGGGTTTTTTGTTGCTCGTGATGTGCCTGTGGATCCCTGGTCTAGAGGAGTGGTAACGCCGGGCCGGTGCACCAGTGCTCGGGCAGATCCTGAGCTCCCTCAGGTCGTCCAGTCCCGGTTCGCTGACTCCCGCCGCGGCCTGGCCTGAGCCACCGGTACCCGCACCAGTCGTTCGCGGGACCTGGTCGGTCATCGACTTGTTGTCGTGGGTGTGGAGACCGCCGTGGCCACCGCATCGACTCCCGGGCGGTCATCGCCGTCGACGAGGACCGGGCGACCGACTGGTGGTACAGCGGGGTCCATCCGGACCCGGGGGCCCCGGGACGGCTCAGGATGGCGATCCATAGCGGGCAGCGATGGCGGCCGCGCGGTTGCGCAGGGAGTTGCGCAGCCACTGCGGGGCCAGGACTTCCGCATCGGTGGCGTGCTGCCACAGGGCCCATTCGGCATGTCGCGAATCTTGGAAGATCACGTTCAGCCGCAGCCAGCCGTCCGCGTCCGTTTCCTCGGCGCAGACGGCCAGCACGGTGCCGACCAGGTGCTCCCGCCGCGCCGGGTTCACCCGTACCAGCACGGCGACCTTGTCACCGCCGGTCCGGAACTGCGCGGTGCGTGCCTGCCAGGCTCGGTCCAGGTCGACGGTGTCCGGTCGCTGCGCCGATTCGTCGAGTTCTTCGGCGGCCCTGACCCGGGAGAGCCGGTAGGTGCGGTCCTCGCCGGCTCGCTTGGCCAGCAGGTAGCCCTGTTCGCGAACGGTTACCAGGCCGATCGGGTCCACGGTGCGCCACTTCGGGGCCTGGTTCAGTGCCGCGTAGTGGATGCGCAACCTGTGTCCGGCGAACACCGCGCGCCGGACCTCGGCCACGATGGCGTCGGACATCTCCTCGGCGGCGACGCGGCGCGAGAGGAGGTCGGTCTCCGGGTCAATGAGTAGTCGCTGCGTCGCATCGGCTGCGGTGTCCCGAAGGCCCTCGGGCAACGCGTCGACCACCTTGAGCATGGCCGAGGCGAGCGCCGAACCGAGGCCGAACAGCTGTGCGCCGCGCCGCGATCCAGCCACGAGCAGGGCGAGCGCCTCGTCATGAGTCAGTCCGGTGAGTGCCGTCTGGAAGTCGGGTAACAGTGCGAAACCGCCGTGTCGGCCACGCTCGGCGTAGACCGGGACACCGGCCGCGGACAGCGCCTCGATGTCGCGCATCACCGTACGGGTGGAGACCTCCAGCTCACGGGCCAGTGTCTCTGCGGTCATCCGACCGCGCTGACGCAGCAGGAGCACCAGGGAAACCAACCGGTCGGCGCGCATGCGAAAACTCTAGGCAAATACATGACCGAGGATGTCACGTTTTGCTGGAAGGGTCTCTCACGCGACGACAAAGCCCGGCGGATGTCGAGGCGTTGGACGTACGCACTTCAGAGGACCGAGCGGATGGAGCGAGTCGGCAATGGAACGTAACGCGGTCAACCCGGTGACGTGGTCGGTCGAGATGGGCTTCAGCCAGGGTGAGGTCGTCTCCGGGCACTCGCGGACCCTGTACATCTCGGGCCAGACCGCGATGAGCAAGGAGGGCAAGCCCGAGCACGACGGTGACATGGCGGCGCAGTTGGCGCTGAGCATCGACAACATCGAGGCGGTGCTCGCCGAGGCCGGCATGTCCCTCTCGAACCTCGTCCGGCTCAACGTCTACACGACCGATGTCGACCTGCTCTTCCAGCACTACGGTGTGCTGGCGGGCCGGCTGGGCGCCGCCAAGGTCTCGCCGACCACGACGATGCTCGGTGTGACACGCCTGGCGATCCCCGGCCAGATGGTCGAGCTCGAGGGCACCGCCGTCGCGTGATCTGACCTCGTCTCCTCCGCTGCTCGTGCCCGTGAGTCGGCACGGGCAGCGGGCATGTGGTGAATCCACAGCCTCGTGGCGGTTACGTTCACGCCGCGGGCTTCGTGGGCGGATCCTTTCTGCGTCATCGTCGTACCGCTGCGACTGCGACTGCGACTGCGACTGCGACTGCGACTGCGACTGCGACTGCGACCCGACCCCGATCGCGACTGCGACCCCGATCGCGACTGCGGTACGCGGACACTCGCCTGCCGCTCGACGCACGGCAGCGCCGCTGACCGCACCCCGGGGATATCGACGCCCGGCGAGCAGCTCCCAGCCCACCCCCGCCCCCAGCGCAATCGCTCCCCGCCGCGGACGGGACGACGGCGCCCCCGGGGGGCCTATGGAGGTATCGGTCACTGATCGCGTTGCCCAGTTCCCTGTCGCCCCCAACCCCGTTCACGGCGAGCCCAACGAACGCCTCAGCAACGGGACATGGCAGTCCGCTCCGTCACGCGCCGGATCGGTGGGATATCCCCGGGCTGTTTCGGAAGGGTGCGAGGTGGCCGAGGGGAGTCCGCGGGGCGCGAACGTCGCCGTGGCGTTCTATCGGGCGTACGGCGATCTCGCCGCCGAAGGTCCCGGGCTGGTCGGCGATCTCGCCGACGACGCCATGCTGTGGATCGTCTGGCCCCGGCGCGCGGTCGGCCACGTCAGTGACATCACCGGGAACGCGCTGCGGGAAGTCTTCCTCCCGCTCGGCGTCGTCGATGGGCAGGTGGCGGCGCTGGGGGAGGACTGGTCGGGGCTGAAGTTCCTACGGTGCCGGGAGAACCGCCGTCCCCAGCTCTCCGACCGCCCTGCGGACGGGCGAACTTTAGACGTCCTCACCATGAACCACTAGCATCGCGCCGGTGATCGCAGCCGGGGCGAGGTGAGGGGGCGGGTGTGGTGGGGCTGAGGATCGGGGTTGCCGTGGTGACCATGGGCAACCGGCCCGCCGAGGTCGACGCGCTGCTGGAGTCCGTCGCCAAGCAGGACCTCGCCCCCGACCGGATCGTCGTCGTGGGAAATGGGTGCCCGCTGCCCGAGTTCACCCAACGGCTGGCGCTGCCCGGTGAGTTCACCGCGATCGAGCTGGACGAGAACCTCGGCTGTCCGGGTGGGCGCAACGTGGCGCTGGAGCGGTTGCGGACGTTCGGGGACGTCGATGTCGTGGTCGAGCTGGATGACGACGGGCTGCTCGTCGGCGTTGATGTCCTGCGCCGGGTAAGGGACTTGTACGCCGCCGACGACCGGCTCGGCATCGTCGGTTTCCGGATCGCCGACGAGCACGGGGAGACCCAGCAGCGGCACGTGCCCCGGATCGGCAAGTCCGATCCGCTCAGGGGCGGTTACGTCACCGGCTTCCTCGGCGGTGGACACGCGCTGCGGATGGTGATGCTGGCCGAGACGGGCGACTGGCCCGCGGAGTTCTTCTTCGCGCACGAGGAGACGGACCTGGCGTGGCGGGCGGTCGACGCGGGCTGGCGCATTCTCTACGCGCCCGAACTGCTCCTGCGGCATCCGAAAACCTCGCCTGCCCGGCACGCCATCTACTTCCGTGTGAACGCCCGCAATCGTGTGTGGCTGGCCCGCCGACAGCTGCCGATGCCGTTGATCCCGGTCCATCTGGGTGCCTGGGTCCTGCTCACCCTCGTCCGCACCCGGTCGCTCGCGGGCCTGCGTGCCTGGTTCGGGGGGTTCATGGAGGGGCTGCGGGAACCTGCCGGCGAGCGGCGGCCCATGCGGTGGCGCACGGTGTGGCGGCTGTGCCGGCTGGGGCGTCCGCCGGTCGTCTGACCGGTGCGGGAGTGGGACGCGGGACCGGTGCGGGAGTGGGACGCGGGACCGGTGGGGGAGTGGGACGCGGGCCCCGGTCGTTCACCTCCGCCGACCGGGACCCGCACGTCCCCGGATCCGGCCTCGGCGGCGACGCTCCCCCGAGCTGCGCGTCATACGCGCGCACCGTCGGGCCGGACCCGATGTGCTGATCAGATTAAGCCATGCCAACAGATTGCCAACATCTGGCCAAATGTGTTTCCTGACACCCAGTGGCCCCAACGGGCCCAATCAGCCCACCAGTCACAGCCGGCCACCGCCACCGACGCTCACTTCGCATCCGCGTAACACTCCACCACCGCCGTACTGAACGGAAACCGCACCGGCGTCTCCCCGAACGTCAGCCGCCCCGCCAGCTCCGCCGCCTCCCGGATCGCCGTCACCACCGCTTCGGCCTCCTCCTCGGGACAGTGCACGATCACCTCGTCGTGCTGGAAGAAGACCAGCTCGGCTGCCATCCCCGCACAGGTCTGCCGCAGCGCGGCGAGCAGTAGCAGGGCCCAGTCGGCGGCGCTGCCCTGGACGACGAAGTTGCGGGCGAAGCGGCCCCGGGCGCGGGCGTTGGTGGACGCGTAGCCCGGCACCCAGTCCTGCGGCCCCGCGCCCTCGGCCGGACCGTCCCCCGTCTCCGGGATCGGGATGCCGGCCTCCTCACCCGCGCCGTCCGCCGCCCCCGCCGCCGGCGGACAGGTCCGGCCCAGCCAGGTCCGCACCAACCGCCCCTCCTCGCCCGCCCGCGCCGCGTCGTCGACGTAGGCCACCGCCTTGGGAAAGCGGCGTCTGAGTGCGGCGAGGTTCTTGAGTCCGTCGCCGGAGGTCTGGCCGTACACCGCACCCAGCACGGCGAGCTTGGCCTGGGCGCGGTCGCCGGAGAAGGCGCGGTCGGAGACGGACTGGTACAGGTCGGTCTCCCGCCCGGCCACCTCCATCAGCCCCGGGTCACGGGAGATCGCGGCGAGCACGCGCGGCTCCATCTGGTCGGCGTCGGCCACGACCAGCCGCCAGCCGGGGTCGGCGACCACCGCACGCCGGATGACCTTCGGGATCTGGAGGCCGCCACCGCCGTTGGTCACCCACCGTCCGGTGACCGTCCCGCCCGCGAGGAACTCCGGTCTGAACCGCCCCTCGCGCACCCAGTCCTGGAGCCAGGACCAGCCGTGGGCCACCCAGATCCGATACAGCTTCTTGTATTCGACCAGCGGTTTCACTGCCGGATGGTCCAGGGACTCGATCTCCCAGCGACGGGTCGATCTGATCTTGATCCCGGCCTGTGCGAAGGCCTTGATGACGTCGGCGGGCAGATCGGGGCGCACCCGGCGCCCGAACGCCGTCGACACCTCGTCCGCCAGCTCGGCCAGCCGCCGTGGCTCCCCGCCGCCCGCGTACCGCTCGCCCAGCAACTCGTGCAGCACCCTGCGGTGGACCTCGGCGCTCCAGGGCAGCCCGGACCGGTTCATCTCGGCGGCGACGAGCATTCCCGCCGACTCGGCCGCCGTCAGCAGACGCATCCGCTCCGGGTGCGCGGTCCGGTCGTGCCGCCGTTGCTGCTCTGTGTACACCGCGACCAGGTCGCTGAGCGGCACATGGAGCGCCTGGGGTTCGAAGAGCGAGGACTGCGAGCCCGGTTCGGCCGAGCGCTGTGGCGGGTCGGGTGGCACGGGGCCGTTGCGCAGGCGGGCGAGGGCGGCGGCTGCCGACCTCGGCTCGCCGTGCCGCCCCTCGTGGCCCAGCAGCAGAGTCTCGGCGTCCTCGATGTCGTAGCACCGCTCCACTCGCACCCCCGTGGCGAGCAGCCGCGGATAGACCTCGGCGGTCGACCGCCAGACCCACCGCGCCACCTCCGGCCGCCCGCGCACGGCCTCGGCCGCGTCCGGCTCCCGGCGCACCGGACCCGCGAGCAGCCCGTCCGGACCGAGGGGGGCGACCTCCACGCCGCCGTCCTCGGCCGGAGCGAGCGCCCACCGGTCGGTCATGCAAGCGAGTGTGGCACCCGGGTCTGACAACGGGCCTGGGCCGTTGCCGCCGCGGGCCGTCGCCACCCCTCCTCCTGAGCCCCCTCCTCCTGAGCCCCCTCCTCCTGAGCCCCCTCCTCCTGAGCCCCCTCCTCCTGAGCCCTCTCCTCCTGAGCCCTCTCCTCCAGTCCCCTCCTCCTAAGCCCCCTCCTCCCGAGCCCGCTTTGCGGTCTCCTCGCCGCTCTTGAGGAACTGGGAGAGGACCTCGACGATCCACTCCTCCACCCCTTCCTTGGTGAGACCGAGCCCGTACAGCACGCCGTTGCCGTTCTCGAACTCCAGCAGCGCCAGCAGGATGTGCTCGGTGCCGATGTAGTTGTGGCCCAGGCGCAGGGCCTCGCGGAAGGTGAGTTCCAGGACCTTCTTGGCGTCGGAGCCGTAGGGGATGAGGTCGGGGACCTCCTCGGCGGCGGGCGGCAGCTCGGCCGTGGCGGCCTGGCGGACCGCGTCCAGGAGGACGCCCTTGGCCGTGATCGCCTTGGCGGCGATGCCGTCCGGCTCGGCCAGCAGGCCGAGGACGAGATGCTCGGGGCGGCCCTCGGGGTTGCGGGCCGCGACGGCCTCGTTGTGGGCGGCCATCACCACGTTGCGAGCACGCGGCGTGTAGCGGCCGAAGCCCTGCTGGGGGTCGAGGTCGGTGCCCTCCTTGGGCACGAACCGCTTCTGCGCGGCCTGCCGGGTGACCCCCATGCTCTTGCCGATGTCGGTCCAGGAGGCGCCCGATCGGCGGGCCTGGTCCACGAAGTGACCGATCAGATGGTCGGCCACCTCGCCGAGGTGATCGGCGGCGATCACCGCGTCCTGGAGCTGGTCCAGGGGTTCTTCGTGGACCTTCTTGATGGCCGCGATGAGTTCGTCGAGACGTACGGATGACGTGATGGTCGGGTTCGTCGACATGTGTCAACCGTAGGTTGACAGTCCAGGGGTGTCAACCCGTGGTTGACGACACCCTCGTTGCCTCCCATCGACTTACGATCCCTTGGTGAGCCCGCCCAGTACGCCCCCCACGTCCGACGCGCCCAGCCCCCGCACCACCGTCGACCGCGCCTTCGAGTCCGCCCTCTACGACACCGAGCACACCACGCTCGACGCCGGCGCCTCCCTCCTCGCCGCCACCCCCGAGGCGGACGCCGAACTCGCCCGGCGCGGTGCGGAGTTCGTGGCGGCGGCCTGGCGGCGCGGCTGGCAGCCGGCCGACGTCGTACGGCTGGTGCGGCGCGACCTGGACGACGTCCATGTACGGCTGCTGGCGGCGGAGATACGCGCGCAAGCGCCGGACGACCGGCCCCGCGGCTCCCGCTGGCAGGCGCAACTCGACGAGCTGCCCACCGAGGACCCGCCCCGCACCGACCGCTTCTCGCAGGCCACCGCCGTCCTGGAGCTGTACCGCCTGCTGCTGCGCCTGCCCACGCTGGAGCCCCTGGACCAGGCGGCCGAACCCGCCACCCGGGACGCCCGGCCGGAGTCCCGCATGCTCACCCGAATCCGGGCGCTGCTGGCCAAGGCGGAGGCGACGGGGTTCCCGCAGGAGGCGGAGGCGCTCAGTGCCAAGGCGCAGGAGCTGATGGCCCGGTACAGCATCGACGAGGCCCTGCTGGCGTCTCGTACACCCGCCGCGAAGGACGCGCCCGGCGCCTGCCGGATCGGTGTGGAGCCGCCGTACGAGCAGGCCAAGGCGGTTCTGCTGGACGCGGTCGCGAGTGCCAACCGCTGCCGTGCGGTGTGGAACGAAGCCTTCGGCTTCTCCACGGTCGTCGGCTTCGAGGCCGACCTGGAGGTGGTCGAACTCCTCTACACCTCGCTGCTGGTGCAGGCCCAGACCGCGATGACGAAGGCGGAGGCGGCCCAGCGCGCGGGCGGCCGGAAGCGGACCAAGACCTTCCGGCAGTCGTTCCTGGCGGCCTACGCCCATCGCATCGGCACGCGCCTGGCCGCCGCGGCGCAGACGCAGGTGACCGATGACCTGCTCCCGGTGCTGGCCTCCCGCGAGGTCGCGGTGACGGCACGGCTGGACCGTATGTTCCCGCAGACCACCACGACCCGACTGCGCGGCGTCAGCGACGAGGCCGGCTGGGTGCAGGGCGCCGAGGCGGCCGACCGGGCACAGGTGGCGCCCCGCCGACCGCTGCGCTGACAAGCGTCACCGGCCAGCCGCTCTGCTGACCGGCGTCAACCGCCGACCGCCGCTGAGCTGATCGACATCGATCGCCGACCACCCCGCTGACCGGCGTCAGTCGCCGACCACCCCGCTGACCGGCGTCAATCGCCGACCGCCGCCGTTCAGACCCGGCATCGATCGCCGACCGCCGCCGTTCAGACCCGGCATCGATCGCCGACCACCCGCTCCCCGACGTCAGTCGCCCGACCGCTGGAACCCGCTCACAGACGCATCCGGTGTCTTCCCGTCGCTCTTGAGCGCGACGACGCCGTACGACCACTTGAAGTTGTGTGTCTCGGTGGAGCCGGGCAGCCGGACCTTCGCGGTCCCGACGGCGAGGCCCTTGTCGCCGCTCGCCTCGCCGCGGACGTAGGTGAGCGTGAAGGACGTGGTGGCGCCCTTCGCGAGGGTCGTCTTCCGGGCCGGGGCGCCCTGGTCGGGCGCGACGGCGGCCGTGGTGCCGTCCGCGGTGAGCTCGACGGTGGGCAGTCCGTCCAGGGCGCACTCGGCGCCACCGCGGTTGGTCACGGTGACGGGCACGTTGCCGGTGTCCCCGGCCGCGGGGGCGGCGTTGGCCGGACCGAACTCCACGGCCAGTTCGGCCACGCAGTCGGTACCGGCCTTGGCGTCCTGGCCGGTGTCCCCACCGTCGTCACAGGCGGTCAGGAGAAGGGCCGCGGCGAGGGCGGCGACGGTGAGGGAGGAGGCGCGCATGGGTTCCTCTGGCAGTGGCGTCAGTGATCGCGGGCAGTCCCCGCGTCGGACATCACGATCCCAGACCGGCCGTCGGCAGGCCCGTAGGCAGCTTGCCGCCCTCCGCCTTGGTGTAGGTCTCCGCGCCGAGACCGCCCTCCCAGGTCACCTTCAGCGAGGTCTTGCCGACGGAGTCGACCATCCCGGTCGCCCGGTCCTTGCTGCCGTCGGTGCACTTGAGGCGGATCATCCGCATGCCGTCCTCCTCGCCGGCGGTCCCGCTGCACACGGTCCCGCCGGTCGCGAAGAGCCCGGCCTGCTTGCCGGTGACGACCAGCGCGACCGCCTTGCCGTCGGTCGTGGCGAGCCAACTGCCCTCCAGCTCACCGGATGCGGAGGCCGATTCGCCGCCCGTACCGCCACCCGTGTCGGCACTGGCGGACGCCGAGCCACTGGGGGCGGCGTCGTCCTTGGAGTCGCCGTCGCCGTCGCCGCTGCACGCGGTCAGCGCGAGCGCGCCGGCCAGGGCCGCGGCCGCGGCGGCCACCCGCGTCCGCCGGCCCGGCATCGTGCGGGTACGGGAGAAAGTCGCCGAGATCACTGGAAGCTCCCAAGCTGTAGCGGTCGGCATACGGCCGTTTCGGCCGACCTGGCCGAAACGACCGCAGCAAGTTACCAGGGAGTCCCATCGGGGCCCCAGAGCCGGTCGAGCTCTACCAGGACGCCTTGCGCACGCCCGGCAGATACCCGGCGTGCGCCTGCTCCCGCAGATTCACCCGGGACAGCCCGAAGGTGCGGAGGTAGCCACGCGGCCGCCCGTCCACCTGATCACGGTTGCGTACGCGCGTGGCGCTGGCGTCCCTGGGCTGCCCGCGCAACTCGAGCTGGGCGGCGAGCCGTTCGGCTTCGCCGGTGGACGGCCGACGGATGATCTCCTTCAGTTCGGCCCGCCGGGCGGCGTAGCGCGCGACGACTTCCTGCCGCCGCCGGTTCTTGGCGATCTTGCTCTTCTTGGCCATCAGACCTTCACTCCCCGCGCGCGGATCCGGGCGACCGCCGCCTCGACGCCGATGGTGTCGACGGTCCTGATCCCCCTGGCGCTCAACCGCAGTCGTACGTACCGGCCTTCGCCGGGCAGCCAGTAGCGCTTGGACTGGATGTTGGGGTCGAAGCGGCGGGAGGACCGCCGATGGGAGTGGGAAACGGTGTTGCCGAAGCCGGGCTTGGCGCCGGTCAGCATGCAGTGGGCGGACATGGGTGACGTACCTCTCCTCTGTCGTTACTGTTAATGGAAGTCATTTTCAGTAAGGTAGCAGCATGGCACGCAACGAACTCCGCCCGGTCATCAAGCTCCGGTCCACCGCCGGCACCGGCTACACCTATGTGACCCGCAAGAACCGCCGCAGCGACCCCGACCGGATGACCCTGCGCAAGTACGACCCGGTCGCCGGCCGGCACGTCGACTTCCGAGAGGAGCGCTGAGCAAAGCCATGCGTGAGGGAATCCACCCGGCCTACGGGCCGGTCGTCTTCCGTGACCGGGCCGCGAACCACGCGTTCCTGACCCGTTCGACGATGACCAGTGAGAAGACGGTCGAGTGGGAGGACGGAAACACCTACCCGGTCGTCGACGTCGAGATCTCGAACGTCAGCCACCCCTTCTACACCGGCACCGCGCGCGTGATGGACACCGCCGGCCGCGTCGAGCGCTTCGAGCGCCGGTACGGAAGGAAGGGCTGATGCTTCCCGTCGTGATCGTCGGTGGGCTGCACGCCGACGCCCGCAAGGCGGCCGTAGAGCACCTGCTCGCCGACGTCCCCGGCAGCGTCGTACTCCACCACGACCTGGCCACGGCCGCCGCCGGCACCGTCGTCCGCACGGTCCGGGACGCCACCGGTCTCGTCGGCGCCGGCGAGGCGCCGCTGGTCAACGACTGCGCGTGCTGCGCCTTGCGCGAGGACCTGGTCCCGGAGCTGCTGCGGCTCCGGGACGCGGACGGCACCCGGATGGCGATCGTCGAGCTCTGGGACTCCGTCGAGCCCAAGGCGATGGCCGAGGTCGTCACGGCCGGCGGGCTCACCGTCACCGGGGTGATCACCGCGGTCGACCCCGCCCTGGTGCTGCCCTACCTGGGCAACGGCGACGACCTGGCGGAGGGCGGCCTCGCCGCCGCTGCGACCGACCAGCGCACGGTGGCCGACACCTTCGCCCGGCAGCTCGAATACGCCCCCGTCCTCGCCGTCGCCGCCTCCCCGGAGGCCGACGAGGAGGACCGTGAACTGCTGGCCCAGCTCCATCCGACGGCCCGCCAGGTTCCGATCGGCCCGGCCGTGCCCGCCGATGACCTGACGGTGCCGACGCCGCGCCGCCGTACGCTCACCCCCCTCGCGCAGGCGGCGCTGGCCGGCTTCGACGTGGAGTCGGCCGCCGCGGCCCAGCACCCGGCGTGCGCGCTGCTCCCCGCCGAGGCCGACGCGCACGGCGTGGCCACCCTCGTCTGGCACCGCCGCCGCCCCTTCCATCCGGAGCGGCTGTACGAGGCGCTGGAGGACATCACCTGCGCGGCGGCCCGCAGCAGGGGCCGTTTCTGGCTCGCCGACAAGCCCGACGTGCTGCTGCACTGGGACGCGGCGGGCGGCGCTCTGTGCGTGGAGAGCGCGGGGCCTTGGCTGGCCTCGCTGCCCGACGCTGCCTGGGACATGGTCCCGCCGGTGCGCCGCGCGGCCGCCGCGCTGGACTGGCACCCCGAGCACGGCGACTGCTGTCAGCACCTGGTCTTCACCTCGCCCGGCCTGGACCGGGACGGCCTTGAACGGCTCCTGGAGTCCTGTCTGCTGACCGACGCCGAGTACGCATCCGGCCGCGACGCCTGGCGGCGGCTTCCGCCCGCCTTCGACACCCTCCTGGAGGTCTGACCCATGCCCCGCAAACCCGACCGCAAGCCCACCAAGAAGCCGAACCCGCTGGACCAGGCCGGCATCACCTACGTCGACTACAAGGACACCGATCTGCTGCGGAGGTTCATCTCCGACCGGGGCAAGATCCGCAGCCGCCGTGTCACCCGGGTGACGGCCCAGCAGCAGCGGCAGGTGGCGAAGGCGATCAAGAACGCGCGGGAGATGGCGCTGCTGCCGTACTCGACCCGGTAACCCGGCTTCCGCACTCGATAGGTAGGAGATTACCTACGTTTGACGCGTAGGGAATCTCCTACCTATTGTCGTCCCCATGAACATCACTCCCATGAACATCACTCACACTTCCTTCGTCACCCTCCCCGTCGCCGACCAGGACCGCGCCCTGCGCTTCTACACGGAGGTCCTCGGCTTCGAAGTCACCGCCGATCTGGACATGCCCCAGGGGAGGTGGCTCCAGGTCGCGCCCAAGGGCGCGCAGACGGTCTTCACCCTCTCCGGCCCGGGGATGGGCGGTTTCGAGCCGGGGTCGACCCGGGGGATCATGTTGGTCACGACCGATGTCGACGCGGACTGTGCCCGGCTCACCGAGGCGGGTGTCCCGGTGCAGGGTCCGGACGAACTGCCCTGGGGGCGGATGGCCGGCTTCCAGGACCCCGACGGAAACAGTCTGATGCTGCTGACGGAGGCCGCTCACTGACGAGGCCGTTCACTGACGGGAAGGCGGGAAGGCGGGGCATGGACACCACCGGGGCCCTGGAGGCGGCGGAGGATCGCGTCTTCGCCGCGCTCGCCAACGGCACGCGCCGTGAGGTGCTGCGGCTGCTGCGCGACGGCGGGCCCCAGCCCGTCCAGGCCCTCGCCGACCACTTCGACATGCGCCGCCCCAGCCTCTCGGAGCATCTGAAGGTGCTCCGGGAGGCCGGCCTCGTCTCCGAGCAGCGCTCCGGCCGGCAGCGCATCTACCAGCTGGAGGCGGCGCCGCTCGCCGAGGTGCAGGACTGGCTCCATCCGTACGAGCGGTTCTGGCGCGCCCGTATGAAGGGCCTCGGCGAACTGCTCGACCGCATGCCCGACGATGACCCGACATGAACAGCGAACCCGGCTCCGATCTCGGCCCCGAACCCGATGACGACCTCACGGTCATCCGGGTGGACCAGTACTTTCCGCACCCGCCCGCCAAGGTCTGGCGCGCCCTGACCGAGCCCGAGTTGCTCGTGCAGTGGCAGATGCAGGGTGCCGAGGCCTTCCGTCTGGAGGTCGGCCACCGGTACGCGATGACTTCCGTGCCGCGGCCCAACACGAACTTCTCCGGCACCGTCGAGGTCGAGGTCCTGGCCTACGAGTCCGAGCGGATGCTGAGCCTGCGGTGGAGTGATCCGTCGCCGGAGAACCCTGTGCACTGGACGGTTACTTGGAGTTTGGAACAGGAAGGGCGCGGAACGCGTCTCTTCCTAGTGCACGAGGGGTTCGATCCGGACGACCCCGCTCAGCTCATGGCACGGAAGATCATGGGCGGCGGCTGGCGGACACATGTGATGCGAGCCCTGGGGCATGCGCTGGAACGCATGTAGACCCGCGTACGTCACAGGAGTAACCACAGGAACACCCCGCGTGCACGTGCATCTGCTCATGCAGTTGCACGTGAACAGAGCTATGATCCGGAAGCAGTTGACTGCCGCACCACTGCACCACCTCTTGCCTCAATGGGCCCGAGCCACCGCAACACCGGGGAGCGACCTGTGGACCACGACGTGTACAACGGCATGGCAGCCACGGATCTGAACGGGGTGGCCTGGCAGAAGAGCCGGCACAGCAACTCCCAGGGCTCCTGCGTGGAGTTCGCCCGGCTCCCCGGCGGTGAGGTCGCGGTGCGCAACTCCCGCTTCCCGGACGGTCCGGCCCTCGTCTACACCCGCGCCGAGATCGAGGCCATGCTCCTGGGCGTCAAGGACGGCGAGTTCGACCACCTGGTGATGAGCTGAACGGGCGCGTCACAAACCCGCACAACTCGGGGTCATCGACGCCTGTCGCCCAGTAACGCGCGTAGAACCGCCGCGCCGTCGAGCACCGCGGTTCATGAGTCCGCCGAGGCCCCCGCGCCACCCGGCACCGGCTGGAGCCGGAACAGCGCCCAGACGACCTTTCCGCTGAGCGTCCCCGCCATCGGGTGCCAGCCCCAGCTGTCGCTGAAGGAGTCGACCAGGAACAACCCCCGCCCGGACTCGGCCGAGAAGTCGTCCGAATCGCGCGCGACGGGACTGTCGTGGCTGGGGTCGCGCACCGCGCACACCAGCCGCTCGGTCCACCGCATCAGATGCAGCCGCACGGGCGGCGCCTGCTCCGGCATCCGCTGCGCACCCGTCGGCAGCGCGTGGCGCAGCGCGTTGGTCACCAGCTCGGACACCACGAGGCACACGTCGTCGAAGCGGTAGTCCAGATCCCACTGGTCCAGGGTGCGCCGCGTGAACTTCCGGGCCTCACGCACCGCTTCGTAGCGGGCGGGCAGTGCGCAGGAGGCGGCGTTGGAGACGGCTGCGGGATCTAGCGGCGGAAGGCCCTGCCGTAACGGCTCGAGCATGGTCGATCCATTCGTCCCCATGCGAGGCACTCCCGAGAGTTCGCGGTCGTTGCGATGCAGCGGTTGCGCGGGACCATGGTTTCGGATGCGCCAGGCAGATGCAAGGGCAGATGCACGTGCACGTGACCGAATTGGACGCTCCCGTACCGCTTGTTGGCCATTTTTTCCGCCAACTTCCTTACCTCTCCTTGCCTGCCGCTGTTCCCTTCCTGAGAGGAATCCTTGTCTTCTTTCCATCTCTGTAATCGGACGAGTACTGCTCGAAGTGATTTAGTGGCAGACTGCGGGCCCTGAAGACGGTTGGGGAGGCTGGCGAACGTGAGCGCGGGAGAGCCCGGATCGGTGGTGCGGCGCATGCTGCTCGGCTCGCAACTGAGGCGACTGCGGGAGGCGCGCGGGATCACGCGCGAGGCGGCGGGGTACTCCATCCGCGCGTCCGAGTCGAAGATCAGCCGCATGGAGTTGGGCCGGGTGAGCTTCAAGACACGGGACGTCGAGGACCTGCTGACGCTGTACGGCATCACGGACGAGCAGGAGCGCGCCTCGCTGCTCTCCCTCGCGCGCGAGGCCAATGTCGCCGGGTGGTGGCACAGCTACTCGGACGTCCTGCCGAGCTGGTTCCCGACCTACGTCGGCCTGGAGGGCGCGGCGAGTCTCATCCGCGCCTACGAAGTGCAGTTCGTGCACGGCCTGTTGCAGACCGAGGGGTACGCCCGCGCGGTCGTCCGGCGCGGCATGAAGGGCGCGAGCGCGGCCGACGTCCAAAAGCGCGTGGCGCTGCGTCTGGAGCGGCAGAAGTACCTTCTCGCCGACAACGCCCCCGAGTTCCACATCGTCCTGGACGAGGCCGCCCTGCGCCGCCCCTACGGCGACCGCGAGGTGATGCGCGGCCAGCTCCAGCACCTCATCGAGATCTCCCAGCGGCCCAACGTACGGCTCCAGATCATGCCGTTCGGCTTCGGCGGCCACTCCGGGGAGTCCGGAGCCTTCACGATCCTCAGCTTCCCCGAGTCCGACCTGTCGGACGTCGTCTACCTGGAGCAGCTCACCTCCGCGCTCTATCTCGACAAGCACGAGGACGTCGCCCAGTACGAGACCGCGCTCAAGGAGCTCCAACAGGACAGCCCGGGTCCGGACGAGAGTCGGGATCTTCTTCGGGGTCTCCTTCAACTCTCTTGAAACGCAAGTACGATGACGTGTGATCAGACCGTGAAGACGAGCGCGATGGCGGCCGTGCCGATCGCGGGTCTGCCAGAGATTGAGGGATCACATGTCGTCCTACTTCACCGACCTGGCCCAGCAGTACATCGACGGTGAGTGGCGCTCGGGCACAGGCTCCTGGGACATCATCGACTTCAACCCGTACGACGGCGAGAAGCTGGCGTCGATCACCATAGCCACGGTCGACGAGGTGGACGACGCCTACAAGGCGGCCGCCCGCGCCCAGAAGCAGTGGGGCGCCACCAATCCCTACGCCCGCCGGACCGTCTTCGAGAAGGCGCTGCGCCTGATAGAGGACCGCGAGCAGGAGATCACCGAGGTGATCATCGCCGAGCTCGGCGGCACCCGGCTGAAGGCGGCGTTCGAACTCCACCTGGCCAAGGAGTTCCTGCGCGAGGCGGTCCATCTGGCGCTGCGCCCCGAGGGCAGGATCGTCCCGTCGCCGGTGGACGGCAAGGAGAACCGCGTCTACCGCGTGCCGGTCGGCGTGGTGGGCGTGATCAGCCCCTTCAACTTCCCCTTCCTGCTCTCCCTCAAGTCGGTCGCCCCGGCCCTCGCGCTCGGCAACGGCGTGGTCCTCAAGCCCCACCAGAACACGCCGATCTGCGGTGGCTCGCTGGTGGCGAAGATCTTCGAGGACGCGGGCCTGCCCGCCGGCCTGCTGAACGTCGTCATCACCGACATCGCGGAGATAGGCGACGCCTTCATCGAGCACCCGGTCCCGAAGGTCATCTCTTTCACCGGCTCCGACAAGGTCGGCCGCCATGTCGCCACCGTCTGCGCCTCGCAGTTCAAGCGCTCGGTCCTCGAACTCGGCGGCAACAGCGCGCTGGTGGTCCTCGACGACGCCGACGTCGACTACGCGGTCGACGCGGCGGTCTTCAGCCGGTACGTCCACCAGGGGCAGGTCTGCATGGCCGCGAACCGCGTCCTGGTGGACCGCTCGGTCGCGGACGAGTTCACGGAGAAGTTCGTCGCCAAGGTGAAGACCCTCAAGGCCGGCGACCCGCGCGACCCGGAGACCGTCATCGGCCCGGTGATCAACTCCTCCCAGGCGGACGCGATCTCGGCCGTGGTCGAGCAGGCGATCGCCGAGGGCGCGACGGCCCTGGTGCACGGCACCACGACGGACAACCTGGTCGAGCCGTCGGTCCTGACGAACCTGCCCGCCGACTCGGCCCTGCTGAAGCAGGAGGTCTTCGGCCCGGTCGCCTTCCTCGTCACCTTCGACGGCGAGGAGGAGGCCGTACGCCTCGTCAACGACACCCCGTACGGCCTGAGCGGCGCCGTCCACACGGGGGACATCGAGCGCGGTGTCGCCTTCGCCAAGCAGATCGACACGGGCATGTTCCACGTGAACGACGGCACCGTCCACGACGAGCCGATCGTCCCCTTCGGCGGCGAGAAGCACTCCGGCCTCGGCCGTCTGAACGGCGAGACGATGCTGGACGCGTTCACGACGACGAAGTGGATCTCGGTGCAGCACGGTCGGAGCGGCTTCCCGTTCTGAGCGGACCCCGCGTACCAGGCGTTTCCCGGGGCTGATCCCGGCCCCGGGCCGCCGCGGTTCTAGTCTGGACCGCATGTCGACGATCCGTCTTCTCGTGCTCGGCGCCGTCCGTCAGCACGGGCGGGCCCACGGGTACCAGGTGCGCAACGACCTGGAGTACTGGGGCGCGCACGAGTGGTCAAACGCCAAGCCCGGCTCGATCTATCACGCCCTGAAGCAGATGGCGAAGCAAGGGCTGCTGGTCGCGCACGAGATCGCGCCCTCCACGGTCGGCGGGCCGCCGCGCACGGAGTACGAGATCACGGAGAAGGGCACCGAGGAGTACCTCGGACTGGTGCGCCAGTACCTCACCGCCTACGACCAGCGGCCGGACGTGCTCGCGGCCGCGCTCGGCTTCATGGTCGACCTGGAGCGCGCGGAGGTGCTCACGCTCCTCGAACAGCGGGTGCGCGGCATCGAGGAGTGGCACAAGGCCGTCACCGAGCACTACGTGCCCGAGGAGGGCCCGGGGCAGCTCGGCCACATCGGCGAGATCATGAACTTCTGGGTCCACTCCGCGGACACCGGCGCCGACTGGACCCGTGGCCTCATCGAACGCATCCGCGGCGGCGCGTACACCTTCTCCGGCGAGGGCGACCCGTTCGTCGGCGTCCTGGCCGAGGACCAGGAGAACCCGTTCGCCACGGGGGAGCGGCACGCCGGGGACCGCGGCTGATCAGCCGGCGATGGACCAGGCCCTAGTGGTGGAAGCCGGTGGCCGCCCCCTTGTCCTGGGTGTAGGGGCGCGGCTGGCGGCGCAGCTCCGGCAGGCAACGGGTCAGGTCCTCCACGAACAGTTCGGCGAGGTCGGCGGAGAAGCCGTTGCGGCAGACCACCCTCAGCACGGACAGGTCCTGGCGGTTCGGCGGGAAGGTGTACGCCGGGACCAGCCAGCCGCTCTCCCGCATCCGCCGGGAGACGTCGAAGACGTCGTACGCGGTGACGTCCGGGCCCGTCGTGAAGGCGAACACGGGCAGCTGGTCGCCCCGGGTCAGCAGCCGGAAGTCGCCGAGCTCATCCACGGCCAGGGCGAGCTTGCCGGCCACGTCCCGCGCGGCCTGCTGCACCGCCCGGTAGCCCTGCCGGCCCAGCCGCAGGAACGAGTAGTACTGCGCCACGACCTGTGCGCCCGGCCGGGAGAAGTTCAGCGCGAAGGTCGGCATGTCGCCGCCCAGGTAGTTGACGCGGAAGACGAGCTCCTCGGGCAGCGCCTCGGCGTCCCGCCACAGTGCCCAGCCGACGCCCGGGTAGACCAGCCCGTACTTGTGCCCCGAGGTGTTGATCGAGGCGACCCTCGGCAGCCGGAAGTCCCACTCCAGGCCCTCGTCCAGGAAGGGCGCCACCATCGCGCCGGACGCGCCGTCGACGTGCACCGGGACATCGAGTCCCGTGCGCTGCTGGAGCGCGTCGAGGGCCGCGCACAGGTCCGCGATCGGCTCGTAGGAACCGTCGAAGGTGGAGCCGAGGATCCCCACCACCCCGATGGTGTTCTCGTCGCACAGCTCGGCCGCCGCCTGCGGATCGAGATGGAACCGCTCGCCCTCCATCGGGACCAGACGCGGCTCCACCTCCCAGAAGTTGCAGAACTTGTCCCAGCACACCTGGACGTTGACACCCATCACGAGGTTCGGGCGGGCGCCCGGGTACCTGTCCGCGTTGCGCTTCGCCCAGCGCCGCTTCAGCGCCATCCCCGCGAGCATGCACGCCTCGCTCGACCCGGTCGTCGAACAGCCGACGGCCGCCGACGGATCCGGCGCGTTCCACAGATCGGCGAGCATCGCCACACAGCGCCGCTCCAGCTCGGCGGTGCGCGGGTACTCGTCCTTGTCGATCATGTTCTTGTCCCGGCACTCCACCATCAGCACATCGGCCTGCGGCTCCATCCAGGTGGTGACGAAGGTGGCCAGGTTGAGCCGGGAATTGCCGTCCAGCATCAGCTCGTCGTGCACCAGTTGGTACGCCGACGCCGGTGACATGGGTGCGTCCGGCAGCTTGTGCGTGGGCGGGGCGTCGGTCATGCCCGCGACCGGATTCGCCTCGCCGTAGAAGGGATTGACGGACAGATGACGCTCGTCGGTGACCTCGGGACCTTTGTGCAGCGACATGGGCCTGCCTCCTGGATTCATGAACGGGTGTCAGCGGACCGGAGTTCCGTCCGCGCGCAACTGCATCTGGGGCCGCCCGGTCACCAGCAGCCAGGCCGGCAGCGAGGCGATGCACAACAGCGAGAGGATCGAGGGCGAGGCGACCAGGACCGCCGCGGTGAACAGGCTCACCCAGCCCTGCCGGGTGATCGCCAGCAGCACGCCCAGCACACCCGACGCCACACCCACCGCCGGGTGCACGTCCGACACCAGCGCATGGGCCCCGAGCCCGAACGCGACGCCGACGAAGACCGCCGGGAAGATCCGCCCGCCCCGGAACCCGCAGGACGCGGCGACCACCAGGGCGGCCAGCTTCACGACCGTCATGGTGGCGAACTCCCCGGCCGACCAGCCGTCCGGGTCCGCCGCCAGCTCCGCGACCTGGTCCAGCCCCTTGAAGAGCGTCAGATGACCGCCCAGCGCGCCCAGTAGGCCCAGCACGACCCCGCCGACGGGCAGCGCCACCATCGGGTGCCGCAGGCGCCGGAAGACGGCGTGGACGTACGGGAAGACGTACACGGCCGCCATGGCGAGCGCCGCCGCCAGCGAGGAGATCACGAGCGCCGCCAGCAGATCGGCCCAGCCGGGGTGCCCGAACGGCGGCAGGTCCAGGTCGAACGTGGGCTCGGAGACCAGGTCGACGGTCATCGCCCCGGCCCCGGCCGCCACCAGGGGCGCGAACACGTTGTCCCACAGCGCGCCCCGCGTCCCGCGCGCGGCGAACGCCTCCGACAGCAGCAGCGCCGCCGCGACCGGCGTACCGAACAGCGCGCCGATCGTCGCCGCCTCCGCGAGGATCGGCCACAGCCGGCCCGGCGCCCGGGGGATCAGCCGGTTGCCCAGCCAGTAGGCCAGTCCCACGTTGACCGCGATGATCGGGTTCTCGGGGCCCAGACTCGGTCCGCCCGCCAGCATCAGCGCCGTCGCCAACGTCAGCCCCGGCAACACGGACAGCGGCAGCACGGGCGCGTCCAGGCCGATGGTGGCCGGATCCGGCCCGGCGTGTCCCGGGACCTTCCACACCACCAGGCCCACCGCGATCCCGGTGGCGGTGAGCATCACCAGCATCCACAGCACGGAGTACCGGCCCACCCCCAGGGCGTCCGGCAGATCGCCCCACAGCACGTCCTGAAGCGCCTCGGCGGCCTCGCTGACGCCCACGAGCAGCAGGCTCGCCATCACACCGACGACCAGGGCGGGCAGGATCGACGGCAGCAGCGTGCGTGCCGGGGTCGCGGGAGGGTGGGGCGGCTGCTGCGCGGTTTCCTGGGCCACGCGCTCACGATAAGCGGGCAAATCGGACGCTTCATCCGGAGTGGGCCGAGTGCGGCGGGTCAACCGGCTTGCACCTCACGCGACGTGAGGACGCACCGTGGAGCGCGTACCGAGAAGGGAGCGGAAGTGAGCTACACCGTGGGACAGGTCGCCGGCTTCGCCGGAGTGACGGTGCGCACCCTGCACCACTACGACGGCATCGGTCTGCTCGTGCCCAGCGAGCGCAGCCACGCGGGCCACCGGCGCTACAGCGACGCCGACCTCGACCGGTTGCAGCAGATCCTGTTCTACCGCGAGCTCGGCTTCCCGCTCGAAGAGGTCGCCGCACTCCTGGACGACCCGGCCGCGGACCCGCGCGCGCACCTGCGCCGGCAGCACGAACTGCTGACCGCCCGGATCGAGAAGCTCCAGAAGATGGCGGCGGCCGTGGAACACGCGATGGAGGCACGCAAGATGGGCATCGACCTGACGCCGGAGGAGAAGTTCGAGGTGTTCGGGGACTTCGACCCGGACCAGTACGAGGACGAGGTGCGGGAACGCTGGGGCGACACGGACGCCTACCGGCAGTCGCAGCAGCGCACCGCGTCCTTCACCAAGGAGGACTGGAAGCGCGTCAACGAGCGGATGGGCGCGATCCACCAGCGCATGGCCGACCTCATGGCCGACGGCACGCCGGCCGACTCGGCGACGGCGATGGACACGGCGGAGGAGCACCGCCGCTTCATCGCCGGCACCTACTACGACTGTTCGCACGAGATGCACACCTGCCTGGGCGAGATGTACGTCGCCGACCCGCGGTTCACCGCGACCTACGACGCCATCCGCCCCGGCCTGGCGGTGTACCTGCGCGACGCGATCGTCGCGAACGCGGCCCGGCACGCCTCCTGACGTCCTGGCCCGGGTACGCCCGTACGGGTCACTCCCGGGCCAGGACCACCGCCGTCCCGTAGGCGCACACCTCGGTGCCCACGTCGGCCGCCTCGGTCACGTCGAAGCGGAAGGCCAGCACACCGTTGGCGCCCCGCGCGCGTGCCTGCTCGACGAGCCGCTCCATGGCCTGGTTGCGGGTCTCCACCAGCGTCTTGGTGAGCCCTCTGAGCTCACCGCCGACCAGCGACTTCAGTCCGGCGCCGATCTGACTGCCGACGTGCCGGGAACGCACGGTCAGTCCGAAGACCTCGCCGATGACCTCCGTGACCCGGTATCCGGGGATGTCGTTCGTGGTCACGACCAGAACGTCCGGCCGGGGCCCCTGCCCGCCGCCGTACTCTTCGATGCCCATGGCCCACAGCTTTGTCCCAGCGGGGGCACAGTGCATCCTGAACGCGTCCATGGAACCTGGGCCACCGGTGCGGCGTTGATATTTTTGACCCGCCTGTCACAGCCCGCCCGCCCCTTCCCCGCAGGAGCCACAAACCCGTGACCACGCTTGCGCTCGCTCCCGAGTGGCTCAGCCCGGACTATCTGATCGAGACGTTCAGCCTCCCCGGCATCCTGCTGATCGTCTTCGCCGAGTCCGGCCTCTTCGCGTTCCTGCCGGGGGACTCCCTGCTGTTCACGGCGGGTCTGTTCGTGGCGGAGGGGAACTACATCACCCAGCCCCTGTGGCTGGTGTGCACGCTCATCGTGCTGGCCGCCGTCATCGGCGACCAGGTCGGTTACATGATCGGCAAGTTCTTCGGCCCGAAGCTCTTCAACCGCCCCAACTCCAAGCTCTTCAAACAGGAGAACCTGGAGAAGGCCCACGAGTTCATGGAGAAGTACGGCCCGAAGGCGATCGTCCTCGCCCGTTTCGTGCCGATCGTGCGCACCTTCGCCCCCATCGTGGCGGGCGCCGGCCGTATGAAGTACGCCACGTTCCTCACGTACAACGTCATCGGCGGTGTCGCCTGGGGCACCGGCGTCACCCTCGCGGGCTACTGGCTCGGCCAGATCGCGTTCATCAAGACGAACGTCGAGGCGATCCTCATCCTGATCGTCTTCGTCTCGGTGGTCCCGATCATCATCGAGTTCCTGCGCGAGCGCGCCAAGAACAAGCGCGCCGCAGCCCAGGCTCCCGCCGCCGCACAGCACCAGCAGGCCCCGCCGATGGACGACGCGACGACCCAGCTCCGCCGCATCCCGTCCGACGACCAGCCCCAGCAGCCGTACGGAAACCAGTACGGAAACCAGTACGGCGACCAGTACGGCGACCAGGGCGGTCAGCAGCAGTACGGCTACGACCAGCAGCACTACGGCCACCAGCAGCCCCCGCAGCAGCCGTACGCCCAGCAGTACCCGCAGGGGTACGGACAGCAGAACCAGCAGTACCCGCCGAACCAGGGCTACTGAAGCGCCGCCGCCGAGCAGGACGCACCGAGCCGGCGGGCACCCGGCCTCAGAAACCTCGCGTCCGCTTGGCGGCCCGCCGCTTCTCCGGGGACCCGATCCGCAGGAAGATCCGCGAGATCTCGGCCCCGAGGTTCACCCCGATGGCGATGGCCATGGCCAGGGAAGCCGCCGTGGCCAGCGAGACCAGCCCCGCGTCGACCTCGTTCTGCGCGATCGACAACAGCCCGAAGTACGTGGCGGATCCCGGCAGCAGGGGCCCGATCGCCGCGGTCGTGTACGGCAGCGCGGACGCGAACCGGTACCGCGCCATCAGCTGCCCGAACAGACCCACCAGTCCCGCCGCGACCGCCGTCGAGGCGACCGGCGAGAACTCACCGGCGTAGTGCATCGCGCCGTACACCACCCACGCGACACCCCCGTTGAGGGTCACGGCGAGCACCGTGGACCGCTCCTGCTGGAGCAGCACCGCGAAGGTCAGCGACAGCAGCATCGACGCGGCGATCTGCCAGTACGGCCGTTCGGAGATGTTCAGAGCCGCGTCCGGGTTGAGCTTGGCACCGAGGTTGACCCCGAAGTACAGGATCACCAGCACGCCGACGACGATGCCGACGAAGAAGTACAGGACCTCCAGCAGCCGCGCGGACGCGGTGATGTAGAAGCCGGTCAGCCCGTCCTGCACGCCCGCCACCAAGGCCCGTCCGGGCAGCAGCGCGAAGAGCCCACCGGTGATGACCGCGGACGCCTTCACGTCGACATGGCTCAGCGTGAGCGCGACCCCTATCGCGGCCGGCGGCATCGCGGCGACCGTGAACTGGTAGAACTCCGGCAGCCCGCGTCCCGCGCACAGCCACGCCAGCCGGTCGCCGAGCATCGCGCCCACCATGGCGGCGACGAAGACGATCACATCACCACCGACCAGCACGGAGGCCGCGCCCGCGAGCAGCCCGCTCGCGGCGGTCAGCACCCAGGTCGGGTAGGGGTGCCGGTTACGGCGGATCTCCGCGAGCCGCCCGTAGGCCTCCTCCAGCGAGATGTGGCTCTCCGGGTCGCTGAGATCGTCGACGAGCCGGTACACGGCGGCCAGACGCGTGTAGTCGGTGCCGCGCCGGCGCACCGTACGCGCCGCCGACACGGGATCGTCCACGAGCGAGGGCTGGTACGAGATCGACAGCAGCGTGAAGGTGACGTTCGGCTCGCAGCGGTCCAGGCCGTAGGACCGGCACACGGCGAACATCGCGGCCTCGACGTCCTCCGCGCCCTCACCGCCCGCGAGCAGCAGCTCGCCGATACGCAGGGTCATGTCGAGCACGCGCGGGACGGCCGGACCCTCCTCCTCGGCCCGCGGCATCCGCTCGGGCGCGGGCCGCTCGGCCACCGGCATGCGCAGCATGGTGCGCATCCGGTCCTGCCAGGGCAGATCCTTGGTGAGGCTGACCTGCGGTATGCCGTTCGGCGGCGTGAAGGCGGCCGGGGAGTCCGCCGTGCCGTACCAACTGGGCGTGCTGAACGCCGAGCCCTCCGGCTCCGCGGACGGCGCCTGCGGCACGTCCAGTCCCTGGGGGAGCGCGAACTCGGATGTGGTCTCCGACTCGCTGTCCCCCACCTCGATGCCGGCCGGCGGCGTGAAAGCCATCCTCGCCTCGTCCGACTGCGGCTTACGGTCCTCCGCGTCCGTCACCTGCGTAGCACTCCCTCTGAGACACCTCCTGCGCCTCAGTATGCGTACCTCACCATGCGTACAAACACACGAACGGGCCGCACGCGTACGCGTACAGCCCGTTCACATGGCCCAAAGGCCAGGGTGCGTCAGTGGCCGCCCTGGTCCTCGAAACGCTTGTAGGACCGCTCGATCTCGGCCTCGGCCTCGGTACGGCCCACCCAGTCGGCGCCCTCGACGGACTTGCCGGGCTCCAGGTCCTTGTAGACCTCGAAGAAGTGCTGGATCTCCAGGCGGTCGAACTCCGAGACGTGGTGGATGTCACGCAGGTGCTCCACGCGCGGGTCGGACGCCGGCACGCACAGCAGCTTGTCGTCGCCGCCGGCCTCGTCCGTCATCCGGAACATGCCGATGGCGCGGCACTTGATGAGGCAGCCCGGGAAGGTCGGCTCCTCCAGGATGACCAGCGCGTCCAGCGGGTCGCCGTCCTCGCCGAGGGTGTTCTCGACGAAGCCGTAGTCGGCCGGGTAGCTGGTCGAGGTGAAGAGTCGACGGTCCAGGCGGATCCGACCGGTCTCGTGGTCCACCTCGTACTTGTTCCGCGAACCCTTCGGGATCTCGATCGTGACGTCGAACTCCACCGGTGGCTCCTCCATGATCAACACATAGTTCTGGTGGTTAAGTGTCCCTCACGCAGGTGTGTGATCGCGAAAGGGGCTGGTGGTAGTGCCAGAGCTGAGGCCTTGGCGAGCCGCGAGACCGCATGTGACGCGGGTCGCGGAAGCCGTACGACCCCGTCTGGCACGGGCCGGACAGGCCGTACGCCCACGTCTCGCGCGCGCCGCGACGGCCGCGAAACCGCGGGTCGCACGGCTCGCGCGAGCCGTATCGCCGCAGGCCACGGGCCCACGCAAGCCGAAGACGTGGCAGTACACCGCAGGCGCCGCCACCGCCGGACTGGCGCTGGCCGCCGGAGTGGTCACCGCCGCCGGCCCCTGGGACTCCACCGGTCAGCGTACGGCCGAGCGCGACTGGGCGGCCGCCCAGGACAGTACGGGTGGCGCAGATCACGGTCGTTCTGCCGATTCGTCCGATTCCGCCGACACGGCGGGTGGGGAGCCCCGCCCGGCCCCCAGTGCGGCGTCCGTCCTGACCGGGCTCGGCGGCGGCACCGGCGCCGTGAACGCGGTCCCGAACGGCAAGGCCGTCGCCGGCCTCGTGGGCCCGCTCCTCGCCGACCCGGCGCTGGGCCGCAGGTCGGCCGCGATCATCGACGTGGCGAGCGGCAAACGCCTCTACGGCGACGGAGCCGGCAGCGCCCTCACGCCCGCCTCCACCACGAAGATCGCCACCGCCGCGGCCGCCCTCGCCGCGCTGGGCCCCGACCACCGCCTCACCACCCGCACCGCACTGGAACCCGACACCGGGGAACTGGTCCTGGTCGGCGGCGGCGACCCCACACTCACGGCCCGGGCGGACGCCGAAGGCTGGGCGAGCCTGCGCGAACTGGCCGACCGGACGGCCGAGGCGCTGAAGAAGCAGAACATCCGCCAGGTCACCCTCTCCTACGACAAGACCCTCTACGCCGGCCCCGAACTGCACCCGATCGGAATGAACCCCAACCTCGCCCCGGTCAGCGCCCTGACGGCCGACGAGGGCCGCACGGACGACTCCACCAGCGGCACGGCGAAGCGGGTCGAGGACCCGGCGAAGGACGCGGCGAGTCAGTTCGCGTCCCTCCTGGCGGACCGTGGCATCAAGACCAGCGCGCCCGGCCCGTCGAAGGCGACCGACCGGGCCCAGCCGCTCGCCCGGGTCTCCTCACCGCCGCTGTCCTCCCTCGTCGAGCGCATGCTCACCAACAGCGACAACGACATCGCCGAGCACCTCGCCCGCCAGATCGCCCTGGCGAGCGGCGCGCGCGCCGACTTCGACGGCGCGGGACAGGCGATCGCGGCGCAGTTGAAGAAGCTCGGGCTCCCCATGGCGGGCATCGCCGTCAAGGACGGCAGCGGTCTGAACCGCGACGACAAACTGACGGCGCACCTGCTCACAGCCCTCCTGGCCAAGGCCGCCGACCCGGCCCACCCCGAACTCCGCGCGACGCTGACCGGCCTCCCGGTGGCGGGCTTCACCGGCACCCTGAGCAGCCGCTACACGGACGGCGCGGCCGGCATCGTACGGGCCAAGACGGGCAGCCTGACCGGCGTGAACGCGCTGGCCGGCACGGTCGTCGACCAGGACGGCCGACTGCTCGCCTTCGCCTTCCTGGCGGCCGGCGACGACGTGGGCGCGGCCCGCGCGGCCCTGGACCGGACGGCGACGGCACTGGCGGCGTGCGGCTGCGGCTGACCACCCCGAGCCACGGGTTCCCGACCGCCACCGACGCTTCGCCGCCCCCGCACGGCCTGCCCCAAGTGGTAGCGCTCACGTACGGTTGACACATGACGAGCATCGGTGGTGCCGAGATGGTCGACTGGAATCTCGCGGTGGCGACCGCGACCCGGCTCGTACGGCCGGGCCCCGAGGTGAGCCGCGACGAGGCCAGGGCCGTCGTCGCCGAGCTGCGCCGACATGCCAAGGCCTCCGAGGAACACGTCCGGGGCTTCACCCGTATGGGCACGGAGGAGATCCACGACACCCCCGTCCTCGTGGTGGACCGCCCGGGCTGGGTCCGCGCGAACGTCGCCGGGTTCCGCGAGATCCTCAAGCCGCTGCTGGAAAAGATGCAGGAGCGGCGCACCGGCACCCCCGGCGGTGCCGTCCTCGGCGCGGTCGGCGGCAAGGTCACCGGCGTCGAACTGGGGATGCTGCTGTCCTTCCTCGCCTCCCGCGTCCTCGGCCAGTACGAGACCTTCGCCCCGGCCACCCGCGAACTGCCGGCGGGCGAGAACGGCGGCGGCCGGCTGCTCCTCGTCGCCCCGAACATCGTGCACGTCGAGCGCGAACTCGACGTCCAGCCCCACGACTTCCGCCTCTGGGTGTGCCTGCACGAGGAGACTCACCGCACCCAGTTCAGCGCGGTGCCCTGGCTGCGGGACCACCTGGAGGGCGAAATCCAGTCTTTCTTGGGGGAGACGGATGTCGACCCCATGACCGTCCTGGAGCGCATCCGCGAAGCAGCCCAGTCCCTCTCGGGCGGCCGGCCCGAGGCCGAGGAGGACGACGGCGGACGGTCCTTCGTCGAACTGGTGCAGACTCCCGGCCAGCGAGAGGTCCTCGGCCGCCTCACCGCCGTGATGTCGCTGCTGGAGGGGCACGCCGACTTCGTGATGGACGGTGTCGGCCCCGCCGTCGTGCCGTCCGTCGCCGAGATCCGCGAGAAGTTCCAGCAGCGACGCGCCAAGGGCGCCTCGAGGCTCGACATGGCCCTGCGCAAACTGCTCGGCCTCGACGCCAAACTCCGGCAGTACCGTGACGGCGAGCGCTTCGTGCGGGCCGTGGTGGAACAGGTCGGCATGGACGGCTTCAACCACGTGTGGACGTCCCCGAACACCCTCCCGACCAAGGCGGAGATCTCCAAACCGGCGGACTGGATCGCGCGGGTGCACCGCAAGGCGGAGTCGTGAAACGCGCGCCGCGTCGCGCATCTCATACGAAGGTCGTGAACCGAATCCGGCCGACGGCAGGCGAACGCCCCTGCAATCACCCGTCCGAGGGACCGTGAGCCATGGGTAGGCGTGCGATGCTCGGGGAACGGCCCGGTTCTGTCACCATCTACACACTCTGAGTGACCGAGCTCGGGCTCACCCCCCGACAATTTCATGAAGGGAACCGGACATGGGTCCCCATCCTGCGGTCGCGGCGATACGCCTGGCGGTTCGCCGCGTCCTCCACGACATCCTCACCGAACACAACCGCACCACCGACGTGCCCGCGCCCAGCAGCCCGCGCGCGGCCGCGCTGCGGACGCCGTCCGCCGCCACCTCGACCGGCGCCGGCCGGTCCGCCCTCGACACGGCACCCGCACCGTCGTACGAGCTGCCCGGCCCGACCGCGCACGAGCCCCCGCGCGCTGCCCCGCACGAGCGGCCCCCCTCCCCGCTCGTGCTCGTGGCGTGCTCCGGCGGCGCCGACTCCATGGGCCTCGCCTCCGCCCTCGCGTTCGAAGCCCCCAAACTCGGCCTGCGCGCCGGCGGCATCACCGTGGACCACGGTCTCCAGCCCGGCTCCGATCTGCGCGCCGAGGAAGTCGCCCTGCGCCTGCGCCAACTCGGCCTCGACCCGGTCGAGTCCATCGCCGTGAACGTCGGCCGCCTCGGCGGACCCGAGGCCGCCGCCCGCGACGCCCGCTACGCCGCCCTCGACGACGCGGCCGAACGCCATGGCGCCGTCGCCGTCCTGCTCGGCCACACCCGCGACGACCAGGCCGAGACCGTCCTGCTCGGCCTCGCCCGGGGCTCCGGCATCCGCTCCCTGTCCGGAATGGCCGCGGTCTCGGGGGCCGGCGGCCGCTACCGGCGCCCCTTCCTCGGCCTCGACCGGCAGACCGCCCGCAAGGCCTGCATGGTCCAGTCCCTGCCGGTCTGGGACGACCCGCACAACTCCGATCCCGCGTACACCAGGTCCCGGCTGCGCCAGGAGGGCCTGCCCGCCCTGGAGAAGGCGCTCGGCAAGGGGGTCGTGGAGGCCCTGGCGCGCACCGCCCAGCTCTCCCGCGACGACGCCGACGCCCTGGACGCCTGGGCCGGCCAGGCCGAGGCCGCCGTACGCGACGCCACCGGCATGCTGGAGTGCGCCAAGCTGTACGCGCTGCCGCCCGCCGTACGCCGCCGGATCCTGCGCCGCGCCGCCATCGAGGCGGGAGCGCCCGCCGGTTCGCTGTTCGCCCGTCACATCGAGGAAGTCGACCGCCTGATCACCGGCTGGCGCGGCCAGGGGGCCATCAATCTCCCCGGCAAAGTCGTCGCCCAGCGGCAGGGTGGCAGACTGGTGATTCGGCAAGGCTGATTCGCGACCCCTCCGCGGTGCGTCGCGGAGGGGCCGTTGGGCCGAGAATGCGGGACGACCGACCGAAAGTGATGCGGGTGGACGCGAAAGACATGGGTGCCGACCTCCAGCAGGTGCTCATCACCAAGGAAGAGATCGACGCGAAGCTGGCCGAGCTGGCCGCGAAGATCGACGCGGAGTACGAGGGCAAGGACCTGCTCATCGTCGGCGTCCTGAAGGGCGCGGTGATGGTCATGGCCGACCTCGCCCGGGCGCTGTCCACCCCCGTCACCATGGACTGGATGGCCGTGTCGTCGTACGGCGCCGGCACCCAGTCCTCCGGTGTGGTGCGGATCCTCAAGGACCTCGACACCGACATCAAGGGCCGGCACGTCCTGATCGTCGAGGACATCATCGACTCCGGACTGACCCTGTCCTGGCTGCTGTCGAACCTCGGTTCCCGCGAGCCGGAGACGCTGAAGGTGTGCACCCTGCTGCGCAAGCCGGACGCCGCGAAGGTCGCCATCGAGGTCGAGTGGGTCGGCTTCGACATCCCGAACGAGTTCGTCGTCGGGTACGGCCTCGACTACGCCGAGAAGTACCGCAACCTTCCGTTCGTCGGTACGCTCGCGCCCCACGTCTACGGCGGCTGAGTCCGGCGGTCCGCCCTCGCGGACCCGAAGGGCCCAACCCCCGTACGAAGATCGGGAACCCCGGCGGGCCTCGCGCCGTTGGAGCATGCAGACGGGCTTACCGGCCGTCCCGTGCGGCTACGGGCGACAAAGCTGGGGTACCGTCAGAAGAACTGTCTTATCAAACTCACTATGGCAGGAGGGACGGGGCGGCACCGCTCCGTATGGATGGACGTGAAGCGATACTTCCGTGGGCCGGTCATGTGGATCGTGCTGGCCGTCCTTGCCGTGGTCGTGTTGATGCAGGTCGTCGGCTCGTCCGGCGGCTACAAGACGGTGGACACCGGCCAGGTCGTCCAGGCGATCAATGAGAACAAGGTCGAGTCGGCCAAGATCACCACCGGCGACGAGCAGACCATCAAGGTCCAGCTCAAGGACGGCCAGAAGGTCGAAGGCGCCGACAAGATCCAGGCGAGCTACATCGGCGACCAAGGCGTGACCATCGCCAGCACGCTACAGAACAAGTACCAGGACAAGCAGATCCCGGACGGCTACACCGTTTCGCCGTCCAAGCAGAACCCGTTCGTCGGCATCCTGCTCTCGCTGCTTCCCTTCGTCCTCATCGTCGTCGTGTTCCTGTTCCTGATGAATCAGATGCAGGGCGGCGGCTCCCGGGTCATGAACTTCGGCAAGTCCAAGGCGAAGCTCATCACCAAGGACACCCCGAAGACGACGTTCTCGGACGTCGCCGGTTCGGACGAGGCCGTCGAGGAGCTCCAGGAGATCAAGGAGTTCCTCCAGGAGCCGGCGAAGTTCCAGGCCGTCGGCGCCAAGATCCCCAAGGGTGTACTGCTCTACGGGCCTCCTGGTACCGGTAAGACGCTCCTTGCGCGCGCAGTCGCCGGCGAGGCGGGCGTCCCCTTCTACTCGATCTCGGGTTCCGACTTCGTCGAGATGTTCGTCGGTGTCGGTGCCTCCCGAGTGCGTGACCTGTTCGAGCAGGCCAAGGCGAACGCCCCGGCGATCGTCTTCGTCGACGAGATCGACGCGGTCGGCCGCCACCGCGGCGCCGGCCTCGGCGGCGGTCACGACGAGCGCGAACAGACCCTGAACCAGCTGCTCGTCGAGATGGACGGCTTCGACGTCAAGGGCGGCGTGATCCTCATCGCCGCGACGAACCGGCCCGACATCCTCGACCCGGCCCTCCTGCGCCCCGGCCGCTTCGACCGCCAGATCGCGGTCGACCGCCCGGACATGCAGGGCCGTCTGGAGATCCTCAAGGTCCACCAGAAGGGCAAGCCGGTCGCCCCGGACGTCGACCTGTCGGCGGTCGCCCGCCGCACGCCGGGCTTCACCGGCGCGGACCTGAGCAACGTCCTCAACGAGGCCGCCCTGCTGACGGCCCGCTCGGACAAGAAGCTCATCGACAACCAGATGCTGGACGAGGCGATCGACCGCGTCGTGGCGGGCCCGCAGAAGCGGACCCGGATCATGTCGGACAAGGAGAAGAAGATCACCGCGTACCACGAGGGCGGACACGCCCTGGTCGCGGCGGCCTCCCCGAACTCCGATCCGGTCCACAAGATCACGATCCTCTCCAGAGGCCGTGCTCTCGGCTACACGATGGTCCTGCCGGACGAGGACAAGTACTCCACGACCCGCAACGAGATGCTGGACCAGCTGGCCTACATGCTGGGCGGCCGTGCGGCCGAGGAGCTCGTCTTCCACGACCCGACCACGGGCGCGGCGAACGACATCGAGAAGGCCACCACCACGGCCCGCGCGATGGTCACGCAGTACGGCATGACCGAGCGCCTCGGAGCCATCAAGTTCGGCGGCGACAACACCGAGCCGTTCCTCGGACGTGAGATGGCTCACCAGCGCGACTACTCGGAAGAGGTCGCCGCCCTGGTGGACGAGGAAGTCAAGAAGCTGATCGAGAACGCGCACAACGAGGCCTGGGAGATCCTGGTCGAGAACCGCGACGTCCTCGACAACCTCGTCCTTCAGCTGCTGGAGAGGGAGACGCTGGGCAAGGAGGAGATCGCCGAGATCTTCGCCCCCATCGTCAAGCGTCCGCCCCGGCCCGCCTGGACCGGCTCCTCCCGCCGTACGCCGTCCACCCGTCCGCCGGTGCTCTCCCCGAAGGAGCTCGCACTGACGAACGGCGCCAACGGCGCGACGCCGGCGATCAGCACCGCCAAGTCGACGGTGACGGAGCCCGCCCCGGCGACCGAGCCGGCTCCCGAGGAGCGCCCCGAGAGCTGACGCCCGGTCCTCCCGGTGCGACAGCACCGGGCCCGGAATGGATGCCGTGCCCCCCTGGTTCTAGCCTGGGGGGCGCGGCATTTCGTATGCCCGCAGTTCAGACGCGTGACCCACACGCGCCACCCGCACAGGAACGAGGCACCACATGACCGACCCCGTGACGCTGGACGGCGAGGGCTTCATCGGCGAGTTCGACGAGAAGCGCGCCGAGAACGCCGTACGCGAACTGCTGATCGCGGTCGGAGAGGACCCGGACCGTGAGGGGCTCAAGGAGACGCCGGCGCGGGTGGCGCGGGCGTACAAGGAGATCTTCGCGGGGCTGTGGCAGAAGCCCGAGGACGTGCTGACCACGACGTTCGACATCGGGCACGACGAGATGGTGCTCGTGAAGGACATCGAGGTGTACTCGACGTGTGAGCATCATCTGGTCCCGTTCCGGGGCGTCGCTCATGTCGGCTACATCCCGGCCACGTCCGGCAAGATCACCGGGCTGTCCAAGCTGGCTCGGCTGGTGGACGTCTATGCCCGTCGGCCTCAGGTGCAGGAACGGCTGACCACGCAGATCGCGGACTCGCTCATGGAGATCCTGGAGCCGCGTGGCGTGATCGTCGTCGTGGAGTGCGAGCACATGTGCATGTCGATGCGTGGCATCCGCAAGCCGGGCGCGAAGACCATAACGTCGGCGGTGCGCGGTCAGCTGCGGGACGCGGCGACGCGCAACGAGGCGATGAGCCTGATCATGGCCCGCTGACAGGCGGTTCGCTCACCCCGCCGCACCCGCCTCACACCGTCGGGGCCGCCCCCGCGCCGTTGTGTTCGTCGTCCTCCGGGAGCTTGCAGACCCGTTCCAGGAAGATGGCCGCCGCTATCACGCCCAGGCCGGCCACGACCGAGAAGCCGGCGTAGATGGCCTGGTCGCGGCGGGCCGGGATGTCGAGGGACTCCAGGAGGAAGACGCCCGTGCCGCCGTACATGCCGGCGACCAGGGCGGCCACCAGGGCGCTGGCCTGGCCGAAGACGACCGCGCGGGCCGCCATCAGGGGGTCGACGCCCTTGGCCTCCGGGCGGCGCTCACGCTGGGCCTTGAGGCGGGCGCGGATCGACAGCGCCGTGGCCAGCAGGACCACGGCGATGACGGCCAGGACGATGGGGGCGGCCAGGGGGACGCTGGGCAGGGTCCCGACGGAGTTCCAGAGGCGGGCGCCCGCCCACGACAGGACTCCGGCGATGATGAACACGCCGATCAGCGTCCTGATGCGCAGCTCTCTCACGGTGTTCCTTCAGCTCCCCCGGGTCCCCGCGGATGATGGTCGTCCTGACCTTAACGACTACTCGGGCAGCTGGAGTTCCAGGTCCGTGCGCGGCGCGACGCCGTCCCGGGTGACGGTGCCGAGCAGGTCGGCGACCGCGCCGCGGCCCGGCAACTGGGCCTCGGGTTCCAGGTCGTGCCAGGGGGCGAGGACGAAGGCCCGTTCGTGGGCGCGCGGGTGGGGGAGGGTGAGCTGCGGGTCGTCCGAGACGACGTCGGCGTAGGAGACGATGTCGACGTCGAGGGTGCGCGCGCCCCAGTGCTCGTCGCGGATCCGGTGGAAGGCCTCCTCGACCGCGTGCGCGCGCTCCAGGAGGGACGACGGGGGGAGCGTGGTCTTGAGGACCACGACCGCGTTGAAGTAGGAGGGCTGGGTGCCCGGCTCGACGCCCCACGGCTCGGTCTCGTAGACGGGCGAGACGCCCTTGATACGCACGCCGGGGGTGTCCTCCAGCGCGTCGATGGCGCCCTGGAGGGTCTCCAGGCGGTTCCCCAGGTTGGCGCCGAGGGAGATCACGGCCCGTTTCGGGTTGCTCAGGGTGGTGTCGGCGGCGTCGACCTGCTCGACGACGGAGGCGGGTACCGGCTGTACGGTCGGATCGCTGGGGCCCTTGATGAAGGGTGCAGTCATACTCGGCTCCGGGTGATGGTGACGGTCACGTCGTCGAAGGGGACCGTGATCGGCGCGTCCGGCTTGTGGACGGTGACCTCGACCTCCTGGACCCCTTCGTGCTTCAGACAGGCCTGGGCGACGCGCTCGGCGAGCGTCTCGATGAGGTTGACCGGTTCGCCCTCGACGACGGCCACGACCTCCTCCGCCACGACGCCGTAGTGCACGGTCTTCGTCAGGTCGTCGTCGGCGGCGGCAGGCCGGGTGTCCAGGCCCAGGACGAGGTCCACGACGAAGGTCTGGCCCTCTCTGCGTTCCTCGGGGAACACACCGTGGTACCCGCGGGCCTTCAGGCCGCGCAGCGCGACACGATCCACGCGAATCACTCCTGCAATCGTCGGTGACGGCCGGTCGGTGCCGGGTGCGGCGGCACACCGGCCTCGAACGAATCTACCTGCGGGCACGGACAGGGCCGGGACACGGGGGCGTGGGCCCGGCCTGCGGCCGGCAGGATTCATCGCGTGTTTCCCCTGGGGAATGCGGCGGCTCATGGGTTGGTAGCCGCCCCTACCCGTACACGCGTGATTCCAACCACTTGTTGGTCCCTATGGAGCGCCTACCCACTCAGGACGGGGTCTCGTCGCCGTCGTCCTCGTCGTTTTCGGCCAGAACGGGCGAGGCGTGGTGCGACCACATCTTCCAGCCCTCGGGTGTGCGCCGGAACACGTTCGTGGCGACCACGAGCTGGCCCACGAGCGGGCCGAGCTCCTCGTCGCCCTCGGGCGCGGGTCCGCCGCTGAGGATGTTCTCGGTGCAGGTCACCAGGGCGGTGTCGCCGGTGACGGAGACATGCACGTCGGTGAGGAAGAACTGGATGTAGTCGGTGTTCGCCATGATCAGCGCGTACGACCTGAGGACCTCGCCGCGGCCGGTCAGCACCGGCCAGCCGGGGTGCACGCAGGAGACCACGCCGGAGTCGGCCGGGTCGTGGTACGTCTCATCGATGCCGAGGTCGGACGGGGTGAGCCAGTGCGAGGACACCGCTTCGAAGTCGCCGCGCTCCACCGCTTCGTAGAAGGCGGTGTTGGCCGCCTCCACCTGTTCGACGTCGGTGTGGGGGGCGCTCACCGGGCTCCCTCGGAGCCGCGCGCCCCTTCGATGGCGCGTGCGACGCGCACCGCGTCGGCGGTGGCGCGGACCTCGTGCACACGCACCGCCCACGCGCCGGTGTGCGCCGCGAGCGCCGATACGGCGGCCGTGGCGGCGTCGCGCTCCCGGGCGGGCGGCGGCGCGCCCTCCGGTCCGGCGAGGACACGGCCGAGGAACCGTTTGCGGGAGGCGGCGACGAGGAGCGGGTGGCCGAGCCCGAGCAGACGGTCGAGGTGGGCGAGGAGGACGAGGTCGTGCTCGGCGTCCTTGGAGAAGCCGAGTCCGGGGTCGACGACGATGCGGTCCGGGGCGATGCCGCCCTCCAGCACGGCCTCCACGCGCGCGTGCAGTTCCTCGACGACCTCGGCGACGACGTCGTCGTACACGCCCTTGACGTTCCCGCCCGCCAGGAAGCCGCGCCAGTGCATGACGACGAAGGGGGCGCCGGCGTCGGCGACGACCGGGATCATCGCGGGGTCGGCGAGTCCGCCGCTGACGTCGTTGACGAGAGCGGCACCGGCCGCGAGGGCCCGTTCGGCGACGGACGCGCGCATGGTGTCGACGGAGATCGTGACGCCCTCGGCGGCCAGGCCGCGGACGACCGGGACGACGCGGCGCAGTTCCTCGTCCTCGTCGACCCGGGCGGCGCCGGGACGGGTGGACTCGCCGCCGACGTCGACGAGGTCGGCGCCCTCCTCGGCCAGGGCGAGGCCGTGCTTGACGGCGGACGTGGTGTCGAACCAGCGGCCGCCGTCGGAGAAGGAGTCGGGGGTCACGTTCACGACCCCCATGACCGCGCACCGGTCCCACTGCGGAAGGCCCGCGACGCGCCCGCGTCCGCTCTTCTTGCTCATATCTTCAGCGTAGGCCCAGCAAGGCCCGCGACATGCCGCGGCCCGAGCGGCAGCCCAGGGGGGTGGGTGGGCTCCCGCTCGGGCCGGTCCGGGGCGCTCGCCTCACGCCGCACGGACGTCCCGCTCCGCCACCCGGTGCGGGCACGGGCGCGGGGCGGCCGTACGGCGGCGCAGGAAGCGCGGCAGCGGCAGGGCCAGGTTCACGAAGCCCTCCGCCTGCATGGCGGCGATGCCGAGCCGGGGCAGGTCGGCCGAGTTGCGGTAGACCACGAAGCGGGGCTCCCAGCGCGGCTGGAACTTGGCGTTGAACTTGTACAGGGACTCGATCTGGAACCAGCGGGAGAGGAACACCAGCAGCCCGCGCCAGGCGCGCAGCACCGGGCCCGCGCCGATCTTCTCGCCGCGTGCCAGCGCCGAGCGGAACATGGCGAAGTTGAGCGACACGCGCGCGATGGCGAACTTCGGGGCGGCCTGGAGGGCGGCCACGATCAGCAGTTCGTTCATGCCGGGATCCGCCGAGCGGTCACGGCGCATCAGGTCCAGCGAGACCCCGTCCGTGCCCCACGGCACGAAGTGGAGGATCGCCTTGAGGTCGCCGTAGGGCCCCGGCTCCTCGTCGGCCTTGTGGGCGGTGGCGATGAGACAGTCGCCGTCGGCGGGGTCGCCGACCCGGCCGAGGGCCATGGAGAAGCCGCGCTCGGTGTCGGTGCCGCGCCAGTCGTCCGCGGCCTGCCTGATGCGCTCCAGCTCGGTCTCTCCGAGGTCACGGACACGACGTACCCGGGTCTCGTAACCGGCGCGCTCGATGCGCTTGACCATCTGTCGTACGTTGCGCATCGCGCGGCCGGCGAGCGAGAAATCCGGGACGTCCACCACCGCCTCGTCGCCCAGTTCGAGGGCGTCGAGCCCGGTCTCGCGGGTCCACACCTCGGCGCCGGTCTCGGAGCAGCCCATGACGGCGGGGGTCCAGGAGTGGGCCTTGGCCTCGTCCATGAAGCGCTCGATGGCGCCGGGCCAGGCCTCCACGTCGCCGATGGGGTCACCGCTGGCGAGCATCACGCCGGACACGACGCGGTAGGTCACGGCCGCCTTGCCGCTGGGGGAGAAGACGACGGCCTTGTCGCGGCGCAGCGCGAAGTGGCCGAGGGAGTCGCGGCGGCCGTGCTTGGCCAGCAGGGCGCGCAGGCGTGCCTCGTCGTCCTCGGTGAGGTGTGCGGCGGGGTGTTCGGGGCGGAAGGCGAGGTAGATCGTGGTGACCGCGGTGATCCAGCCGAGGGCGCCGAGCGAGAAGGCGACCGTCCAGGAGGTGTTGCCCTGGTAGTCGACCGGGCCCTCGAAGCCGAACAGGCCGTACAGGACGTGGGTGATGCGGTCGGCCAGGCTCGGGTCGCCGAGCAGGGTGTTGGGGTGGGCGCTGACGATGATCAGCCCGAGGGCGAGCGAACCGGCGCCCATGAGGACGAAGTTGGCCAGCGCGCGCCACCGGCTGCGCGGGTCGGGCAGCGCGTCGAACTGGTCGCGGTGGCGCAGCAGGGGCGCGAGCAGCGCGAGGGAGATCAGGACGCCGATGATGGAGTGGCGGTAGGTGAACTGCGCCACCGCGCCGGCCGGCAGCAGGACGACGGCCGCGCGCCAGGCCCTGCGCTTGCCGCGCTTGAGACCATGGGCGAGCAGCAGCAACAGCACGCCGGCGCTCAGCGACAGGGCTGCCGCGAACGGACCGGTGGCGCCCGGCAGTACCTCGGCGATCGCGTGCATACGGCTGTGCCGGAAGCGCGGGAAGACACCCGCGGCGATGTCCAGCAGGCCGACCAGGGCACAGGCCCGGCCGACGAGGACGGGGACGGCATCGGGGCGGGGGCCGCGCAGCAAGTGCCGTGCACGGCTCGGCAGGTGGCCCACCTGGCTCGACCGTTGAGGAACCTTGCCCGACATTTCCACATCTGTCCTGACAGACATCGCATCCCATTAGTTCTGCGAGAGACCTTGGATCCGGTGCCGATTCGGGCATCCGGCGACATTGCGCCCTCTAGGACGGTGTCTTGAGGGGAGAGGTTCACTCGGCTCCCCAAAACCGTTTCAAAGGCCAAGGAAAGTCCGGGGCAAGCCCTCGCGAAGGTGCGGGGGAGACGGCGCGGGAGGCATGCGCCCGCGCCCTCTCGGGGTATGCCCCCGCGCGGCCGCCGGCGGAAAGTGCGGGCAGGTGCCATCGATGGGTCTCACGAGCGACAAAGTGGTCGCGCCGGCGGTTCTGGCCGCTGTCGGGCTGTTCGTCGGCACGGTGTGGCTGTGGCCGCGGCTGGCGCGACGGGGGCCGCGGGCGGTCGCCGGGCGCGTCGGGCTGCTGCTCGCCACGCAGTTGGCGCTCTTCGCGGCGGTCGGGCTGGTCGCCATCCAGGCCTTCGGGTTCTACGCGAGCTGGGCCGACCTGTTCGGGCAGGAGGACGAGCAGGGGGTCGTCGTGGACCACACGCCCGGTGAGGGGCCGCTGAAGGTCGTCGACACCCGTCGGGTGCCGGGGGCGGCGAGCGGGCGCGCGCGGCTGGGCGGACAGGTCCAGAAGATCCGCGTCGTGGGCCGTACGTCCGTATCGCCACGCCCGCTTACGTCTATCTGCCGCCCGAGTATTTTCAGCCGGAATACCGCACGCGCGCGTTCCCGGCGGCCGTCGTCCTCACCGGCTATCCGGGGACGGCCGAGGCGCTGGTGGACAAGCTCGACTATCCGCGCACAGCCGCGAGACTCGCCGCGGAAGGCCGTACGGAGCCGATGATCCTGGTGATGATGCGGCCGACCGTGGCCCCGCCGCGGGACACGGAGTGCGTGGACATCCCCGGGGGCCCGCAGACCGAGACCTTCTTCGCGTCGGACCTGCCGGCCGCGGTGAGCGGCCACTACAGGGTGGCCGGAGGGTCCGGCGGCTGGGGCGTCATCGGTGACTCGACCGGCGGCTACTGCGCGTTGAAGCTCGCCATGCACCATCCCGAGGTGTACGCCGCCGGGGCGGGGCTCTCGGCGTACTACAAGGCGCCGATCGACGCCACGACGGGCGATCTGTTCCAGGGCGACGAGGAAGTGCGCGCTCGCGCGAACCTGTGGTGGTACCTCAAGCACATGCCCGCTCCGGACACTTCACTCCTCGTCAGCAGCAGCGAAGTCGGGGAATCCAACTACAAGGACACGTTGAAGTTCATTGCGCGCGTGAAGTCGACCGGTACGACCCGGATCTCGTCGATCATCCTCGAAAGCGGAGGGCACAACTTCAACACCTGGCGGCGGGAGATTCCGGCGACGTCGGAGTGGATGAGCGGGCGGCTGGGCGAGCGGTCGGTCGGCAGGTGAGGTGGCCGGTCAGGCTTATCGATCTTGGTTTGTGCTCAATTCGGCGGCGGATCGGTGGGGGAACTGATTCCTGTTGTCGGGTGAACGACTCGGGATGGCTGTCTTTTTACGGCCCGGGCCACCAAGATTCGCCTACGCGCGGTAAGTTTCTGGCCATGCCACGTGGACGTCACCGCCATTCACCGCCCTTGCACAGGCTGCTGCCCCCGTCGGCGATCGCTGGCGTATCGGTCGTCTGTGCGCTCGCTCCTTGGGTCTTCACCGAGCCGATGGCATTGCGCGGCCTCGCCGCGGCCGCCGCGGCGACGGCGGTCGTCGGCGGGGTCGTCATGCGCCGCTGGGACAGCCAGGCGGGCAAGCAGGTCGCCGACCTCACGCGCGCGCGTGCGAGCGACGAATGGCGGCACGAGGAGCGGGTCGCCGAACTGGAGACCGACCTGGAGGAGTCGCGCGAGCTGCGGGTGAAGCTGGAGCAGCGGCTGCGCGGCAAGCGGGCGGAGCTCGCCGGGCTGCGCAACGAGCACGCGGCCCTGCTGCGGCGGTACGCCACGGCGGAGACCGAGCGGGCGACCGTCCTGGAGGAGCGCCGGGTTCTGGAGATAGAGGCGACCGCGCCCGCGCGCGCGTTGCCGCCGGTTCCGGTCGACGACGCACAGGCCGAGGAGGCGGGGGCTGTGGCTGCCCCGGCCGCTGCGGCCGAGGACGCGGATGCGGAGGCCGAGGCCGAGGCCGAGGAGCTCGTGGAGGCCGCCGAGGTCGCCGAGGAGGGCTCCGAGGAGGACCCCGAGACTTCGGGTGTCTTCTCGCCGGAGGGGTCCCGGCTGTTTCTGCGGGCCCAGGCGGCGTTGGCGCGGCTCGACGAGGACGGCGAGCCGGAGAAGGGCGAGCCTTCGGACGCTGAGTCCTCGACGGACGACGACGCACACAGGTCTCCCAAGAGCGAGGCCCCGAAGGACGAGCCCCCGAACAACGAACCGCCGAACGGCGGCGGCCCCTCCGACGGCGAGCCCGTGACGGACGACTCCGATGCCGTCGAGGCGGAGGCCACCGGCAATTCCGAGTCGGAGACCGAGCTGGAGGACGACCCACAGGGGAAGTCCGGGGCGGTCGACGGGCATGAGCGCGCGGCCGCCGTCACCCCGGCAGGCGCGGTCGCCACCACGCGCCCGGCGCTGCCCCCGGCTCAGCAGCCCTCGGGGCACTTCATCGCGCCGACCGCCGTGGCCGTCGCGCCGGCCGCGCCCGTACGGCGCCCGGCCGTCGAGGGCGGGTTCGACTTCTTCGGTACGAAGCAGGAGGCGGAGTCCGCGCTGGAGTCCGTCCAGAACGAGGACCTCGCCGACGTCGTCGGCCAGGAGGCCCTCGCCCTGCACAAGGCCGAGTCCGAGGCGGAGTTCAAGCCGGTGGACGCGGAGTCGCGGGGGATCGGGCAGGTCATCGACCTGACCGCGCATGACGAGACCGAGCAGATCGATCTCCAGGGACTGCGCAGCGCCGTTTCCTGACGGCGCCGCCGCCCGTCGCGGTGCTGTGCCTTCAGGCCATCCAGCGGTCGGGGCGGGCGTCCCTGCGCCCCGTACGGGATCTCTCCGCCTGCCCCCGCAGCAGCTCGGCCGCCTCCACCACGTCCCTCAGACGCGCTGTGACCGTCTTGTTGGCCCCGGTGTCCACATGGACGTCGGCGACGCCCCACAGGCGCTCCCAGGGGCCCTGGGCCAGCCGCACGCTCTGGACCTTCGCGTGCGGGACCAGGGCGACGCTTCGGCGCAGGAGACCGGTCCGGGCGGCGAAGACCGCGTCCGTGACGGCAAGGCCGTAGCCGCGCCACCACAGGGGCACACAGCGTGCCGCGCGGCGGGGCGGACGGGAGAGGGCGGCGCTGCCCGGCACGGTCACTCCGGGCAGCACCCGGGCTATGACCGACTCGGCGACCTCGCGCGGCGCCACCGGCAGCAGCAGGGAGTTGGTGGAGCCGGCCACGTCCAGCTCCACCCGCACCCAGCCGCGTCGCCGCCACAGGAACGGTTCGACGATCCGTACCGTCTGGACCCGGCCCGGCGGCACCGTCTCGTGGGCGCGGTCGAGCAGTCCGTGGTCGATGCGCAGACCGTCCTGGGACTCGCCCACCGTCCAGTCGTACTCGGCGACGAAACGCCCCACGCTGCTCGCGCCCGCCCCGCCGAACAGCGGGATCGCGGTCGCCAGCACCGTCCACACGCTCTCGGTGACCAGCCAGAGGATCGTCGGTACGACCACTGCGGCGGCCAGGGCTCCCCAGGTCGCACCCGTCAGGACGAGGGAGGTGGCGAGGACCGCGGGCGGTACGCGCAGCAGCTGCTGGGACGGAGCCTCACCTATCTCGTGTGCCGTCTCGGGGGCGAAACCGGCCGCGCGGGCGAGGAGTTCCGCCCGCAGGGCGCGCGCCTCCTCCGCGCCGAGGAAGGCGAGTTCGTCCTTCTTGTCGGTGCCCACGACGTCGAGTTTGAGCTTCGCCACGCCCGCCACGCGCGCGAGCAGCGGCTGGGTGACGTCGATGGCCTGGATGCGTTCCAGCCGGATGTGCGCGGTGCGCCGGAACACCAGTCCGGTACGGATGCGCAGTTCGGTGTCGGTCACCGCGAAGTGCGTGAACCACCAGGTGAGGAAGCCGTAGAGGGCCGCCGCGGGGAGCAGTACGGCGAGGGCGAGCAGGAGCGTGGTCGTGGTCAGCTTCATCAGGTGGCGCTGCGCCTGGTCCGGATCGTGCACCGCCCAGCCGATCAGGACCGCCACGGGCGCCCACGCGCGCCTGAGCGGTGTGACGGGGTGCAGTCGGTGTTCGGTCACGGGGCGCTGTTCGCGTACGGCGTCGTCGACGCCCTGCGTCGTCACAGGCCCGCCGATCGGGCCTCGCCCAGCTCGGTGAGCCGGTCGCGCAGCCGTTCCGCCTCCGCCGGGTCGAGACCGGGGATCGTGGCGTCGGTCGCGGCGGCCGCCGTGTGCAGTTGCACGCTGGCCAGGCCGAAGTGGCGCTCCACCGGACCCGACGTCACCTCGACCAGTTGCATACGGCCGTACGGCACCACCGTCTCCTCGCGCCACAGCACGCCCCGGCTGATCAGCAGGTCGTCGGCGCGCTCGGCGTAGCGCCAGGAACGCCAGTTGCGCCCCAGCATCACCCAGCCCCACACCATCAGCGCCAGCGGCAGCACCGCGAACGCGGCCCAGCCGGGCCCGACGAGCAGACCGAGCAGCAGGCCCAGGCCGATCGCCAGCAGACCCAGCCACACCACCAGCAGCAGCCGGCGCATCCGGAGCAGACCCGGCGGCAGCCCGGTCCACCCCGGTTCGGCCGCCGCCCGCTCCTCCTGTGCCGTACCCGTGTTCTCCGGGCTCCCCGTCTCCATGAGGCCAGCGTACGTAGGAGAGACTGGGTCCATGACTCCTACGACGGAGACCATGGTCGGCATCGGCGGCGCCGCGGAGAGCACCGACATGGTGCTCAACATCGGTCCCCAGCACCCGTCCACGCACGGTGTGCTGCGCCTGAAGCTCGTGCTGGACGGTGAGCGCATCACGCGCGCGGAGCCGGTGATCGGCTATATGCACCGGGGCGCGGAGAAGCTCTTCGAGGCCCGCGACTACCGGCAGATCATCATGCTCGCCAACCGCCACGACTGGCTGTCGGCCTTCTCCAACGAGCTGGGGGTCGTCCTCGGCGTCGAGCGCATGCTCGGCATGGAGGTGCCCGAGCGGGCCGTGTGGACCCGGACCCTGCTCGCGGAGCTCAACCGCGTGCTGAACCACCTGATGTTCCTCGGGTCGTACCCGCTGGAGCTGGGCGGGATCACGCCGATCTTCTACGCGTTCTCCGAGCGCGAGGAACTCCAGCACGTGATGGAGGAGGTCTCCGGCGGGCGGATGCACTACATGTTCAACCGGGTCGGCGGCCTGAAGGAGGACCTGCCGTCCGGGTGGACCGCACGCGCGCGTACGGCCGTCGCCGACGTGCGCTCGCGCATGGACCGGTTCGACGACCTCGTCCTCGGCAACGAGATCTTCCGGGGGCGCACGCGGGGCGTGGGCGTCCTCACGCCGGCGGCCGTGCACGCGTACGGCGTGAGCGGGCCGATCGCGCGCGCCTCGGGCGTCGACTTCGACCTGCGCCGCGACGAGCCCTATCTCGCCTACCGCGAGCTGGGGGACGTCCTGAGGGTGGTGACCCGCGAGGAGGGTGACTGCCTCGCCCGCTTCGAGTGCCTGCTGGAGCAGACCCACGTCGCCCTCGACCTCGCGGACGCCTGCCTCGACCGGCTCGCCGAGCTGCCGCCGGGGCCGATCAACCAGCGGCTCCCCAAGGTGCTGAAGGCGCCCGAGGGCCACACCTACGCGTGGACCGAGAACCCGCTCGGCATCAACGGCTACTACCTCGTCAGCAAGGGCGAGAAGACCCCGTACCGGCTGAAGCTGCGCTCGGCGTCGTACAACAACATCCAGGCCCTGGTCGAGCTGCTGCCGGGGACGCTGGTCGCGGACATGGTGGCGATCCTGGGGTCGATGTTCTTCGTGGTGGGGGACATCGACAAGTAGGGCGGCGGGGCGGCAGGACGGTCGGGGGCCTACTCCGGCAGTACGTCCGGAATTCCAACCGACTACTCAGTCAGTACGTCCGGCAGCACGTCGGGAATTCCAACCGACTGCATCAGCCAGCCGAAGTCCCCCAGGCCGCCCGTCGCCGTCAGCTCGGCCGCCTCGCCGGCGCTCGCGAGGGCTCGCACGTACTCGGCGGGGCGGGTCGAGGCCAGTTCGAGCGGGGGGCGTGCGCCCGTGATGCCCAGGCCGCGCAGGGCATCGCGCTGGGACATGAGACGCGCCCCCGGCAGCGCGCACGCGTCGAGCGCCACATGTGCCGTCAGGTCGCACGAACCGTCCGGGACGGGTGCCGTCTCGCGGCCTTCCCGGAAGCCGGTGAGGGTGCCGAAGGGCGGTCGGTGCGCGGCCGTGTGCGCGTAGTCCACGGCGACCGCGAGACCCCGGTCCAGCGTGCCGGCCGCGGCGGCCCACGCCTCGTCCCGCGGCAGGCCGATCTCGGCCCGGGTGCCTTCGGCGCCGCCCGCCAGCGGCCACCACCGCGCGAGCCACCGCGCCTGCGGCCCCGCCACCGGCTCCCCGAGACGTTCGGTGCCGTCACGTCGTACGAGGACCCGGCGCGGTACGCCCCTGGCGTCCGCCTGGGCGACCTCGACGGGGACGTTGTCCAGCCACTCGTTGGCGAACAGCAGGCCCGTGATCCCGGGCGGCGGTTCGGGCAGCCACTCGATCCGGTGATCCAGGGCCTCCGGGCGGCCGGCGATCTCGACGGCGTACGCGCGCGTGCGGGCCGCCACCTCGGCCGGCAGGGCGGCCAGGACGCCGGTGACCAGTTCGCCGCGGCCCGCCGCCATGTCGACGAAGCCGAGGGGGTCCGGCCGGCCCAGGGCCTCGTCGACCCGGCACAGCAGCCGGGCCACGGCGACGGCGAAGAGCGGCGAGGCGTGGACGGACGTACGGAAGTGGCCGGCCGGGCCCTCGGGGCGGCGGTAGAAGCCGTCAGGCCCGTAGAGGGCGGCCTCCGCCGCCGCGCGCCACCCGTGCCACTCGCCCGCCCTCTCCGCTGTCACCGGCCCAGGTTAGGCGCACAGGGGAACGACGCCTCCACCTTGGGGAGTACGCGCACGTACTGCGGATCGGCCCTCCGGTTGACCCCTGCACACATCTCGCTTCCCTACGCTGGGTTACGTGCAGCGCCTCTACGACTTCATCCGCAGGCACCCGACATGGGTCGACAGCTTCTGGGCCGTCCTCGTGCTCGGGATCTCTGTGGTGGGCGTGGCCGTCCGGGAGGAGGCCGGACAGGATCTTCCGGGCACCGACTCCGAGGCGGCCATGCTCTCGGTGATCCTCCTGTTGTCCCTGGTGATCGCGCTGCGCCGGCGTATGCCGGAGAAGATGCTGCTGCTGGCCATCGCGGTGGGGGTGTTGCAGCTGGCGCTGGACGTGTCGACCACGCTCGCCAACTTCGCCTTCCTGGTGATCACCTACACCGTCGCCGTGAGCGGCGCCCGCTGGGCCTCCTGGCTCGCGCTGGGCGTGGGCCTGGGCGCGGCGCCCCTGGCACAGCTGCGCTGGCCGGAGGAGGACTCCAGCGTCCTCGGCAACATCGCCCTGATGATCTTCATGACGGTGCCCTTCGCGCTCGCCTGGGTGCTCGGCGACTCCATCCGCACTCGTCGCGCCTACTACGAGCAGTTGGAGGAGCGCGCGACCCGGCTCGAAAAGGAGCGCGAGGCGCAGTCCAAGGTCGCGGTCGCCGCCGAACGCGCCCGGATCGCACGCGAGCTGCACGACGTGGTCGCGCACAACGTCTCCGTGATGGTGGTCCAGGCCGACGGCGCCGCCTACGTCTTGGACGCCGCCCCGGACCAGGCCAAGAAGGCCCTGGAGACGATCTCCTCCACCGGCCGCCAGGCCCTCGCCGAGATGCGTCGGCTGCTCGGCGTGCTGCGCACCGGCGAGCACCAGGAGACCGGCGAATACGTCCCCCAGCCCGACGTCGAGCAGATCGACGAGCTCATCCAGCAGTGCCGCACCTCCGGCCTGCCGGTCGACTTCAAGGTCGAGGGCACGCCGCGCCCGCTGCCCAGCGGCGTCGAGCTGACGGCGTACCGCATCGTGCAGGAGGCGCTCACCAACACGCGCAAGCACGGTGGCCCGAACGCGGGCGCCAGCGTGCGCCTGGTCTACTTCGACGACGGGCTCGGCCTGCTCGTCGAGGACGACGGCAAGGGCGCCCCGCACGAGCTGTACGAGGACGGCGGCGCCGACGGCAGCGGGCACGGCCTGATCGGGATGCGCGAACGGGTCGGCATGGTCGGCGGCACGCTGGACGCGGGGCCGCGTCCGGGCGGAGGATTCCGCATCAGTGCGCTGCTGCCGCTCAAGCCAGCACACTGACCTCTCAGCCATGCCCCTGATTGACACCTGTAACGGCCCTGTAGACGGATACGAAAGACACGGAAGAGGACCCCGATGGCGATCCGCGTGATGCTCGTCGACGACCAGGTGCTGCTGCGCACCGGGTTCCGGATGGTGCTCGCCGCACAGCCGGACATGGAGGTCGTTGCGGAGGCGGGCGACGGCGTCGAGGCCCTCCAGGTGCTGCGCTCGACCTCCGTCGACGTGGTGCTGATGGATGTGCGCATGCCGAAGCTGGACGGCGTGGAGACCACCCGCCGCATCTGCTCCGAGCCCGAGCCGCCCAAGGTGCTGATCCTGACCACGTTCGACCTCGACGAGTACGCCTTCTCCGGGCTGAAGGCGGGCGCCTCCGGCTTCATGCTCAAGGACGTGCCGCCCGCCGAACTGCTCGGCGCCATCCGCGCGGTGCACAGCGGCGACGCGGTGGTCGCCCCGTCGACGACCCGGCGCCTGCTCGACCGGTTCGCACCCATGCTGCCCTCCAGCGGCAGCAAGCCCCAGCACAAGGAGCTGGAGCGGCTCACCGACCGGGAGCGTGAGGTCATGGTGCTGGTCGCGCAGGGCCTGTCCAACGGCGAGATCGCCGCCCGGCTGGTGCTGTCCGAGGCGACGGTGAAGACCCACGTCGGCCGCATCCTGACCAAGCTGGGGCTCCGGGACCGGGTGCAGGTGGTGGTGCTGGCCTATGAGACGGGGCTGGTGCGGGCCGGCGGGCACGGCTGAGCCCGGGAGGCTGAGGCCGAGGCGGAGGCCGCGGGGGCGCGGCGCGCTTGCGGCCCGGGCACTAGGGTCTGCGCATGCTCCTGTGGATCAACGGCCCCTTCGGGGGCGGCAAGACACAGACCGTACGAGATCCAGCGCCGGCTGCCCGGCAGCGTGGTCTGCGATCCGGAGCACGCCGGTTTCGGCCTGCGGCGCATGCTCCCGCCCGAACTGCGCGGCGATTTCCAGGACTTGGCGGCTTGGCGGCAGGGCGTCGTCGAGGTCCTCGACCTCGCCCTCACGCGGCAGGACGGCGTGGTGATCGTCCCCATGACGGTCACGCACTCCGGCTACTTCACCGAGACGGTCGGACGGCTGGGCGAACTCGGTCATGACGTACGGCACTTCACGCTCCTCGCCGAACGCGAGACCGTCCTGAGGCGGCTGCGTGAGCGCGGCTTCGGACACCTCCTTCGGCACGTCGCCGGAAAGAACGCCGGGCTGCGGCGGGAGAGCTGGGCCGTCCAGCAGCTCGACCACTGCCTGGAGCGGTTGCGGGGGCCGGAGTTCGCCGAGCAGCTGTGGACGGACCACTCGACCGTGCCGAGGACGGCCGACCGCATCGCCGTCCTCTCCGGGCTGCGGCTGCGGCCCAATGACGAGGGCGTGCTGCGGACGCGGCTGCGGCAGGCGCGGGTCGGTGTCCGGCACATCCGCTTCGACTGAGCCGGGGCGCTCAGCGCAGGATGCCCTCCAGGAAGTCGCTGCCCAGCCGGGCCACGACCGTCACGTCCAGCTGGTGCAGGACGTACCGCCCGCGGCGGCGGGTGGTGAGCAGGCCCGCCTTCTTCAGGACGCTCAGGTGCCGGGATATCTCCGGTGCCGTCATGCCGTGCACCTGCGCCAGCTCGCCCGTGGTGTACGTGCCGCGGGCGAGGTTGCGGCAGATGCGCATCCGTACGGGGTGGGAGAGCGCCGTCATCCGCAGGGCCAGCTGCTCGACCCTGGGCGGGTCGGCCGGCTCGGGGGAGCCGACCGGGTAGTGCAGCACCGGCTGCCAGGCGTAGCGATGCAGGACCGTCAGGTGGGGCCAGCCCAGGCTGGTCGGGACGAGGAGGAGGCCGCCGTCCCCCACGGCCGTATGGGCCTTGCCCAGCTTGTCGACCGTGATCCGCGCGGCGGCCTCGTCGAGCGTCACCGCCGGGGAGACCGCGGCCAGCGCGTCCGCGAGGCCCTTGTGCCGCACGAGGTCCGTCTTGTGACGGGCGTCCGAGGCGAGCTGGTGGCGCAGCCGGGACCAGGCATCCGCGAAGAACGCCTCGTCGCAGTCCTGGAGGAACTGCCGCAGCCAGGCCCTGATCCGCGGCGGATCGACGAGCAGCCGCTCACTGAACCGCAGCTGCTGCGGCCCGCGCGCGGCGGCGAAGTCCAGCGCGCGCTGCCGCACCCCGGGGTCGCAGAGCGCGCCGGGCCCGGGTGCGCTGTAGGGCAGCGCGCAGGTGAACTCCAGGGCGGCGTCCACGAACTGCTCGTCCGTCAGCTTGTCCAGCAGGTCCAGATCCTCCGCCAGCGTGGCACCCGGGAGAGTGCTGCGGCCCGGGATCCCGGCGAAGGGCATGAACAGGTCGGAGAACGTGGTCCGCCACAGAAAGTCGGCCTCGCACATCCGGTCGGCCAGGTGGGAGTCCAGCCGGGCCGTGACACCCGTCACCCAGCCCTGAAGGCCCGGGTGGTGTCCCGGCTCCGACAGCGCGTGCAGCGCCATGCCGAGCTCGGCCAGGGGTGAGGGCACGACGGCGAGCCCTTCCGGCCGCAGCCCCGCGATGTCGATGGTCACGCTCATGTCCTTCATGGTGCACCCCGCCACTGACAACGCGGCCGTCGATTGACGGCGCCCGTCAATCGACGCGACGCCGCCGCCGTGACCGGCGCAGCCTGGGAGCACCGGGCCGGGCTGGGAGGACCGGGGCGGCCTGGGAGCACCGGGCCGGGCTGGGAGGACCGGGGCGGCCTGCGAGCACCGGGGTGGCCCGGGAACACCGGCACGGCCCCTGTCACGTCCCGAGAAGGCGATCGATCATGAGCATCACGCAGCAGTACCTCCTCGACAGCCACCGTGCCCGCCAGCTCGGCGAGGCGCCCCCGCCGGCGCCGGGGCGCCACGACTGGCAGGTCGTGCGCGAGTTCCGCGACTACCGCCGGTTCCGTGCCGTGGTCGCCGGCCGTCCGGCCCGCGGGCGGCTGCGGGAGGCACTGGGGCGGTGGCTGCGCCCGCGGCCGCGTTCCACATGCTGACGTCGGCCGGCCGCGCTCCACCTGCTGACGTCGGCGGCCCCGCTCCACCTACTGGCTACCGGCTGACGTCGGCCAGCCGCGCCACGAAGTCGGCGACGGCCTCCCGCACGTCGTCGGGCGTCCACTCCAGGGCGGCGGCCCGTACGTAGACCTCGGTGTAGGCCATACCCGGCCCCCTGGCCTCCCAGCCGTGGGCGAACAGGACCGTCTTCGTCTCCTCGGCCTGACGGGTCGCGGCCTCCGCGAGGGTGTCCGCGTCATAGGGCAGCCAGACCTGGAACTCGTTGGTGTGCGGCGGGTCCGGGTGGATGCGGGTCCAGGGCACCCCGCTCGCCGCGAACCCCTCGCGCAGCGCGGCGGCCACCACGCGCGCGTGGTGGACGTACTCCGGCAGCCGGGGCAGCTCCCGGCGCAGGCCGGCGAGGGCCGACAGGGCGGTCGGGAACTGCTGGAAGATCGTTCCGCCGTAGCGGTGCCGCCAGGCCTTCGCCTCCTCCACCAGCGTCTTCGGACCGGCGAGTGCGGCGCCGCCGAAGCCGTCGAGGGACTTGTAGAACGACACGTACACGCTGTCCGCCAGGTCCGCGATCTCCTTCAGCGGGCGGCCGAGGTGGACGGTGGACTCCCACAGGCGCGCGCCGTCGAAGTGCACCACCGCCTCGCGCTCCCGCGCCGCCTCCACCACCGCCGTGAGCTCCTCCCACGTCGGCAGTACGAAACCGGCGTCCCGAAGGGGCAGTTCGAGCATCAGCGCCCCGAAGGGCTCGTCGAAGTCACGTACCTCGGCGGCGGTCGGCAGCCGTGGCTCGCTCGTCACACGGACCGGGCGCAGGCCGCCGACCTGGCTGAACGCGTTCCTCTCGTGCACCTCGGGGTGGGCGAGCGCGTGCAGGGCGACGGTCGGGTTCCCGGTGCGGCCCGCCCAGCAGCGCAGGGCCACCTGCTGGGCCATGGTGCCCGTCGGGAAGAACGCGGCGGCCTCCTTGCCGAGCAGCCCGGCGGTCTTCTCCTCCAGGGCCTCGACGATGCCGTCGCCATAAGCGTCCGCCGACTCGTCGAGGTCGTGCAGGTCCAGTGCGCGCGCCTCGTCCAGCAACGCCAGGCGCTCGCGCAGGGTGCCCAGGAAGCCGGGGCGCGCGAGCACCCGCCGCGCGCTGCGGTAGGCGGCGATGCGCCGTTCACGGCGCCGCTTGCGCCGCTCGTCCTCCGACAACCCCTCGTCCGACAATTGCTGCTCGCCGTGTTCCGCCGTATCGCCCTTTTCCGCCGTACCGCTCTGTTCCGCCGTATCGCTCATGGCTCGGATCATCCCGTGGGCGCGATCCCGCGGGCACCCGTATTTCCGGCCCGCCACTCGCGCGCGAGGGGCGTGGCGAAACCCACAGCCTGTGGACAACCACAGCCTGTGGACAACCGAACGCCTCTCGAACCAATCGCGTTAACATGACGAGAAATCGTCCGGTACCCCGAGCGGACTGGAACGGGAAGGCCGCCTTCGCGTGAGTACAAGCCAACAGCCAGATCCCAAGGACCGCCCCGCGCGGCTCACCGTCGGTGTCGTGGGCGCCGGGCGCGTGGGCCCCGCGCTCGCCGCGTCCCTCCAGCTCGCCGGGCACCGCCCGGTGGCCGTGTCCGGGGTCTCCGACGACTCCCGGCGACGTGCCGAGCACCTGCTCCCCGGCGTACCGCTCGTACCGCCCGCCGAAGTCCTCGCGCGCGCCGAGCTCGTCCTGCTCACCGTCCCCGACGACACCCTGCCCGGCCTGGTCGAGGGCCTGGCCGAGACCGGGGCCGTACGGCCGGGACAGCTGCTGGTGCACACCTCCGGACGGTACGGCGCGAAGGTCCTGGAACCCGCCCTGCGCGTGGGCGCGCTGCCCCTCGCCCTGCACCCGGCGATGACCTTCACCGGTACTCCCGTGGACGTACAGCGCCTCGCGGGCTGCTCCTTCGGCGTCACCGCGCCCGACGAGCTGCGGCTGGCCGCCGAGGCCCTCGTCATCGAGATGGGCGGCGAGCCCGAGTGGGTCGCCGAGGACATGCGCCCGCTGTACCACGCGGCCCTCGCACTGGGCGCCAACCACCTGGTGACCCTCGTCGCCCAGTCCATGGAGCTGCTGCGCGAGGCGGGCGTCGCGGCCCCCGACCGGATGCTCGGCCCCTTGCTCGGCGCCGCCCTCGACAACGCCCTGCGCTCCGGCGACGCGGCCCTGACCGGCCCCGTCGCGCGCGGGGACGCGGGCACCGTCGCCGCGCACGTCACCGAGCTGCGCAGGCACGCCCCGCAGGCCGTCGCCGGCTATCTGGCGATGGCCCGCGCGACCGCCGACCGGGCGCTCGCCCACGGCCTGCTCAAGCCGGAACTCGCCGAGGACCTCCTCGGGGTACTCGCCGACGGAGGCGCCGGACCCGACGGGACTGACGGGGCCCCTGGCGCCGAGGGAGACGCCCGATGACCGCCCTGCTGCGTACCGCCGCCGAACTGCACGCACGCGCGCGTGCCGGCCGTCGTGCCGTCGTGATGACCATGGGCGCCCTGCACGAGGGCCACGCGACCCTGATCCGCACCGCGCGCGGGATCGCCGGACCGGACGGCGAGGTCGTCGTCACGGTCTTCGTGAACCCCTTGCAGTTCGGCCAGGGCGAGGACCTCGACCGCTACCCGCGGACCCTGGAGGCCGACCTCAAGATCGCCGAAGCGGGGGGCGCGGACGCCGTGTTCGCCCCGGCCGTCGACGAGGTCTACCCGGGCGGCGAACCCCAGGTCCGGGTCAGCGCCGGCCCCATGGGCGAGCGCCTGGAAGGCGCCTCGCGCCCCGGCCACTTCGACGGCGTGCTCACCGTGGTCGCCAAGCTGCTCCACCTCACCCGCCCCGATGTCGCCCTGTACGGCCAGAAGGACGCCCAGCAGCTCGCCCTGATCCGCCGGATGGCACGCGACCTGAACTTCGGCGTGGAGGTCATCGGCGTCCCGACCGTGCGCGAGGAGGACGGCCTCGCCCTGTCCAGCCGCAACCGCTACCTCTCGCCCAAGGAGCGCCGCACCGCGCTCGCGCTCTCCCAGGCGCTGTTCGCCGGCCGCGACCGGCACGCCGCCCAGGAGGCGCTGCGCGCGCGGGCCCGCGAAGTGCCCGCCTCGCGCGCGCGTGCGGAGGCGCTCAGCGCCATAGGCGAGTCCCGCGCGGCGGCCGACGCGCACGCCGTCGCCAAGGCCGTCCCCGGCAGCGCCGCGGCCGTCCGCGCCGCCGCCCGCCTGGTCCTCGACGAGGCGGTCCGGCTCGACCCGCCCCTCGAACTGGACTACCTCGCCCTCGTCGACCCCTCCGACTTCACCGAGATCGGGGACGACTTCACCGGCGAGGCCGTCCTCGCCGTCGCCGCCCGGGTCGGGACGACCCGGCTGATCGACAACATTCCCCTCACCTTCGGAGCCGCCTCGTGAGCACCACAGGCATAAGACTGCACGCGCCCGCGCCCGGGTGGTCCATCGCCGCCGACGTCGTGGTCGTCGGCTCCGGTGTCGCCGGCCTCACGGCCGCCCTGCGCTGCGAGGCCGCCGGCCTGACGACGGTCGTCGTCACCAAGGCCCGCCTCGACGACGGCTCCACCCGCTGGGCCCAGGGCGGCATCGCCGCGGCCCTGGGCGAGGGCGACACCCCAGAACAGCACCTGGACGACACGCTGGTCGCGGGCGCGGGCCTGTGCGACGAGGGAGCGGTCCGCATCCTCGTCACCGAGGGCCCCGACGCCGTACGCCGCCTCATCGAGACCGGCGCCCACTTCGACGAGTCCTCCGAAGGGGAACTCGCGCTCGCCCGCGAGGGCGGCCACCATCGCCGCCGTATCGCCCACGCCGGCGGCGACGCGACCGGCGCGGAGATCTCCCGCGCCCTGGTCGAGGCGGTACACGCGCGTGGCCTGCGCACGATCGAGAACGCGCTGGTCCTGGACCTCCTCACGGACGCCGAAGGGCGTACCGCGGGCGTCACCCTGCACGTCATGGGCGAGGGCCAGCACGACGGCGTGGGAGCGGTCCACGCCCCCGCGGTGGTCCTGGCGACCGGCGGCATGGGCCAGGTCTTCTCGGCGACGACGAACCCGTCCGTGTCCACGGGCGACGGCGTGGCCCTCGCGCTCCGCGCGGGCGCCGAGGTCAGCGATCTCGAATTCGTCCAGTTCCACCCCACGGTCCTGTTCCTCGGCTCGGAGGCGGAGGGCCAGCAGCCCCTGGTCTCCGAGGCGGTCCGCGGCGAGGGCGCCCACCTGGTCGACGCCGACGGCGTCCGCTTCATGGTCGGCCGACACGAACTCGCCGAACTCGCCCCCCGGGACATCGTCGCCAAGGGCATCATGCGGCGCATGCAGGAGCAGGACGCCGAGCACATGTTCCTCGACGCGCGCCACTTCGGCGCCGAGATGTGGGAGCACCGCTTCCCGACGATCCTCGCGGCGTGCCGCGCGAACGGCATCGACCCGGTCACCACGCCCATCCCGATCGCCCCGGCCGCCCACTACGCCTCCGGCGGCGTCCGCACCGACTCCATGGGCCGTACGACGGTCCCCGGTCTGTACGCGTGCGGCGAGGTCGCCTGCACCGGCGTGCACGGCGCCAACCGGCTGGCCTCCAACTCACTCCTCGAAGGCCTGGTCTACGCCGAGCGCATCGTGGAGGACATCACGGCGTCCCAGGCGTCCGACGACCTCCACGCGCGCGTGCCGCAGCCGGTGCCGCATCCCGAGACCCCCGAGCACCCCCTGCTCGCGCCCGAGGCCCGCTTCGCGATCCAGCGGATCATGACGATCGGGGCCGGTGTCCTGCGCTCCGCGGACTCCCTCGCCCAGGCCGCCGACCAGCTCCAGCGGCTGCGCACCGAGGCCCGCGACGCCCTCACCGAGAACGGCAAGACGGCCGAACCCGGCGTCGACACCTGGGAGGCCACCAACCTCCTGTGCGTGGCCCGCGTCCTGGTCGCCGCGGCCCTGCTGCGCGAGGAGACGCGCGGCTGCCACTGGCGCGAGGACGAGCCCGACCGCGACGACGCGACCTGGCGCCGCCACATCGTCGTACGCCTGAACCCCGACCGCACGCTGGCCGTGCACACCACAGACACCGCAGACTTCCCCCCGACCCGGCCCCAGGAGCAGTGACAGCAGTGACCACCCCCGACCTTCCCCTCGCCTCGAACGGCGGCTGCGGCGACGACTGCGGCTGCGGTGCCGAGGCGGAGTACATGGAGTGCGGCCTCGACCCCGCGCTCGCCGAGCTCCTGGCGGACGCCGGCCTCGACCCGGTCGAGGTCGAGGACATCGCGAACGTCGCCATCCAGGAGGACCTGGCCCACGGCGTGGACGTGACGACGGTCGCGACGATCCCCGAAGAGGCGGTCGCCACGGCCGACTTCGTGGCACGCGAGGCCGGTGTCGTGGCGGGCCTCAGGATCGCCGAAGCGGTGGTCTCGATCGTCTGCGAGGACGAGTTCGAGGTGGAACGCCACGTGGAGGACGGCGACCGGGTGTCGGAGGGCCAGAAGCTCCTGTCGATCACCACCCGCACCCGTGACCTGCTCACCGCGGAACGCAGCGCACTGAACATCCTCTGCCGCCTGTCGGGCATCGCGACGGCCACGCGCGCGTGGACGGACGTACTGGAAGGCACCAGGGCGAGCGTTCGCGACACCCGCAAGACGACGCCGGGCCTGCGCGCCCTGGAGAAGTACGCGGTCCGCTGCGGAGGCGGCGTGAACCACCGCATGTCCCTCTCCGACGCGGCCCTGGTCAAGGACAACCACGTACTGGCGGCGGGCGGCGTGACCCAGGCCTTCAAGGCCGTCCGTGAGTCGTTCCCCGACCTCGCCATCGAGGTCGAGGTGGACACCCTCCACCAGCTCCGCGAGGTGGTGGACGCGGGCGCCGACCTGATCCTCCTGGACAACTTCACTCCCGGTGAGTGCGAGGAGGCGGTGGCGATCGTGGACGGCCGTGCCGCCCTGGAGGCATCGGGCCGCCTGACCCTGGCCAACGCCAAGGCCTACGCCGACACCGGCGTCGACTACCTGGCGGTCGGGGCCCTCACCCACTCCTCGCCGATCCTGGACATCGGCCTGGACCTGCGAGCGGCGGAGTAGGAACGGGCATGCTCCTCACGATCGACGTAGGCAACACCCACACCGTCCTCGGCCTCTTCGACGGCGAGGACATCGTCGAGCACTGGCGCATCTCGACGGACGCCCGCCGCACGGCCGACGAACTGGCGGTCCTCCTCCAGGGCCTGATGGGCATGCACCCGCTGCTCGGCGACGAACTGGGCGACGGCATCGACGGAATCGCCATCTGCGCGACGGTCCCCTCCGTCCTGCACGAACTGCGCGAGGTGACCCGCCGCTACTACGGCGACGTCCCCGCGGTCCTGGTCGAACCGGGTGTGAAGACGGGCGTACCGATCCTCACGGACAACCCCAAGGAGGTCGGCGCCGACCGCATCATCAACGCGGTCGCGGCGGTCGACCTCTACGGCGGCCCCGCGATCGTCGTCGACTTCGGTACGGCGACGACGTTCGACGCGGTGAGCGCGCGCGGCGAGTACATCGGCGGCGTCATCGCCCCCGGCATCGAGATCTCCGTCGAGGCACTCGGCGTCCGCGGCGCCCAGCTCCGCAAGATCGAGGTGGCCCGCCCCCGCAGCGTGATCGGCAAGAACACGGTCGAGGCCATGCAGTCCGGCATCATCTACGGCTTCGCGGGCCAGGTCGACGGCGTGGTCAACCGCATGGCCCGCGAACTGGCGGACGACCCCGACGACGTCACGGTCATCGCGACGGGCGGCCTGGCCCCCATGGTCCTGGGTGAGTCCTCGGTCATCGACGAACACGAACCGTGGCTGACCCTGATCGGCCTGCGCCTGGTCTACGAACGCAACGTCTCCCGCATGTGACTCCGTCGCTCGGCCTGCGGATGTCGATGCCGTCGCTCTGAGCCTCACCCGGCGCCGACGCGGGCGCTCCCCTGGGGACCTGCGGCCCCCAGACCCCCGCGTCGGCCCTGAAGGGGCCTCGTCCTCAAACGCCGGACGGGCTGAGAGATGCCGACCGGCGCGGAAACGCACCGCAGACATCCCCCTCCAGGCATCCCCCGCCACCCGCCCCCACCCGAGTGTCACCCCACGCCACACCCCGTCCCATATGCCGCGTTTGTCTGATTAGCGCGTATCGTCGGCACATGCCCACGCCATACGGATCCCGCGGCGGCATGGCGTTCGGCGTGGAGGAGCTGCGTGTGCTCCGCCGCGCCCTCGACCGTGCCCTTCACCCCAGCCCCGCCTCGGCCGAAGACGTCCAGGACTGTCTTCGCCTCGCCGAATCGCTAGACGAGGCGATGCGCGAGGGCGCCCGGATGCGTGCCTTCCTGGTGGCCGATCTCGCCCGCTACCGCGCCGCCCTCCCCGGCACCGCAGCCGGCTACCTCACCCTCCTCGAAGAGGCCCTAGGCGCCGGCTACGCCCCGACCTCCGAGGACCTCGCCGCCCTCCGGGCCCTGCACGGCAACCCCACCGCGGCCACCCTCCTGCACCGCTGCCGCTCCCTCGCCCACTCCCACCCGGCCATCCCGGCGTCGCGCACGCACCTCCAGGCACTCCCCGGAGGCCGTGCCGGCACCCCGCTCGACCTCCCCGCCCAAGCCGCAGGTGAGGAACCCGCCAAGCCACCCCGGAAGAAGCCCGCCGAAAAGCCGGCCGCCCCGAAACCGAGCCACGGCCCCGCCGCCCCGAAGCCGACGCGCCCCATCCCCACCCCGGGCGAGGTCTTCCCGCGCCGCAAACCCCCGACCCAGCCTCCCCCGAGCCCACCCCAGCAGCTCGCCGCAGGCTGACCCGACACCACCCCGCCGCCCCGCACGCCCCGCTCCGCCGGGCCCAAGGCCCCGTCGCTACCCTTGACGCATGGACTACGTCTCCGCACTCCTCCCGCCGGCCGTCATGGCCGTCTTCTTCGTCGGCGTGATCAGGGTGATCGTGAAGACCCAGGGCGGAGCCAACAAGGCCAAGGAGGACGCGGCCGTGGACGCCGCCCTCGCGCGCGTGGAGGGCTCCCGCCGCCCGTCCGCGAACCCCGACGCCTGACCGGCCCCACCGCGGCCCCCATCGAGGCCGCACTCCACGGCGTACGACTCGAGCCCACTCACTTTCCGAGTCGTACGCCCTTTTTGTTCCTAATTGTCAGAGAAAGTGCACGTCCGGGGCGCCAACCCCCACTTCTCCCACTATTGTGCTGAGCTGTGCCTCGCCCATTGGGAGAACTCGAAGACGCGGTCATGACGCGGGTGTGGAAGTGGAACCGCCCGGTGACCGTTCGAGAAGTCCTGGAAGATCTCCAGCAGGAACGGTCCATCGCGTACACCACCGTGATGACCGTTTTGGACAATCTCCATCAGAAGGGTTGGGTCCGCCGTGAAGCGGAAGGCCGGGCCTATCGATATGAGGCCGTCTCCACCCGGGCCGCCTACGCCGCCGCCCTGATGAACGACGCCTGGTCACAGAGCGACAACCCCGCTGCCGCGCTCGTCGCCTTCTTCGGCATGATGAGCGAGGAACAGCGCCGAGCACTGACGGACGCCGTACGCATCGTCCAAGGCCCGGAAACCACGAGCACCGATACCGGCGGCCCCGATACCGCCGGCACGGATACGACCACCGATACCCGCAGCAGCGATACCAGCACCGATAGCGACATCGCCAATACGGTCGAGAACCCCGGCTCCGCACAGTCGCCCGACGGGCGATAGCGTCCGCTCATGTCAGCAGAGAGCCACTCGGCCGAGCCCCCCTCGGCGGAGAGCCCAGAAGTCACCGCAAATGCCATCACCGTCCGGCGGGCCCGCACCGGCGATGTCCCGGCGGTGCGTCGTCTCCTTGACGAGTACGTCCGCCGTCGCATCCTGCTCGACAAAGCCACGGTGACGCTTTACGAGGACATCCAGGAGTTCTGGGTGGCGGAACGGGACGACAACGGCGAGGTCGTCGGCTGCGGCGCCCTGCACGTGATGTGGGAAGACCTGGCGGAAGTGCGCACTCTCGCCGTGAAGCCGGGTCTGAAGGGCGCGGGCGTCGGTCACCAGTTGCTGGAGAAGTTGCTGCACACCGCACGTTGGCTCGGTGTTCGACGCGTTTTCTGTCTGACCTTCGAAGTGGACTTCTTCAGCAAGCGCGGCTTCGTCGAGATCGGCGAGACGCCGGTCGACACCGATGTCTACGCGGAGCTGCTGCGTTCCTATGACGAGGGCGTCGCGGAGTTCCTCGGTCTCGAACGAGTGAAACCGAACACCTTGGGCAACAGGCGCATGCTTCTGCATCTGTGATCGCGCGGCATCCACCCACGATCCACAACGTGGATCCACAACCGTATTCCGTCCGACAGGGGCTGCCCAGGTGCCCTATGTCCGAAACGCGCATGTTTCCGGACTGCGGTCTGCCTGTGGGTCTCTCTCGGGGGTTTGTGTTTTTCCAGCAAAAGCGGTTTGCTTTCCGACGTACCGAAGTACTGCATATAACAGGGGACGGCGAAACGGCGGACGCCGCAGACCCCCAGCCCTCAAGTTTCGATGAAAGGAAATCCGGTGGCACAGAAGGTTCAGGTCCTTCTTGTCGACGACCTCGACGGCGGCGAGGCGGACGAGACCGTGACGTTCGCGCTGGACGGTAAGACGTACGAGATCGATCTCACGACTGCCAATGCGGACAAGCTCCGTGGCCTTCTCGACCCTTACGTGAAGGGTGGCCGTCGCACCGGAGGCCGCGCTTCGGGTGGACGCGGAAAGGCGCGCGCCGCTTCCGGTGGCAGCCAGGACACCGCGCAGATTCGCGCGTGGGCCAAGGAGAACGGCTACGACGTGAACGACCGTGGCCGCGTTCCGGCGAACATCCGCAAGGCTTACGAGGACGCCCACGCCTGATCCAGGCCGGTGTCCGCCCTACGGACAGCCCGACGGCTGTGCGCCCACGCGACGCAGCCCCAGGCGGTGGCACCGCGTCGCCACCGTGTCCAGAACCCGTACGAGATCGGGGGCGCCCCCACCGCCCCCGAGGGCCGACAGCGTCGGCAGCGAGGCCTCGACCTCGCCCCCAGGCTCGGGGGGCCGCAACCACACGGCGGCCCCCTGCACGGCACCGGAGCGCCCCAGGGGAAGCGGCCGCACCGCCTCGATCCCCGGCAGCCCGGATCGCCGTACGACCCCCCTGGCCCCGGAATCGACGGGCCGCCGCACAGCCGCCCCGGCACAGCCCCGCGGCGCGGCCGGACCCGGATCCTCGGCGCCATGCCGAACGAAGCCGCCCCGACCCGGATCCTCGGCGCGGGGCCGTACGACCGCCGCCGCCCCGATCGCCTCCGGAAGCCGTAGGCCCGCGACCGGCCCGCGTTCCGTGAGCACCGGACCTTGCTTCGGCGGCAGCGGCGCCTCCATGAGGTCGCCCTCGCCGAGCGCCCGCAGGTCCAGGGGCAGCGTCCCCCACTCCAGCCAGAGCAGGACCCCCGGCACCTCCTCCGCGCTGCCCGCCGCCATGAGCAGCAGCATCCGGTCGCCCTGGGCGGCCACGGGGGAGTCCGGCCTCAGATGGCGCAGCGCCGCGCGGCCCGCCTCGGCCGGCACGTCCAGGACGTCGAAGCAACGGCCCACGCGCAGACTCGGCGGAGTTCCGGGGCGGGTGGGCACCACCGGCCAGCCCAGTTCGTTCTCGTACCACCGGAGGACCTGGTCGCCCGGATCGAGCGGCCGACGGGGGAGGGGGATCGCGGTGAGATCCGCGGTGATCGAGAGGCGGGTGCCGACCATGCCAAGTGCAACCGCCGAAAGAGCATGCAGGTTACGCTGGGTGTACTAGTGGATGCGCAGAGTGTCGAAAAAGGGGCGTGCGGGGGGTGCGGGGAGGCGCAAGGTTGTTCGCCCGTAGCGGAGGGAACCGGGGGGCGCGGCATGGAGTGTCAGTCCCAGCGGGTAAGACATCCCTAGTGGGAGGGGGCGACACGCAGGACAGTGGGTCTCACGTTCGCCATCGGCGTACTGATGGTGAGGGTAACCACCTGGCCTGCGGGAACATCGTCTCGCACCATCGGGTTGGAGCAGATGTCGGCGTTCGGGGTCAGGAGGCCATCGACGGTGTCGGCAGTTGGAATGAGCGGTCCCCGCTTGCGGGACTAAGCTGCGGAAGGACAGGGAGGGGAAGTTCCCCCCACTGCCTGACCGCTCTGAGGAGCGATTAACGATGTTCGAGAGGTTCACCGACCGCGCGCGGCGGGTTGTCGTCCTGGCTCAGGAAGAAGCCCGGATGCTCAACCACAACTACATCGGCACCGAGCACATCCTCCTGGGCCTGATCCATGAGGGTGAGGGTGTCGCCGCCAAGGCCCTTGAGAGCCTCGGGATTTCGCTCGAGGCGGTCCGCCAGCAGGTGGAGGAGATCATCGGGCAGGGGCAGCAGGCCCCGTCCGGGCACATCCCCTTCACCCCCCGTGCCAAGAAGGTCCTGGAGCTGTCGCTCCGCGAGGCCCTTCAGCTGGGCCACAACTACATCGGCACGGAGCACATCCTGCTCGGCCTGATCCGTGAGGGCGAGGGCGTCGCCGCCCAGGTCCTGGTCAAGCTGGGCGCAGATCTGAACCGGGTGCGGCAGCAGGTGATCCAGCTGCTCTCCGGCTACCAGGGCAAGGAGACCGCCACCGCCGGCGGGCCTGCCGAGGGCACCCCCTCGACGTCCCTGGTCCTCGACCAGTTCGGCCGGAACCTCACCCAGGCCGCTCGTGAGTCCAAGCTCGACCCGGTCATCGGGCGCGAGAAGGAGATCGAGCGGGTCATGCAGGTGCTGTCCCGCCGTACGAAGAACAACCCGGTCCTGATCGGTGAGCCCGGCGTCGGTAAGACCGCCGTCGTCGAGGGCCTCGCTCAGGCCATCGTCAAGGGCGAGGTGCCCGAGACCCTCAAGGACAAGCACCTCTACACCCTGGACCTCGGCGCGCTGGTCGCCGGCTCCCGCTACCGCGGTGACTTCGAGGAGCGCCTGAAGAAGGTGCTCAAGGAGATCCGCACCCGCGGCGACATCATCCTGTTCATCGACGAGCTGCACACGCTGGTCGGTGCGGGTGCCGCCGAGGGCGCCATCGACGCGGCTTCCATCCTGAAGCCGATGCTGGCCCGCGGTGAGCTCCAGACCATCGGCGCCACCACGCTGGACGAGTACCGCAAGCACCTGGAGAAGGACGCGGCCCTCGAGCGCCGCTTCCAGCCCATCCAGGTCGCCGAGCCCTCGCTCCCGCACACCATCGAGATCCTCAAGGGTCTGCGTGACCGTTACGAGGCCCACCACAGGGTCTCCATCACGGACGAGGCGCTGGTCCAGGCCGCCACCCTGGCCGACCGGTACATCTCGGACCGCTTCCTGCCGGACAAGGCGATCGACCTGATCGACGAGGCCGGCTCCCGGATGCGCATCCGCCGGATGACCGCGCCGCCGGACCTGCGCGAGTTCGACGAGAAGATCGCCGGCGTCCGCCGGGACAAGGAGTCCGCGATCGACTCGCAGGACTTCGAGAAGGCCGCCTCCCTCCGCGACAAGGAGAAGCAGCTCCTGGCCGCCAAGGCCAAGCGGGAGAAGGAGTGGAAGGCCGGCGACATGGACGTCGTCGCCGAGGTCGACGGCGAGCTGATCGCCGAGGTCCTCGCGACCGCCACCGGCATCCCGGTCTTCAAGCTGACCGAGGAGGAGTCCTCGCGTCTGCTGCGCATGGAGGACGAGCTCCACAAGCGGGTCATCGGCCAGAAGGACGCCGTCAAGGCGCTCTCGAAGGCGATCCGCCGTACGCGTGCCGGTCTGAAGGACCCGAAGCGTCCCGGTGGCTCGTTCATCTTCGCCGGTCCGTCCGGTGTCGGTAAGACCGAGCTGTCCAAGGCGCTCGCCGAGTTCCTCTTCGGTGACGAGGACGCGCTGATCTCCCTCGACATGTCGGAGTTCAGCGAGAAGCACACGGTGTCGCGTCTCTTCGGTTCGCCTCCCGGTTACGTGGGCTACGAAGAGGGCGGCCAGCTGACCGAGAAGGTCCGCCGCAAGCCGTTCTCCGTCGTCCTCTTCGACGAGGTCGAGAAGGCCCACCCGGACATCTTCAACAGCCTGCTTCAGATCCTGGAGGACGGTCGTCTGACCGACTCCCAGGGCCGGGTCGTGGACTTCAAGAACACGGTCATCATCATGACGACCAACCTCGGCACCCGGGACATCTCCAAGGGCTTCAACCTGGGCTTCGCGGCCTCGGGTGACACCAAGTCCAACTACGAGCGCATGAAGAACAAGGTCCAGGACGAGCTCAAGCAGCACTTCCGGCCCGAGTTCCTCAACCGCGTCGACGACGTGGTCGTCTTCCCGCAGCTGACCCAGGACGACATCCTCGCGATCGTCGACCTGATGATCGGCAAGGTGGACGAGCGCCTGAAGGACCGGGACATGGGCATCGAGCTCTCCCAGTCCGCCAAGGAGCTGCTGTCCAAGAAGGGCTACGACCCGGTGCTGGGCGCGCGTCCGCTGCGTCGCACGATCCAGCGCGAGATCGAGGACAGCCTCTCGGAGAAGATCCTCTTCGGCGAGCTGCGCCCCGGTCACATCGTGGTCGTGGACACCGAGGGCGAGGGCGAGAACAAGACCTTCACCTTCCGCGGTGAAGAGAAGTCGGCTCTGCCGGACGTCCCGCCGATCGAGCAGGCGGCCGGTGGAAGCGGGCCGAACCTGAGCAAGGAGGCGTAAGCCTCACCCCGAAGGGGCCGCTGCCGACCAGGCAGCGGCCCCTTCGGCATATCCGGCACGCTCAGGAGCGAGGCTCCACGACGATCTCCGCGTCGGGAAAGACGTCCGCGTACCACTCGGTCCTCAGCAGCCGGTCCGGCGCCGCCACCAGGGTCACCTGGCGCAGGCCGGGGAAGCACAGGGCGAGCCTGTGCAACTGCTCCCTGCCCTCCAGCTGGGTGACCCTGAGTACCTCGATACCGGGCAGCTGTGGCGCGTCCTCGATCGACTCCAGCACCGACCTGTGCAGGTACAGCGCGATGAGCCGGGGCAGCTGTGCGACGGCCTCCCAGTCCTGACGCCACAGACGCCCCGGTTCCGGCCCGAAGCTCAAAGTGCGCAGCGTGGGCCACTGGCCGATGTCCCGCACGCCGCGGCTCTCCACGGCGCCCTGGGAGAGGAACAGGAACTCCAGCGGTGCCGCGGTGGGCAGGAACTCGGAGAGGGTCACACCCCAGGGGAGTGCCCCGTCGAGTCCCAGGTGGCGAAGCCCCGTGCAGCGGTCGAGGCCGACCATCGGGGTGCCGCGGCGGTCCCAGCACAGATGCAGTTCGTCGAGCGCGGTGCCGGCCAGCGGCGAGAGGTCGCTGATCCCGGGACAGCGGTGCAGATGCAGATAGGTCAGCCGGGGCAGGCAGCGCAGGGGCGCCAGGTCGGTCAGCCGGTTGTTCTCGTAGATCACGAGGTGGCTCAGGGCCTCCCCGTCCAGCGCCGAGAGCAGTGGCCCCGGGTCGTGCGGTCCGTTGAAGCGGACCCTGGCGCGGGGTCCCAGCCGGGGCAGGGTGCGGAGCTGGGCGTCCTCGCGCACCGTGAGGAAGAGGTCGGCGGCCTCGACGTGGGTGAGGACCTCGTCGGCGTACTCGTCGGCGTCGAACTGGCTCCAGGCGGCGACCAGTTGTGCCCGCACGGCGAGATCGGGGTGGTCCCGGAACCTTTTGAGGACCGGCAGGGCCCCGTCGGTTCCCACCAGCGCCGCCGTTCGTGTCACCTCGGCGGCCTCCTTCGTGGAGAGACCCTCCGGCCCCGGCAGCAACTCCAGGATCAGTGGACCGCCGGCCGCCGCGAGCACCCGGGACTCCGCCTTGGTCTGCGGGGGGATCAGCCGCGCCGCACGCGTCTCGACCTCGGTCCGCACCTGCGGATCCAGCGACGTCGCATCCTCCAGACAGGCCAGGGCCAGCAGGTCGGTGCGGGTGTGGGCGAGGGTCAGCAGCTTCCTCAGGAGGTCGGCCCGCTCGTGCGGCCGCGCGTGTGCCACCGCCATGCGGATGACGTCCTCCCACTGAGGATCGTGGGCCCGGCTGACCAGCACATCGATGTGGCCTTCCTCCACGGCGGCCAGTGCCCCGAGGTAGTCCTGGAAGGTGCGGTGCACGAAGTCCACGATGTTCGGGGCCGGTTCGCGGAGCAGGCCGCTGCGCAGCAGGAGGTGGCGGAAGACGCCGGGGGCGTCGTGCTGCCCGGAGGGCACGATGCCGGGCAGGGCGCGTTCCACGACTGCCTGGGCCGCCTCCTGGTCCATCTCGGTACGGCTGCTCAGGATCAGTGCGTAGGCGATGCGCCGGAGCAGTTCCGAGCGGGCCGCCTGACTGAGGTCGATGCCGTCGGGGGCTCCCATGCCACGTTCCCGGTCCCGGCGGGCCAGCAGCATCGACAGGGCGGCCTCGTACAACTCCTGGCGGCTGATGGGCAGATAGCCCCGGCGTTCTCGGTGGAGGGCGCAGATCAGCCCGCACATCAAGGGGTTGGTGGCGAGCCGCGCCAGGTCCCGCTTGGTGCGCAGCGCGTCCAGGAGCGGGGTCAGATACTCCGGGGCCCGCGCCGCCGTGTGCCAGCGGCGGACGAAGGTCGTGACCTCGCCCCGGCGCATGGGGGCGAGGACCAGTTCGCGAAACCCGTCGGCGGTGAGCCAGTCGGGGCGGACCGCTGTGGGGCGTGAGGTCAGCAGCCACTGGTTGCCGGGGAAGGCGTGGATCAGCCCGAGCAGCCAGGCGCGGGTCCGGTGCCGGTCCGCGGCGGGGATCTCGTCCAGGCCGTCGACCAGGACCAGGGCGCGTCTGGCGGCCAGCACCCGCTCGGCCCACCCCTCCGGGGGCGACAGGGGGCAGCTCACGGCCGTGAGGAAACGCTGGGGTGTCGGCAGGTTGCCCGCGCGGATCAGGGTGCGCAGCGGCAGGACGTACGGGACGCGGTCCCCGTTGCGGGCGGCGGTCACCGCGAGCCATTGCACCAGCGTCGTCTTGCCCGAGCCCGCGTCTCCGCGCAGCAGCACGCTGTTGTGGTCGAGGAGGGCTTCCTCGGCGGGAAGGTGAACGCTGAAGGTGCTCTCGGAGCGGATCCCGGAGGTCGCGCGCTCCTCGTCCCCGGTCGCCTCCAGGCTGAGGTAGGCGACTTCCAGGGGCCAGCGGTCGGGGGAGTCGCGCAGGTCTATGCCGTAGATGGTGATGTGGTTGTGCTGCTCGACGACGTACGGCAGATAGCGTCGTTCGAAGGCGGTGTCCCGGGCGTCGGGCCGTGGGGTCCGGGTGATCAACTCGTCGACACGGGCGATCAGTTCGGACTGGGCGCGACTGTGCTCCACCAGGGTCCGGGCCACAAAGGTGGAGCGGCGGGTGAAGAACTCCAGAATGTGCAGGCACGCCCACTGCGTGGCCGAGTCGAGGAAGACGCAGGCATCCGCGGACAGGCCGTCCGGGGGCGTGGCACGGCGGCGCAGTTTCTGGGCGAGTTCGTGGCTGCCGAGCCGGACGGCCTGGACGTCGTCCATGTCCAGGTCGCCCAGGGCGAGCAGCCGACGGGCCAGCGTGTCGGTGACGGCCGTCTCCTCGTCGGGCGGGAAGGGCCGTTCGCCGGGTGAGGCCACAGCCTCCGCCACCAGCTTGGCGGCGAGCCGCCGGACGTCCTTCTCCCCGAGGGTGCGCTTCTCGCCCCGGAAGGAGACCAGGTCCGACAGGCGTACGGGCTTGTCGACCATTCCGGCGCCCGGGGTGTCCTGGGCGAACAGCTTTCTGACCAGCGGACCGATCAGTGCGGACGCCAGCCGGCTGCCCAGGACCGCGGGCTCCATCCGCCTCACCCCCGTTGTCGCGCGAACGGGGGTGAGACTACCGGGAGTTGGGGGGACGGATCAGGAAAGCTGACCGTTGTAGTCAGGCAGCTTGTACGTCTTCTCGGCATGCCCGCCCGACAGGTCGGTGGCGCTGTTGCCGATGTTCGCGATGATCGTGTAGCCCTTGTTCTCGATGTCGACGCGCTGGGCCGTCTTGTAGTCGGCGACGTTCTTGAAGAGGTCGAAGAAGCCGCGCACGTGCAGGCCGGAGACCTTGTAGCCGACGTACTTGAGGTTGTAGTCGGTCACCGTGTAGATGATGCCCGGCCGGGCGGTGACGAAGAACAGGGAGACGCCGTGCTCCTGGGCGTACTTGGCGACCTCCTGGACCGGCTTGTTGGCCGGCTGGGGGTAGCTGAAGCCGAAGTCCGTCTCCAGGGTGGTGTTGTCGATGTCGAAGACGATCGCCTGCTTCTCGCCCGGCTTGGTGTTGGCGATCCGCTGCTTCAGGTACGGCAGCGCCTGGCCCATCACCGCCTGGCAGTCCTGCTGCCAGGTGTCGTAGCCGACCTCCGCCGAGGACGCGGTGGTCGCGGCCGTGGTGGTGGCGGTCGAGGTGCTCGTCGCGGCTTCCGCGGGAACCGCGAGAGCCACGAGGGCGGCCGCGGAGACGGTGCTGACCGCGATGCGTCGCGCCCAGGGGCGAAGCGTCATGGGTGGGGGTCCTCTCACGTCACGTGCGCTGTGTTGTTGTCGCGTGCATGTTCGTGGGTGGGGGTGGCGTGAGGGGAAAGCTAGGGTTACTGGGCGGTAAGTCGCCAGAGATGTGCGTCACATAACGCCCTGTTTTTTCAGGACCGGGACACCGAGGCGCTGTTGGGCGAAGGGTGGGTGCGCGGGGTAGCGCCCGTCACATTCCGGGGTCTTCCGATTGCGCTCGGCGGTGACATGCCGCACAGGCGATTTGTCCGTTACTAGCGGGAATAGTGGAAGCGGGTCGGGCGGGCAAAACGGGCTTAAAGCATCAAAAGTGGCCCGCAGCTTCGGTATCAGTGCTGCTTCGTCCGTATTAGGTGGTCTGTCAAGATGCGGGGAAATTTGGGGTGGAGTACTAGCCACCGTCGTAGATAGGGGTGTTTGGGGGTTTGGGGCGGCGGGGGTTACCAAGGGATGGCCATCCGGAGAGCGCCTTGTGCGTCGGGTGGTTTTCCTTGTCGTCGTTCTCGTGAGGTTTCGAATGTCCCCGCGCTTTTCGTTCCGTTCGCCCCGTACGTCCGCGTTCCGCACCCGTGCTGCTGTGCTGGCCGCCGGACTGGGAGCCTCGGTCGTGCTGGGCGCCGGAGGCGCGGTCGCTGCTGAGATGACCTCCGCCCCCGCTGCTTCGGCCGCCGTCCAGGCCCAGCCCGTCGCCGCCAAGAAGGCGCCCGCGAAGAAGGCCCCCGCCAAGAAGGCCGTCTCCTGGGTCAAGCCGGTGAAGAAGTACACGAAGTCGGCCAGCTTCGCGCAGGCCGGCGGCATGTGGCAGTCCACCCACAGCGGTCAGGACTTCGCCGTCCCGACCGGCACCCAGGTCATGGCCGCGCACGGCGGCACCGTCGTCAAGGCCGGTGGCAACGGCGCCGGTGACGGTCCCGCGTACGGCAACGCCATCGTGATCAAGCACGGCAACGGCACGTTCTCCCAGTACGCCCACCTGTCGCGCATCGACGTGAAGGTCGGCCAGATCGTCAAGACCGGGCAGAACATAGCCAAGTCCGGCAACACCGGTAACTCCAGCGGCCCGCACCTGCACTTCGAGATCCGGAAGACCGCCAACTACGGCTCCGCGATCGACCCCGTGGCCTTCCTGCGGGCCCAGGGCCTGTCGATCTGAGGCACCGAGCCGTTCAGGCGCCCTTGTGCGCCTGGGTGATCAGATCCGTGGCGACCTCGAGGATGGCCTTGCGCTTCTCCTCGGGGTCGCCTTCGAGGTCCTTCAGCACGAACATCCCGGCGTGCATCGTGAACAGGGCGCTGATGCAGCGCACCTGATCGACCAGATCGGCGTCCGGGTCGATGATGATGTCCCGCATGCCGAGCATGCGATCCTTGAACGTCTCGCCGATGCTCAGCTCGCGGACGGTCGCCTGGTTCTCCTGCATGAAGCGGAACAGGGGCGACGCGCCGGCCAGGGCCTCGCTGTAGCGCCGTACGATCTCCTGCTTCGTCTCGAGTGACTGCGGCTGCCGCCTGCCCCACTCGATGAGCTCCTCGATCGGTTTCGTCAGGTCCTCGAAGAGGCTGACGATGATCTCTTCCTTGGTCTTGAAGTGGTAGTACAGGGCCGCTTTCGTGACGTCGAGGCGCTCGGCGATCTCGCGCAGGGACGTCTTCTCGTAGCCCTGCTCGGCGAAGAGTTCGAGGGCCACGTCCTGGATGCGCTGGCGGGTGTCCCCGCGGCGCCGCTGTTTGGTGCCGTCCATGGTGCCACCCATCCTCTTACTCCTCGGCTTTCCACCAAACTTACTTGACGCCCGGCTAGTTACGCGCCTACCTTCCTCAGTGTAGGCAACTAGCCGGGCGGCAAGTAAGTAGCTGGGGGAGAGGGAATCATGGCGGACACACTGGCAGTGGACACGGGGGCGGCGGATCAGTCGAAACAGACCGATCCGGAGGGGAAACCCAAGAGCGTACGGGTCGTGCTGCTCGCCCTGATGATCACGATGATGCTCGCGATGCTCGACAACATGATCATCGGCACCGCGATGCCGACCATCGTGGGTGAGCTCGGCGGTCTGGAGCATCTGTCCTGGGTCGTCACGGCCTACACCCTGGCCACCGCGGCCTCCACCCCGCTGTGGGGCAAGCTCGGCGACATGTACGGACGCAAGGGCGTCTTCATGTCGTCGATCGTGCTGTTCCTGATCGGGTCCGCGCTCAGCGGGATGGCCCAGGACATGGGGCAGCTGATCGCCTTCCGGGCCGTGCAGGGCCTCGGCGCCGGCGGTCTGATGGTCGGCGTCATGGCGATCATCGGCGACCTGATTCCGCCCCGGGAGCGGGGCAAGTACCAGGGCATGATGGCCGGCGTGATGGCGCTGGCGATGATCGGCGGCCCGCTGGTCGGCGGCACCATCACCGACAACTGGGGCTGGCGCTGGGCGTTCTACATCAACCTGCCGCTCGGCGTCGTCGCGCTCGCCGCGATCAGCGTGGTGCTGCACCTGCCGAAGAAGCGGGCGCAGGCGCGGATCGACTATCTGGGCGCCGGCCTGCTGACCGTGGGAATCACCGCGATCGTGCTGGTGACCACGTGGGGCGGCACGGAGTACGCCTGGACGTCCGCGCGGATCATGGAGCTCATCGGCATCGGTGTCGCCGCGCTCGTCGGATTCGTGTACTGGCAGACCAAGGCCGCCGAACCGGTCGTTCCGCTGCACATCTTCCGCAGCCGGAACTTCACGCTGATGTCCGTGATCGGCTTCATCACCGGCTTCGTGATGTTCGGCGCGACGCTGTTCCTGCCGCTGTACCAGCAGTCGGTGCAGGGCGCCTCCGCCACGAACTCCGGACTCCTGCTGCTGCCGATGCTCGGCGCGATGCTGGTCACCTCGATGGTCGCCGGCCGGGTGACCACGAACACCGGCAGGTACAAGGTGTTCCCGGTGCTCGGCAGTGTGCTGATGGTCGTCGGGCTGTATCTGCTGTCGACCATGGACACCGGGACGAGCCAGTTCGTGTCCGGCGTGTTCATGGCCGTGGTCGGCCTGGGCATGGGCTGTCTGATGCAGATCACCATGCTGGTCGCGCAGAACAGCGTCGAGATGAAGGACATGGGCGTCGCGTCCTCGTCCACCACCCTCTTCCGTACGCTCGGCTCCTCGTTCGGCGTCGCGATCATGGGCGCGCTGTTCAACAACCGGGTGACCGACGTCATGACCGAGCGGGGCGGCGCGCTGGGTTCGAAGGTGACCGAGCAGTCCGCGCAGCTGGACGCGGAGAGCCTCGCCAAGCTGCCGGACGCGGTGCGGGAGGCCTACCAGCACGCGGTGTCGGCGGGCACCCACTCCGCGTTCCTGCTCGGAGCCGTGATCGCCGTGGTGTCGCTGGCGGCGGCCGTGTTCGTGAAGGAGGTGCCGCTCAAGGGAGCGGGACCGAAGGCGTAGGACGTACCGGACGAGTGCAGGGCCCCCGGGTGGATCGCCGCCCGGGGGCCCTGTCAGTGCGGCGTGCCACCATCGGCTGCATGGACAGGGTGCGGCAGCTGCGGCTGGCCAAGGACGCGATGGACCGGGACTGGGCCGATCCAGGGCTCGACCTGGACGCCGTGGCCGCGCACGCCGGGTACTCGCGGTATCACTTCGTGCGGACCTTCAAGGCGGTGTACGGCGAGACCCCGGGGCAGTACCTCACGCACCGCCGGATCGAGCGGGCCGAGGAGTATCTGCGGGCGGCCAACCTGACCGTCACCGAGATCTGCCATCTGGTCGGGTTCAGCAGCCTCGGGACCTTCTCGGCGAAGTTCAAGGCGCGGACCGGGCTCTCACCGAGCGAGTACCGCGAGAAGCACGTCGGCCGCGGGGCCGCGCTGATACCCGGGTGCTACGCGATGCTGTGGGCGGGGGGCTTCCGGCAGCGCGAGGAGGGCAATTCTGGAGAAGCGCCCTGACCACGCCTCTGCCTAACGTGACGGCAGGAACCGCAAGGCGGCACAAGGGGAGAGCAGCGTCATGATCAAGGGCCTGGGCATCACCACCGTATGGACCTTCGACCAGCAGCGAACCAAGGCGTTCTTCACCGAGAAGATCGGCTTCGAGGTGCGCAACGACCTGTCCATGGGTGACATGAAGTGGATCACCGTGGGGGCCGAGGGACAGCCGGACGTCGAGCTCGCGCTGATGAGCCTGGACGGGCCCGGTCTCGACCCCGAGTCCTCCGAGGCGCTGAAGAAGCTCGTGGCCAAGGGCGTCATCGGGGCCGGCGCCTTCCACACCGACGACTGCCGGGGGGACTACGAGACCTTCCGGGCACGCGGGGTGGAGTTCATCCAGGAGCCCCAGGAGCGGCCGTACGGCATCGAGGCGATCTTCCGCGACGACAACGGCAACTGGTACTCACTGACCGAGCGCAGCGCGGAGCTCGACTTCAGCAAGTCCTTCGAGTGACCCGTACCACCGGACGCTACGGAAGCATCGGGTAGCTCCCCGTGGCGGTCGGCGCGTGCTCCGGGAGCCACAGGACGGCCACCGCGCCCTCCGCCCGCACCTCGTCCGGCGCGCCCGCGGGGCGGATGTTGCGGAAGGTCAGCCGGGCACCGAGAACCCGCGCCTGACCTGCCGCGATCGTCAGACCGAGGCCGTGCCCGACGCCTGCGCGGTCGCTGCTGCCCGTGCGGAAGCGGCTCGGTCCGTCGGCGAGCAGGTCCTCGGGGAACCCGGGACCGTGGTCGCGCACCCGGATGACCCGGCCCTCCACGGTGACCTCGATCGGCGGCCTGCCGTGGCGTGCCGCGTTGGCCAGCAGATTGAACAGCACCCGTTCCAGGCGCCGAGGGTCGGTCGTGACCTCCGACTCATGGACGACCCGCACCACGATCGCGGGATCCTTGGCCGCGACCCGCCGGCCGACGAACTCGCCCAGCATGATGTCCTGCAACTCGGCCCGCTCCGAGGCACTGTCCAGCCGGGCCACCTCCAGGACGTCCTCGACGAGCGTGCGCATCGCCTTCGCCCGGTCCAGGACCAGCTCGGTGGGCCGCCCGGGAGGCAGCAGCTCGGCCGCGGTCAGCAGCCCGGTCACCGGCGTGCGCAGTTCGTGCGCGATGTCCGCGGTGACCCGGCGCTCCGCCTCCAGCCGCTGCTGGAGCGCGTCCGCCATCGCGTCCACCGCGCTCGCGAGATCGTCGGTCTCGTCCCGTACGACACCCCCGATGGCGTCCCGCACCCGCACGTCGGGCTCCCCGCCGGCCACCTGGTTCGCCGCGGCGGCCGCCTTGCGCAGCCGCCGTGACAGCTGTCCGCCGATCAGGACGCCGAGCGCGCTGCCGCCGAGGACGACGGCGATGGACCCGATGATCATGGCCTGGTCGAGACGGGCCAGGATGTGCTCGCTGCGGTCGGTGAAGCCGGTGCGCAGCGACAGGACGTGCCCGTTGTTGACCGGCACCGCCGCCCAGATGTCGGGCGCCCCGCTCGGCGAGTCGGTGACATAGGTCGCGCGCCGGCCCTCCTCGACCTTCTCCCGCAGCGCCGCCGGCAGCTGAGGGTCGTCGATGGTGAGGTTGGGGAAGTTCAGCCGCTTGGACTGCTCATAGCTGCGCTGGGCGATCTGGATCCGCTCGTCGGCGAGATCGCGCGCGCTGTCCAGCATCGAGACCCGGGCCTGGTTGTGCACCACGAGGCTCAGCACGACCGCCACCAGCGCGCCGACCAGCGCGATCGCCGCGCTCAGCTTCCACCGCAGACCCGTACGGATGGCGATCCGGCCGCTCACGCGCGGACGCGCACGGCCTCCGATGAGCGAACCCATACGGACACTCGCCCCCTGTCCCGCGATCTCCGCCGGTTCCGTGAGGCCTGCCGCACCTGACGGAGCCGGGCGTCCGAACATCCCCCGCATACGAGCCCCGCTCAGGCCTTCAACTTGTAGCCGAAGCCACGGACCGTCTCGATGCGGTCCTGGCCGATCTTCTGCCGCAGCCGCTGCACATGGACGTCGACGACACGGGTGTCCCCGCCCCAGCCGTAGTCCCACACACGCTCCAGCAGCTTGTCCCGGGACAGCACCGTGCCCGGCGCAGAGGAGAACTCCAGCAGCAGCCGCATCTCGGTCGGCGTCAGCGCGACCTGCTCCCCGCCCCGGCGCACCTCCATGCCTTCGGTGTCGACCTCCAGGTCGCCGAAGGACAGCGGACTGCCGTTGGCCGAGGCGTCCGGCTGCTTCACCCGGTCGGCACCGCCCGCGTGCCCGAAGCGGCGCAGCACCGCCCGGATCCGGGCGACCAGCACCGCACCGTCGAACGGCTTGGTGACGTAGTCGTCCGCACCCGCCTCCAGTCCCAGCACCACGTCGATCGAGTCGGCGCGCGCCGACAGCATGATCACCGGCACGGTCGACTCGTCGCGGATACGTCGGCACAGACTGACCCCGTCGAGGCCCGGGACCATGACGTCCAGCAAGGCGATGTCCGGTCGGTCCGCGCGGAACGCCTCCAGGCCCGACAGCCCGTCGGGCATGGCGGTGACCGCGAAGCCGTCCCGCTCCAGGGCGAGCTGGGTGGCCTCGCGGATGACGTCGTCGTCCTCGACGAACAGGACGTGGGTCTGCTCTGCCATCCCGGTGCTCTCAGTCCTCGTGTGCTTCTGCTGGTGTGCTGCTGTGCCGCCCGACGTCAGCCGTCGGGCGCCGCCGACTCGCCGTCGCCGAGAGAGCCGTAGTCGGTGCGGGTGCTGTACCTGCGGACGAACCGGTCGGAGCTCCACTCGTACGAGGTCACGTCCTCGCTGGAGGGGTTCGACAGCGCGTCGTCCTCGGCGTACACCTGCTTGGTCACCACAAGGTAGCCGCGGTCGATCTCCGCGTAGACCGGGGGCTCCTCGGACTTGAAGACATTGCGGTACGAGCCGTGCTGCTCGCGGTACACGTACGAGGCCACGCCGACCCCGTCGCCGCAGGACAGGATGTTGACCACGATGTCGTCCGCGGGCGCGTCGGTCAGCTCGCCGTACGACACGTCGATCGGGTAGTCGTCGGACACGCACGGCGTCAGCTCGCGCTTGACCTCCCCCGACACCGCGGGGTCCGCCTTGACCAGCCGGACGGCCTCGGTGCGGTCCGGGACGGGCGAGGGCGCGGCCGACGACGAGACGGCCTTGCCGCCCGCCACGTCGGCGTGCGCGGGCCCCTCGTCACGGGCGCCGGTGCCGCCGGTGGCGCAGCCGGAGGCGAAAAGGGCGAGGGCGACGACCACGGCCATCGCCGTGAACGCCGCCTGCAAGGTCCCCCGGCCGGGCCCGGAATGTGCGGAGCCGGAGTCCTCGGAGTCCCCGTCCGTGGCCCTGTCACCCCTGTCCGTGTGCCCGGTGCCGCCCGTCGTCGTGCCTAGGCCGCGCAACGCTCCCGCTCCTCACGCTCCAGCGCGCGTGCGTCCAGATCGCGGCTCTCCAGCTCCTCGCGGAGCCGGGCGAGCGCCCGGTGCAGCGTGCTCTTGACCGTTCCGGCCGACATGCCGAGGGCGGCGGCCGTCTCCTCCGTGGACATCTGCTCCCAGTGTCGCAGCACGACGACGCTGCGTTGCTTCGGAGCGAGAACCTTCATGATGTCCATCAGCAGGGCGCGGTCCGCGTGCTGCTCGGTGGCGTCGTCGACCGAGGCGTCCGGGAGCTGCTCGGTGGGCACTTCCTCCAGCTTGCGCGCCCGCCACCACTCGGTCCGCGTGTTGATCATCACGCGGCGGAGGTAGGCGTCCGCGAGCCGCTTGTCCGCGATGCCGTCCCAGCGGTGGTACGTCCGCACCAGCGCCGTCTGAAGCAGGTCCTGCGCGTCGACCGGGTCCGGGACCAGCCGGCGGGCGCTGCGCAGCAGCGCGTCCTGCCGGGTGCGGACGTACTCCTCGAACTCGAGCACCTCGCCCTGCGCCATGTTGACCGCCTCCCGATTCCCCGTCCCCGGCCGGCTCGTTCGCCGGCGGTGCCACTGCCTGTGGTTCGTAGTCGTCCCCGCTTGTCGGGTACGGAAATGAAGCTACGGAGGCGTTGTCACGGGGCTGTCCGAAGCAGCCTGCGGCCAGCGCTCGGCTGTCCGTCGGTTGTGTAACGGATTCAGGAAAGGGGCAAAGCGGCCGAGGAGTTGAGGGTGGTCTGTGGTGATTTGGTCGATTTGTCACCACGTGGAGGCTGTGCATGGGCTGTTGCGAAGGCCCTGCCGCTGTGATGTGACTGTGCGTCAGCTCAGTGGCAGCCGGTACATCCCGCCGGGCAGCGGCTCGACCAGCCCGTCCGAGACGAGCCCGTCGAGGGCACGGGCGCGCTGCACCGGTTCGTGCCACACCCGGTCGAGCGCGGCCTGCGGAACGGGTGAGTGGGCCTCCCGCAGCACGGCCAGCAGCTTGCCGCGCACCTGACGGTCGGTACCGGCGTAGGTCTGGCCGCGGCGCGGCGGGCCCTCGTGCTCCGGCTTGCCCGCGAGCCGCCAGGCGCACTGCGCGGCGATCGGGCAGCGGTGGCACGACTCGTTCTTCGCGGTGCACACCAGCGCGCCGAGCTCCATGGAGGCCGCGGCCCAGCGGGCGGCGGTGCGTTCCTCGTCGGGGAGCAGCGCGCGGGCGAGCTTGCGCTCGGCGGCCGTGGTGGCGTTCGGCGGGTACTGCACGCCGGTGACCGCGCGGGCCAGCACCCGGCGGACGTTGGTGTCGAGCACGGGGTGCCGCTGGCCGTACGCGAAGGACGCCACGGCGGCCGCCGTGTACTCGCCGATGCCGGGCAGCGCGAGGAGTTGGGCGTGGTCGGTCGGTACGTCGCCGCCGTGCCGTTCCGCTATGGCGACGGCGGCGCCGTGCAGGCGCAGGGCGCGGCGCGGGTAGCCGAGCCGGCCCCAGGCGCGGACGGCCTCGCCGGGCGCCTCCTTGGCCAGGTCGGCGGGGCGGGGCCAGCGGGCCAGCCACTGCTCGTAGATGGGCAGGACGCGGTTCACCGGCGTCTGCTGGAGCATGAACTCACTGACCATCACTCCCCAGGGGCCGGCCTCGGGGCGCCGCCAGGGGAGGTCACGGGCGTTCTCGTCGAACCAGTCGATGACGTTGCTGTGCAGAGGCTGACCGAGGGGGCCGGCGGAGTCGGCTTCGGTGTGCGGGGGCTTCGTTGGCGCAGTCATGGCTTTCCGATCCTGCCATGCCGGGGGCGACGCGGTGGGTAGGCGGCGGCGCCGGTGCGTTTGTGGCTGCGGGGCGCGGCCGTGAGGGACCGGTGCGCGAAGGAGCGCGCACCGCACCTGACGATCGGCAGCAGTGGCACCCCGGCACCCGCTTGTAGCGTCGGCCGGATGGAACGTCCTCGCACCTGGCGGGCCTGTCTGCTCTGGGCCGCCCTCGCCTTCCCCGGCCCGGCGGCGGACCGCCTGGGACTGAACGAGCCGCGTGCCGTGTGGCAGCAGGCGGCCGGGCTCGTCGTGCTCGCCGCAGCGGTCGCCCTGGCCCGGCGGCAGCCCCTGCTCGCCTTCGCGCTGGCCGCCGTACTGAGCCTCGTCGCCGCCCCCGCCCTGTTCACCCTCTCCTACGGCCCGGCGCTCGGCGTGTTCGCGCTGCTGCTCGGGCTGCGGGCGGCACGGGTACGGCCGGCGGTGGTGGTGTTCGCGGGCGTCGGCTGTCTCGGTACGGCGCGGATCGCGCTGTTCGGCGTCGACCCGGCGCCGGAGTGGGTGGTACTGACCGGCACGCTGCTGTTCGGCTGTGTCTTCCCGTGGCTCGGCGGCCGCTACTGGCGGCAGAGTCGGCAGCTGACCGAGGCCGGCTGGAGCCGGGCCGCGCGCCTGGAGGGCGAGCAGCGCGTCGCCGAGGAGCGCGCCCGGCTGCGCGAGCGGGCCAGGATCGCGCAGGACATGCACGACTCCCTGGGCCACGAGCTCAGCCTGATCGCCCTGCGCGCCGGCGCCCTCCAGATCGCCCCCGACCTCCCGGACCGCCATCGCGACGCCGTCGCCGACCTGCGCGCGGCGGCCGCCGACGCCACCGAGCGGCTGCACCGCATCATCGGAGTCCTGCGCGAGGAGGGCGAACCGGTGTCGGTCTCCCTGACGCCGGCCGGCGAGACCGTCGAGCAACTCGTGGCACGCGCCGCCGAGTCGGGGCTGCCGGTGCGGTGGGAGCGGCCGGCCGACGGTACGGCGGATCCGGGCGGCGTCGCCGAACGCGTCCTGTACCGGGTCGTCCGCGAGGCCCTCACCAACGCGGCCCGGCACGCGCCGGGCGCCCCGGTCGGGGTGACGGCGGCGCGGGAGGCCGACGGTACGGCGGTGACGGTGACCAGCGGGCGGGGCCCGGTGGCCGACGGGGCGCCCACGTCCTCCGGCGGCAGCGGCCTCCAGGCCCTCCGCGTCGCCGTGGCCGCGGTCGGCGGCGACTTCGAGGCGGGTCCGTCCGAGGACGGCTTCCGCGTCCGGGCGTACGTCCCCGAGCAGCCCCTCGCCCCGACCGCGGCCCGGGCCCCCGCCGCCCCGTACGCCCCCTTCACCCGGGCCCGCCGCCGCGTCGCCCTCGCCCTCGTCGCCGCCGTCGGCGCGGGCATCGCGCTGGTCGGCGGCGGGTTCGCCTGGTACGCGTACACGGAGACCCACTCGGTGCTGTCGCCCGCCGCGTACGCCGCACTGCGCCTGGGCACGCCCGCCCACGACGTCGACCGGGTCCTGCCGGACCGCACCGTGCGCGACGCGCCCGTGGAACGCGCGCCCGGCCCGCCGCCACGCGGAAGCGAGTGCCGCTACTACCGGGCGAGCGGCGAACTCCTCGTCTCCGTCGACCACTTCAGACTCTGCTTCGACGACAGGGGACGGCTGGCCGCCAAGGACGTGATCCCCAGGGCAGGTCTCGCGCAACGCCCCTCCACGGATGAGGAGTTCGTACGGTGATCCGGGTACTGCTGGCCGACGACGAGGCGATGGTGCGGGCCGGGGTGCGCGCCATCCTGGCGAGCGGCGGCGAGACCGAGGTCGTCGCGGAGGCGGGCGACGGGCGGGCGGCCGTCGAGCTGGCCCGCGCCCACCGGCCCGACGTCGCCCTGTTGGACATCCGGATGCCGCGCCTGGACGGGCTCGCCGCCGCGGAGGAGATCGTACGGACCGTCCCCGGCACCGCCGTCGCGATGCTCACCACCTTCTCCGAACAGGCCTACGTGGCCCGCGCCCTCGGCGGCGGCGCCACCGGCTTCCTGCTGAAGTCCGGGGATCCCTACGAACTCATCGCGGGCGTGCGCGCGGTGGCGGGCGGCGCCGCCTTCCTGTCGCCGAAGGTGGCCCGGTTCGTCATCGACGGCCTGGGCGGCAGCGACGGGCGACTGGGCCGCGAGGCCGCCGCACGCACCCGTGTGGCCGGACTCAGCCCGCGCGAGCGCGAGGTGCTCGGACTCGTCGGCGCGGGCCTGTCCAACCCGGAGATCGCCGCCCGGCTGCATCTCGTCGAGGGCACGGTGAAGGCGTATGTGAGCGCGACGCTCGACCGGCTGGGCGTGCGCAACCGTGTGCAGGCGGCGATCGTGGCGTACGAGGCGGGGCTGGTGGAGACATGAGGCTCAGCGGCTGTCGTACGACGGGACGCGCTCCGGTCCCGGGCCGGTGAACGCCCGTACGACCGGTGCCGACGAGGTCCGCATCGCCTCGGTCAGCCCGATCGCGGGGCGCATGCCGAGGCGTATGACCGTGGCCGCGACGGCCGCGCCGAGGACCAGCCCCGCCACGACGTCGTGCGGATGGTGCACGCCCACGAACACGCGGGAGAAGGCCATCAGCAGGGCCAGGGGCGCGGTCAGCCGGAGCAGGGCGGGCCGGGTGAGGGCCAGGGCGACGGCCGCGGCGCCCGCGATGGTGGCGTGGTTGCTGGGGAAGGACCAGTCGCCGGGCGGCGGGCAGGCACTCAGGGAAGCGGTGGCGCCCGCCACCGCCCGGCACGGACGCTCCTGTGTGAAGCCGAACTTGAGCAGCTCACTGCACACATACGCCAAAGCGGTGGCCACAGGTGCGAGGGCCGCTGTCGCGAAGGCCCGGGGCGTGTCCCGTCTCGCCCGCCACCAGGCGGTGACGAACAGCGCGGCGAACAGCAGCAGTCCGGCCTCCGTCCATGCCTCGGCCGTGTGCTGTACCCACGTTGGGGTGCCGTGTGCGAATCCGGTGATGTCGCGGTAGAGCTCGTCGTCCTCGAAGTCCATGGTCACGGACCGTAGGCGGCGGGCCGAAACCGTCACACCCAGCGATCGTCAGGTGCTGCCCCTGACGGCGGACAGGGGTGACGCGCGCGCCTCCCGGCGGTTTCCGGGATGATGATCCGGAAAAGTTGTCGTCCGGGGCGGCGGGTGGAGCAGGCCGGCGCACCGATCTCTCGTAAGGTTTGCGCCGTGGGATCTCTGCGCAATCCGGTCGGGCCGCTTCCCTCCTCCATCTACTGGCGACGGAGGGCCGTAATGCTGTCCGTGTTCGCCCTGTTGGCGTTGCTGGTCGCCTGGGTGCTGGTGTCGGGCGGCGGAGGCGGCAAGAACGACAGGGGCGGGTCCGACGGCAAGAATCCCGCGCCCTCGACGATCACACCGGGCCCGTCCGGCTCGGGGCCGGCGATCAGTCAGGCGCCGGGCGGACGCGACGAGTCGACGGGCGGCGGGGACTCCGGCGGCTCGGGCGACGGCTCCGGGTCCGGCGACGGCGACGGCAGCGGCTCCGGGGACGGTTCGTCGGGCGGATCGGACGGTTCCGGCAGCGGGTCCGCGGGCGGCGGCGCGGGCGGTGGTGTCGGCGCGGACGACACGGTCGCCGACGGCTCCTCGCTGCCCGACTGTGTCTCGGGCCAGGTGAAGCTGACCGTCAGCAGCCGCGACAACGCCTACGAGCCGGGCGAGACGCCCGCGCTGCTACTGACCGCGGCGAACTCCTCCACCTACGACTGCAAGGTCGATCTCGGCCCGAAGAACGCGGTGGTGACGATCACTCAGGCGGGATCCGAGGACGCCCTCTGGTCCTCCGCCGACTGCCCCGATGTCGCCGGCAGCCTGCGCTTCCGGGTACCGGCCGACGAGAGCGTCACCTACACCGTGAAGTGGGACCGCAAGGCCAGCGCCCCGCAGTGCGCGACCCCTGCCGCCGGGTCGGCCGGAGCCGGCACGTATCTGGTGGAGGCGAAGACCCCGGGGTTCGGGACCGCGCAGACGTCGTTCGTGCTGGAGAACGACTAGGGCCTGTCGCTTGGATCAGGTCGGCTGAGAGGAACTGCGCCTGTCGGCCGACGCCAGCATGATCCAAACGACAGGCCCCAGGGCTCGCCCGGCGGATCACGGGCCGGGCCAGGCCGGACCGAGGCGAGGGCCGGTGCGCCCATCGTGTTGACCGCCCCCGGCAGGCAGTGCTGGAGTCGGCACGTGGACAGCATCGCCGCCAACCGGCGGCTCTGGAACCGGATCAGCAGTGCCTACCAGCAGGAGCACGACCCGCAGATCGGCGCCGCACCCCGGCTGTGGGGCATGTACTCCGTCCCCGACGCGCACCTGCACGCCCTGGGCGAGGTCACCGGCAAGCGCGTCCTCGAACTCGGCTGCGGCGCCGGCCAGTGGTCCAGGGCGCTCGCCGCCGAGGGCGCCACCGTGGTCGGGCTCGACCTGTCCGAAGTCCAACTCGCTGCGGCGGCCGACGCGATGGGAGCCGCCCAGTACCCGCTGGTGCAGGGCGCCGCCGAACAACTCCCCTTCGCCGACGACAGCTTCGACCTGGTGTTCTGCGACTTCGGCGGACTCAGCTGGGCGCCCCCGCACCTGGCCGTCCCGGAGGCCGCACGCGTTCTGGTCCCCGGCGGGCGCCTGGTGTTCAACGTCGCCAGCCCATGGTTCGAAGCCTGCTACGACGAAGCCGCCGGCCGCGTGACCACGACGCTGCGGCAGGACTATTTCGGGCTGAACACCATCGCCGAAGTCGACGACGCGACCAGCTATCAACTCACCTACGGCGGCTGGGTCCGGGTTCTGCGCGGCGCGGGTCTCATCATCGACGACCTCATCGAGCCGCGGCCCGAACGCGGCACACCCAACGGCTACAACGAAACCGACCCACCCGACTGGGCACACCGCTGGCCGGCGGAACTGCTCTGGGTCACCCACAAACCGTAGGTCGAGCCGCGCCGAGGCGTGAAGGCATCCCCTCGCCGCACAGGTCCTGGCGCGCCGGACCCACAGGTCCGCTAGACGTACCGCTCCAGGATCGAGCTCTCCGCCAGTCTCGACAGCCCCTCCCGGACGCTGCGCGCCCGCGCCTCGCCGACGCCGTCGACCGTCTGGAGGTCGTCCACACTGGCGGCGAGCAGCTTCTGGAGGCCGCCGAAGTGCTCCACCAGGCGGTCGATGATCGCGCCGGGCAGCCTCGGCACCTTGGCCAGCAGGCGGAAGCCGCGCGGGGAGACCGCCGAGTCCAGCGCCTCCGGGGAGCCGGTGTAGCCCAACGCCCGTGCCACCGTGGCCAGTTCCAGCAGCTCCGCGTGGGTGAGGGCGTCCAGCTCGTACAGCGCCTCGTCGACCGTGCGGGAGCGCTTGGCGGTCGGCTCGGGCACGTAGTCGCGCACCACGAGCTCGCGCTCGGGCTCCACGCCGGCGATCAACTCGTCCAGCTGGAGGGCGAGGAGACGTCCGTCGGTGCCCAGCTCCACCACGTACTCGGCGATCTCGGTCGCGATGCGGCGGACCATCTCAAGACGCTGGGCCACGGCCGAGACGTCCCGGACGGTCACCAGGTCCTCGATCTCCAGCGCCGACAACGTGCCCGCGACCTCGTCCAGGCGGAGCTTGTAGCGCTCCAGGGTGGCCAGCGCCTGGTTGGCGCGGGAGAGGATCGCCGCGGAGTCCTCCAGGACGCGGCGCTGCCCGTCGACGTAGAGCGCGATGAGCCGCATCGACTGGGAGACGGAGACGACCGGGAAGCCGACCTGCTTGCTGACCCGGTCCGCCGTGCGGTGCCGGGTGCCCGTCTCCTCCGTGGGGATCGTCGCGTCCGGCACGAACTGGACACCCGCGCGCAGGATCTTCGACAGGTCGGACGACAGCACGATGCCGCCGTCCAGCTTGCACAGCTCCCGCAGCCGCGTCGCCGCAAACTCGACATCCAGCACGAATCCGCCCGTACACATCGTCTCGACGGTCTTGTCGAAACCGAGCACGATGAGACCGCCGGTGTTGCCGCGGAGGACCCGTTCGAGGCCGTCCCGCAGCGCGGTGCCGGGTGCCACGGCGCTCAGTGAGGCGCGCATCAGGCCATCGGAACCGGCACTCCCACCGGACTTTCCGGGAGCTGCTGCCCGGTCGTTGGCTGCCACTGCACTCCTCCGGTCGCAGGTTCTGAGGCGCTCCCGTTTCGCACTATCGGTTCGTACGGACGGGCGAGACCAGGGCAAAGTCTACCGGCGGTCCTCGGCGTCCCGTGGGGCCTCTCGCCGACGGGAGCGCGGAAGGACCCGGAGCGCGTCCCCTATGTCGGCCACTTCCAGCACCTTCATCCCCGCGGGGACCTTGCCCGGGTCGCCCGGTACGAGGGCGTGGGTGAAGCCCAGCCGGTGCGCCTCGGCCAGTCTGCGCTGCACGCCCGTGACCCGTCTGACCTCGCCCGCGAGGCCCACCTCGCCGATCGCGACGAGGTTCTTGGGGAGAGGTGTGTCACTCGCGGCGGAGGCCAGCGCGAGGGCGACGGCGAGGTCGGCCGCGGGCTCCGAGAGCTTCACCCCGCCGACCGTCGCGGAGTAGATGTCCCGCTTGCCGAGCGCGCTGATCCGGCCGCGCTGCTCCAGGACCGCCAGCATCATCGACACCCGCGAGGTCTCCAGACCCGACGTCGTGCGCCGGGGCGAGGGGATCTGTGAGTCGACGGTGAGCGCCTGCACCTCGGCGACCAGGGGGCGGCGGCCCTCCAGGGTGACCGTCAGACAGGTGCCGGGGACCGGTTCGGCGCGACGGGTCAGGAAAAGTCCACTGGGGTCGGCGAGGCCCGTGATGCCCTCATCGTGCAGTTCGAAGCAGCCGACCTCGTCCGTCGCGCCGTAGCGGTTCTTGACGCCTCGCACGAGCCGCAGGCGCGCGTGCCGGTCGCCCTCGAAGTGGAGCACCACGTCCACGAGGTGCTCCAGGAGGCGCGGGCCGGCGATCGCGCCGTCCTTCGTGACGTGTCCCACAAGGAGGGTGGACATCCCGCGCTCCTTGGAGGCGCGGATCAGCGCACCGGCCACTTCCCGGACCTGCGCCATACCGCCGGGCGCACCGTCGATCTCGGGGGAGGCCACGGTCTGCACGGAGTCGAGGATCAGCAGCGACGGCTTCACCGCGTCCAAGTGCCCCAGCACGGCGGCCAGATCGGTCTCGGCCGCTAGATACAGATGGTCGTCGATGGCGCCGATGCGGTCCGCGCGCAGCCGCACCTGGCTCGCCGACTCCTCGCCGGTGACATAGAGCGTGCGGTGCTCGTCGCTCGCCGCCTTGGCCGCCACGTCCAGCAGCAGCGTGGACTTGCCGACGCCGGGTTCGCCCGCGAGCAGGACGACCGCGCCGGGCACCAGTCCGCCGCCGAGGACGCGGTCCAGCTCGGGGACGCCGGTGGACCGCGCGGTCGCCTGCCGTCCGTCGATCTGGCCGATGGGCAGCGCGGAATTCGTCACCCGGCCCGGCGCCGTCGTACGGACCGCGGGCGCGCCGTACTCCTCGACCGTCCCCCACGCCTGGCACTCGGCGCACCGGCCGAGCCACTTGGCCGTCTGCCAGCCGCACTCCGTGCAGCGGTAGGACGGGCGGTCCTTCGTGGTCTTGGTACGGGCAGCCATGCGATGAACCGTAGCCGAGGCCACTGACAACCCCGGCTCGTCGCCCGTCGGATGACCCGTCTCGTCATGCACAGGCCACGGAATTCGGGGTTCCTGTACCCCTTTGAGGGATCGTTTCACCCGTATGGATTAAAAGTGCTCAAGCGGGCGGAAGGCGCCACCGCGAGCCGCCTACGGTCCACCAATGATGAGCAGCACTCCGGAGACCTCGACCCGCACCACCGGCGCGCACCGGGCGCACCGGGAGGCGCGTGATCGTGCGGCGGCGCGCACGTTGGCGCAGCGGCCGCCCGCGCGCTACGAGCCCTACCTGGACGGGCTGTTCACCTACTGCCTGTCCGTGCTGTGCGACCACGACGCCGCGACCGCGGCCCTCGGCGACGTCCTCGCGCTCGCCGAGCGGCGCGGGCAGCGCGTGCCGGACGCCCCGGCGGACCGGCGGCCCTGGCTGTACGCGCTGGCCCGCTGGGCGTGTCTGCGCAAGCTGGCCGAGGCCAAGCAGAAACGTCAGAGCAGCGGCAGCCACGCGGCCGGGCGGCACGGCGCGCACCGGTCGTCGGGGGAACGCCCCATGGGGTCGCCCGTCGCCGAAGAGGTCCAGGAGGAGCGGCGCCGCGAACTCGCCCTGCTCGCCTGGCCGGAGGCCGCCGGCACCACGCCGGAGCAGCGCGAGGCCCTCGAACTCGCCGTACGCCACCACCTCGCCACGAGCGAGGTCGCCGCCGTCCTCGGCATGGACCTCGCCGCCGCGCGCGAGCTCCTCGCGTCCGCCGCCTGCGAGGTCGAGCGCACCCGCGCGGCCCTCGCCGTCGTCGAGACCGGCGCCTGCCCCGGCGTCGCCCGGCTGACCGGCGACCACCAGGTCGTGCTCGGCACGGCCCTGCGCCGCGAACTCGTCCGGCACGTCGACGACTGCCCGCGCTGCCGCCGCACGGCCGAGCGCGCGATCCCGGGCCGGTGGCCCGGCGCGGCCGTCACCCCGGCCGAACTGACCGTCCTCCAGGCGCCCCGCGCGGCCCTGCACATGGCTCTCGCGCACGGCCCGCGCGCGCGGGGCGGTGCCGTGCCGCGCTTCGACCGCCGCGGTTTTCCGATGGACCCGAAGGATCGTGCCGCCCGCCGCGACCGGCTGCGCGCGCGTGCCGTCACCACGACCGTCGTCGCCACCGTCGTCGCCGCCCCGGTCCTCGCCCTGTGGGCCGCGTACCGGTCCCCGTCGACCGGCGACGGCGCGGGCGGCGGCGCGGCCAGCGCGAGCGAGGCGCACGGCCCCGGAGCGCTCGACGGGGAGGCCGCGGGCAGCGGCTACGAGAACGCCGGCAACGCCAGCACCAGACCCGGCGGCCGCTTCGGCGAGCGGCCGGACCAGGACGTCCTCGTCGAGGTCGTCAGCGTGAGCGGTGCGCGCGTGGCGGGCGCCGGGCAGCTGGAGGTCTCGGCCGACAGCAGCGGCGACACCACGCTCGTCACGCTCACGGCGACCGGACGGGCGCCGGTGCGCTGGTCGGCGAGCACCGGCGCGCACTGGCTCTACCTGAGCCAGTCGGCGGGAACGCTCGTGCCCGGCGAGTCGTTGACGATCAAGGTGTATGTCGATCAGCTGCGCGAGCCCTCGGGGCACTGGAGCGCGCGCGTGGCGATCGCACCGGCCGGCGCCGTCGTCTCCATCGAGGGCTACGGCACCGCCCCGAGCCCCTCCGACCCGGGAAGCCACGGCCCCGGACCAGGTCCTGGACCCCACCCGGGCGATCCGACCGACCCCGGAACGCCGACCGACCCGCCGCCCTCGTCGTCCGGGCCGGATCCGACGCCCACGAGTCCGCCGCCGTCCGACCCGACCCCGGGCGACCCGACGCCGAGCGATCCGCCGCCCTCGTCGCCGGAGCCCTCGCCGTCCGCGCCGTCGGACCCGGTGAGCTCGACACCGCCGCCCGACGGCAGCGGGGAGCCGAGCCCTTCCGGGTCGTAGGGCCGCCGGTTCCGGTGCGGGCGCTTAAGTGACGGGATCCGCCGGATGCGGTGCCATCAGCGGCAGCTGCGACGCCAGCCGCTCCTCGCACAGCTCGACCAGACGGTCGTAGCCCGCCTTGCCCATCAGCTCCGTCAGCTCGGCCCGGTAGGAGACGTAGACCGGGTCGCCGGCGCCGTGCGCCGAGGTCGCCGACGTGCACCACCAGTGCAGGTCGTGGCCGCCCGGACCCCAGCCGCGGCGGTCGTACTCACCGATCGACACCTGGAGCACCCGCGTGTCGTCGGGCCGGTCGATCCAGTCGTACGTCCGCCGGATCGGCAGCTGCCAGCAGACGTCCGGCTTGGTCTCCAGCGGCTCGCGGCCCTCCTTCAGGGCCAGGATGTGCAGCGAGCAGCCCGCGCCGCCGGAGAAGCCGGGGCGGTTCTGGAAGATGCAGGAGCCCTGGAAGGGGCGGGTCTGGCGGTCGCCGTCCTCGTCCTCCGAGATCCAGCCGTGCTCCATGCCCTCGTCGTGGTGCTGCCAGATCTCCGGCGTGAGTCTCGCCACATGCTCGGCGACCCGCTTCTCGTCGTCCTCGTCCGAGAAGTGCGCGCCCAGCGTGCAGCAGCCGTCGTCCGCGCGGCCCGCCTGGATGCCCTGGCAGCCGCTGCCGAAGATGCAGTTCCAACGGGAGGTCAGCCATGTCAGATCACAGCGGAAGATCTGCTCGTCATCTGCCGGATCAGGGAACTCCACCCACGCGCGCGCGAAGTCGAGGCCCTTCTCGTCCGACTCCGGGGAGCCCTTCTTGGACCTCTTCGACTTCATGGCTGCCTTCGCCTGCGAAGAACCCTTGCCGGGTTTGGCCGTCTTGTCGTCCTTCGCCTTTTTCGTCTTTGGCACGGGTCCAGGGTACGGCGTCCGTACCTGCGACTTCGAGGACGGAGGATCGCCCAGGTGGCAGTAGCGTTCCGTACATGAGACTCGGTGTCCTCGACGTGGGATCGAACACGGTGCATCTGCTGGTGGTGGATGCACACCCTGGCGCGCGACCGTTGCCCGCGCACTCGCACAAGGCGGAGCTGCGCCTCGCGCAACTCCTCGACGACAGCGGTGCCATTGGCCCCGACGGCGTCGACCGGCTCATCGGTGTCGTGCACGAGGCGCTGCTGGCCGCCGAGGACAAGGGTGTCGAGGAAGTACTGCCGTTCGCCACGTCCGCGGTGCGGGAGGCGACCAACGCCGATGACGTGCTCGCGCGTGTGAAGGCCGAGACCGGGGTCGAGCTTCAGGTCCTCACCGGCGCGGAAGAGGCCCGGCTGACCTTTCTCGCGGCGCGGCGGTGGTTCGGATGGTCCGCCGGGAAGCTGCTGGTCCTGGACATCGGGGGCGGCTCCCTGGAGATCGCGTACGGCATCGACGAGGAGCCGGACGCGGCGGTGTCGCTGCCGCTGGGGGCCGGGCGGCTGACCGCGGGGTGGCTGCCGGGGGATCCGCCGGAGGCTGAGGACATACGCGCGCTGCGACGGCATGTGCGCGCACAGATCGCACGTACGGTGGGTGAATTCAGCCGCTTCGGTGCGCCCGAGCACGTGGTCGCGACGTCCAAGACCTTCAAGCAGCTGGCCCGGATCGCGGGCGCGGCCCGCTCCGCCGAGGGGCTGTACACGCAGCGTGAGCTGAAGCGGGAGTCCCTGGAGGCGTGGGTGCCGCGGCTGGCCGGGATGACCGTGCAGCAGCGGACGGAGCTGCCGGGGGTCTCCGAGGGGCGTGCGGGGCAGTTGCTGGCGGGGGCGCTGGTGGCCGAGGGGGCGATGGATCTGTTCGGCGTGGAGACGCTGGAGGTCTGTCCCTGGGCGCTGCGGGAGGGCGTGATCCTGCGGAAGCTGGATCAGTTGGCCGTGGGCTAGCGACGGCCTGGCGCCTCCGGCGGTGGGGTGGGGGGTGCAGCGTGAAGCCCGCCACACCCCCGGGCCGCGTTCGCTCGGTATCCGCGCAGTTCGCGCGCGTGGCCGGTTGTCGAGGGTCCCGGCGGGCGGGTGGTCATCGGTTCCCCCGGGCTGCGTGCCGCCCCGTACGCTGTCCCTCGTGGCAGAACCAGTGGTGCGCATCCCGGATGCGAAGGTCGCTCTGTCGACGGCCTCCGTCTATCCGGAGTCGACGGCGACGGCCTTCGAGATCGCCGCGCGCCTCGGGTACGACGGTGTCGAGGTCATGGTGTGGACCGATCCCGTCAGCCAGGACATGGAGGCGCTGCGCCGCCTCAGCGACTACCACCGCATTCCGATCCTGGCCATCCACGCGCCCTGTCTGCTGATCACGCAGCGGGTGTGGTCCACCGACCCCTGGACCAAGCTCCAGCGCGCCCAGGCCGCCGCCGAGAAGCTCGGGGCCTCCACGGTCGTCGTGCACCCGCCGTTCCGCTGGCAGCGCCAGTACGCCCGGGACTTCGTCGCCGGTATCTGGCGGATGGCGAACGAGACGGATGTGCGGTTCGCCGTCGAGAACATGTACCCCTGGCGCTACCGCGACCGCGAGATGCTCGCCTACGCCCCCGACTGGGACGTGACGAAGGACGACTACCGGCACTTCACGATCGATCTCAGCCATACGGCGACCGCGCGCACGGATGCGGTGCAGATGATCGATCGGATGGGGGACCGGCTCGGGCATGTCCATCTCGCGGACGGGAGGGGCTCGGCGAAGGACGAGCATCTCGTTCCCGGCCGTGGCACCCAGCCCTGCGCCGAGGTGCTGGAGCGTCTCGCGCTGAGCGGTTTCGACGGTCACGTCGTCATCGAGGTCAACACCCGCCGCGCGATGTCCGGCGCCGAACGTGAGGCCGACCTCGCCGAGGCCCTCGCCTTCACGCGGCTGCATCTGGCCTCGGCGGTGAAGGTGCCCCGGCGGTGAGCGACACCTCCGCAGGCCGGCGCCGGGGCCGGCCCCCTCGTACCGAATCCGCCGACACCCGCGACCGTATCCTGGACGCGGCCCGCGAGGAGTTCGCCGAGCGGGGATACGAGAAGACCTCCGTGCGCGGCATCGCCAAGGCGGCCGGCGTGGACTCCGCGCTCGTGCACCACTACTTCGGCACCAAGGAGCAGGTCTTCGAGGCGGCCGTGGAGGTCGCCCTGGTGCCCGCCCTCAAGGTGCGCGACGCCGTGCTGGCCGCGCCCCTGGACGACGTCGGCGAGCGCATGACCCGCTTCCTCTTCGGGCTCTGGGAGAACCCGGTGACCCGCAAGCCGCTGCTGGCCATCGTCCGGTCGGCGGTCAACAACGAGGCCGCGGCCACCGTGTTCCGGCGGCTGGTGTCGACGCAGCTGCTGCGCCGGATCGCCGGCGAGATCGACGCGCCGGACGCCGAGCTGCGTTCCGAGCTGGCCGCCGCCCAGCTGGTGGGCGTCGCGATGATGCGGTACGTCATCAAGATCGAGCCGATCGCGTCGGCGGACCCGGAACAGATCATCGCGCGCGTGGCCCCCGTGGTGCAGGCACATCTCACCGGGCGGGGCCCCTCGGACAGCTGATGCGCGAGACATTCGTCCCGTATTCCGGACACCTCGTCCCGCTCCCTGGATGACGGGCGTACGCTCGTTAGCAGTCAGAAGTCTCTGATCGCAGTCTCTGTAGTCCTGAAGGAGCGAGCGACGATGCCCGAGCTGAGGTCCCGCACAGTCACCCACGGCCGCAACATGGCGGGCGCACGCGCCCTTATGCGCGCCTCCGGTGTACCCGGTGCGGACATCGGCCGGAAGCCGATCATCGCGGTGGCGAACTCCTTCACCGAGTTCGTGCCCGGTCACACCCACCTCCAGCCCGTCGGCCGGATCGTCAGCGAGGCGATCACGGAGGCCGGGGGCATCCCGCGCGAGTTCAACACCATCGCCGTCGACGACGGCATCGCGATGGGGCACGGCGGGATGCTGTACTCCCTGCCGTCCCGCGACCTGATCGCGGACAGCGTGGAGTACATGGTCGAGGCCCACTGCGCCGACGCGCTGGTCTGCATCTCCAACTGCGACAAGATCACCCCGGGCATGCTGAACGCCGCGCTGCGGCTGAACATCCCGACGGTCTTCGTCTCCGGCGGCCCGATGGAGTCCGGCCGCGCCACGCTCGTCGACGGCACGGTCCGCACCCTCGACCTGGTCGACGCGATCTCCGACGCCGTGAACGACAAGATCTCGGACGAGGACATCCTCCGTATCGAGGAGAACGCCTGTCCCACCTGTGGCTCCTGCTCCGGCATGTTCACCGCCAACTCGATGAACTGCCTGACCGAGGCCATCGGCCTGTCCCTGCCCGGCAACGGCTCGGTGCTGGCCACCCACACGGCCCGTAAACAGCTGTACGTCGCGGCGGCGCAGACCGTCATGGACATCACCCGGCGCTACTACGAGCAGGACGACGACACCGTCCTGCCGCGCAACGTCGCCACCTTCGCCGCCTTCGAGAACGCCATGGCGCTCGACATCGCCATGGGCGGCTCCACCAACACGATCCTGCACCTGCTGGCCGCGGCCCAGGAGGCGGGCGTCCCGTTCGGGCTGGGCGAGATCGACGCGGTCTCGCGCCGCGTGCCGTGCCTGGCGAAGGTCGCCCCCAACGTCGCCAAGGACCGCACGTACTACATGGAGGACGTGCACCGCGCCGGCGGCATCCCCGCGCTGCTGGGCGAACTGCACCGCGGCGGGCTGCTCAACGAGGACGTGCACGCCGTCCACAGCCCGTCGCTTGCGGACTGGCTGAAGACCTGGGACGTGCGCGGCGGTTCGCCCTCCGTCGAAGCCGTCGAGCTGTGGCACGCCGCCCCGGGATGCGTCCGGTCGGCCGAGGCCTTCTCGCAGTCCGAGCGCTGGGCGGCCCTCGACGAGGACGCCGAGGGCGGCTGCATCCGCAGCGTCGAGCACGCGTACTCCAAGGACGGCGGCCTGGCCGTCCTCAAGGGCAACCTCGCCGTCGACGGCTGTGTCGTGAAGACGGCGGGCGTCGACGAGTCCATCTGGACCTTCGAGGGTCCCGCGGTCGTCTGCGAGTCGCAGGAGGAGGCCGTCGAGAAGATCCTCAACAAGCAGGTGACCGACGGCGACGTCGTCGTCATCCGCTACGAGGGTCCCAAGGGCGGCCCCGGCATGCAGGAGATGCTCTACCCGACGTCGTTCCTCAAGGGCCGCGGCCTCGGCAAGACCTGCGCCCTGATCACCGACGGCCGTTTCTCCGGCGGCACCTCGGGTCTGTCCATCGGCCACGCCTCCCCCGAGGCGGCGTCCGGCGGCACGATCGCCCTGGTCGCGGACGGCGACCGGATCCGTATCGACATCCCGAACCGTTCGATCGAGCTCCTGGTCGACGACGCCGAGCTGGCGCGCCGCGAGCAGGCGCTGGGCGGGGTGTACGCCCCCGGCAACCGCGAACGCAAGGTGTCGGCCGCCCTGCGCGCCTACGCGGCGATGGCGACCAGCGCGGACAAGGGCGCGGTGCGGGACGTGTCCAAGCTGGGCTGAGGCTCACGCAGCAAGGGGCCGCTTCCCGCTGGTGCGGGGGCGGCCCCTTCGCATGGGGCTGTGTCGTGTCTACGGCTTCACCAGGCGGCGGAGTCCTTGCCGTTCACGGCGAACACGGTGCCGTCGGGAGCGGCGGCGAAGACGTGGCCGTCGGCGAGCAGCGGCTCGGGCAGGTCGGCCGCCACCCCGTCCTCGGCGCCACCGAGCCGCGTCGGCGTCTGGCCGAGCAGCCTGCCGTCGCGGGCGTCCACCGCGAGCAGCCGGCCGTCGGGGGCGCTGATGTAGACACGGCGATCGTCGGCGACGGGCGACGATGTACGGGTCACGGACGTCTCCAGGCTCCACAGCTGCCGGCCCGCCGCCATGTCGACGGCGACCAGCGAACCGCCGGAGCCCGCGAGATGGACGACGTTCCCGCGCACCGTGCCGTGCGCCTGCTGAACAGGGAGCGACAGCGCCACGCGCCGCGTGCTCCGGTCGGCGGGGGAGTAGCGGACCACGCTCCTGGCGTCGCTGTAGACCGCGTCGACGGCGATGAGGAAGACCGACCCGTCCGACGCGCCGACCGCCTCCAGCGTGCCCTTCAGCCGCGCGTCCCAGCGCACGTCGCCCGTAGCCGGGTCCAGCGCGGTGACCCGGGTGCTCGACCCGTCGTCGGACGCCTGCGTCGCGTACGCCAGCGGATCTCCGGCGAACGCGACGAAGTACGGCTCCTTGTGACCCGGTACGGTTCGGCTCCACTTCGTGTCGCCCGAAGCGCCGTCCACGCCGGTGAGGGTGCCGTCGGCGCCGGTGAGCAGCAGCATGCCCCCGGCGGCCGACGACGCGCTGTACGCGGGCATGTCCCGCTGCCAACGCGCCTTGCCCGTCGCGGGATCCAGTGCCTCCAGCCGGCCTCCCGGCCCGGACGCCGGCTGCACGAGGCCGCCCGCCACGGCCGGCGGTCCGCTGACGTGCTCGGTGTCGACGGAGTGCCGCCACAGCAGCCGGCCGTTCAGCGGGTCGAGCGCGAAGGTGAGCCCGGTCTGGGCGCAGAGCAACTTCCCCGCACCGTACGAACACTGGGGTGTGCCCTTCTTGGGCGCCGGGGCCGCCGACCACGCGCTGAAGGCGGCCGGTGTGGTGCGCGGCGCGGCCTCGTGCGGTGTGGCGCCGTCGCCGAGCATCCGCACCACGGCCAACGCGGCGATCGTGACGAGCCCGAGGGCGCCGGCGCCGAGCGCCACCAGCCTGGTCCTGCGGCTCCCGCGCCTCGGGCGGGACGTTTCGTCACGTACCGCCGAGGGCCGCGCGTCCGGCGCCTGCGCGCTCTCACCGGTCGCACTCGTCGTCCGCTGCGCCGGAATGAACGCCTGTGTGTCGTACGACGCCGCCACCGACCGCAGTTCCCGCATCAACTCGTCGGGCGTGGGCCGGTCCTCGGGCTCCTTGGCGAGGCACCGCAGCACCAGCGGCGCGAGATCGGCCGGCAGACCGGTCAGATCCGGCTCGTCGTGGACGACCTGGTAGGCGACGACATAGGGACTGTCGGAATCGAACGGCCCCCGTCCCGTCGCCGCGTGCACCAGTACCGACCCCAGCGCGAAGATGTCGGCGGCCGGCCCGACCTCCCGCGGGCGCCGGAACTGCTCCGGCGCCATGAAGGGCGGCGTACCGATCAACTTCCCCGTCTCGGTCCGCAGTTCACTGTCCTTTGGCCGAGATATGCCGAAGTCGATGACCTTCGGACCGTCCTCGGCGAGCAGCACGTTGCTCGGTTTCAGATCCCGGTGCACCACACCGACCCGGTGTATGTCACGCAGCGCCTCGGCCAGCCCGGCCATCAGCCGACGCAGCTGCGCCGGGTCCATGGGGCCGTTCCGCTTCACCTGGTCGGAGAGGGTCGGGCCGGGTATGAACAGCGTGGCCATCCAGGGCCGTTCGGCCTCCGGATCGGCGTCCACGACGGGCGCGGTGAAGGCCCCGCTGACCCGGCGCGCCGCCCCCACCTCCTGCCGGAACCGCCCCCTGAACTCGGGATCCCTGGCGAACTCGGCATGCACGACCTTCACCGCGAGCTGCATGCCCGAGGTGCTGCGGGCCAGATGGACCACGCCCATGCCGCCGGAGCCCAGATGTGACTCCAGGCGGTAGTGACCGGCGTATTCGGGAAGTTCCGCTTCCGCGCCCGCTCCGGCGTTCTGCTGTGGCGCCATGGGACCACCCCCGTGCTGTTCGTCCGCGCGCGCGACGCACGGAGCCTAGTCGATGACTCGTACGAGACAGAGGCGGCTTGCTAGCCTCCGTGTTCCTAACGCGCACATGTGTGCGTGGCGTGATTTAGGGGAATCAACGGGACCCCATGGCAGTCATGGGGATCAACGGGGGAGGTTCGATCATGTCCATGGACCGAGTCGAAGAGGTCGACAGAGCCGACGAGGGCGACACCGTCACGACAATGGCGGAGGCCACGGCTACGACCATGGCACTGCGCTACTACTCGGTCGCACCGGGAGTCCGCCTGAATGTCCGGCGCGGCCCCGGCACCCAGTACTCCGTCGTCCGCACCCTGCCCGAGGGCGCCCAGGTACAGATCTTCTGCCAGACGCCGGGCACGAACGTCAGCGGTCCCTACGGCACCACCAACATCTGGGACTGCATCGACAACGGAGAGTTCGTCTCGGACGCCTATGTGAACACCGGCAGCGACGGATACGTCCGTCCGCGCTGCTCCTGAGCCCGGCCGGTCCCGGTTCGCCGGGACCCGTACGGACCCCGCGGGCCCGCCGGAGCCATAATCGACTGGTGAGCGAGAAGAACGGCACCCCGGCCACCCCCGCGGGCTCCACGGGCCCCCGCCCCGAGCCCCTACGCTTCTTCGGCACGACCTGGGTCGATCACGACCACGGGTACACCACCCGCCGTATCGCCGTGTCCGCCGGCTCCCTCGCCGCCACGGCCATCTCCTGCTTGGTCCTGCGCTTCGCCTACCAGGGCATCGAGATCGCCGCCATCGGCACCTTCGTCACCGTGCTGGTCGTCGTGATGTTCGCCGTGTGCAGCGCGCTCGCCTTCCGCCACACCTGGGACGGCTTCACCAAACGCACCGACCCCCACCGCCACGCCTCCCTCCGCGGCCTGCTGACCATCGGCTTCGTCGGCTCACTCCTCGCCTACTTCTTCCGCTCCCTCATCGAGGCCCCCGGCGAGAAACTCCACCGCGAGGAATACGAAACGGCCCGCGAACAACACGAAACCCGCACGACCCGCCGCACCGGCAACCCTTCGAAGAAGCGCCGCCGCACCTAGGGCCTGTCGTTTGGATCAGGTCGGCGTCGCGGGGTCTGGCACGCACATCTGCCGCGTTGTCGTCACTCGCCGACGCTCCGCGTCGACTCCCTCCTCCGCCTTGCAGCTGCACGCACCAGACCCCGCTCGGGCCGGCTGAAAGGCGCTGAACCTCGCAGCCGACCTGATCCAAACGACAGGCCCTAGCCGCCGAGGCCGGGGCGAGGGCGGCCCGGCCATGGGCGGGCCACAGCTGTCGGCCGCCTGCCTGCGAGGCCGGACCGACGACACGCGGCCGGCCGGGGCCGGCCCGCGCGGGCGCGGTCCCTCGGAGTCCTCCGGCGTGGTCCGCCGTCCAGGGCATCACCGGTCGGCCAACCTCTCGGAAAGCTCGGTGCTCACTCCACCGGCCAGGGCCACCATGGCCATATGGCCGCCCCTTCCCACTCCGACCGCGCCCGCTCCTTCAACGCCGCCGCAGCCCAGTACGCCGCGAACCGCCCCTCCTATCCGCCCGCCCTCTTCGACACGATCGAGGAACTCGCCCACCGCCCCCTCACCGGCGCACGCGTCATCGACGTCGGCGCGGGCACGGGCATAGCCACCGCCCTGCTGCGCAGCCGCGGCGCCGACGTCCTGGCGGTGGAGCCCGGCGAGGGCATGGCGGACCAGTTCCGCAGCGCCCACCCCGACCTGCCGATCGTCCGCGGCAACGGCGACGCCCTCCCCCTGGCCACCGCATCCGCCGACTTCCTCACCTACGCCCAGGCCTGGCACTGGACCGACCCCACCCACTCGGCGCCCGAGGCCCTGCGCGTGCTCCGGCCCGGCGGAGCGCTCGCCCTGTGGTGGAACACCACGCCGCTCGACATCCCCTGGCACGCCGCCCAGGCGGAGCGGATCGAACGGCGCTTCGGCGCCCACCCGGCCGTCGAGCAGAATGGCAGCGGCGCCCGAGCCGCCCTGACCGACCCCACCGGCACCCTCGACTTCACCCGCCGCAAGGTCCGCTGGAGCCGCCGCGTCCCCATCGACACACACCTCGCCAACATCGGCAGCCACTCGATCTTCCTGGTCCACGGCACGGAGGCGAGCGCAGCCTTCCTGACCGAGGAGAAGCAGTTCCTCCTCGCCGCCTTCCCGGACGGAATCATCGAAGAGACCTACGACGTGGACCTCCTCGTGGCCGTAGCCCCCACCACCACCTCCTTCTGACGCTCCCCACAGCCCCGATCACCAACAGCCGCCCGCCCCGCCACTCCCAACCGGCGAGGGCGGGCGAGTCATGTGCACGGACGCGAACCCCGCGCCCCCACCGCACCGGGCGCATCCCAGCACCCTCCCCGGGGCACCCGGCAACCGCCCACACGCCCAGCGCAGCCGCACCCCGGCGCCTGCCACGGCGCTTGACGGCGCAGCCTGACCCGAGGATTATTCATCACATGATGAATTACGCGCCGACCCGCTCCGAACCCCCAGACACCCCCGCCATCCGAGCCGAGTCCCTGAACGTCGTACGCGGCCCCCGCCAGGTACTCCGCGACCTCGACTTCACCGTCCCGCGCGGCCAGATCACCGGACTCCTCGGCCCCTCAGGCTGCGGCAAGACCACCCTCATGAGGTCGATCGTCGGCACTCAGGCCAAGGTCACCGGCACCCTCGACGTCCTCGGCCGCCCCGCCGGCCACCCCACCCTGCGCACCCGCATCGGCTACGTCACCCAAGCCCCCTCCGTCTACGACGACCTGACCATCCGCCAGAACCTCGCCTACTTCGCCGCGATCCTCGACCCCGGCCACGGAGCCACCGACCGACGCCACGAGAACGTCACCCGCGCCATCGCCGACGTCGACCTCACCAGCCACGCCGACTCCCTGGCCGGCAACCTCTCCGGCGGCCAGCGCAGCCGCGTCTCCCTCGCGGTCGCCCTCCTCGGCACCCCTGAACTCCTCGTCCTGGACGAGCCCACCGTCGGCCTCGACCCGGTCCTGCGCCGAGACCTCTGGACCCTCTTCCACGACATCGCCGCCTCCCGCGGCGCCACCCTCCTCATCTCCTCCCACGTCATGGACGAGGCAGAGCGCTGCCACCGCCTCCTCCTCATGCGCGAGGGCCAGATCCTCGCCGACGACACCCCGGACGCCCTGCGCACCCGTACCGACGCCGAGACGGTCGAGGCGGCCTTCCTGCACCTGGTCGACGAGGCGGTCGCGGCCGCCCGCGCGAAGGAGACCACCCGATGACCACGACGACCGGCCCCACCGCGACCCTGCGGCCCGCCCCCACCGGCGCGCTGAACCTCGCCCGCACCACCGCCACGGCGGCCCGGGTCCTGCGCCAGCTCGGCCACGACCCCCGCACCATCGCGCTGATGCTGCTCGTCCCCTGCGTGATGCTGTTCCTGCTGCGCTATGTCTTCGACGGCAGCCCGCGCACCTTCGACAACATCGGCGCCTCCCTCCTCGGGATCTTCCCGCTGATCACGATGTTCCTGGTCACCTCCATCGCCACCCTGCGCGAACGCACCTCGGGCACCCTCGAACGCCTCCTCGCCATGCCCCTGGGCAAAGGCGACCTGATCGCCGGCTACGCCCTCGCCTTCGGTGTCCTCGCGATCATCCAGTCCGCCCTGGCGACCGGACTCGCCCTCTGGCTCCTCGGCCTGGACGTCACCGGCAGCCCCTGGCTGCTCCTGCTCGTGGCCCTGCTCGACGCGCTGCTCGGCACCGCGCTAGGTCTCTTCGTCTCGGCCTTCGCGGCCTCCGAATTCCAGGCCGTCCAGTTCATGCCGGCCGTGATCTTCCCCCAACTCCTCCTCTGCGGCCTGTTCACCGCCCGCGACAACATGCACCCGGCCCTCGAAGCCATCTCCAACGTCCTCCCCATGTCCTACGCGGTGGACGGCATGAACGAGGTGCTCAAGCACACCGACATGACCGCCAACTTCGTCCGCGACGCCCTGATCGTGGCGGGCTGCGCCCTGCTGGTCCTGGGCCTGGGCGCGGCGACCCTGCGACGCAGGACCACATGACCTCCGCGGGACCGGGCCAGGCCCACTCGTCCGCCCACCGGACACGCCACCTCGAAAAGGAGGCCCCGGTGGGAGGATGAACCCGGACGACGCAACCCCCGGAGGGCACCCCAGCCATGACCCAGAAAGTCGCAGTCCTCGGCACCGGCAAGATCGGCGAAGCCCTGCTCAGCGGAATGATCCGCGGCGGCTGGGCCCCGGCCGACCTCCTGGTGACGGCCCGCCGCGCCGAACGAGCCGAAGAACTCCGCACCCGCTACGGAGTCACCCCGGTCACCAACGCGGAAGCCGCCAAGACCGCCGACACCCTGATCCTCACGGTCAAGCCACAGGACATGGGCACCCTCCTCGACGAACTCGCCCCGCACATCCCCACCGACCGCCTGGTCATCAGCGGAGCCGCGGGCATCCCCACCTCCTTCTTCGAGGAGCGCCTCACCGCAGGCACCCCTGTCGTCCGCGTCATGACGAACACCCCCGCCCTCGTCGACGAGGCCATGTCCGTCATCTCCGCCGGCAGCCACGCCAGCGAAGCCGACCTCGCCCACGCCGAGGAGATCTTCGGCGCCGTGGGCAAGACGCTCCGCGTCCCCGAGTCACAGCAGGACGCCTGCACCGCCCTCTCCGGCTCCGGACCGGCGTACTTCTTCTATCTGGTCGAAGCCATGACCGACGCCGGCATCCTCCTCGGCCTGCCCCGCGACAAGGCGCACGACCTGATCGTCCAGTCCGCGATCGGCGCAGCCACGATGCTCCGCGACAGCGGGGAACACCCCGTCAAGCTCCGCGAGAACGTGACGTCCCCCGCCGGCACCACGATCAACGCCATCCGCGAACTGGAGAACCACGGCGTACGAGCCGCTCTCATCGCGGCCCTCGAAGCCGCCCGCGACCGCAGCCGCGAGCTGGCCTCCGGCACCAAGTGACGCCCGGCCGCCCTCTGACCCAGGGGGCGGCCCCGCCCACCCGTCCCTAGGCGGTCACCCCGATATCAGCGGTCGCCGCCACAGCCGCTGCCGCCGGCAGCAGCCCGATCGCCCGATACGCGGCATCCACGGTCGGCCGAGCCATCGCCCGAGCACGCTCCGCACCATCCCGCAGCACCCCCTCCACATAGCCAGGATCCGCGCACAGCTCCCTGTGCCTGTCCTGTACGGGCCTGAGAGTCTCGACCACGGCCTCCGCGGTGGCTGACTTCAAGGCGCCGTACGTCTCATATACACCGCTCAGCTCCGATGGGTTCCCACCCGTACAGGCAGCGAGGACCTCCAGCAGATTCGCCACCCCCGGCTGCGCGGCCCGGTCGTACACGACCTGGCGCCCACTGTCGGTCACGGCCCGCATGACCTTCTTCCGCACCACATCCGGCTCATCGAGCAGATAGACGATCCCCGGCCCGGAGTCATCGCTCTTGCCCATCTTCGACGCCGGATCCTGCAAGTTCATGACCCGGGCCGCGACCTGCGGCGACGTGGCCCGAGGCACCACGAACGTATGCCCGTACCGCTGGTTGAACCGCACCGCGAGATCCCGCGCGAGCTCCACATGCTGCGTCTGGTCGTCCCCGACCGGCACCTCGTCCGTCCCGTACGCCAGGATGTCCGCCGCCATCAGCACGGGATACGTCAGCAGCGACAGCCGCACACTCCCGCCCCGCACCCGCTCCCGCGCCGCCTTCTCCTTGTACTGGATCATGCGTCGCATCTCGCCGTCCGTGGCCACGCACTCCAGCACGTACGACAGCCGCGCGTGCTCATCCACATGACTCTGTACGAACACGGTGCACAGCTCCGGATCCAGCCCGGACGCCAGCAACAAGGTCGCCGCCTGCCGACTGAGCCTGCGCACCCGCGCCGGATCGTGGTCCACGGTCAGCGCGTGCAGATCGACGATGCAGAACAGCGCGTCGGCCTGGTGCTGATCCACGACAGCCCACCGCCGCATGGCCCCCAGGTAGTTCCCCAGCGTCAGATGCCCGGTCGGCTTGACCCCGCTGAAGACTCGCGTCATCTCTTCTCCACCTTCTGGTCGAGGCCGCCGTCCCGGCCGGCCGACTCCCAGGAGCTCTGGAGGGAGACACGAAAACGGCCGCCGAGGCGGCGGCCGTTGAGTACATACGTGACTACGGCCGCCGTCAGGCGGCCCACCACAGCTGGGTGCACGTACGCGTCGTCATGGGTCCCAGACTACGCCCCCGGCGTCCCACACGGAGTGAAGTTGACACGCCCCAGGGCCGTCCGTACTGTTCTCCGAGTTGTCCGACGTGAGCGCCGACTCCGGTCGGTCCCCGGACAGCCACTCCGCAAGTACCAACTGCCATTCGACGACAGTCGATCTGTCTGCCGTCGTCTCATTGGCCTGCGTAATTACGGAATGAGGAATCCGCGTTCGAGAGAACGCAGCCCCCGATTAGCTCGGGAGCACGGAATCCGCTAAAGTCTCACTCGTCGGAACGGCCCAACAGCCGCGAGGACAAGACCCGCTGACTGGGGGTCAGGCCCGAAAGGATCTGATAAAGTCGGAACCGCCGGAAAGGGAAACGCGAGAGCGAGAACCTGGAAAGCACCGAGGAAATCGGATCGGAAAACGGTCTGATAGAGTCGGAAACGCAAGACCGAAGGGAAAAGCCCGGAGGAAAGCCCGAGAGGGTGAGTACAAAGGAAGCGTCCGTTCCTTGAGAACTCA